>JALJOM010000004.1 GCA_024304885.1 Beijerinckiaceae bacterium
TCCGTGACCATGGTCTCGGCGATCGGCTTCTCGGCCTTTCTCGCCCTGTCGCTCACGCCGGCCCTCTGTGGTGCCCTGCTCAAGCCCGTTGAGGCCGGCCACCACCACGACAAGAAGGGCCTGTTCGGCCTCTTCAACCGGGGCATGGCGCGCGCGACCACGGGCTATGGAAGCTTCGTCCGCTGGACGCTCGCCCGAACCGGCCGCGTCATGCTGATCTATCTCGTGATCCTGGCTGCTCTCGCCGTCGGGTTCCAGCGCCTTCCCGCTGGCTTCCTCCCGGTGGACGACCAAGGCTTCCTCACGGTCGACATCCAGGCCCCGCCCGAGGCCTCGTTCAACAGGACCTTGGCCGCGGTCGAGCGTGTCGAGGCCTATCTTCTCGACCGAAAGGGGATCGACCAGGTCACGTTCCTGACGGGCTTCAGCTTTCTCGGCCAGGGGATCAACACGGCGCAAGCTTTCGTGACCCTGAAGGACTGGTCGAAGCGCGGCGAGGACGACTCCGCCGAGGCGATCGTCGCCGACGCCAACAAGAAGCTGGAAAGCTACAAGGACGCCGAGATCAAGGCCTTGCAGCCGCCGCCGATCGACAATCTCGGAACCTCGAGCGGCTTCAGCTTCCGTCTCCAGGACCGGGGGCAAAAAGGCTATGTCGAGCTCATGCGAGCCAAGGACCACGTCCTCTCCGAAGCCGCCAAGAGCCCGGTCTTGCAGGATGTCTTTGTCGAGGGACTTTCGCCGGCACCCCAGGTCGAGCTCGTGATCGATCGCGAGAAGGCTGCGGCGCTCGGGGTCAGCTTCGAGACGATCAACAGCACGATCTCGACCAATCTCGGGTCGAGCTACATCAACGACTTCCCCAACCGCGGTCGGATGCAGCGAGTCATCGTCCAGGCCGATCGGTCGGGCCGCATGCAGCCCGAGGACATCCTTTCCTTCAACGTCCAGAACAGCAAGGGTGAGCTCGTGCCGTTCTCGTCCTTCGCCGCCGTCAAATGGACGATCGGCCCGACCCAGCTCGTCGGGTTCAACTACTACCCCTCGGTCCGGATGAGCGGCACCGCCCGCCCCGGCTATACCTCGGGCGACGCGATCGCCGAGATGGAGCGCATCGCCGAGGGTCTGCCGGCGGGCTTCGGCTACGACTGGACAGGCCAATCCTTGCAGGAAAAGCTCGCGGGCTCGCAGGCCGCCTTCCTGCTCGCTCTCTCCGTGCTCGTCGTCTTCCTGCTGCTCGCCGCCTTGTATGAGAGCTGGACGATCCCGCTGTCAGTGCTTCTCGTGGTGCCGCTCGGCATGTCGGGCGCGGTCCTCGCCGTGACCTTGCGGGACATGCCGAACGACGTCTATTTCACGATCGGTCTCGTCACCATCATCGGCCTCGCCGCGAAGGACGCCATCCTCATCATCGAGTTCGCGCGGACCCTGCATGCGCACGGCACGCCTCTGGTCGAGGCCGCCGTCGAGGCCGCGCGGCTTCGCCTGCGGCCGATCCTCATGACCGGCTTCGCCTTCGTCTTCGGCGTCACGCCCATGGTTATCGCCCATGGCGCGAGCGCCAAGAGCCAGCAGGCGCTCGGCACAGGTGTCATGGGCGGCATGATCGCGGTCGTGGTTCTCGCCTTGATCATGGTGCCGACGTTCTATGTGGTCGTGCAGCGGTTCTTCGAGCGTCGCGGACGTCCGCCGGAGCCTCCGTCCCACATCGGGGAGAAAGAGGAGGAAGCGATCCTCCACAGTCCCTACCACAGCCGGTCGCGGGGGACGCTAAGCTGACCTGCGACAGGTCACCGCCTCGGAGCTTCGCCACCCCGTCAAAATTCCGCGTGGAGCCTCAACCCGAAGACAGACACCGGTCCGCGATCTAGGTTGTGCGCAGGGTTCGGCAAGAACTGGTAGTCGAAGGTGATATCGAGCCCGTCGACGACGCCCCATTTGTAATAGGCTTCCATGGCTTTTTCGCCGTCGTAGGAGAGCGCGCCGTCACCGATGTAGACGCTCGTCCCACCGAGAGCGAAATAGCGCACGCGTGCAGGCGAGAGGCCGCTGACCACCCCGGCGACGCCGATCTCGTCCTTTGGACGTTCCCACAAGAGTCCCGAGGCCACGAAACCGCCCGAGAGCGACTTGTCGATGTCGGTGTAATCGACGGTCTCGTAGCGTCCGTCGGCCATGCTCGCTCGCAGGAAAACTCCGAGGCCCGGGGTGAGCTGCTGCTGAATATTGACACCACCGCCGAATTTCACGCGTCTTTTCCGCAGATCGTTGTTCGTGATGTCGGGCGGGAGGTTCCCCGTCGCGAGAGCGATATCGACGACCTCGTCGACCTTGTTGAGGTAGCCATTGTCGGCAAAGAGCAGGAACTTGACGTTGCCGGGTTGACCGAAAAGATCGTAACGCACCTCGAACTCGCCGACGCCCATGTATTGGCGCAGGAGGATCGGCTCGATCTTCTCGCTGTTGGGAACGTCCGACAGCTGGAAGACTCCGGCGCGCGCGCTCCACCAATCCTGCTTCCATTCGATGGCCGCGCCATAGGTATAGCCCCAGGCATCGGCGGCGTAATCGAAGGCGCCCATGGTATTGAAAGCGAAATTCAGGAATCCGGTGGTGGGGTCGTGCGCATAGACGTTGTCGTCGAAGACATCTCCGACGGAGAACTTACCGATCGTGAAGATCAAGCGATTCTTGTCGACCGTTCCTTGAAGCTGGTTCTGCGTCGCTTCGAGCAGCTCGCTGTGGGATCCCGTGTCGCCCGGCTCCTGCTCGATGCCGTCGAGGCCGATGATCTGGCGCAAGAAATAGCGGTGGTAGCGAAGATAGGGGGCGCTGCTCCCTACCTTGGCGACCGCGCCGTTCACATAAGAGGCCGCACCGACCGAATTGGAGAGCCCAAATCCTTCGCTGATCTCGGGATTCACATAGATCGCGCCGCCCTCCCACACGCGCAGGCCGGCAAATAGATTGGTGGTAGAGCCGAAACGCGCCTGTCCGAAGGGCGTGAAGCTGTTCGGCCCGGTATAGTGCGCAGGAAACTTCGGATAGCCCTGCAGCACTCCCGTGGTCTGCCCATGCACGCTGTAGAGCTCCGAGTCGCCGTCGGTTTGCTTTCCGCTCTGCGCGTCAGCATGGTCTGCGACATTGTTGTCGGTGCCGAGCAAGGAATTCAGCCCGACCCGGAACACGTGGTTCTCGTTGCGCGTGCGCGAGGCATACTGAAAGTCGGCGCCATTGTCGAACAGCTGCGTGTTCAACGACAGGTTGAGGAAAAGGTACTCGAACCGCACCGACCAACCATCCGCGAACGCGTATTCGTAGCCCGCGCCGACAGCATATTTCATACGCGACGACTGGGATGGGCCAACCGTGAAGGGAGCGTCGATACCACGGCCGGAAAGCGCCAGGATCGCCGGGCCGCGCGCACCACCGGCCGCAACTCCGCCCGTGATGTAGACGAGCGAGCGGTCGAAAGCGTAGCCGAGGCGTCCGCGAAAGCTCGCGAAATAATTTGCGCTCTGCTCGTAATCGACACTGTATGAAAGGACCCCCGGAGGCCAATAGGCGGGGGGCGCAGGGAAGGTTCCACTCTGGCCGCCGCGACCATCCAAGAAATTGAAATCCATCTCCACACCATAGACCCAAGGCCCGAGCTGCCAATTGTAGCCCGCTTGCGCGCCGAAAGTGACGCCCGTGCGCTCGCCGCTCGGGGGATAAAGATCGAATGCGGTACTGCCGAAGCCGCTCCCGGCCTGTAGCCGCTCCTGCGTGTTCAATGGAATGGAAGCTCCGCTGTTGCCACCGATGTAGGCGCCAGCCCAACTGAAGGCGGGCGGAGGCTCGGCCGCGACGGCTTGGACGGAGAGCGCGGCGGAAGCCGACAGCACGAGAAAAAGGCGCTGTCCAGAGCATTGCTGCAATAGCGCCGTGGCGGCCGTCGAGGCCTTCTCGGATCGGTCCATTTTGGATTTGCACCTTCCAGTGCACATGGATGCGCGACGCTTGTGAGTCCGATCGCGGATCACGGCAAGGCAAAAGGTCTCGATGCGGCCGGAATCGACAATAGCGTTGCAAATTTGTCCCGCGCGCCGACGAAACGGCGCCTCCGCATGAAGTAGAATGATGTTTTCTTAACAATAGAGCGACGTTTACATGACATCGAAAGACGGCGTCGCCTTACCTCACATTTTCCGTTTTTCAGCGACAAACCGGCTCACATGGCACTCGGAGGAATGATCATGGCCAGTCCTTTTGTTCACGTCGAGCTCACGACCCCCGACCCCGACAAGGCGAAATCCTTCTATCAGGCCTTGCTCGGCTGGAAGCTGAACGATGTCGAGATGGGCCCGGTCGGGGTCTATACGCTGATCGATCCCGGCGAGGGCACCGGCGGCGGCATCATGAAATCTCCGCGCCCGGAGGTGCCGACGGCCTGGCTGCCCTATGTCCTCGTCGATGATATTCGCGCCGCGACCGACAAGGCGACAGCGCTCGGCGCCACGCTCTGCCACGACGTCACCGAGGTGCCGAATGCCGGATGGTTCTCGATCATCCAGGACCCGACGGGGGCCACGATCGGGCTCTGGCAGCCGAAGCCGAAGGAATAGAGCGGCTAGCCGAACCGGCCGAATCGGATAGCCGCTCTGGATTCTTGTTTTGGCGCAATTTCACGACGCGAAGTGGTATCCGCTTCGATGGAAATCGCTCGAGCGGGATGAGGGCGGAAAACCGCTGTGCACTTCTCCTCATCTCGCTCCAGAGGTCGTGTCATCCATGCTGGCCTCCGACCCAGCGCGAAGCTCGAATCAGATCTCAGCCAATTCGGGAATCCCAAATCGATCGGATAAGCCTCATCCCGCTCTAGTCGATGGGAACGCCCACGTAGTCGTTGCCGAAGCCTTCTTGCCGATTCGCCCGGCGAGGCCCGCCGTTCAGGCGCCAAGCGTGCTGGACGTTGTCTCCGCAGGTGAGGCAACAGCCGTTGCAGCTTCTCGTCCCATCGAAGCCGACGCCCCAATGTGACTTGTTGTCGGCATAGGACCCTCCGTAGCAGATTTTCTCGCCGTCCCGGCATCGGAGGGGAAATTCATGCCGGCGACCGTCGTCGAGCGTATAATGCGTCGTGCTGCTCGGCCATTGCCAGCCGCGGCGATCCTGGGAGAAAAACTTGACCCTGATGCTGTAGGGGGCAGCATTGGTCAGCTTGAAGGTCACGCTGCCGGCGTTTGCGGGCTCGATCCCCGCGCCGGCGCCGAGCAAGGTAACGAGGAAGATCGCCGCAAAAATCATTCGCATGACTACCTCCGTTCTCGAAAACCGACACTCCCGATCTAGCCGTCACCGCCCTTGGTTGTTGCCCGCGGGACGATCGGCGTGTCGAGCTGGCCTATTCACAGAAGTACTCTCTAGAGACCACACCTCGCGAGCAGGAGATGTGAGAATTCGCATATGCTGCGACATGGCCTGCCCTGTGGCCTCCGCCGAAGAGCAGGTACTTGCCCCTGTCCCGAGCAGAGCTATGCTACGGATCTCGCCAAGGGCTCGCATCTCCTGTTCGAGGGACGGTTTCACCCGCTCCGCAAGCCTCGACCGGGCCGCGACTCTCGCACTTGTGCGGCAGGTGCGATTCACGTCAAAACGCGCCGTCGATTCGCCGGCCGACACCCGGCACGGCCCCCCAGCACGCGAAGCATTCCCGCGATGATGCTCCTCCTCGTCGGCCTTGCCGCCTTCGCGGCCGGCTTCATCAATGTTCTCGCCGGAGGCGGGTCCTTCCTGACGTTCCCCGCGCTCATCGCCGCGGGCCTCCCGCCGATTGCCGCCAACGCCTCGAGCACCGTCGCGCTCTATCCCGGCCAGATCGCGACCGCGGTCCTCGCCCGTGACGGGCTCCTCGCGGCGTCCAAGGACAAGCGGATCGATGTGCCGCTGCTCTCGGCGATCAGCCTCGTGGGCGGCCTCGTCGGCGGGCTCCTCCTCCTGATCACGCCCGACGAGACCTTCCGCCGCATCGTGCCCTGGCTCATCCTTTTCGCGACCCTGGTCTTCGCGAGCGGCAACCTGACCCGTGAGGGCGCGCGGAAGTTCCGTCTCGGCCGAAGAGGCATCGCCCTCGCTCAAGTCTTGGTCGCGATCTATGGCGGCTATTTCGGCGGCGGCATCGGGATCTTGATGCTCGCCGCGCTCACCTTGTTCGGCTTGCGCGACATCTGGCTGATGAACTCGGTGAAGATCCTCTTTGCCGTCCTGATGAACACCGCGGCGGTCGTGACCTTCGTCGTCGCCGGGCTGGTCCATTGGCCCTTGACGGGTGTTGTCGCGATCGGTGCCTTGGCGGGGGGCTATGCCGGGATCCATGCCGCGCGGCGGATGCCGACCCGGCAGGTGAAAGGCTTCGTCGTGCTGGTCGGGCTCGTCCTGACCGTCTATTTCTTCGTGAAGACCGCATGAGCCGCGAAACGGAGCGAGAGACGATGCACGGACCTCGGATGCGCCGGGTCGAGTTTGCCGGTAAGGGCGGACCGGAGGTCATCCGCATCGCCGAGGCCGATGTCCCCCCGCCCGGACCCGGCCAGGTCCTGATCGAGGTCGCCGCCTGCGGCGTCAACCGTCCGGATTGCCTGCAGAGGGAGGGCGCCTATCCGCCGCCTAAGGGCGAAAGCGACGTTCCGGGCCTCGAGGTCGCGGGCAAGGTCGTCGCCCATGATGACGGGGTCGCATGGCCGCGGGCAGGCGAGGCCGTCTGCGCACTGCTGGGCTCCGGCGGCTATGCCGAATATGCGCTGGCGGATGCCGCGCTCTGCCTGCCGGTGCCGCAGGCTCTCGGCGTCGTCGAAGCCGCGGGCCTGCCGGAGGCTTTCTTCACCGTCTTCGACAACGTCTTTACGCGCGGAAGGCTCGTCGCGGGCGAGACCTTCCTCGTCCATGGCGGATCGAGCGGGATCGGCTCGACCGCGATCCAGCTCGCCAAGAGCGCCGGCGCGATCGTCATCGCCACGGCCGGCTCGCCCCAGAAATGCGCCTTCTGCACGAAGCTCGGCGCGGATCTCGCGATCGACTACAAGACCAGCGACTTCGTCGAGGCGGTGAAAGCCTTCACCGCAAAGCGAGGCGTCGATCTCGTGCTCGACATGGTCGGCGGCAGCTACCTGCCGCGGAACATCTCGGTCATGGCGATCGAGGGACGCCTGGTGCAGATCGGGTTCCTGCAGTCCCACGTGACCGAGGCCTTCGATTTCCGACCGGTGATGCTGCGGCGGCTGACCTTGACCGGCTCGACGCTTCGCGCGCGCACCGTGGAGCAAAAGGCCGCGATCTCCGTGGCGTTGCGGGAAAAGGTCTGGCCGCTGCTCGAAAGGGGTGAGGTGAAGCCCTGGGTCGCCGCGACCTTTCCCCTCGCGGAGGCGCGCCGCGCGCACGAGCTCATGGAGTCGTCGGCGCACTGCGGCAAGATCCTGCTCGTCACCGGGCGATAGGACGCGCCGCGGTCGCGCCCCGTGATTCCCGCGTCGGCGCGGCGGCAAGCGCAGCGGCCGCGCTGGGAAATGCAAATATTACGCTTTGTAACGGGAATTGACCTTGTCTTGTAACCTATTGGTGTAGCATGGCTATCGATGCTCCGACCGCGTCTTCGGCGCGGTCTTTTCGACTTGTCCACGGATCCCCTTTTGCTCCGGACTTCGCATAATGCTATGCCTCGGGCTGACGATCCTCGGTCTGCCGGTCCGGAAAAAGGTCGCGATTCGGCTCGAGCGTTTTCAGCGGACTAGACACGAGTTCGCGGCGCGAGATCGCGACTCTCGAGCAATCGGGTCCGGTTCCCGGTCTCGGGATGCCGAATTCGGATGCGGCGCGCCTTTCCAACCTCTCGAGACTGCAAAAAGCACGTGCCCAAGATCAACAGCCTCGCCGATTATGCGACAAAGCGCTTTCGCCTAGCCGGCAAGGCCTATCTCGAGGGTGGCGACCCTTTTTTCGCCCCGATCGATCGGCTGCGACGGGAGGCGGAGGCGCAGGGCGAGCATTTCGTCAGCTTCGCGAACTACGATTACCTCGGCCTGTCGCAGCACCCGAAGGTGAAGGCCGCAGCCGCCGCCGCGCTCGAAACCTTCGGCATCGGCGCCCTCGCCTCCCGTCTCGTCGGCGGCGAAAGGACGACACATCACGATCTCGAGGCCGCGCTCGCAGAGTTCCTCGGGGTCGACGCCGCGCTCACCCTCGTCAGCGGCTACCTGACCAATGTCACGACGATCTCGCATATCCTCGGATCGCGGGATGCCTTGTTCATCGACGAATTGTCGCACAACAGCATCGTGAGCGGCGCGAAAGGCACCGCCGCGGAGGCCGTCGTCTTCCGCCACAACGATCTCGACCATCTCGACTTTCTCCTGCGCGAGCGGCGCGGCGGGTTTCGCAGCGTGCTGGTCGTGGCGGAAGGCCTCTACAGCATGGACGGCGATGTGTCCGATCTCGGTCGCCTCGTCGAGATCAAGGAGCGGCACGACGCATGGCTCCTCATGGACGAGGCCCATTCGATCGGCGTGCTCGGTAACGAGGGACGCGGCCTTTGCGAGCATGCCGGGGTGGATCCGCAGCGGATCGATCTCGTCATCGGCACCTTGTCGAAGACGCTCGCCTCCTGCGGCGGCTTCATCGGGGGCAAGGCCCCTGTCGTGGAATGGCTGCGCTATACGCTGCCGGGCTTCGTCTACAGCGTCGGCCTCTCCCCCGTCATCTCGGCGGCCGCGGATGCGGCCCTGCGCCTGATGCAGCAGGAGGAGTGGCGCATTGCGCGGCTGCGTCGCAACGGCGAGCTCTTTCTCGAGCTCGCCCAGGATGCCGGGCTCGACACCGGGCCGGCGGTCGGGCGCGGCGTCGTCCCCGTGCTGTTTCGCGACGCGCTCGAGACGCTGGCAGCGTCCCAGCACCTGTTGCGCCACGGCTATTACGTGCCGCCGATCATCCAGATCGGGGTTCCGAAGGACCAGCCGCGGCTGCGCTTCTTCCTTTCGGCGCAGCACACGGAAGCGGAAATCCGGGGGGTCATCGACCTTCTGGCGGAGCCGAGGAGCCGCTGTGCCACGTCGCTGCCGTCGCTGACCGCCGCGACCTGACGCTTGCATGAAACGGCGATCTTTCATGTCGGGAACGAGCGGATCCGACGCCGTTAAGTCTCGTGCGGCGGGTCTTGGAACGGTTGCCGTTCCGGCGGAATCGGAACTCGGCTCTACTTCGTTGTTTTGTCGCAATTTCGCATCGATGTCGATCTATCGAAACGTCGAGATCGAAATGCGAAGTGGTATCCGCTTCGCTGGAAATTGCTCTAGATGAGCACGCTCGAGATCGTCCCGGTCGAGGGGCTTCGGCGCTTCCTCGCCTTTTGCCGGCTGCCGCGGCAGCTCTACGAGGGGCGGCCCGGATTTTCTCCGCCGCTCGATGCCTTGCGCTGGGAGTTGCTCGCGGCGCGGCTCAACCCACATTTCAAGCACGTCGACTCGCGGTTCTGGCTCGCCCGAAGAGACGGCAAGCTCGTCGGGCGCATCCTCGCACAGTACTACAAGGACGATTTCGTCCCTCTCGGGGCCTCGCGGGCCCAGTTCGGCTGCCTCGATGCGATCGAAGACGACGAGGTCGTCGCCGCCTTGACCGGGACCGCCGAAGCCTGGCTCCGGGACCGGGGGGCGGAGCGCGTCCATGGCCCATTCTCGCCCTCGATCAACAGCGAGGTCGGGCTGCTCGTCGAGGGGTTCGAATCGGTCCCGATGGTCTTCATGCCCTGGCACCCGGACTATCTCGGCAGGTCCCTGGAACGGCAGGGCTATGTCAAGGCCCGCGACCTCCTGTCCTACCGCTACGCCATCACCGCCGCGGACCGTGCGCAAAAGCCGGGCATCATGGCGCGGCCCGAATGGCGGGAGCGGCTGAAGATCCGGCGTCTCGATCTCGCTCGCCTCGACAAGGAGGCGGAGGTCATGATGGACATCTTCAATGATGCCTGGCACGACAATTGGGGCTACGTGCCCTTCACGATCGAGGAGTTCCTGGCGACCGCGGCGGGCTTGAACCATGTCATGCCGCCGGACGGCGGGTTCATGATCGAGCTCGACGGAGTGCCCCAGGCCTTCGCCGTGATCTTGCCGAACCTCTACGAGATCATGGGCGATCTCGGCGGCCGGCTGCTCCCGCTGGGCTTGCCGCGTCTCCTGTGGCGGATCAAGACGCACAAGTACAAGACCGCGCGCGTCGCGCTGTTCGGGCTCCGGCGCGCCTTGCATCGCTCGGCCGCGGGGGGCGCCGTGGTCCTCGCCTTCATGGAGGAGGCGCGCGGCCGTTCCGGCCGGCACGAGGTCGACCAGATCGAGTTCGGCTGGGTCCTCGAGAACAACGCCGCCATGCGCCGGCCGATCGAGATGTCGGGGGCACGGATCGACAAGGTTCATCGCATCTACGAGAAGGGTCTCGCCGGCTGAGCCGGCACCCTCGGATTGCGCTGCGGAAGGAGCTGGCCATGGAGACGCATGCGGCGCGTGCAAACGCGTTCCAGCGCGAGCAGATCGTCGCGGCCGGGCCGGTCGCTCGGGACTCTTTCCTTCCGACCACGCTGAAGCGTCCCCATCCGCCGCGGCGGCGCGCCATCCTCGCGGCGCATCCCGAGGTCGCGAGCCTGATCGGCCACGATCCGAGGACGGCCGCGATCACGCTCGCCGTCGTCTTGGGCCAGACGCTCGTCGCGGCATTCTGCGGCGGGCTCGGCCTCGGCTATTGGTGGGTCGCGGTCCTCTTGGCCATCGGCCTCGGCGCCTTCGCCAATCATGCGATGTTCGTCGTCATCCACGACGCCTGCCATGACGTGATCTTCAAGGGCCTCTCGGCCAACAAATGGGTGGGGATCCTCGCCGATCTGCCCAATACGCTGCCGACCGCGATGGGGTTTCGCTGCTACCACATCAGGCATCATTCCCATCTCGGCGACTACGACTACGATGCCGACCTGCCGAGCCGTTGGGAGGCGCGGGTCTTCGGCCGGACCTGGTACGGCAAGGCGGCTTGGATGTTCTTCTTCCCGCTCTTCCAGGGATTCAGGCTCCGGAGGCTGAAGGCGACGGTGCCGATGTGGGGGCGCTGGACCTTCATCAACGCGGCTTGCGTGTTCCTCTACGATGCATTGGTCCTCGTGCTTCTCGGACCGAACGCGCTCCTCTATCTCTTCGCCTCGTTCTGGTTCTCGGTCGGCGGGTTGCATCCGCTCGCCGCGCGCTGGATCTCGGAGCACTACACCTTCGATGCGGCGCAGGAGACCTTCGACTATTACGGCAGCTTGAACATCGTCGCGCTCAACATCGGCTACCACAACGAGCACCATGATTTTCCCGACGTGCCCTGGACGCTGTTGCCGCGACTGAAGGAGATGGCGCCGAGCTTCTACGACGGGCTCGCGACCCACGCGTCCTGGAGCGGATTGCTGGTGCGGTTCATCTTCGACGACAGCTTCACGCTGTTCACGCGGGTGGACCGCAGCCCCGCTACCTCGCCGCCGGTGAGCTGACGGGCCGAGACAGCCCACTTCAGTCGATCAGCTTGCGCTCGCGCGCGGCCGCCTCGGCGAAGGCCCGGGCCTCGGCGCTGAAGACCGCGCCGTCGTTGGCGGTCGCATTGTTGCCGATCGTGACCCCGTCGCCGAGGAGCCTGCGGCCGTTCTCGCTGACGATGAAGAAGGCGTAGCGATGGGCCTCCTGGCAGTGCCGGACGAGGATGGTCTCCTCGTCGGCGGAATCGACCGCGAAAGCGCTGTCGGCATCCATGGTGTCACATTCCATCGCTCGACCGGATTCGGCTCCCTTTGCGTGACGAGCAAAGCTCGCGCCAAGCCGCGACTTGCCGGTCAGCCCGAGCTCCCTTCCTCGTCGAGCCAGAATTCCTGGCGGCCGAAGGCCTTGGTCTCGAAATCATGGACGACGTGCCCGCAGGAGACCGCGCCGAGGACGACGGCGCCCTCGGCCTGAAGGCGCTGGCGCGCCGCAAGAAGCAGCGTGCCCGAGGAGACGATATCGTCGATCAGCACGATCGCCTGGCCGCGCACCGGGAAGTCGCAGGTCATGACGGCGGCAAGGGCATCGCGGTCGCGTCGCGCCGCCTCCTCGACGCCGGGGGGCGGTGGAACATCCCAGAAAAGCGCGTCGACCAGGGCCCATTTGAGCTCGGTCGTGGCCAAGGCTTCGGACAGCATCAGCCAGGAGCGAAACACCGAGACGCTGACGAACGCGTCCTCGGACGGCACGGGAACGAGCAGCGGATTGGCCCAGGAGCCTTCTTCCGCGATGCGCTTGACGATAAACTGGCCATAGGCGCGACGGGCGAGCCCGATGTTGCTTTCCGCGACGAGAATCCGCTCCTTCTGGGTATGAATGTGAAACGGTGCCTCGAAACGGCCGGTTCTCACGGCCAGGCAAAACCGGTAGGCGTCCCAATAGTCTTCCGTTCGCGCGACCTTCGCGTGCGCCGCATCGGAATAGAAGCCGCACATGAAGAACATCTTCATAGTACCCTGTCCATCCGTGGCGGCTTCCAGGCTGTCGATCGGCGTCGTGGGTCGGGCCGGCAGCGGTCGGGCCGGCGGCAGTCGGGCGCGCCGCCGAGCACGGGACTCGCGGCGGCGAGGTCGCGCGAACCGCGCGACGATAGTTCGGCAAGGCACTGCAGAAGCATTTTGCAAGACGCATACCTGGCAAGACGCATACCTGGCAGGACGCATACCGCCGGCGCCCGTTGATCTCATGGCATTAGGGTTGCGCTTCGGGCACGGAGCCGCAGGGAGGCCGCCTATGACGCAAAGTGCCGGGGACAGGGATACGCGGGCTCTGGTGTCGCGACTGGCCGCGATTGTCGGTCCTGCCCAAGTCGTCACCGACACGGCGGAGATGGCGGGCTTCCTCCACGAGCCGCGGGGCCTCTTCCGGGGTGCGGCGGCCTGTGTCGTGAAGCCGGCGACGACAGCGGAAGTCTCGGCCGTGCTCGCGCTCTGCCACGAGACCGGCACGCCAGTCGTCCCGCAAGGCGGCAACACTGGTCTCGTCGGAGGCCAGGTTCCCGATGCGAGCGGGCGAGCGATTGTGCTCTCGCTCTCCCGCCTGACGAAGGTCCGCGAGATCGACCTCGCCACGAGCACGCTGACGGTCGAGGCGGGAATGGTGCTCGCCGGGGTCCAGGGGGCGGCGGACGACGCGGGACGGCTGTTCCCCCTCTCGCTCGCCGCGGAAGGCTCCTGCACCATCGGCGGCAATCTCGCGACCAATGCGGGCGGGACGGCCGTCATCGCCTATGGCAACGCCCGCGACCTCGTGCTCGGCCTCGAGGTGGTGCTCGCCGACGGGCGGATCCTCTCCGATCTCTCCAAGCTCAGGAAGGACAATACCGGCTACGACCTGAAGCATCTCTTCATGGGCTCGGAAGGTACGCTCGGGATCATCACCGCGGCCGTGCTGAAGCTTTATCCCAAGCCGCGGAGCCTCGAGACGGCCTTCGTCGGGCTCGCGTCGCCGGCGCAGGCGCTCGCCTTTCTCGAGCTCGCGCGCGACATGGCGGGCGGCGAGATCACCGGCTTCGAGCTGATCCCGCGAATCGGGATCGATTTCGTTCTCGCCCATGCCCAGGGCGTTCAGGACCCGCTGCCCGAGCCCCACGCCTGGTATGTGCTGCTCGAGCTTTCCTCGCAGAGCCGGGAGGGGCTCGCCGCGCGGCTCGTCGGCTTGCTCGACACGGCGGCCGAGAGGGGAATCGTCGAGGATGCGGCCGTCGCGGCCTCGCTGGATCAGACGGCGCGGTTCTGGAAGCTCCGCGAGCTCCTGCCCGAGGTGCAGCGCGCGGAAGGCGGCTCGATCAAGCACGACATCAGCCTGCCGCTCGCCGCGATCCCAGCCTTCCTCGACGAGGTCTCGGGCGCCTTGGCGTGGGAGGCTCCCGGCGTGCGGCTCGTCGCCTTCGGCCATCTCGGCGACGGCAACATCCACTGCAATGTCTCGCAGCCGGTCGGTGCCGAAAGGGACGCTTTCCTCGCCCGCTGGGGCGAGATCAACGCGATCGTGCACGCGATCGTGGCGGCGCATCACGGCTCGATCTCGGCCGAGCACGGGATCGGGCAATTGAAGCGCGAGCTCCTGCCCCAGGTGAAGGACAAGGTGGCGCTCGACGTCATGCGCGCCCTGAAGCGCACGCTCGACCCGAAGGGGATTCTCAACCCTGGCAAGGTGCTGTAGGGCTCGGGCGCACAACGGAGGAACCGAGCCATGCCGCTGACCCGCGTCTCCCTGCTAAAGGGCAAGTCCCCCGACTATCGCCGCGCGATCCTCGACAGCCTCTACCAGGCCATGCGGGAGGTCTTCGAGATTCCCGAGGACGATCGCTTCATGGTGATCGAGGAGCTCGAGCCGGAGAACTTCCTGTACGGCAAGACCTATCTCGGCATCGCTCGGGACGACGATCTCGTGATGATCCAGATCGTCGTGAACAATACGCGAGGTCCGGACAAGAAGAAGGCGCTCTATGCCCGGATCGCCGAGCTTTTGGCGAAGAGCCCCGGCATCCGGCCCGAGAACGTTCTCGTCAATCTCGTCGATGTGCCGAAGGAGAACTGGTCCTTCGGGATGGGCATCGCGCAATACGCGTGAAGCTCGGCGCCGAGCTCGAGCGGACGAGCAGGATCTGTAAGACGTCTTGAGCCGCGCCGGAAAAACGATAGTCGGTGCTCGGAAACCTGCCGATTCGGGAACCAGCACGACCTTTCTGGTTCGTCGCGGTCTGAACCGAGACGCGGTTTCCACCTCGCTGGGCATCGCTCGGGAACGAGCGGGACCTCGGATCGGGGGAGAACGGCAAGACAACCGTAGCTTCCTGCCGCGCCAAGACAGCCGATCGCCCGCGGGTCGCACCCGACGAGAGCCGCGGAATCGCCTTTGCCGCGAGAGCAAGGTCGCCCGACACGAACGAGACGACTACGCCACTGGTCCGCTCGAAACTACCGTGACGCCTCGCGACGCTCCTTTGTGCTATTCCCTCGGCGACGATGCAAGAATAGGCTATTTTTCGGAGTCCTCGAAAAATACAGAAAAAGACGCATGGCTGAATTCCTCACGACGCGCGAGCTCGCGGCCCTACTTCGTGTCAAGGAGCGCAAAATCTACGAACTCGCCGCGGACGGAAAGCTGCCGGTGCGCCGGGTCACGGGAAAGCTCTTGTTCCCCCACGACGAGATCGAGGCCTCGATCCTCGCGAACGGGGCACAGGCCAAGCCGGGCCAGCAGATCGCGCGTCCGATTCTGGCGCGCCTCCCTCCTGTCGTCGTCGGCGGCCACGACCCTCTGCTCGAATGGGCCCTGCGGGAATCGCGTTCCGGGATCGCGGCTTGCCTGGACGGGGCTCTCGATGCGCTCCAGCGCTGTCCCGGACAGGATTTCATCGCGGCCGGATTGCACATTCCGACGCGCGCAGGCGAAGGCTGGAACGTCGAGGTGGTCCGTGAGGCCTTCGCGGACAAGGCCGTCGTCTTGATCGAATGGGCGAAACGCACGCGCGGCTTGATCTTCCGCACCGATCTCGGACGCTCGATCGGATCCCTGCGCTCTGCGCGTGGATTGCGGTTCCAGCCACGACAGAAAGAGGCCGGAAGCGAGATGGTGCTCGACCTGTTGCTCGACCGGGACGGCCTGCGGAGAGACGATCTTCATTGCATCGAAACGGTCGAGCGGACCGAGATGGATCTGGCCGCGGCCATCGCCGCGGGAAGGGCCGATGTGGGGCTCGGCATCGAGGCCATGGCCCGTCAATTCCGGCAAGGGTTCACGCCTCTGCTCGTCGAGCGCTTCGATCTCTTGATCTGGAGGAAAGCCTATTTCGATCCGCCGATACAGAAGCTCATCCGCTTCTGCGCGAGCGACACATTCGTTCAGCGGGCAAGAGAGCTCGGCGGCTACGACGTCACGGAGCTCGGCACGGTGCATTTCAACGGACCGTAACCGTCACGAAAAAATGCCGCTCGCGCCTGTCGAGGACGCAACCCGACGTTGAAGGAGCCGTTCTCCGACGGGCTTCCCGGCCCTGTTCCGCTCGGTCGTTTTCTCGGTGATCTCGATTTCGGCAACCAGCGAAGAATTCAGGATTATCCATGCTTCGGCGTTTTTTCCCATGCGGGGAAAAAGACGCATAAATTTCGGATATTGTGGGATGCTCCTACAACAGATACCTGGGCACTCGAAGCAAGAAACTACATGGCAACGACGAAAGGGACCCCGATGGCCAACACGACGGCGGAGCTCGAGGCGCTCCTCATGCAGCGATCGCTGACCGATACGCAGCTTCTGGCGGCGGCGGAGGAGGCACCCGACTTCCGGATCCTGCCGGACGCGACCGTCATCAAGATCGGCGGCCAGAGCATTATCGACCGTGGCCGCGAGGCCGTCTATCCACTCGTGGACGAGATCGTCGCCGTCCGCGAGGCCCACACGCTGCTGATCGGGACCGGCGCCGGCACGAGGGCCAGGCACCTCTACTCGATCGCGGCGGAGCTCAACCTACCGGCGGGCGTGCTCACGCAGCTCGGCACCTCGGTTGCCGATCAGAACGCGGCGATGCTGGGGCAGCTCCTCGCGAAATACGGCATTTCCGTGGTCTCCCACGCCGGGCTCTCGGCAGTGCCGCTCTACCTCGCCGAGGTGAATGCCGTCGTCTTCAGCGGCATGCCCCCTTATGGCCTCTGGATACGCCCGTCCCCCGCGGACGTCATCCCGCCCTACCGCACCGACGCCGGGTGCTTCCTCGTCGCAGAGCAGTTCGGCTGCAAGGCGATGATCTTCGTGAAGGACGAGGACGGCCTCTACACCGCTAACCCGAAAACCTCGCCGGGCGCCACCTTCATCCCCAAGATCTCGGTCGACGAGATGAAGGCGCGAGGGCTGCACGATTCGATCCTCGAGTTCCCGATGCTCGACCTGCTCAAGGAGGCGCGACACATTCGCGAGGTGCAGGTCGTGAACGGCCTCGTCCCCGGCAACCTGACCCGCGCGCTCGCCGGCGAGCACGTCGGCACCATCATCACCGCGAGCTAGGGGCGCTTGCCGCTCGGATCGACTCGGAAAGCCGCCCTACGTTCCTTGCTTTGTCGCATTTTCGCGACGCGAGCCGGTGTCCGGCTCGCTGGAAAATGCTCTAGAGAACCACAGCCATGACCGACACCACCGACACCATCAAGCACGTCGCCTCGCCGCTTGCGCGCCAGACCCTCCTCGACAACGAGCTCATCCGCCCCGTCGCCGGCGTGCGCCCGATCCGGCTCCTCCCCTGGCTGCAAGTCGTGAAGATCGGCGGCCGCTCCATCATGGATCGCGGCCCGGATGCGATCTTGCCCGTTGTGGACGAGCTCCGGAAGATCCTGCCCGAGCACCGTCTGCTCATCCTGACCGGCGCTGGTATCCGCGCCCGCCATCTCTACAGTGTCGGCCTCGACCTCGGCCTGCCGGTCGGGTCGCTTGCTCCGCTCGCCGCGAACGAGGCTGGCCAGAACGGCCACATCCTCGCGGCGCTGCTCGCGCCGGAGGGCGTCTCCTATATCGAGCACGAGACCATCGCGAAACGGCTCGCGATCCACCTCACTGCGGCCCGCGCGGTCGTGGGAAGCGCCTTTCCGCCTTATCATCACCACGAGTTCCCGACCTCGCGCATCCCCACTCACCGCGCCGACACGGGCGCGTTCCTGCTCGCCGACGCGCTCGGCGCGGCCGGCCTCACGATCGTGGAGGACGTGGATGGGGTGTATACCACCGATCCCAAGGGCCCCGGCGGGGAGCAGGCACAATTGCTCCGCGAGACCAACGCCGCCGACCTCGCGAATTTGGGCACATTGCCGTTCGACCGCGCGCTGCTCGAGGTCATGGCAACCGCGCGCTACCTCGAGCACGTGCAGGTCGTGAACGGGCTCGTGCCGGGCCGGATCACCGCCGCGCTGCGTTGCGAGCATGTCGGGACGATCATCCACACCGGCGCACCCGCGACCAGCGCGCGCGCGGCCTGAGCGCACAATGCCCGGCGGCGCCGATCAGGCCGCCAGGCAACGCATCGGAGCAGCAGCGCCGCTGGCGACCGAGCCGCACCCTGATAGGATAGTCGGCAATGCGAACGGTGACGTCGGTCAGCCAGGCCTCGGGGCCGACGTCGTCCCGCTCGGCGGTCGCGATGAGCATATATGTGATCGCTGCTTGCCGTCCTCCCGGGTCGGAACCGCCGAAGCGATAGTTGCAATCACTCGGCCGGCTCGACGCTCTCCAGGAACTGCACCCACATCTCGGGCAGCCCACGATCACGCGCTCCGTCACGCAGGAGCGAGAGATAACGCAGGGACGGGCGTCCGTCGTCGGCATTGCCCTGACGATGTAGGTCATCGCTTTTACGACTGTGCCATCGCCGTCTCGCACGTCGAGCCAGTTCCGACGATATCTCCCACCTGGCACACCTTCCGACGCGTCGAGCCGGAGCATGTCTCGACATGTGATCTGGTAGAGAACGCCCCAGACCTCTGCGGTCGCGTCCGGGGTGATATTGGCCGGGGCCGCTTTGCCCTTGGGCCTTCCGTCGAGGTTGAACCTCAGCCGGTAGCCCTCGAGCCTGCCGATGCGCCGTCCAGTGGCCGCATCCCACGGCGCTCGAGGAAGATGCTTCCATGCATGTTCGAGCCATAGGCGAAGTACCATATTCTGTCCGAGGGGCGGCCGAGCAGCTCGACGCCGTAGCACCGGTAGATCCATCTCGACACGATCCAGGATTTCGCCATCAGTATTCGCCATCGAATTCGCATGGCCGTCCTTTTCTCGGGGCGTCGCGTGCGGGCGAGCCCGCGGCAGCGCTCGTGCGCCAATTTCACCGAATCGCCAGAGCAATTCCGTGCTCCCGGCTTCGTCGACAAACCAGCCGGCTGCCTACCCGGGTGGGTGTTTCAATCGGCGGCGAGAATCACGTCGGAGGCCTTGAAGACGGCATCGAGCCGATCGCCCGAAGCGATGTGCAAATCTTGCGCAGTTTCTTTAGGCACCACGGCGGTCAGGCATTTTCCGTCGCCGATGTCGAGATGGATCTCGCTGTTGGCATCGCCATCGACCCGTCGCGTGACCTCTCCTTCCAATTTGTTACGGTTCGGAAGGCTGCAAGTCTCTCCATGGTGCGCGAGCATCACGAAGGAAGACTTGACGAGGGCCACCACGTTCCGCCCGGGGGCGAGCCCCAGGTCTGCGACGGCGCCGTGGGTGATGACAGACGTCAGGTTATTCGTAGTGGATACCTGCAAGGTGACCGTGACATCGACCACCTCCTCCCGAATTTCCGTTACGGTGCAGCGAAACGCATTTCTGGCGCTGACCTTGCCCCCGAGGCCGAAAAGCAGGAGATCGTCGAAATTGTCGAGGCCTTCGGCAGCGATCGCGCTCGAGATCCGGCCGAGCTTCTCCTCGAGGCTGCGGAAGGCGGCGATGAGCTTGCGTCCTTCCTCGGTCACCTCGGCGCCGCCGCCGCGTTTCCCCCCTGTCCTCGTGACGAAGGCGGGCTTGGGCAAGAGGTTGTTGATCGCTTGGACGGCGTCCCAGGCTGTCTTGTAGCTGAAGCCCGCGGCCTGCGCCACCTTGGTCATGCTGCCGTGCTCGATGACAGCTTCGAGCAGGGCGATCCGATCGCGTCCGACGAGGAGGCGTCCATCGGCGCGCAAGGCGAGAAGAGCATCGATTCGACCATCTGACATCGAGACCTCGTGCGCCAGTGCTCGCCACCGTCCTTGCGCGACGATTGCGCAAGCGTCGAGCATGACTGCCTCTCTTGGTCTATGTAGTCGATCTATACGAAATAAAAAATGGGTTCACGGTCGATTGGCACGATGCCGCGCAGGACGAGGCTGCGCGGGGTCTCGAAGCGGTCGGCTTCAGATGTCCTCATCGCGGATCCCGTGGCGCCGAGTCGAACCAGCACCCGGCGACCCCGCGGCTCAGAACTTGAAGGCGACCCGTCCCCAAACTGTGCGGGGCGCACCGGGATTGTAGATCGCGCCCGCCGCGCTGCTCTGCTGGAAGTAGCCGTTGTTGATGAAGCCTATGTAGGCCTTGTCGAAAATGTTCGTGATCGACAGGCTGGCCAGCAGGCCACCTCACGGCGTCGGATGCTCCAGCTCGAAATCGAGGTCCGCAACCACATAGCCCGGAACCGGCCGTGTCCGTGCGGTGTCTCCGTACCGCGACCCGACAAAGCGAAAGACCGGCACGATCACGAGCTGGCCCAAGCTCCATCTCGCGCCTCCCGATGCGAGCCAAATCGGTACGTTGGGCAGTTGCCCACCGGTCACGATCGCCGCAGCTCGGACCGCCTGAGAAGCGCCGGGAAGCGTCGGAAGGTCTGCATCGAAGACATTTCGATTGTACGACGCTGTCGCGAAGAGGTCCAAGGTCTCGACCGGCAACCAGTGGGCGATCACCTGCGCGCCGTAGGAATGGCTTTGGGCGACGCTCTGCGAATAAGCGATGCCGATCCCGGGATCATAGCTCACCGCCTTGTCGGTAAACTTCGCATAGTAGAACAGCGGCTCGATAGAGAAGCTCCGAGCTCGGCGAGATCGCCGAGCGACCAGCGCAATCCGGCGTCGATGCCCGTCGAAAGCTCCGGCTTGATCGCGTGCCACAATTGGTTCGCCGTGATACCCCGCGCGAGAAAGGCCGCGGCGTTCTGCTGAAACGCAGGCCAGACGTCGAAGGCCGGTGGATTGTAATTGGACCCGAAGCTGCTTCTGAGCTGGAGGTTCGGACTGACATCGTAGCTCGCGGCGGCATAGGGAAGAAAAGCCCCGGTCGACCAACCGGTGACGCTGCGAGCGGGGATCACGCCTCGCGATGCCGCCAATGCGGCATCGTGAGACAGGTCGCCGATACCTGTCGTATCGAATTCATTGATACCTGGAAGCGCCTCGCGGAGATAGCGTGCGCCGAATTGCATGTGAAGTGGCCCGAAGGACCTGTCGAGCAAGCCATAGATAGCATTGAACTCGTGCCTGCTGGTCGGCTCGGCCAGGATGGACCAGGAGGCATTAGCCAGGCCACCCGACGCGGTCGGACCATAGAGCATCCACGCAGTCGGCGGTCCGGGCAATCCGAGTGATCCGTACCAATAGCCGACCTTGGCGTCCGCTTCTGCCACCCGCGTTTGCCATTCCGCGATGACACCATAGGTATCATGGTCGATCAGCCAATCGCGCACTTTACCATTCTGCATTGCATCGAAATAATTTCCCGTTTCGTTGAAGTAATAAGGCTTGAAAACAAAGCGATTGGATTCATCGATAGTATAGGTGATTTCGGACGTGAGGGTCCAATCGACGAACGATTGTCGGTTGTAGCGATCCGCTCGACGTGCTGCCGATGATTGCATTCTGGCTCATGGGGAGCCTGGCCAAGACCGATTTGGTGGGCACCGCCGCGGTGTCGGTGCCGGTGCTTTCCTGTGGAGTCCTCCTCTACCTCTCGCGATGGCGGATCAACCTGTTGGGCCTCGGCGAAGAAGAAGCTGCGGCCTCGGGCTCGACATTCATCGCACGAAAGCCATGCTGATCGCCTGCGCGACCCTGATGAGTGCGGCAACAGTGAGCGCGGCAGGCATCGTCGGTTGGGTCGGCCTCGTCATCCCTCATGTCGCAAGGATGCTCTTCGGCATGGAGCCGGCGCATCTCCTTCCCGCCACGGCCTTGCTCGGCGCCTTGTTCCTGGTCGGCATCGACACTCTGGCGCGATCTCTCTTCGTGGTCGAGGTGCCGATCGGGGTGTTGACTGTCGTCATCGGGGCGCCGTTCTTTCTTTGCGTCCTGGTGCGCCAACGGCGGGGCAATTGGGCGTGAAACTCGTCGAGACGAGAAGCCCGTCGTTCCGGCGCCGGCGCAACGATCGGCTGAATTTGGACACTATCACGCTCGACATCGAGGCGGGGGAGACGCTCTGCATCCTTGGTCCCAACGGGGCCGGCAAGTGCACCTTGATCGGCTGCTTGCTCGGCCTTGTCGAGGGCTCGACCGGGTCGGTCGCGCTCTCGGGCCGCAGCATCGAAGCCCTGTCCCGAGAAGACATCGCCCGCCTCGTGGCCTATGTGCCGCAATCGAGCGAGCTCGTATTCGCCTATTCGGTGCGGCAAATGGTGCTGATGGGACGAACCACGCATTTCGGTCGTGGTGGGGCACCGGGCAGCACCGACCGACTCCGGGTAGAGCAAGCGCTGGTAAGCTGCAAAATTGCGCATCTCGGTGACCGACCCTTCGTCGAGCTCTCCGGCGGGGAGCGCCAATTGGTCTTGATCGCCCGCGCGCTGGCCCAGGATGCGCCGCTTCTCGTCATGGACGAGCCGACTGCCGGCCTCGATCTCGGGAGTCAGGGCCGCGTCCTCGGCCTCGTCCGCGAGCTGTCGCGCGCGGGCAAGGGAGTGATCATGACGAGCGATATGCCGGAGCATGCCTTCGTGCTCGCTTGTCGCGTTGCGCTCTTGAAGGACGGCCGAATTCTCGATTGCGGCTCGGCGTCCGACATATGTGGAGAAGGTGCCATGAGTGCGCTCTATGCAGCGCGCCTTCGTAGACTGCAGAATCCCGACAGAGACGATCTCGCAGCCTTCGTTCCTGACCTCGGCCGAGAGGATCGACTGGCGAGCGCAGGGCAGGACGAGAAAAAGGGCGGATGCACATGGCCCTGCGAGGAGTAAGGATCAATCGTGCACCCGCCCGCAATGTACGATCGGCCCGAAGTCCCGGTCTCGTCGGCGGTGAGACATCGACTTTTCGGCTCCGGCCCACCCTGGCGCGAGGCGTAACGCCGACTCGAGCCAGAGCGGATCGCACACTGGATATATTATTATTACATAGCGTCCGGGTCGTCACGCCTTTTTTCCGTCGTCGGCCCTTCGAGGCGTGCTCGGTCCCGAGCGCCGCCGTGCTGTGGCAGTCTCATGCCGCCGTCGCCTTGAAGCGCGCTGCCTCTTCCGACCCGCTTGTCGCGTTGCCTGCACTATAGGAATGTGCGCCGGTGCCGGCGAGCTTGCCACCATCGACGATGAGATATTCGTTCCGGATCGGCTTGCCCTCGAACCAGCATTCGAGGATCTCGCGCACGCCCGCAGCATAGCGGGCCTGGGCCGACAGGGATGTGCCCGAAATGTGCGGAGTCGTGCCGTGGTAGGGCATGGAGCGCCAAGGATGATCCTTCGGTGCAGGCTGCGGGAACCAGACGTCGCCTGCATAGCCTGCAAGCTGCCCGCTCTCGTGGGCCCGAACGATCGCGTCGCGATCGCAGATCTTGCCGCGCGCGGTATTCACGATATAGGCGCCGCGCTTCCTCTTCGCGATGAGGGCGTCGTCGAACAGATGCTCGGTCTCCGGATGGAGCGGGCAATTGATGGTCACGACATCGCAGACCTTCATCATGTCCTCGACGGTCGAATGCCAGGTCAGGTCGAGCTCTTTCTCGGTTGCTTCGGGCAGCCGGTGGCGATCGGTGTAATGCAGCTTCACGTAGAACGGAGCGAGCCGGCGCAGCACCGCAAGACCGATGCGCCCGGCCGCGACCGTCCCGAACTCCATCGCCTCGACGTCGTAAGAGCGGGCGACGCAGTCGGCGATATTCCATCCCCCTTTCAGCACCCAGCCATAGGATGGTAGGTAGTTTAGCACGAGTGCGAGGATCATCCCGCTACACCTCTCACTCCTCCTGCCCCACGGCAAGGCCGGAGGCTATGCGATCCAGGGGCTCGCTGGTGCCTTTGCCTTGAAGCTCGCCGGGTCGTATTCCGCGGTGGTCGATCTGCCGCACTATGAAACCGTTGCCTTGCTCGGCGGCGAGGGTTTTCCCGTCTACGCGTCCTGGGCGACCCGAGGTTGACGATCCATTGCCCGCCGATCACGACGGTTCCCTGTCGACCTTGCTCGAGCACTCGAGGCTCTTCTTCGAGGAGCTTCCTGCCGTCCGCCGTCGCCGAGAGGCAGGCGCGCACAGCGAGGTCCTGACCGAGGAGACGCGTGCCAAACGGCCCTGTTACTACCTGCAGAACTTCCACTTCCAATCCGGCGGCTGGATGACCGACGAGTCGGCCAAGCGCTACGACACGCAAGTCGAGGTGCTCTTCAACGGCACCGCGAATGCGACGCGCCGCCAGGCTCTTCTCCCATTGCACGAGATCTTCTCCGGTCGTGATCAGCGGCGGTTGCGGCTCAGGGACATCGGCTGCGGCACGGGGCATCTTCATGTTCCCCGAGCTGCCGCCCGAGGTGCGCCGCATCGCTTTCCGCGAGGTGTCCCGCGTCAGGAAGCCCGGCGGGCGCCTGGTCCTCGTGGACTCGCTTCAAGTCGGCGATGACCCGGAATACGATGGTCTCCTCGAGCTTTTCCCACAGGGCTTTCACGAGCCTTACTCCACGACCTACATCACGGAGGATTTCCGCGCGATCGCAAACGACTGCGGTTTGGTGCACGCGCGGGATTCGAAGGCGTTCCTCTCCAAGGTGATGGTGTTCGACAAACTCGGCGCATGAGTGCGGCGGTGCGCAGAATGCGCGCCTACTTGATGAGCATGACCTTTGCGTCTCCTTGTCGGCTCAACACCTTCAGCGTCGCCTCCATTCCATGGCGTCGCAGCTCGAGATCGAAGATCGAATCTCCCAAGCGCAATCGCCTGATGGTGAGGTAATCGAGAAATTCGGGGACGACCGGATCGACGAAACAGAGTGCATTCGATGCATGGCGCAGTTCGAGGCCGAGGCAGGCCTCGAGCAAGCCGAACGGCGCGGCCGCCGCCCAAGCTTGCGGAGAGCAGGCGACGGGATAGCGGGTCGGGCCTCGATGCGGACGGCGGATAAAGCCGCAGAATAATTCGGGCAGCCGCCGCAAGTCTTCGTATTTCGTGACCCCGAACAGCGCCGCGAAGATCTCGCTCGCGCGGCGGCCGAGCCCGTAGCGGGCGAAGCCGAGCGCGATCATGGCGTTGTCGTGCGGCCAGATCGACCCGTTGTGGTAGGAGAGCGGGTTGTAGCGCGCTTCTGTGCGGGCGACGGTTCTTATCCCCCAGCCACTCAAGAAATCGCGTTCGAGCAGCGTCTCGGCGACACGATGCGCGCGGTGTGGCTTCGCGATGCCGGCGAACAGCGCGTGGCCGGCGTTCGATGTCTTGATCCGGCAGAGGTTCTTGTGGCCGTCGAGCGCCAATCCGAAGGTGTTGATCTCGTCACACCAGAAGGCGTAGTCGAAACTCTCCTTCAGGTCCTCCGCCTCCGCGGTGAGCTGCGCCGCGAGCCTGTGCTCGCTCATATGGCGCGCGAGCTTCGCCGCATGGAGCTTCGCGCTGTAGACATAGGCTTGAACCTCGCATAGTGCGATGGGACCTTCGGCGAGCGAGCCATCAGCGTGAAACACAGCGTCGTAGGAATCTTTCCAACCCTGGTTGGCGAGGCCCGAACCGGATTGGCGCGCATATTCGACGAAGCCGTCGCCGTCCATGTCGCCGTAGGTATCGATCCAGCGTAGGGCCGCGATGATGCTCGGCCACAACTTCGTGATCAAATCGATCCTGCCGGTGCGGTCGAAATACATGCCGGCCAGCATCACGTAGAGCGGCGTCGCATCGACCGTCCCGTAGTAGCGTCGGAACGGCACCTCGCCGAGGAGCGCCATCTCGCCGTTGCGCGTCTCGTGCATGATTTTTCCCGGCTGCGCGTCGCTCGACGGGTCGAGCACGGCCGCCTGCGTCGCGGCGAGATATTGCAAGACGCCGCTCGCAATCGAAGGATCGATCCAGAGCAGCATCATCGCCGTGATGATCCCGTCGCGGCCGAACGCCGTGCTGTACCAGGGGATCCCGGCGTAGGGATAATAGCCGTGATCGACCCTCGTAGTCAGCATGTAGAGATCCGAGATGGACCGCTTGCAGAACTCGTTGAAGAGCTCGTTGGAGCTATCGACCTCGGCAATGTTCGCGGTTCGCGCCCGGATCTCGCGCCGATGCGCGCGGAACGCGCGGGCGAAGTTCATAACCACAGGTGCGTTGCGGTCTTCGCATTGAACCGACACACATAGTGAGGTCTTCTGATGGGGGCCGAGCTCGAAGTCGAACGTCGCGCGATGCTGGCCGATCTTGCTCGGTGCCGGCGAGAAGGTGAGCGTCGTTTTGCGGGTGAGCCCATCGAGCCCTCGGTAGGAGAATTCGACGCTTGCATCGGTGTAGGTTACGGTTGTCTTGCCCCGCTTCTCGCGATGGGAACCGCGCACCTCGAACAAGTCGCGAAAATCGGCACCGAAGCCGATATCGATCCGAAATCGGCAAATGTCGTCGGTGTAGTTTCGCAAACCGATGCGTTCGTAGCAGACTTCACGCCACAGCAATTTCGTACGTTCGATCGCGATCGTGTCACGTGGGAGTATGATCGCGCCGTCCCTGTGGATATCGGGATTGGTGAGGTCGACCGATAGGGCCGCGTTGTCGTCTTGAACGACAGAGCTCAAAAGGAGAGGCCGGGTGCATTCGAAAAGGAGCTCGAACCAGGACAGAAAGCGCGTATCGTTGAAATAGAGGCCGTCGGGCCCGGTACCGACAACTCCGATGTCACCGTAATTGTCGAAAACAGCGAATGTTTCGCCATGCTTGAGGCTTCTCGACGGGCCTCGGAGCAGGGAGCCGTCGGCTTCGATGTAATGGCGTGGCAGGTCGATGACCGCCTCCGTCGCGGGGTCGCTGCGACGCGTCTCGTGGGATTCGGTGATCTTCGTTCTCCGCAAAGCTTTCGTGAAGGTCCAAACGGGACTCTCTCGCGCGATGACCAATCGGCGGCGAAGCTCTACGGATGCCAGAGCCGAGCCGATGAGCTGGGGCGACCGCGCCCTGCATCGGCAATTCACCTATCAAGTGGTACCCTCCATTTCAAGCCGGCGCATCGGCGCTGATTCGAGCCGAGGAGACGAGCATGGAGTCGAGGATGCGCGGCGTCGCCGGCGGTAGTTTTGTCGGCTCCGTCTGACCGGCGCCGAGGAGCGCGTGATAGGCAGCGAGATAGTTTTTCGTCATCCGTGTCGCCGTGAATCTCCGTTCGAACTCGGCGCGAACCAGAGCTCGGCTGAAGCCGGCGACCTCGTGCACCGCCGCGACGGCCGCTTCGATGCTCTGAACAATTCTACCGCTCACGCCGTCCGTGACGACCTCGGGAACCGAACCTTGGCGCCAGGCGATCACCGGTGTGCCGGCGGACATGGCTTCGATCATCACGAGGCCGAACGGTTCGGGCCAGTCGATCGGGAAGAGAAGGGCGCGGGCCGAGCCCAAGAAATCCGACTTCTCGTGTTCGGTGATCTCGCCGACATATTCGACGAGCTTGTTGTCGATGAGGGGCTTGATGCGATCCTCGTAATAGTCGCGATCGACATCGTCCACCTTCGCGGCGATTTTCAACGGCACTCCGGCTCGCCGGGCGATCTCGATCGCGCGATCGGGCCGCTTCTCGGGTGAGATCCGGCCGAGGAAGGCCAAATAATCTCCACCCGTCGGATGATAGGGGCAAATATGCGCCGGCAAGCCGTGTGGGATCGTCGCGAGCCAGTTGGCATGCACGGGCAACGGCCGACGTTGAGCGTTCGAGATCGAAACAAGCGGCATTTCAGGATAGGTCGTGTAGAGCGGCAAGCATTCCGGAAGATCGAGCCGTCCGTGCAATGTCGTCAGGCATTTCGCGGCGAGATCCCAGAAGAGGGCTTGCGGCAGCAGGTCGATGTGAAAATGAATGATGTCGAAGTCGTCGGCGCGGCGTCGAACGCTGCGCAGCATGTGGAGTGTTGTCCCGAGATGATCGTGGATGCCGGCCAAACGGAGGCTACGCGGCGCGCCGGCGACGAGCTCGGCACCAGTAATCGAGTCGCCACTGGCGAATAACGTTACTTGGTAACCGAAACGAACAAGCTCCTCGGCCAAGATGGACACGACGCGTTCGGTGCCGCCATAATATCTCGGGGGTACGGCTTCGAACAGAGGTGCTACAAGTGCAATTCGCATTGGATGCCTTCCGAATCGAGAGGGGCAAGCGGACTTGGAGAATGAAGAAAGTCGCCCGAGGTTCCGTCGGGTTTTGCCGCTCCTGCGAAGCTGGCGTAGTCGGTTCGGCATAATGCCATCGCTGGTTTTCTTCGCGAGCCGGGTTCACGGCTTCGGTGGAGACGAGTTATTTTATTGCCGCAGAAACGCTTGATTGTTCGGCGCAAGTTTCGATGGATAGCGTTGTGCCGCCTGCCACGAAAATCGAGAGCCAGAGTTTGCACCACAAGCTCAGCGAACCTGTGCGCATCATGTTTTTGCTCGGCGCAATCGCCGCGGTCGTCATGTGCGCGGTGGCGGTCGTTCTCTGGAATCTCCGCCTGCAGGATCTCGAAGAGGCAAAGCGCGAATTGAGCACGCTCGATCTTCTCCTCGTCGAGGAGACCGAGCGGGCGATGCAGACCGTCGACCTCATCTTGAAGAATGCGCGGGAACTTATTGCCGCTACGGGTGTCGCAACCGCCGATGGTCTGGTGGCGGATCTCGGTAACAGCGACAAGCACAAGCTCCTGGTGTCGAAGATCGGCGGTGTGCCACAGGTCGTCGCTCTCGCGATCGTCGCCGCCGACGGGCGCGTTCTCAACCTGTCGCGGGCGTACCCGGTCCCTTCCGTCGATATTTCGGACCGCGATTACCTCATCGCCTTGCGCGACAGCTCGGCTGAGAGAGCATGCAAAACCGTGGGGGATCATGATTTTTGCGGCTGAGCTCCCTCTATTGTGCGGGGGGAGTGAAGCACTGACCCTCCCTCGAAATGGTGGACACCTCTGCTAAGCTCTTGAGGGATCAAGAAGGTGTTCAATGGGAACGACGCGTCGTCACTTCACGGACGAGTTCAAGCGGGAAGCGGTCGGATTGCTGACGGGTAGCGGCCGGCCTGTGAGCCAGATTGCCCGAGAGCTGGGGATTGCCCTGCGCCGACCACTCCATCGAGCTTCGCTCGACGGAGCCTCTGATCGGCTTCGCCCGTCGATGCTTCGCGCTTGGCGGGACGCGGGTGACCGGGGGCATGCGGGATCGCCGCGGCGCTCGAATACGCAGGCGGTGATCCCGCATGCCAGCTCGGATCTGGCCGCGGAAAACGCCCGTCTGCGGCGCGAGCACGAGCGCCTGCGCATGGAGCGGGAGATTCTAAAAAAAACGCTGCGCATTTTCTCGGAAGCACCGAGATGAAATTCCGGCTCGTCCAGGATCAGCGCGAGACGTTCCCGGTTCGCGTCCTGTGTGATGTGTTGGGCGTGTCTCCGGCCGGGTACTGCGCTTGGCGCGACCGCCCCGAGAGCCCCCGCAAAGCGGCCAATCGTGCCTTGGTGGCCGAGATCCGGCGGGTCCATATGGCCCATCGTCGACGGTACGGCGCGCCCAGGGTTCACGCGGCCTTGCGCGCCGAAGGGCTGACGGCGAGCCGTGGCCGCGTCGAACGTCTCATGCATCAACATGGCATCCGAGCCATGACGCCGCGGCGGTTCCGGGTATGCACGACCGACAGCCAGCACGATTTGCCAATCGCTCCCAACCGGCTGGACCAGAAATTCGTCGCCTCGAGGCCCAACCAGGTCTGGCTCGCCGATATGACCTATGTACCGACCGAAGAAGGCTGGCTCTATCTGGCCGTCGTACTCGATCTCTGCACCCGCAAAATCGTCGGCTGGGCGATGCGTGACCATATGCGGGTGGAATTGACAATTGCGGCTTTGATCATGGCCATCCAGCGGCAAAAGCCGGCTTCCGGCCTGATCCACCATTCCGATCGCGGCAGCCAATACGCCGCTGCGGACTATCGGAAAATTCTCCGCAAAGCCGGCATGGTCCAATCCATGAGCCGAAAAGGAAACTGCTGGGCGGAGCCGATCAGAGGCTCCGTCGAGCGCAGCTCGATGGAGTGATCGGCGGAGGGTAATGCGCCGATGGAGAGCTGCGTCGGCACCCTGAAAACCGAGCTCGTGCACGAGGCTTGCTATTCCACCCGAGATGCTGCCCGGCACGACTTGTTCGCCTACATCGAAGGATACTACAATCGCCAGCGCTTGCATTCCGCTCTCGGGTATATCACCCCAGAACAGGCAGAACGCCAAGCCGCTTGACCCGGTGTCCACGAATTCGGGGGAAGGTCAAAAAGAAGGGCAGGGGACTTTTCGGTCCGTCCCGTCAAGACCGCGTGGCTCCACAACCTCGCCGATTACGAGACCTTCGACGATGTCTTCGACCTTCCGACCAGTGCGCTCGAGGAGGGGGAGGGCGGCCCGGCGGTCGAGTATTTCTCGACGTTTGCGGCCCGCAATATTCGCGCGATCATGGTTGACACCCTGAAAGCCCGAGCCCAACACGGGCTGATCGAGGCACCCGGCCCAATCCGTGCCTATCTCGCGGAGCTCACGCAACGCGAGGCCCTCGACGACTTCGCCGCAACCGTCCTTCGCGACCTCACGATCGCCGAGCACCTGGACGAATATCGTCTCGTCGAGGACCTCGCGGCGCTCTCCTTCGGCGAGAGCCTCCTCGAGCGCCGTCCGGACCAGGCCGCGCGTCTCGCCACGGACGCGGTCAAGGCGGACAGACACCGCCCCGAGCGGCGAGCCAAGCGCAAGCTTCCCCAAGCCGTCGATACGATCTTTCGAGGGCTCCGACACCAGCCAGCCGGAGCGGAGCTCACCGCCGTGATGCTTCTCGGGGAGATCGTCACCCGCGCTTTGGGCGTCGATGGTCTCGACGACGATGATGGGTTCGGGACGCTTCGGCTCGTCCGGCTGCTGGACCGCGACGAGCGGATTCTCGCGCTGCTGCCGAAGCGCGGCGCAAGGCAGCTCCAGCGCGACGCCGCGCATTGGATCGGGCAAGCCGAGCGCGGCGACCTCGACCTCACGCACCCGCTGGTCTTTCTCTACAGGCGCCTCGACCAATCCGCGCGCGCCGGCGCAGCTCCTACAACCATCGCCATCCGCCAGAGCGAGGTAATCTCTACCTTCGGTCCGGCCAGTTGGGCCTTCTTTCTCGCCTACGCGCTCGGCCCCGGAGATCCTGACCTGGAAGACACTTTCGAAATCGTCCTCACGCGCGTCGAGGCGGGCACCGAGACCGACGGCTCCCGTTCACCCGACCTCGCGGCCGGAATTCTGATCGAAGAGCGTCGCGCCTTCTATCTCACCGCCGAGGAATTCCGCCAGCGCCACGGCGCCGACCTCGCTGCGCGATCCAAGAACGCCACCCTCCGGCTCGTTGACGCCGCAAGTCTCGTCTTCCATGGCCCCGACGAGTGAAGCGACACGCACCACAGGGTAACTGCGCAACCGCTCGATCCGCGCCACCTCACCCGATGAAGGCGCCTACATGAACGCCGTACTGGATCAGGTTCGCGCCACGATCGCCGAGCTCGAGGTCCTCGCCCTCGAGAGTTCGAGAAGGGCGTCAAGCCTCGTATCTCGACCAAAGCCTTCCGCTCGACCGAAACCGTCACCTGCTCCGAGAATTGCGCGTACGGTCGAAGATGCGAATAATCGACTGCTCGAGGTCGACACAAGCAACGGCAATCGCGACCGTCTGGTCACCCGCTGTCAAAAAAAAGCGCTGGCTGCTTCGTACAGCAGCATTCACATCGGGCGGTGGCCTAAACCGCTTGGATTTCCGTTATTTCAGCATCTCTGCATCGACTCGTGGCCCTGTCACTTCGCTGCGACGCCGATCGAGGTCTGGTCCTTCGGATCGTCGCTTTGTCCGGGTATCTCGCGCGTGACCGGAAGCCGCCATCCTTTGACGAGCACATAGATCGCAGGGATGATAACAAGGGTCAGGACGGTCGACGAAACCATGCCGCCGATCATGGGAACGGCTATCCGCTGCATCACCTCCGAGCCCGCGCCCGTGTTCCAGAGGATCGGCATGAGGCCCGCTGTGATTGCTACCACCGTCATCATCTTGGGGCGCACCCGTTCGACCGCGCCCTGCATGATCGCCGCTTCGAGATCTCCATGCGTGAAAGGGTGCCCCCGTCCGCGGCGATCCGCCTCGATCTCCTTCATCGCCTGATCGAGGTAGATGAGCATCACGACGCCGGTCTCGGCGGCGACACCCGCAAGCGCGATGAATCCGACCGCTACCGCGACCGACATGTCGAAGCCCTGCCACCACATGAGCCACACCCCCCCGACCATGGCGAAAGGGAGCGAGAGCATCACGATGAGCGTCTCTGTGAGCGTCTTGAAGTTGAGATAGAGCAAGAGGAAGATGACAAGAAGCGTCACAGGCAGGACGATTTTCAATCGCGCCTCGGCGCGCTCCAAATATTCGAATTGCCCGCTCCAAGCGATAAAATAGCCGGGCGGCAGCTCGACCGCCTTCATGACCGACTCCCGCGCAGCGACGACATAGCCGCCGAGGTCGCGGCCTGCGATGTCGACAAAAACATAGACCACGAGCTGGCCGTTCTCGGTGCGGATCGAGGTTGCGCCACGGGTGATCTCGACGCGTGCCACCTCGCCGAGTGGTACGGTTCCCCCTGCCGGCATCGGTACCTCGACCTCGCTCGCGATCGCCCGAGGATTGCTGCGCAGCTCACGCGGGTAGCGGATATTGACCGTATATCTTTCCCGGCCTTCGACGGTCGTGGTGACCGCCTCACCGCCGAGAGCGGTTGCGATCACGTCCTGAACATCGCCCACGGCGAGCTCGTAGCGGCCCAAGGCTTCCCGGTCGGGCACGATATCGAGGAAATAGCCGCCGATGACTCGCTCCGCATAGGCGCTCGCCGTTCCCGGCACCGACTTCAGCACCGTCTCGACCTCACGCGCGATCTTCTCCATCCTGGCGAGGTCCGTGCCGAATATCTTGACGCCGACCGGCGTGCGGATGCCGGTCGCGAGCATGTCGATGCGAGCCTTGATCGGCATCGTCCATGCGTTCGATACGCCCGGGAATTGCAGGGCCCTGTCCATCTCGTTCTTCAGGCTCTCGATCGTGACGCCAGGGCGCCATTGATCGCGAGGTTTCAGGTTGACGATCGTCTCGGACATTTCGAGAGGGGCCGGGTCGGTTGCCGTCAACGCGCGCCCCGCCTTGCCATAGACCGACGCGACCTCCGGGAAGGATTTGATGATGCGATCCTGCATCTGGAGGAGCTCGGCGGCCTTGGTGACCGAAAGCCCGGGCAAGGTTGTCGGCATATACATGAGCGCGCCCTCGTCGAGGTTCGGCATGAACTCGGATCCGAGCTGGCGGGCGGGCCAGACGCTCACGCCGAGAATGGCGAGCGCGACGACGATGGTTGCGACCTTGGCGCGGAGCACCCCCCGGATGATCGGCCGATAGATTGCGATCAGGAGGCGATTGATCGGGTTCTTGTGCTCCGGAACGATTTTTCCACGCACGAAGACAACCATCAGCGCCGGGACCAGCGTGACGGAGAGCAGCGCCGCCGCCGCCATGGCGAAGGTCTTCGTGAAGGCGAGCGGGCCGAAGAGCCGCCCTTCCTGCCCCTCGAGCGAGAAGATCGGCAGGAACGATACGGTGATGACGAGAAGGCTGAAGAACAGGGCCGGACCGACCTCCGCCGCGGCCTCGACCAGGATTTCGATGCGCGGCTTCCCCTTCGGCGCGCGCTCGAGATGCTTGTGGGCATTCTCGATCATGACTATGGCGGCATCGATCATGGCGCCGACCGCGATGGCGACACCGCCGAGGCTCATGATGTTGGCGCCGAGGCCGATCGAGCGCATCATGGCGAACGCCATCAGGATTCCGACGGGCAGCATGAGGATGGCGACCAGGGCGCTGCGCAGATGGAGCAGGAAGACGACGCAAACCAGCGCGACGACGAGGCTCTCCTCGACGAGCGTGCCGCGCAATGTTTCGATCGCGGCTTCGATCAGCTGCGAGCGGTCGTAGACAGGGATGATCTCGGCACCTTTCGGCAAGCTCGGGGCAATCGCGGCGAGCCGCGTCTTGACGTTATCGATGACGGTCAGCGCATTGGCCCCGAACCTCTGCAAGGCGATGCCGCTCGCGACTTCGCCTTCGCCATCGAGTTCCGTGATACCGCGCCGCTCGTCGGGGCCGATCTCGACGCGCGCCACATCGCGCAGACGCAGCGGAACGCCGGCGTCGGTCCTCAAGACGATGGTCTCGATGTCGTCGAGGCTCTTCAGGTAGCCGCGGCCGCGGACCATGAACTCGAATTCGGAGAGTTCGACCGTGCGGCCGCCGACATCCATATTGGCGGCGCGCACTGCTTCCCGCAGCCGTGACAGCGCAATTCCTTGCGCTCGGAGCCGGCGCGGATCGACCACGATGTTGTATTGCTTGACAAAGCCGCCGACGCTCGCGACCTCCGCAACGCCCTCGGCCTTGGCAACAGCGTAGCGCACGATCCAGTCTTGCAGCGAGCGTAGCTCGGCGAGAGTCATGTCCTTCGCCACCACGGCATATTGATAGACCCATCCGACCCCCGTGGCGTCGGGGCCGAGGCTCGGCGTAATGCCCGGCGGCAGGCGCCGCGCCGCCGCATTGAGATATTCGAGGACGCGGCTGCGCGCCCAGTAGGGATCCGTGCCGTCCTCGAAAATGACGTAGACGAAGGAAACACCGAAGAACGAGAAGCCGCGCACCACCTTCGAGCGTGGCACGGTGAGCATGGCGGTGGTCAGTGGAAAGGTGACCTGGTCCTCGACCACCTGCGGTGCCTGGCCCGAATAATCGGTAGTCACGATGACCTGGACATCCGAGAGATCGGGGATCGCGTCGAGCGGGAGGCCGCGCAACGCGTAGCATCCTGCGGCTATAGCGAAGGCCGTTCCGACGAAGACCAGGACGAGGTTGCGCGCGGACCAGGCGATGAGCCTCGCGATCATGGCGCCGTCTCCGAGGCCGCCATGCCCGAGGGCGACATGCTCTCGAGCGCGGCCTTCAGATTGGCCTCGGCATCGATCAGGAAATTCGCAGCGACTACGACTTTCTCGCCGTCTGCCAGGCCCTGCCGGATCTCGGTGAGGCCGGCACCGCGCGCTCCGGTCTCGACCTCCCTCGGCTCGAAACGACCCTCGCCTTTGTCGAGGATGACGAGCCGGCGCGTGCCCGTCTCGATCACGGCGCTGTCGGACACGGCAATGACGGGATTTGGGCTTCCCGTCGCGATCTCGACATCGGCATACATGTCCGGCAGCAAGAGTCCGTCCGGATTTTCGATTTCGACGCGAGCACGCACGGTTCGGGTTGTGCCCTTGACCTGTGGATAGACGAGGCCGACGCGACCCGTGAATGTACGATCCGGCAGGCTCCGGACCCTGACCATGACGGGAGCGCCCGGGCGGACCCATCCCAGATCATGTTCCGGAACATCGGCGATAACCCAAATCGTGGAAATATCGGCAAGCCGGAAGAGCATGTCGCCGGGAGAAGCCTTCATACCTTCGACGACGTTGCGCTCGAGCACGATGCCGTCGCGGGGCGCAGTCCAGGCGATCGAGCGCGGGACCTTGTGCGTGCGCTCCAGCGCGGCGATCACCTCGGCGGAAACGTTCAAGTTCTCGAGCCGGCGGCGGGCCCCTTCGAATCCGATGTTCGAAATGAATTGAGCCGATGCCGCGACGATCTCAGGGGAATAGAGGTGCATCAGCGGCTGACCTTTGCGGACTCGGTCACCCGTCGTGACGTTTTCGACGTGATCGATGAAAGCTTCCGACCGCGTCGATACGATCGCGACGAGCCGCTCGTCGAGCTGCACCGTGCCGGGCACACGCAATGGCCGCGTGATCACCTGCCTGGCGGCGAGCTCGGACCGAACCCCGGTCCGCTGCAGCTTGCCAGGAGAGAGCTTGACGCTCGAATCCGCGGTCTCCTCGCCTTCGTAGACGGGCATGAAGTCCATGCCCATCGAATCCTTTTTCGGCACGGGCGAGGTTTCCGGCAGCCCCATCGGATTGCGGTAATAGAGGATCTGCTTCTCTCCCTTCGCGGTGTCCGGGCGGCCGCTCGCGCTGGCAGTCCCGCCCAGAGCCAAGAGACTTGCTGGCGGAGGCCCATGCCGGCCGGCCCAATAGCCTCCCGCCCCAGCCGCCAGGACTGCGGCGCAGGCGAGAACACCGCAGCGGATCTTGCTCATGGCAAGGCCCGCCGGTGCAGAACGTAAAGAGTGAGGCGGACCGGCGACGCGACGGCGACGCGCATCTCGTCGAATTGATTCATGATCGGGTGATCCCAGGTCCATTTTTCGGCCACGCCCTTTTGCGCACGCCGAAGCAGTGGTCGAGCCGTGCGAGCGCCGCCGCCGGTGCGAGGCCATGCGGCGGCAACCGGCCGGAAAGCTCGGCGATGGACCTAGGATCGTGGGGGTCGGGGAAGTGGCGTTGCGGCCAAGCCATTCCGCTCGGCGTCGTCAGGGGGGAAGGCGACGTCGAGGAGCCTTCGGGACACAGGGCTTTGGGCGGCACCCGAGGGAAAGACTTGCGCCCATTGTGTCGCGCAATGAGTCATCAGCGGGCAGGACTTGTGGCAATCCCGCGCGACCTGCATGTCATTCGTGTCGACAGCCAAATCTTCCGCCATTGCCATGTCACAGGCAGCCGCATCCGTTCCGGCGGCCTGAGACGCGGCAAACGGCCATGCGACGAGGCTCACGATCGCGAGGATCGAAAGCAGGCGGGCAAGCGGGGCTGCGATCTGCACGTGATCATTTTTGCACGATTTGTCGCGCGCGAAAAGGGTATGAGACCGAGAATTGGTGCTTGCAACCGCCCAGAAAAAGCTAACCCACGCGGAAGCGATGATAGACAAACGGAGAAATGGCGCACGACAGTTCTACCGCGGAGGAAGCCGTCACGCCCGACCTCGAGCTCGACCTGGAGATCGACCGATGCGCCGCACACCACCGCGCACCCTCCACTCAGGGGGGCGGCAATGACGTCCGTTGCTGCAGGCGCCGGGACCGGGAGAACCTCAGGCGAGGTCGTCGCAGTCCACGGCTCGGTGGTCGATGTGAGGTTCCCGCCCGGTTCCCTCCCGGCCATCAACGAAGCGGTCCTGATCGAGTGGGACCAAGGCCGCCCCCTTGTCGCAGAAGTGCAGCAACATCTCGGCATGGACAAGATACGTGCCGTGGCGCTCGAGAGCACGGCCGGTCTCACGCGCGGTACGCCCACGCGGGCCACCGGCGCAACCATCCGCGTGCCGGTGGGCCAGGCGGTGCTCGGGCGGCTCCTCGATGCGCTCGGCGAGCCTGCCGACCGCCGGCAAGCGTTTCCCGCGGACATCGAGCGCCGCCCCATTCACGCCGTGGCGCCCAGCCTCGACAGGCTCGGTGGCACCCTCGAAATCTTTCATACCGGGGTCAAGGTCATCGACCTCCTGGCGCCGCTCGTGAAGGGTGGAAAAGCCGCCATGTTCGGCGGTGCCGGGGTCGGCAAGACCGTGCTCATCATGGAGCTGATCCGCACGACCGTCGAGCGGCACTCGGGAATTTCGGTCTTCGCGGGGATTGGCGAGCGCTCCCGCGAGGGGCACGAATTGCTGCTCGAGCTCGGGCAATCCGGCGTGCTCGAGCGCACGGCTCTCGTCTTCGGGCAGATGAACGAGCCGCCTGGCGCGCGCTGGCGGGCAGGGCTGACCGCACTTACCATCGCCGAATATTTCCGGGACACCGCCCGGGAGAACGTTCTGCTCCTCATCGACAATGTCTACCGCCTCGTTCAAGCGGGCAGCGAGGTCTCGGGCCTGCTCGGCCGGCTGCCCTCACGTGTCGGCTACCAACCGACGCTCGCGAGCGAGATCGCCGAGCTCGAGGAGCGCATCACTTCCGTGGCAGGGACGGCGATCACCTCGATCCAAGCTGTCTACGTGCCGGCCGACGATTTCACCGACCCGGCCGTGGCGGAGATTTTCAGTCACCTCGATTCGTCGATCGTCCTGTCGCGCGAGATGGCGAGCGAAGGCATGTATCCGGCGGTCGATCCGCTCGCCTCGACCTCGAGCCTTCTCGACCCTCGCCTCGTCGGTGAAGCCCACTATCGGACTGCACAGGACGTTCGCAAGACGATCGCCCATTATCGGGAGCTGCAGGAGATCATCGCGTTGCTAGGCATCGAAGAACTCAGTGCCGCGGACCGCAGCGCGGTCAAGCGCGCACGGCGCCTCATGCGCTTTCTGACTCAGCCTTTCATGGTGACCGTCGCCTTCACCGGCAAGACCGGGCGGTCGGTCGAGCTCAAGGCCACGCTCGACGGTTGCCGTGCGATCCTCAACGGCGAGGCCGACGACTGGGCCGAGGGCTCGCTCTACATGGTCGGCGATCTCGACGAGGCCCGACACAAGGAAACCCAGGCTGCAAGGGGGGCCGCATGAAGCTCAGCGTCAGGACCCCGCTTGCGATCGTGGTCGAGGCCGACGAAGTCGCCCATCTTCGGGCCGAGGACGAGACCGGCGCTTTCGGCATTTTGCCGGGTCATGCGGACTTTCTGACCGTACTCGACGCCTCGGTGATGACTTGGCGCGACCGGCGCAGGGTCGAGCATCACATTGCGGTCCGCGGGGGAATGCTGGAAGTGCGCGGCGGCGAGACGATCGTTGTTGCGGCACGCGAAGCGGTTCAAAGCGACGATCTGCAGCACCTCGAAACAGAGGTGCTCGGCGCTTTCCGACGCGCACTCGAGGAAGATCAAGCCGCGCGGACAGACGCGCAGCGGCTCTACCTCGCGGCAATCCGCCAGATTTGCTGCTTTCTCAGATCCGAACAAGCTCCGCCCGCTCCGGGGGGCTCCGGTGTCTCGCGGTTCGATCGCCCAGGTTCATGATGCCGGAGCCAGAAAACCACGAACGTCTCGACGAGGCTGTCAGGATACGGCGCGAACGGCGCGCGCGCTGGCAACGAGAGGGCGAGCGGTCGCTCGGCCAGAACCTCGCCATGATCGGGGTGCTCGGCTGGACCATCGTGACGCCGACGCTCGCCGGGATATTCGCCGGGCGCTGGCTCGACCGGCAGTTCGGTTCCGGCGTCTTCTGGACGCTCGGCCTGCTCGTCCTCGGCCTGGCTCTCGGATGCTCGCTTGCTTGGAAGAGGATGTCTCACGAATGATCCACGAAACATTCGGTTCGATTGCTTTACTCGCAATGCTGTTGGCACTTGTTGGGTTTGTCTTGGGACTCGCCTATTTCGCAGCATTGCACCGAACTGCGGTCCTCTTTGCAACTGGAGGCGGTTGGCTCGGTCTTTCGGCGCTCACGATAGGCCGTATCGCGGCGGCGACGATTCTGTTGACGCTCGCCGCGATGCTCGGCGCCGCGCCGCTGATCGCTACCTTCCTGGGTTTCCTCCTAGCGCGTGCCGTCGCGCTACGCAGAGTCGGGTGGGACGACTGATGCTTGGATGGCCGTCCACCAGAGCAGTTCCGTGGGTTCCGACCGTCGTGCCCTGCGGGACAACCGCGGTGCCCCTACGGCTAGTCGAGATCGTCTCCGAGCTCGTCGGAACCTTCTCGTTCTCGGCACGCATCTTCGGCCGGCGATGCGTCATTGCTTTCACCAGAGCCCTCGCCGGCCTCCTTTGTATTTTACTCGCAGCACACGCCTTTGCCGCGGGCGACCGCACGACGGGGTGTCGAGGAGCCGATCCAGACGAGCGAATTGCCGCCTGCACGGAGATCATCACCACGGCGGGTAGGAAAGCGAAGCGGAACCGGATCACGGCCTACATCAATCGAGGTGCCGCCTATCGCATCAAGGGCGACCTCGATCGCGCGATCGCCGATCTCGACAAGGCGCTGCAACTCGATCCGAGGTCGGCCATCGGTCTCGCCGAGCGCGCGTCGATCTATCGTGCAAAGGGCGAGCTCGAACACGCCATTTCCGACTATGGCAGGGCCATCGAGGCTCAGCCGCAATCCGCTGCGGCTTTCTACGGCAGGGGCGAGGCGTATCGAGCAAACGACGATCTCGACCGCGCCATTGCAGATTACGACAAGGCTCTTCAGCTCGACGAGGGCCTGGCAGGCGCCTATGGCAGCCGGGCGCGCGCTTTTCTTGGCAAGGGAGAGCTCGACAAGGCGTTGGCCGACTTTACAGAGGCCCTGAAGCTCGATCCGAGATCGTATTCGCTGCACATCGATCGGGGCGACATTCACTCGAGCAAGGGCGATCTCGATCAGGCGATCGCCGACTACGACGAGGCAATCGAATACGATCCCGGGTCGGCCAGCGCCTACAACAAGCGCGGTCTCGCCTATTCCGCCAAGGGCGAGTTCGACAATGCCATTATCGATTTCAGCAAGGCCATCGAGCTCGATCCCACAATTGCGGAAGCGTTCCTCGACCGGGCCAATGCCTATCGCAGCAACGGGGACCCAGCGCAGGCTCGGCGCGACCTCGAAGCCGCGTTGAAACTCGACCCTGAGCTCGCCTCGGCCAAGGAAGCGCTCGACGAGGTGAACAAGCTCATCGCCAAGAGCGCCGCATCTCCGACGGCTGCGGCTCCGGTGGCCCCAGTCGCACCTCCAGCGCAAGCGCCCGCCCCTCGCTCGCCGCGGCCTTCGCCCCTCAAGAGCACTGTTCTGTTCCACTCGGGGCCGGTTCCGATCACCGAACCTGTCGCGATAACCTGGGCCATCATGCTCCTCGTGAGCGTCGCGTCCTTTCTCTTCACGCGCCGGCTCCAACTGGACCCGAACCGGCGCCAAGCCGTGCTCGAGCTCGTCGTGACCGGCATTCTCGAGCAGATCGAGGATGTCGTCCGCAGAGACGGGCGGCCCTTCCTTCCTCTGCTCGGGACGCTGTTCATTTTTCTCGTCGTGGCCAATCTCTCCGGCCTGCTGCCGGGTGGCGAGGCGCCGACGAGCAAGCTCGAGACGCCGGCAGCCTTGGCGCTCATCGTGTTTTTCTCGGTGCATTTTTTCGGCGTGCGGGCACGGGGCGTCGCTGGCTACCTCGCGAGCTTCGCCGAACCGAAGCTCATCATGCTGCCGCTCAATATCGTCTCCGAGGTGACGCGGACCTTCTCGCTCATGGTTCGCCTCTTCGGCAACGTCATGAGCGGAGAGTTCGTCATCGCTCTCGTGGTGGGACTAGCTGGGCTCTTCGTGCCGATCCCGCTCATGGCTCTCGAGGTCCTGGTCGGCATCGTCCAGGCCTATATCTTCACCGTGCTCGCAACCGTCTTCATCGGCGCCGCGATCGGCAGAGTCGAGAAGGGATAGAGGAGGTTTCATGGATCCGGAGCTCGTCAGCATCATCGGCGCAGTGGTCGCCGTCTCGATCGCCTCGATCGGTCCGGCACTGGCCGAGGGCCGCTCGGTCGCCGCCGCGATGGATGCGATTGCCCGTCAGCCGGAGGCGGCCGGTCCGATCTCGCGCACGCTGTTCGTCGGCCTCGCGATGATCGAGACCATGGCGATCTACGGCCTCGTGGTGGCTCTCCTGCTGCTCTTCGCTAATCCCTACACGGGCTGATCATGCGCTTCGACTGGTGGACCTTGGCGCTGCAGACGATCAATTTCACGGTCCTCGTCTGGCTGCTGCACCGCTTTCTCTACAAGCCGGTGCTTCGCATGATCGACACGCGACGTGCCGAGATCGAAAAGCAATATGCCGATGCCCGCGCGGCGGAAGCCGCGGCGAGGGACCAGCTCGCGGCGATCGAGGCTCAGCGCGCCGGTATCGCCGCCGAGCACGAGGCCGCACTCGCGACCGCCATGGTCCACGCGGAAGAGGCGGCCAAGGCGCGGCGCGTTCAGGCGGAAAGCGAGGCTGCCGCACTCCTCGACGAGGCCCGCAAGACGCTTGCGGTCGAGCGCAGCCAGGCACTCACCACGGTACGGAAATCGGCGCTCGACCTCGGAACCGAGGTCGCCCGCCGGTTGCTTGGCGAGGTGCCCATGAAGCTACGCGCGGAAGCTTGGCTCGAGCAGGTCGAACACCATCTCCAGTCCCTGCCGAAATCGGAGCTCGATGCACTCGGCCGGCAGATCCAGAACGGCGCTGTCGTTACCGTCGTAACGGCCGCATCACTCAAACCGGAAGCAGCCGACATCTGGCGTGCCAGTCTGCGCCAATCGCTCAGTCAGGGGGTCGACATTGCTTTCGACGTGGATCCAGCCCTCATCGCGGGCGTGGAGCTCCATCTCCCGAGCGCCGTCTTGCGGTTTTCCTGGCAGAGCGCGCTTGCCGAGGTGCGTTCGGAGATCGAGGCCTGATGGCGACGCTCAGCGAGGATCTGCAAGAGTGGGTTGACCGAAGCCGCGGCCGCATCGGCACGCTGGCACTCGAGCCTCGCCTCGAGCAGATCGGGAAGGTCATCCAGGTCGGGGACGGGGTGGCAGCTGTCGCGGGCCTCCCGGAGACGCGGCTCGACGAGCTGCTCGTGTTCGAAGGCGGCCTGCGCGGCCTCGCGGTCGATCTCGGCGAGGAAACGATCGGATGCGTGCTGCTCGGCGACACGAGCGCGATCCTGGCCGGAAGCACGGTACGCGGCACGGGCGAGGTCGCGCGCGTTCCGGTCGGCGATGCCCTGCTCGGCCGTGTCGTCGACGCGCTCGGAGTTCCCCTCGATGGCGGAGACCCGATCACGTCCGAGACGCTCTTACCGGCAGAGCAGCCCGCGCCCGCCATTGTCGATCGTGCTCTGGTGAAGCAGCCTCTGTCTACCGGGCTCCTGGCGGTAGATGCGATGATTCCCCTTGGCCGCGGACAGCGCGAGCTGATTATCGGTGATCGTGGGACGGGAAAAACCGCAATCGCGGTAGATACCATCATCAACCAGCGTGCGAGCGACGTTGTGTGCGTCTACGCGGCAATCGGCCAAAAGGCGTCGTCGATCGCGCAGGTCATCGAAGCTATACGCCGCTATGGTGCGCCGGAACGCTGCCTGTTCGTGATCGGGGAAGCCGATGCCGCGCCGGGCCTTCAGTGGCTGACGCCCTATGCCGCCTGTACCATGGGCGAATATTTCATGTCGCGCGGACGTGATGTCCTGCTCGTCATCGACGATCTCACCAAGCACGCCGCCGTGTATCGCCAAATGTCGCTGCTGCTGCGCCGGCCGCCGGGCCGAGAGGCCTATCCGGGTGACATTTTCTATATCCATTCGCGCTTGCTCGAACGGGCGGCGAAGCTTGCGCCCGAGCGCGGCGGCGGCTCGCTCACGGCACTCCCGATCGCCGAGACCCAGGCCGGCAATATCAGCGCCTATATTCCGACCAACCTCATCTCGATCACCGACGGCCAAATTTATCTCGATCCGCGCCTCTTCTATGAAGATCAGAAACCCGCGGTCGATGTGGGAAAGAGCGTGTCGCGCGTCGGGGGGAAGACCCAGGCTCCAGTTCTCAAAGCTCTCTCCGAGAGCCTGCGGCTCGATTATGCCCAGTTTCTCGAGCTCGAGGTCTTCACCCGCTTCGGCACAATGGTGGACGAGCGCACGCGCAAGGTGATCGAGCACGGAAGGCGCATTCGCGCGGTGCTCGCACAAAAGCAGTTCGCACCGCTGTCGCTCGGCGAAGAGGTGGCGCTCCTGCTGGCGCTGAGCGAAGGCATCCTAGACGATTTGCCGATTGATCGAGTTGGCGCATTTCGGGAGCGACTCGGGCCGTGGCTGATCGAGCATTGCCCGGAGGCAGCGGCGCTCGGCGACCAGGCAGAGCAGCTGTCGGATGATTTGCGTGCGCGCCTCGGGACATCGCTCGACGCCCTCGCCCGCACGCTCGATTCGAGCGGCGGATCGAAGGGCACTCCGCCATGACGCGTCTCGCCGAGATCCAGGCCCGTATCGGCAGCATGGGCGAGCTGCGTGATATCGTCGGGGCAATGCGCTCGCTCGCTGGTATGCGCGTGCAGGAGACGCAGCAGGCGCTCCCCAGCATTCGCCGCTATGCCGAGGCCGTGGCGACCGCGCTCGCCAGCACTTTCGCCCTCATGCCGGAACCGGCGCCCGAGAGGCACGCCGATCAGGAACGCCGAGCCTTCATCTTATGTGCCGCAGAGCACGGCTTCGTCGGTGGTTTCAACGAGCGCCTCGTCGATGCCGCGGAAGCCGCGCTCGAGCCAGACGATTCGCTCTTCGTGCTGGGAAGCCGGGGCGCGGCTCTCGCTCTCGAGCGGAGGCGGCGGATCATCTGGTCGAGACCGATGGCGACTCGCTTGGGGGGTGTCCCCGAGACCATCCGTCAACTTTCTGCTGCGCTCTACGCTCGCATCGCGAGCGGCGAGATCGGCCGCGTCGAGGTCATATTTGCTCGGTACCGTCAGGGCAGCACGCCCGCGACCGAGCGGCACCTGCTCCTGCCGCTCGATCTCACGTCGCTCGCGGCCAAGCGGCCCCGGCAGCCGCCGCTTCACAATTTGAAGCCTATCGTCCTCCACGAGAAGCTCATGGTGGAATATGTCTTCGCGCTTTTGACGGAGGCTGCCGTCGAGTCGATCGCCAGCGAGAATGCGGCACGCTTCGCTGCGATGGAAGCGGCGCACGATAACGTCTCGAAAAAGCTCGAGGAGCTGCGCCAGGCGGAGCGCGAGGCCCGGCAATCCGAGATCACGACGGAACTGCTCGATCTCATAATAGGCGCCGAGGCGCTCAACTGCCGATGATGTTTTCCGACCAAGGCTCGGGCGCGACAAGCTACGGTCCCTCGACTATGGACACATCGGCCTGCGCTGATTGCGCCTCCGGTACCGCGTCTTGGATGAGCTGGCACGTCGGGCATCCGCTCGTTCAGCTCAACGCCGAGCGCTATGCGCGCGAAGCCGACCTGCGGTTCGCGCTCGTTCGGGTGAATGAACACGCCGACGCTATTGCTGTGTATGGCGGAGAGAACGACGAAAACATCCGTCTCCACCATGTGCTCGATCGGGTTCTCGCGATCATACGTCGGCTCGTTGTCGGCGATGTGGTGATTCGGATCGGGCCTGCCGTGACCATCGGTCGGCTGCAGGCGATCCTGCGAGCGGTCCGAGCGCTCGTTCGGGACCTTGCAGGACCGCTTGGTGAAGGAGCTGCGGCTCGCAGGCATTGCCACGCTCGACGCGGCGAATGCGTTCTTGCCGGGCTTTCTCGAGGCGCACAACGCGCGGTTCGGCGAGCCGCCTTTCGATGCCACCGATGCCCACCGTCCGATGCACGAAAAAGTGGAGCTCGAAGACGTTTTCGCCTGGAAGGAGGAGCGCACGGTCTCGAACAACCCGACGCTACAATACGACAAAAACCTCTTCATCCTGGAGCCGAACGAGGTAACGCGATCGCTCGCCCGCAAGCGCGTGACCGTCCTCGATTATCCCGACGGTCGCTTGGCGATTCGTATGTAGCTAGTGTTCCCGCGGCAAGGCACGAACTTTCATAGCCGCGACAGGCGGGCTCCGTCGCGGCTTTCAACGCACGAGGTCGCACAGAACTCCGCGAACGGCAAGCAATCGCTCTCCGGCGTCGCGGGCTGGCGAATCTCGCCTTTTTCGGATGACGCCAGCTCTTCGTCGCTCTATGATATTACCAGTGTTCCAAGCCGCATTACAGGACCGAGATGGCAGCGACCGTCACGAGCAAGGGCCAGGTCACGATTCCAAAACCCGTCCGGGATCTTCTCGGCATCGAACCGGGAAGCAAGGTCGAATTCGAGCGGGCGCCGGATGGGCGAATCGTCCTCGTCAAGGTCGATGGGGATCGGCGACCCAGTCGTTTCGCGCGTCTGCGCGGCCACGCCGGCAAGGGCCTTTCGACCGACGCTATCATGGCCTTGACGCGCGGCGATTCCTGATGACGCTCGTCGACACGAACGTTCTCCTCGACCTCGTGACCGACGACCCAGATTGGGCGGAATGGTCGCTCGCGACAATGGAAGTCGCGGCGCTCGACGGTCCGCTCTGCATCAACGATATCGTTTACGCCGAGTTGTCGGTCCGCTACGAGCGGATCGAGGATCTTGAGACACTGCTGGAAGATTCGGCGATCGAGATCGAGCCGCCGCCGCGCGCGGCGCTCTTCCTCGCCGGCAAGGTCTTCGCCCAATATCGTAGGTCCGGCGGAACCCGTACGGGCGTGCTCCCCGACTTTTTTATTGGAGCCCACGCGGCCGTCAGTGGCATTCCGTTGCTGACACGTGACGCCCGAAGATATCGGAATTATTTTCCGACCTTGCATCTCATCGCGCCGAAGAAATGACACTCCGTTCGATGCGATCGAAGTGGCAGTCATCCGGGACTCGCGCATTAGCCGAGGTCGGCGCAGGTCTGCCTGGTGCTGGTCAGAGCCCGAGTTCGGTCAATCCCGGATGGTCCGCTGGTCGCGGTCCCGAGGCCCACAGGAACCTCCGTTCATCGACCTGTATGGCGACATCGTTGATGGAAGCGTCGCGCCTTCGCATCAGGCCGTCGGCGCCGAACTCCCAATGCTCGTTGCCATGGCTGCGCCACCATCGGCCGTCGACGCTCCGCGACTCGTAAGCGAATCGCACCGAGATCCGGTCGCGAGCGAAGGCCCATAGCTCCTTTATCAGCCGGTAGTCGAGCTCGCGCGCCCATTTGCGCTCGAGGAACGCGATGATCGCCTCTCGCCCGGTGAAGCACTCCTCGCGGTTCCGCCACCGGCAGTCGAGGGTGTAAGCGAGCGCCACCCGCTCGGGATCGCCGCTGTTCCACGCGTCCTCGGCGGCTCTGACCTTCAGCAAAGCGGACTCGCGCGTGAACGGAGGCAATGGAGGCCGGATCATAATGCCCCTCTCGGTGTTCAGACAGCTTTGATCTCGCCGCCATCCGTGTGTAGCGTCGTTCCGGTCATCCAGCGGGCCGCGGGCGAAACGAGGAAGGCGATCAGCGCGGCGATGTCGTCCGGCTCGCCGCAGGGGCTGATGCCGGTTTCGCGCACGTAACGTTCGACGCCGACGTCGAAAGACAATCCGTTGCTCGCCGCGTAGCGCTCTAGCAACAGGCGCCGACGGTCGGTCAACACGGGGCCAGGCAAGACTGCATTCACTTGCACGCCATCGGCGACGCCGCGTTCGGAAAAGGCCTTGGCCAGGGCCGAGATCCCGGCGTTGATCGCGCCGACTGCAGCGAGACCCGGCTTGGGTGAAATCGCCGAGCTTCCCGACATGCACACCACCGAGCCACGCGACTCCTTCAGTGAATCCCAAGCACGGATGGCGAGCTGCCTCGCGCCGTGGAACTCGAGCGCCAAGCCATCGGTCCATTCATCGTCGCTCATCGCGAACAAATCGATTTGCGGAACCGCGCCCGCGACATTGACCAATGCATCGATCCGCCCAAACCGATCCATCGCCGCGGCGACGACTACCTCTGCAGCCGCCGGTGTGGATCGTACTTTGATCACTCTTGGCTTTTAGCTTGACGTTGCCGGCAGCGTCGACGATAGAGACACTGACCGGCCACCCTTTCTCTGCGCAGGCACGCACGGCCTCCGCGGCGGCTTCCATTGCGAGATCGAGGCTGGGTATTGGGCGACATTGTCTTGATAGCGATAGAGAAGCTCGACCTGGATCTCGGCGTTGCCGGGCCGGTCGAGAAGCGCCTGATCGTAAATCCAAGCGTCCGGATTGATCCGATCCTTGCGAGAGACGCCGTGCGTGTACTGGAACCGTGTCCCCTGTGCGTTGAACGCCTCGCGAAGGGGCCTCTCGGTCTCGGGTGTCCGGTTCCGCCACGCAGGCGACAAGCTTTCAACCACCTGCGGGTTCCAGCCCTCGACATTGGTGACGGCATTCTGCACGACGAAACCGCGCACCTTGTCCGGATTCGCGAGGGCCAGCCGCAAGCCGATGGGGCCGCCGTAGTCCTGCATGTAGAGGACGTAGCCGTTCAACCCGATGGTTTTGGTGAATGCGTCGATGACGTCCGCTACATTGGCGAAAGTGTAATCGAAGGCCTCGAGCGGCGGCGCGCTCGAATGGCCGAAGCCCGGATAATCCGGCGCAACCACATGATATTTTGTCGCCAGCGCAGGGATCAGGTCGCGGAACATATGCGACGACGACGGAAAGCCGTGCAGCAGCAGGACGGTTGTCGCCGACCTCGGTCCCGCCTAGCGATAGAAGATGTCGAGACCGCGCACCTCGGCGACATTGTAGGTGACGGGTTCAGCACCGGCTTGGTCGGCCGCAAGTCCGCCGCCGAAATCGGCGATGGCTTTGTCGCCGACGATTACAAGGTGGTTCATGATCATTCTCCGAGCTCGAGAGTTTCGACGAGCGCACGCAGCTTTGCATTCTCGGCTTCGAGCGCGTGGATGCGGGTGTTCAATTCCTGGAGCGCGCCTGCGACAGCATCAGCAGGCAACAATCGAGGGATATGCTGCGAGCAGTTGATGTCCCAGGCCTCGACGTCGAACACCAACGCCTGCTCGGGTCGAGCGCGATAGGTCTCGGGCATCAGGCGGGCGATGAGCTGGGGATCGGAGTCGAATCGGGCGCGCCCCCACAGCTTGACGCGGCGTCGCTCGGCATAGTCGACGACGATGAGCGCGGCGCGGTCGTTCTCGCTGATGTTGCCGGTCGAGATGTATTGGCGGTTGCCGCGGTAGTCGGCGAAGCCGAGAGTCTTTTGGCCCAGGACACGGATGAACCCCGGCGGGCCGCCGCGATGCTGCACATAAGGCCGTCCCGCAGCGCTCGCCGTGGCGAGATAGGCGGTTACCGCGCTTTCGAGGAAAGCGCCGAGGTCGGGGGTCAGCTCGGTAGAAAAGCCGCCCCTCGCCTCGAGCCGCGCATAGGCGTCGCGCGAGCCGCGTGTCGCTTGCAGCGCCTTGACGGCCGGCGTGAACGCGATGTCGGAAGATGGCGTAGGCATTGCTGTCTGTCCGGGAATGGAAGCGGGCTCCGGGCGGAGGGGGGATGCTCGGAGCCCGCGAAGTCACGCCGCCAGGGGGAAAGCGGCGTGGACCACAGGAAAGTCGATGTCGGTGCCGGCGACCTTGCTTGAGCGGCAAGGATTCGACCGTGTTTTTCTCGTGGGTGAGATTAGGCAGGCCGGCATCGGCAATCTCCATTGCTCGTGTGCAATTTCTAAATGCGTCAAGTCGCATGCCGTGATAATCGATGAAAAGCGCATTTCTTTATTGCGAGTGGCGCGATAATCGATGGACAGGCTCGAGGCGCTGAAAGTCTTCATCGCAGTCGCCGACAAGGCGAGCTTCGCGGAAGCCGCGCGGTCGCTCCGGATCTCCCCGACCGCCGCGACGCGTGCGATTGCCGCGCTGGAAGAGACGTTGGGCGTCGCGCTGCTTCGTCGCACGACGCGATCGGTCGGTCTGACAGCCGAGGGCGGCGCCTATTTGGACCGCTGCCGTCACGCGCTCGACGAGCTCGACGACGCGGCGCGGTCGCTACGCGGCGAAAGCGCCGAGCCGCGCGGCCTGCTCGCCGTCACGGCGCCCGTCATGTTCGGGCGGATGCATATTCGCCCCATCGTCTCTCGACTCTTGCGCGACCATCCGAAGCTCGAGGTGCGGCTGACGCTGACCGACAGGGTGGTTCGGCTCGTCGAGGAAGGCATCGATGTCGCGGTACGGATCGCCGAGCTTTCGGACAGCCCGCTGCACGTGCTGAAAGTCGGCGAGGTTCGGCGGGTGCTCGTTGCCAGCCCCCTCTACCTGGCTGCACGCGGGATGCCGGCGACGGTTGCCGCGCTCCACGATCACGACCTCATCACCTTCGACAATTTCTCGCGCAACGGCGAGTGGCGATTCGCCGGCCGGGAACATGGCGTCATCCGCGTCAAGCCCCGGTTGCTCACCAACAGTATTGATGCGGCGATCGACGCGGCGATTGATGGCCTCGGCATCGCCCGCACGCTCAGCTATCAGGTGGCGCGCCACGTGGCTGACGGTCGACTCTCGCTCGTGCTCGACGACCTCGCGCCGCCACCATTGCCGGTCAGCATTCTCTACCCGGCAAACCGACAGCGCTCGGCCAATCTCCGCGCCTTTGTCGCGGCAGCCAAGCTCTCCTTCGGAGAGCAGCCGATCATATGAGAAAATCGATCGATAACGAGGGGCAATTTGCCGCGGCTATGCGCTGTGCCCTCGGAACGGCGGCACTCCACTCCGACATGCGTTTAAGGCTTCGCTCCGGCCGGTGGCTCGAATGGATCGAGGACCGGAACTCCCGCCGGCCCGAAGTCCGACACGTTCCGTGTCACCACTACAAGGCCATGTTCGAGCGGGGCTGCCGAGGTCGTGGCACCTCGACCGCAGAGAAAGCACCAAGAACGCCCTGAAATACCGGCGCGGCAAAGGCGAGATCCTGATCGTCGTCCACAACGGACGGATGCGAACAGCGACGCCAAGGGAGATATCTTCTCCCTCGTCCAGCACCTCCGGCCGGGCCTGAATTTCGGGCAAGTCCGGAAGGTCCTGCGCCACTTTGCCGGTCACGCCGACCTGAATCCTGAGCCGCGGCGCAAGGTCCAGGAGCAGAGATCGCAGCCCCCGGTCCCGCTCGCCATATGATGGGTCGAGCGGCCGCGGCTCACGAAGACCTCCCCGACCTGGACCTATCTCACCCGCGAACCCGCCCTTCCCGATCGTGTCCTCGCGCTCGCCGGTCGCGAGGACGTGGTGCGCGGAGGTCCTCGCGCGAGCGCCTGGTTCGCCCACAAGGACGAGCGCGGCGCGGTCACGCATATCGAAACCCGCGGCCCCGAATTCAAAGGCTCGCTCCGAGGCGGCACCGAAACCCTCTTTCGCTTTCCCGGCCGGCCACCCCCGCTTGCCCGGCTCCTCATCGCCGAAGCTCCGATCGACGCGCTGAGCCTCGCCGCAATCGAAGGAATCCGAGCGGATACGCTCTATGCCGCGACAGGCTGCGGAATGGGACCGGGGACGATCGCGGCGATCGAGGAAAACCTCGAGACGTTGGCCGCGAACCGCCGCACTAGGCTTCGCCGTCCTCTGTACGAGCGCAACCGACGCCAATTGTGCCGGCGACCGCTACGCTACACGCCACGAAGCACTCTCTATCCAGGCCGGCGTCCCCTTCGAGCGATCGAGACCACCGATCGAAGGCGGAGATTGGAACGACGTGCTGAAAACCACAACAACAACCCCGAGCGATGATGAGAACGGAGCGAGCCGCCATGACCAGGTCCGGTGATTATGACGAAGCCCCTTATTACCTCCAACCCGGCGAGCCCGACCTCGCTCCATCGGTGGTTTCTACCGGAAGGGGCGTCACTCCTCGGTCCTTCGACGCCCTCGCGGAGGACCTGATCCGAGCTCAGATCGAGGCCGCGAGCCATCCCGGAGCCGCCCTAGTCCTCGCCGGCGACGGAACGGGAAAGGCGTCGACGCGTTCCTCTGGCGAGGTGTCGGCGACGAGCGCCAGGCACTCGCGGGTGCAATCGTCGACAATTGCCAGGATGTGAAAGCGACGGCCGTCGGTGAGTTGGTCCGAGACGAAATCGAGGCTCCAACGCTCGTTGGGTGCCAAGGGGATCATCATCGGTGCCTCGGTGCCGATCGTCCGTCTGCGGGAGCCACGGCGACGAAGCGCCAGCTTCTCCTCATGGTAGAGCCGGAAGAGCTTCTTGTGGTTCACCACGTAGCCGTCCCGCTTCAGAAGATCTCGAATACGCCGATAGCCGAACCGCCGACGTTCATGGGCAATCACCTTCATCCGCTCCCGAAGGTCGCGATCGTCGGGGCGTGTGGGTCGGTATTGAAACGTCATGCGGTTGCAGCCGATGGCTTTACACGCCCGCCGCTCGCTCATTCGGCAAGCCTCCTTCAGAAGCGCGACAGCTTTTCGCTCGGCAGCGGGCGTCACCACTTCTTTCCCAGCACGTCCTTCAGCGCCAAATTGCCGAGCATAGCGTCAGCCGGCAGTCGCTTCAGCCGCGCATTTTCCTTCTCCAGCGTCTTCAGCCGCTTGGCGTCGGAGACGTCCATGCCGCCGTACTCGGCTTTCCATTTGTAGATGCTGGTCTCGCTCACACCGTGCTCGCGGCCCAAATCCGCGACGGACACGCCAGCCTCGTGCTCCTTCAATATCCTGATGATCTGCTCTTCCGAAAAGCGGTTCCGTTCATGCTCTGGTCCTCTTACCGGGCCAGAGTGAACTTCAAGCTGGATCAAACCCAAGGGGCAAAGTCAGAGCACCAGGGCGCCCCAGAATTTTGTCCACTTTCCACGCGCGTCAGCGCCGAGCGGTGCGCGAACGTTGCTTCGTGCGAGTGATGCTTTCGGAACGTGTCGCATCGTGCAATCGATCAAAAAGCCAAGCGATACCGGTATCCATCAAGGCGGCCTTCGAGGCAATCGCGCGAATGCGGGACCGAATCAGTGGCAATGGCGGCTCGGCACTCACGACACCGAAACGCGGCGCATACATCGCCACAAATGCCTTCGGCAGTGCAGCGACGAGATCCGTTTCTGCGATGACCGCGAGCGCGAACATGAAGTTGGAGACGGTGAGCGCAACCCGGCGCGAACGTCCGAATTCGACAAGAGTATCGTCAACGAAGCCGTGGGCATCGCCGCCGAGCGAAACCACAAGATGTTGCATCTGGCAGAAGGCATCGAGCGTCGGTTCGTTCCCGAATGGGTGCCCGGCACGCATCGCGATTACGAATTCTTCTTCATAGAGTGTCTGGGCTGCGAAACGCGCCGGAACCTCCTCGGCGGGAACCACCGCGATATCCATCTCGCGGGCCTCGAGGTCGCCGAGGACGGGCTCCCAAACGTCTTCGAACGTCCTGACGGCGCGCGGGGGGAGAATCTGCCGCACGCTGATATCGATGCCCGGGCCGACCCGGCGCAGCTCGGTGAGGAGCGGAGACAGGAAAACGGCCGAGACGCCGTCGGGCGCGCCGATCGTGAAACGGCGCGTGGACTTCGCGGGGTCGAATGGCTCGGCTGTCGAGATGATATTTCGCGCCCGCGCAAGGAGCTCGGCGATCGGCTCCGCCAGTTCCATTGCCCTCTCGGTCGGGACCACGCCCTTCGGCGTTCGCAGAAACAGCGGGTCGTTGAGCAGCCGCCGCAGGCGCCCGAGCCCGTGACTGACTGCCGACGGTGAGAGATTCAGTCGTTCCGCCGCCTGGCCGACGTGCCGCTCTTCCAGCACGATCTCGAACAAAACCAGGAGATTGAGGTCGACGCGCGATAGATCAATCCTATTCAGCATGTTGATTAAAATATGTCACTGGATTCATGTAGCCGCAAGTGGAATCTCCTGTCGTGAACCAGTCGCTTCAGAGAAAGAGAGTCCATGTCGCGAGCACACGCAGAGGTTCTCCGACCGATCATTGCCAAGCCTGGCTCGCCTCCGATTTCCGCCGCTGGCGCATCCCTCGTGATCCGAGAGTGGACGATGTCCGGCCCCTCCTGGATGCATGTTCATCGGTCGGACGACGAGGCATGGCATGTGCTGGAAGGGGCGCTACGCTTCGAGTTCCCGGATCGGGAGGTCGATGCCACTCCTGGAACGACGGTCTTCGTGCCCGCGGGCCTAGCTCACGCCTACCGGGTGATGGAGCCGAGCCGATACCTCGTCCTCCTGACGCCCAAGATCGATCGCCTCATCTCGACGTTGCGGGATCCATCCGAGGGCTACGACTTGAGCGCGACGCTCGGCGAGTTCGACACGGTGCCGGCAGAACAATTCCAACAGCAACGACGTAATATCTGCACGCAATAGATCGGAGCTCGGGATGTCGTGGACATTTGAATGGGCCGCCAACCTCCATGGATTGCGCCTTGTGAAAGACTCCTTGCAGCGGCCATCGCTCGCTGGCCACAGATTGGCACATGTCGATAGCCTCTCGCGACCGGCAACCGACGGGGTCGATGACGCAGCGGCAATATCCACCTTCAACGACAGGCCCGACAGCGCGCTTGCGGCGCCTGCCGAAGCTTCGGCAGTCATTGATTTCTGGCGAGATGCGGGCCCGAAGCTCTGGTTCACCAAAGATCCGGATTTCGATAGGCTCTTTCGTGAGCGCTTCATGTCCCGCCACGAGGCTGCGGCGCGCGGCGACCTTGCGGGTTGGTTCGCCACATCGCACGGTGCCTTGGCGCTACTCCTTCTGCTGGATCAGTTTCCGCGTAACGCCTTTCGCGGCACGCCGCGCATGTATCAGACCGACGCATCGGCACGCCGGATCGCCACGGCAGTCCTAGACCTCGAGCACGATGTGTGCGGTCCTCCGGACCTCCGGCTCTTCTACTACCTGCCTTTCGCGCATTCGGAAAACATCGCGGATCAGGACCTGTCGGTGATGCTCGCGAGCTCGTTGGGTGAGCCGCATCTTACACGGGCCGAGCATCACCGCGAGATCATCCGCCGCTTCGGGCGCTTTCCACATCGCAACGAGATCCTCTCGCGCAAGAGCACGGAAGAAGAGCTGCTCTTCTTGGCTGACGGAGGGTTCTCGGGATGAAATGCGCTATGTCGCTCATGGCCGGTCTGGTGAGCGCCACGACCGCCTTGGGCAGCTCGCTCGAACGAAAGGCGCCTGACCCGACCAGCCTCGAAGCCTTCGTCGCCATCCCGCGGCCGCAGCCTGACGTCGAGCTGAGCTACGGGCCGGCGCACGAGCAGGGGATCGACGTCTTCCGGCCGAGAGGCGAGGGACCCTTCCCGGTCGCCATCCTGATCCACGGTGGCTGCTGGCGGCGCCTGCCCGGTGCCGGACGGGAGCAGCTGCGGCACATCGGGCCGAAGCTCGCGAACCGGGGCATCGCCGTATGGAGCATCGGCTACCGGCGCGCGGACGAGGACGGCGGCGGCTATCCGGGAACCTTCCAGGATGTAGGAGAGGCGATCGATCGCCTGCGTTCCGATGCCGCCCGGTATCATCTGGATCTCGTGCGCACCGTGGTCGTTGGACATTCCGCGGGCGGACATCTTGCTCTGTGGGCGGCGGCGCGCGACCGCCTGTCCTCTGCCAGCCCGCTTCACCGTGACGAACCCTTGATGCCCGGTGCGGTCATCAGCCTCGGTGGTGTCGGTGACCTCGAAGCGTTCAGCCGCTTCGTGCCGGTTCTCTGTGGACCGGGCATTCTCGACACTCTGGCTCCAACGGCGGATGCATATGCCGAGATTTCGCCGGCAGCGCTAGCGCCTCCAAAGGCGCCGATCACGATGATCAGCGGCATCCTCGATCATCTTGTTCCTCCCTACGTCGCCCATGACTACGCCCGTGCCATGCGGCGAAAGCAGGGGCCGGCCATCGACCTCGTCGATGTGCCCGGCGCAGGCCATTTCGATCTCGTGACGCCAGGCACAACAGCCTGGGATGAAGTAATACTGCGCATCACGGCCGCGCTGGGGATACATGAACGGGATCCGGCGCAAAAGTAGCCGACCGAGGAAAGATCGATGACGCCCGCGCTTCCGCGAGCCTGAGAGCGCCGACCGAATTTTCATGATGGCTCCGTATCCCCACTGATACGCCAGGAGCGGCGAAAGCCGCCCTCGCTCCCTTACGCCGCCTGAGCGATGTCCATCAGGCTCTTGCGCAACCAGCGATGACGCGGGTCATTCTGCACGCGTGGGTGCCATGCTGCGATGACGTTGAACTCCGGAACGGCTACAGGGATCTCGAACGCCGCCAGGTCATGACGCATATGCTCGAGCAGACGCGCCGGAATCACCGTGACGAGATCGGTCGATCGCAGCACATGCGGCAGGATGAGGAAGCTCGGGACGCTGATCGCCACGGTCCTGCGTGCATTGATGGCGGCGAGCGCGTCGTCTACCGGACCACGCACGGGACCGCCGCGTGGGACCACCAGCGCGTGCGGATAGAGGCAGAACGTCTCGACGTCGATCCTGCCTCGGAAGATCGGATGCCGCTTTCGTGCCGCTCCGACATAGCGCTCGCGATAGAGCGTCCGCGACAGCATCTCATGCGGTGCGAATTCGGGAATAGTGATGCCGAGATCCAGATCGCCGCGAGCAAGACGATCGGGGATGTCGGAGAGTTCGAGCGAACGGACCGCGAGGGTCAGGCCCGGCGCAGCCTTGCGGAGGTGCGCCAGGAGCGGCACTACGAGTGTCGTCTGCATATAATCGGTGGTCGCGATAGCGAATTTGCCGGTGGCAGCTCGCGGGACAAAGCTCGAAGGTCGCAGCAAATCTTGCGCGTCGTGCACGATGCGCTTGACCGCTCCGGCCATTTCCAGAGCTCGCGGAGTTGGCACTAATCCCCTCTGCGCGCGGACGAACAGCGGATCCCCCAACAGGTCGCGCAGCCGCCCCAGCGTCCCGCTCAATGCCGGTTGCGACATTGCGAGGCGCGCCGCCGCGCGTGTGACATTACGCTCGTCCAGCAGGGAATCGAGCGCCACGAGGAGGTTCAGATCGAGCTTCCTGATATCCATGCACCAAATATCCGATAAGAATTATCCCGATTGGCCTTATATCTCTTGCTCCGTCATCTTGTCACCAGAAACCGGCGCACGGCCCATCGCCCGCAGCTGTCTCGAGCAGAGGTGTGCCTCATGATGCAGGCAATGGTCATTCGTTCATTCGGCGGACCCGAGGTCCTCGCGTGGGAGGAGGTGCCGTCCCCGAAGCTACGGCCCGGCTATGTGCGCGTGCGGGTGCAAGCAGTCGGCGTCAACTATTACGACACGCTGGTCCGCTCTGGCGCGGTCAGCCGCGCGATCGAGCTGCCGCATGTCGGCGGCAGCGACGTCGTCGGCGTTGTCGAGGCGCTCGGCGAAGGCGTGAGCAAATGGTCAGCGGGAGATCCCGTCCTCGTCGCGCCCGGCTATCCGACCGATCCCGCGGAACGCCTGTACTCGCCCGAGAACGAGGCTCCCAGCTATTACCCGACCGGCACGTTCGAATGGGGCGGCTATGCGCGCTTCATGGAAGTGCATCAACGCTGGCTGCTGAAGAACGACACCGGCTTGCCGGCCGAAGAAGCGGTGACTATCCCGCTCGTCCTCGTCACTGCGGTCCATGCTGTCAAGACGCTGGCGAAGGTCGGACGCGGCACTCGGGTGCTCGTGCAAGCAGGCGCATCCGGCAGCGGCAGCATGGCGATCCAGGTCGCCAAGGCTCTCGGGGCCTCGGTCATCACAACGGTCAGCGAAGAGGCCAAAGCCGTTCTCGCACGAAAGATGGGCGCCGACGAGATCGTCTTCTACCGCCACGGCAATGTCGTCGAGGCGGTGCGCGAATGGAGCGGCGGCGACGGCGTCGACGTGGTCATCGACCCGGTCGGCGGTATCGCATTCGGCGACAACGTCCGCAGCCTGCGACCGCGTGGCGTGATCGTCAATTTCGGACTATCCGGCGGTACGGAAGCGACGATCCCGCAGCTCTACCCGTTCTTCCGCAACGAGCTCCGCATTTTCGGCTCGTGGATGGGTAGCTTGGACGAGCTCCGATTCGGTCTCGATCTCGTGCGCCAAGGTCGCATCCGCGCGGCGCTGGACAGGACGCTGCCGCTGAAGGCGGCGCAAGAGGCGCATCGGATGCTGGAGGACAGAGCGATCAGCGGAAAGCTCGCGCTACTGCCTTGGGCTGCATGACAGGAGCCGAGAGGAAGACAGCCGTGCCGGCGTCGTCGAGGGCGAGTTCGTGCGGGAGGATGGTCCGCGGCGGGTTGCTGCGTGATCGAAAAGCGCACCTTGGTGGACGATCGGCATGTGATCCGAGAAACCTTTCGTCGTGGCGCGTCCGCCCCGTGCGCTTCCTCTCCTTCTCGGTCGGCAGGGATCGACAAGCCTACACTCCGTCCTGTGCTTCCGCCACATCTCGAAGGCCTTCGATGTTGCAGATATAACCACGCGATATGCGGCGGATCGCCCGCATCTTCTCGAGCCTGGAGAATGCCGCACTGACCTTCGGCCGGCTCGCACCAATGAGTCCCGCAATTTCCGCGCGGGAATAGGGAATCTCGATGTGGATTTCCTTCTCGGTCGAAGCGCCCTCGAGCTCGGCCAGCTCCAACAGGAAGCGAGCGAGCCGCGCTCCGAGACTGTGAAAAACCACGGCCTCCAACCGGCCCGTGGTCGCGCGCAACAGGTCACAGAGATGCCGCGCGATCGCCTTCGCGATCGATGGGCGTTCGTCCATCAGCTTGTCGAGGTCGCGCCGTGAGATGATCAACGCCTCGACATCGGTCGATGCAGTAGCGTCTGCCGTGCGCTTCGTCCCACATAGCACGGCAATTTCGCCGAGCCATGCCCCGGGCCCGGCGAAGCGCAGTGACAGCTCGCGGCCGTCGGCCGACGCAACTGACAGGCGGACGCGCCCGCTGCATACGAGAATGACCTCGTGCCCGTCGTCGTCTCGTTGGAAGATGACTGCGGACGCCTTCCACGAGCGCGGTCTGCAATACCGGGCGACCGCCCCGAGGTCGTCTGGCTCGAGAGTCTTCAGCCACTCTTGTCGCCGCAGGACCTCGACCGAATTCAGCGACGCCGGTCGCAACGGGTTTCTCGCCGCAGCCGAGCGCGAATATGCGACGCTACTGGGCTGCTGAGATGCAGTTCGGCCAATCCCGGCTGCTTCCGCCGTCACGTGTGCGACGTTCTGGCCGACAGGGTTTGCCGGGCTGGGCTTCCCGTGGAACATTTCCGAGATCTCCGATCTAGCTCAGCTTCCCATCCGGGATCGGGCCTGCTCCGATCGCGGCAGCAGGACGCGGCGAAATCGATTTGACTTCGGCGCGAGTCCCAATCGCATGTAGGCTCAGACCGAAGGACGGGACCCTTCTGCGAAGTGCCCCGCATCTCGCATGGCAACGGGAATGAATCAAATGATTTGATTTGAACAATATGCTGAATCAGAATGACCGTCTATGCGCTTCGCCTCGACATGCCGATAAGGTCGAAGTGCCCATCCTGCCATGCCGCCGTCGCAACGAGGGTTGAACTGGTGCCGCCTGCATCCGTGCGCTTCTGAACTACGTGCCTGACCTCGGTTCCTGCTCGAATCGGCCACCGAACGGTCAGTATTTCGAATCCATCTAATGACCAAATTCACTGATTCTCGAGGCGTGCAGGCAGAGTCGTTGGGGGATGTCCCCATGAACGCCGTTGTTGCTCAGCCTCGCTTGCGCGTAGAACGGAAACCGTGCCCAACGCGGCAGCGGTAGGTAAAAGACATTATGTCCAGGACCAATGGCCCCCTGTGTATACAAGAACGCTCGGCCGCCTTTCGGAGGGCCGGGCGGCGCGCCTCCTACTCCGTCAAAATCCCAAATCTCCCTTAGAAGCGCCGCCATGCCTGGAGCGTTGCGTACCCTGCTCAGGAGCGGCCGCCCACGGCTGAAGTCGGAAAGGATGACGTTCTTCATAGCGGTTCGGTTCCGGACCATCTCTTCTCCGGGTTTGTCCGGCCATGCGACCTTCTGGACCTCGACCAAGATGGCATCGATGATTTCGTGCCATGCTTTATTGAATATACCCAAGTTTGTATACGTGGCGTTGCTGAACATGGGCATGACTAGCACCATGTTTGAACCACCCGCAGCGAGTTGCACACCGAAATGCTGTATGTAACGGAAGAGGTTGCTCCAAGTCCCTTTCAGGCTCGGATAATCATTGTCCTGCATACCGGCATTCCCTGGCACCGGATGGCAGAATATATTAACGGTTCCGATATCCGTAATGCCAAATCGAAAGGCGACGCCAAAATATCGTGGTCCACTCGCGGGAGAAGCCAGTGTGCCGTCGTCGATCTCGTACAATTTAGCGTAGAACCTCCCGACTCTCTTCTGAGGAAGCAACGGCTCATTGAATCGTGGGGTCACCGACACCGGGTCGACGAGAAGCTCCTCATATTCGTGAGGCGTCGTGTTGCTAGTACCTAGATGAGTTGGTGGCAATGCCGGAAATTCGATGGAACGGACTTTGATCTCTCTCATGTTATATAACCCTCTTGAAGATACAGGCGCTGAATAGGGTTATTGCAATCAGAATTCTCTCTACGCCGGGATAAGGAAATGTCTACCGCGGTTTCCCGCCCACATCCCGCTCTACACTTTTGGACTCGATCACGTTTCATGACTTTGGATCGATTCGATCCAAAGTCTTCGTGATCTAGCGTCGCGCGTTTCCGTATGCATTTCGCCGATGGGTTATTCTGAACCTGAACTTTTGTGATCGCGAATGTCGTCTACTACTGCGCTATCCGACTATTCGGATAGCGAGACAAGGCCCGCATCGGCACCGTAACTATCGTTGGGAGTTGCTGCTAAGCGCATTCCGGAGATCAACATGTGCGATTGCACACACTCGAGGCGTCTCTCGCAAGAGTAACCTGAATATTTCTCCCGGTTGCGCTGCGGATGTTCGGTTGATGAAGCGATTGTGATCGTGATCCGGTCGAAGACCTATACTTCGGAGTTGGAGACGATCTTGCGCCAAACGTTGACATCCTCCCCCGGTCGGAACCGGTCCCGGGCTGAATCGGCGAACTTCGGCAATCGGATCCGATTAGGCGGCGAGCCGAAGCAACTCCCCTTCGCGAAGGTGGGTGATCAAACAGCTCGAGGCTTCGGCTTGGTGAGCACACGAGCTCCATTGCCACTTCCCCGATTGTCGGCCATCCAGGCGCTTTTCCCGACGTCGCTCCCATGGATGCGGCCTTTCCTGGTTCTTCCACGTTCTCGCACGCGGCGCGAGCCTCACCGACCCCACATGAGCATCGTCGAGCTGCGAGATCTGCTTCGGCAATAGCGCAGGGTGCTGCTCCCGCCAGGCATTCGGTGTGCGCGGCGGGCGGACCACCACACGCCGCCACCTCGCTCGCCGAAAACATATCCCGATCCACGATCCGTGTTCCCCGGGGAACAGACTCGATCCGCGCGAGATGCGAGGATGTGCTCGCTGTTTCGGATTGCCCGATCCGGCACTGTGGCCTCGGTCAACCGATCCATTCAGCAATTGGAGCGAAACCCGATGAAAGAAGTATTTCGACGTATCATCGATAGGAAGCGGGCCTACGAACGTTTGCCCTTGTTCGAGTGGATGCGTGACGAGACGCAGACTGCCCGGGGGCGGCTCGCCTTCTACCCTTGCATGGCACCATTCATCATGAGCTTCGGCGACCTGAACAAGTTCGTCCTACGCGAAACGAATCCCGCGGATAGCTTCCAGGAGTTGGTCAATGCCCACACGCTGGAGGACGACCATCACTGGCCTTGGTACCTGGAGGATCTGGGCAAGCTCGGGTTCGACGCCGAGATGTGCGGCACCGACTGGATGAAGTTTCTCTGGGGCGAGGAGACGCTGCAAAGTCGCGTGCTGACGGCGCGGCTCACGGCGTTGATCAGCGGTACCACAGGTCTCGAGCGGCTCGTCATCATCGAGGCTATCGAGGAGACCGGCAATGTCCTATTCGGGGCTATGTTGCCGCTCGCCATAGAGCTCGAGCATCAGATCGGCGACGAGCTGCGCTATTGCGGCGCATTTCATTTCGGTCTGGAATCGGGCCACGCGGTCGGCGCCGATCACAAGGCGCTGGCGAGGAAAGTCCTCGGTGAAGACGAACGAGTCCGCTACATCGCCTTGGTCGACGAAGTGTATTTCGCATTCGAACCTTGGACCCACGAGCTTCTCCGCTACGCCCGGGCACATCCTTACCCTGCGCATCTCTATGAGAAGCACGGTAGGCCATCGCACATGATCGTCGCTGCTCGAGCTGCGTTTTGAGCGCTCGAGGCCAATTCGTTCGAGTCGCTCGCCGACGGCGGCGACGGTGACGATGTGCTTCGCGGCGAGGAGGGCGGCGATGTCCTCGACGGCGGTGCCGGCGACGATACTCTTATCGGCAACGGCGGGGATGACATCCTGCTCAACGGTGAGGTTGTATTCGATTCATTCACCGCTTCGTCCACAGACCTCTTCCTATGACCAAATGGATCTTCAGTGGGGCCGGATCAAGTCGACTGAAGTGAGAGATGTAAAGCAGGCTCGGCCGGATACTTCTGTCAGCTCTTCAGGCAATCAAAGAAAGGTCATGCGGATGTCCAGCTCTAAAACCTACGGCTCCGATGCGCGGGAGAGCATGCATCATAGCTGGAGCCATGAATTTCCTGACTGGCTCACGCCCCACGTTCCAAGGCGACGATGCTGATCATTCGGGATTGGTTGCAGCCTGACGACCCCGCAACGCGGCATGCTGTCGCGAGGCGCGAGTACCGCTTTATACATCTCGTATTCGAAGGAGCTCATCATGAACCACCTGAGTCGAATCGTCATTGCCGCAGCGCTTTCGTCTTCTTTCGTCGTGGATGCCGCTTGGGCGCGCGACCCGTGGGCTGCGCCGAGACCCACGAGGGAATTCGACGAACGCTTGATATGCGATCACTATCTCGGAGGCCAAATCGTCGCGCGAACAGAATTGTTCTTCGGATTGTCGCGATCAGGAGGGCCGAACATTACCGAAAGCGAATTTCAGGTATTCATAGACAAGCATGTGACGCCGCGTTTTCCGGATGGCTTGACCTTGCTGAGCGGGAACGGCCAATTCAAGGACTCGTCGGGAAAAATCGTCCGCGAAGGGTCGAAGGAATTGATTCTTCTCTACACTTTCACGAGAGCAAGCCAGGCTGCGATCGAAGCGATCCGTGCCGAATACAAGAGTGCCTTCCAGCAAGAGTCCGTCCTACGCGTCGACGAGCAATCTTGCGTCTCCTTCTAGGCTTCGAACCCCCAACCGTCACGCCTAGAGGATCGAGGACTTCATGCCGGCTCGTGTGGGTTTCTCATGCCCACACTGAGCCGTCTCGTCACAGCGATCCACCGTTGGCGGGGTGGTTAGCCCGAACACCTCGACCTTGATGCGCGGCCTCGAGCCACGGATGCCTGGTCGAGACGTAGCTGGTGCGGAGAGTGGAATGACCACCGGGTCCATATGGTGAGCTCGTGCAGGTTTTGCAGGAAACGATAGCAATCGGCAATCTAGCTGGGGCTCGACAATCATGTCTTTCATCAAGTTCCTCTTGCTTCGGGCGGACGACCACATCGTGCTCGAAGGCCGTCTCCTCAACATGGACGTCGTCGACGTGGACGGCGTGCCCCACGCTCACGCCGGGCAAAACGACGGCGGCGTTGACGGGTGCGCCATCGAGCTGACGCCGCCGCCCCAGTACATCGTCGAGTACGCGGACAAGGTCAGTCAGCCGGCGCCCCTGCAGCCCAAGCCAATCTATGCCTCGCCGTCGAATTTGGTGTTCAGCGTCCCGGCCCCGGCCGCGGGCCGGACGATCCCGCTGACCGTGGCCGGTCTGCTCGAGGCCATCACCGAGCTCGAGATCCACTCGCAGAACGGCCTGTCGCTCGATCCCGTGGTTGATCCGCTCGATGTTGCGACCAACGGGACGGTCGTCGCCGAGCGTGCTCGTCGTGCGGCGGCGTTGGTGGCGCGGGCCGCGCCGGCCGTCGAGTCCACCGCCGTTACCAGTAACATCTCGCAGGGTGATCCGAATGTGGCCGTCCCGGGCAGCGTGGGCGTCCCGAGCGCCGTGCTGATAGCGCCGGCGCGCCTCATGTGGGCGCTGCCGACGGGGGCGGCCCGCTTTACCCACCAGCACGAGCCATCGGAGCGAGCGGGCCGCGTCGAGCAGTGGCACACCCGACTGGGGGTGCGCACGGGGTCGGGCAAGAGCGCGCCACTGGAGGTCGACGTGCCGCTGCGCTCGATCTTTTTCAATACGCTGCGCCCGAGCGGCACGTCCACGGCCTTCAAGAATCTCGTCGATCCCGTGAAGATCAACAGCCCGGTCGACGAGTTCGCCGCAGAGCAAATAGCAGCGCAGTCGATGCCGGCGGGCGGCGCGTTGGATCTCGACCACCTGCGCGTGTCGACGCTCGGCGCCACCCTCGACCTCGACGGCTCGTGGACGAGCGGAGCGATCCGCAGCTACCGCCACCACATCATCGACGGGCGCGACGAGAAGGTCCGCGTGGCCACAAGGGGCCGTCTGTTCCCGTTCGGTCATCGAGCCGTCCTCGCCAGCACGGTCCAGCGCGAGTTGCGCGGCGACGTAGACGGCGCCGTCGCCGCCCTCGTCCGAAGGTCCGTGCTGACGGTGAAGGACCGCATCAAGGACGTCGGCGGCAGCGGCAAGACCGGCCGGCAATGGCCGTGGCGCAGCGTGGAGATCCTCAACCGTGTCAGTCCACCAGGCGACGAGATCGCCCTCGGCAGCGGGATCGTCCATTTGCAGGTCACCGGGCGGCCGTTCGCGTCGGTATGCCGCGCGACGGACCACTCCGGCCAGGTCGTCACGTTCAGCGTACCGTTGCTGTTCGTCCCCGACGGCGTCACTGACGCCGCCGCTCGTGGTGTGTGGAACGCGCGTGGCTCGGATTTCAAGCGGTTTAGGCTGGACGGGCAACGGGTCGGCTTGACCGCCGTCGCCGGCGCCGGCGAGCGGTCGTCGCCGGACGCGACGACGCTGGTCGTCCGTCACGCGCAGGTAGCGATGACGACCGATGCGCAGGGCAAGGTGGTCCCGGTCGTCGCCGAGTACCTCGGGTCCTCCCCGGTGATCGACGGTCTGGGTCAGCAGGGAGCGACGACGATCCGCTACTCCCAGCAGTTCCTCGATCACGGGTTCGGCGGGCTCAACAGCGGCGAGCTGCTCGTGCTGCTCGACGGCCCGTTGACCACGATCGGCCAGGGCCGTGCTCTCGCCAGCGCCACGATGCAGGTGCGGGCGGTCTCGCGGGCCGTCGGAGCGGTTGCCTCCAACGCCGCGCCGAGCGCCCTCGCCGCCGACCTGGCGGCGGTCGCCGGCGGGGCCTTCGATCCACGCAAATGGTTCTCCGGCCTGGAGGACACGACGTTGTTCGGCGTGTTCCCCCTCGGCCAGCTGCTGCCTGCGCCCGGGACGCTCACGCTCGTCGAGGACGCCCCGTACCAGACCGCCGCGCTGCTCGACGGGCGCAAGACCTTCACGTCGACGTGGAAGACCACGCTTCTGCAGCTCGGCGGCGCGGTACCTGTCGGTCCAGCCGTGCTGCGCACGGATGGCCAGGCGATGCTCTTGACGCTGGAGAACACGACGTCGGTCGTTCCGGGAACACAGGAGATCCGGACCCGCAGCACCGCCGAGGTCGAGCACGCCGTCATCGCCCTTGCCGCGGGCACCGGAGGCCCGGAGCTGATCGCCCTCGCCGTCCCGTCGTTGCGGTTCGAGACGGTCGACGCCGCCGCGCCGACGGTCGACGTCTCCGTGGGGAAGCTTGACTTCCTCGGTCCGCTGTCGTGGGTCGCGACCCTGGCGAAGCTGTTGGAGAATACCGGGCTCGGCGGCTTGTCCCAACGCACCGCGGCGGGCCGGGCGGAAGCGGCGGTTGCGGCAGCTGGCAACGGCACGGGCGTGCAAGTCTACGACGATCGCGTCGAGGCGTCTTTGGTGCTCGCCGTTCCCGGCCTCGCCCTCGGTGCCTTCAGCCTCACCGACCTCGTGTTCCGGTCCGACTTCGCCCTGTACCTCGAGGGCCAGGCGCCGACGCTGACGCTTGCGTTCTCCCGGGCGGAGAATCCGTTCCATCTGACGATTGCGCTGTTCGGCGGCGGCGGGCACCTGCGGGTAAAGGTCTCGACGAAGGAGCTGGTCGAAATCATCGGTGCCCTCGAGTTCGGCGCCGCCGTGTCCGTCAACCTGGCCGGGATCGTCAAGGGCGGGGCATCAGTGATGGCCGGCATCGGCTTCGAGCTCCGGCCCGGCAAGGTCGACCTCTCGGGCTACGTGGACATGCGCGGCCATCTCGACGTGCTCGGCCTTATCGCCCTGACCATCCAGGTGCTCGTGCTGGTCGCCTACGAATCGGCTTCAGGGAAGGTGGAAGGCAAGGCGCAAGTGTCAGTGAAGGTCAAGGTGCTTTTCTTCAAGAAGACCGTCAAGTTCGAGGTCCACCACGAGTTCGCCGGCAGCGGATCGGATGCCGCCCGGGCGCTCGGCGCCGGAGCGGCCATCGTGCCTGACGCCGCAGCGTGGAACGCCTACTGGGACACCTTTGCCGCCGCCTGAGCCCAATTTCATCGCCGCGAGGATGCCATGGCCAATTCCCTGATCCTGACCCTGCTCCCGAACGGATTCGCCGCGGACGGACGGCTGAGGTTGTCGGTCGTCGTCGGCTTCCAGCTCGACCCGGCGCTTGCCATGTTCGAGGCGTCCCCGATCGCAGACTGGCCCCGGCAGTCCAACGAGCTCGTGCTCCGGGCCCTGCAGGCGGGGACCGACGAGCCGATCGCCATCACTCGCGTAGCCGCAGAGCCGGCGAGTGCGACGCTGTGGAATGCCATCTTCCGCCGCGATGCGCCCATCGGCGCGCCGCCGGCGACCGCCGCGGAGGCCGACGCCTATCGCGCGGTCCGCACCCCGTTCGCCCACGGCCAAGCGCACCGGGCACTGACCAGCCTCTACGACGAGGCGCTGGCGACCAGCCCGACGGCGCCGCTGGCGCCCGACCACCCGGTCGTCCAGGCGGTCCGCGCCCTTGCCGAGCTCACGGGCGATGCCGCGGCGCCTACCGCCAGGGTCGCCCCGCTTCCGGCCGCGGCCCGCGAGCTGCTCGATCCGGACCGCCTGACGCCGGATCGTCTCGACGAGGCCGTCCGCGAGCTGACGGCAGCCGGACGTAGCGACGCCGCCCGCGTGGCGCCACTCGTCCCAGGCGTGCTCCGCGCCCGCATGTCCGCTTCGGCGGCACCCGCCGGCCCCGGCCCGCTCGCCGGGGTGGCGCCGATCGAGAGCGCCGACGTCCAGCAGGTGCTCGGCCTGATCCTCGACCACCCGGCGCTCGCTCGCAGGCTCGGCCTGATCATCGACGTGACGGCCCCGTTGCCGAGCCCCGGGATCGTCGACGGCGGTCTGATCCGCGTCGACACGCCCGAGGCGCCAGTGCTCCAGGTGTTCGACCGCCTCCGCCTGCCGCCGAGCCGGATCCGGCTCGACCGTAGCAAGCGGCTGTTCGTGATGGCGACCCGGCCCGGGCCGAGCAAAGAGGTCGTCGACGGAATGCTCGACATCTCACCTGTCGAGACGAAGTACGAGCTCAGCGACATCGACGTGCACGGGTTGACCCGTCAGCTCGGTGCGCTCGCCCGCCGCCTCGACGCCGACCTCGGGCCAGTTACCCTGCCGTTCCGGCGCGACGGCGGCCTCACTTTGGCCCAGGCCGGCCGCGCCGCCGTGGCGAAGGCGGCGATCGACGCCGCCAATTACTGGGCCGGCCCGCCCGAGGAGGTCGAAGGCGAGCCCGTGCTCTACGCCGACGACGTCACCGGAGGCTACCGGATCGACGTGTCCCGCAACGGCGGGCCGTTCCGCTCACTGATGCGCCGGCACGTCGAGTACCGCATCGGGGACGTCGTCGCGAAGTCGCCGACGCTGACTGCCGACGACGAGGGCATGGTCGAGGGTCTCGTCGCCGTCGAGCAGGCCACCGGCGGCGCCGGGTCCGTGCTCGACATCGCCGAGGCGATGGTCGCCTGGGACGGCTATTCGCTCGCCGCCAAGCGGCCCGGCGCCGTCGTCGATCCGGGTGCGCCAGGCGCGCCGGTTGTTCCGTCGCCGGCGGTCATTCCCGGCTATCCCATCGACGTGCGCGTGCGGCCGGTATCGGGCACGGTGACACCGCTCCGCTACGGGGACACCTATGCGATGCGTGCCCGGGTAGTCGATCTCGCCGGCAACTCGCTGGGCGAGGGCGACCACGACAGCGGCCAGGTGAGCAAGACCGTGCGCTTCCTCCGCCATCAGCCGGTCGCCGCGCCCTCGCTCGTGCCGGTTCGGCCGTTCGGCGGGGGCGAGACGCTGACCCGGCTGATCGCCCGCAGCGACGGCGAGGGCAACCCGCTCGGCGCACCCGCCGAGCGCCATCTCGCGCCGCCGCCGTCGAGCCAGCAGATGGCCGAGCGGCACGGCAAGTTCGACGCGGCGCTGGGCCCCGGCGTGCCTGCGGCAACGCGCGAGCGGCTGCGCGTTCTCGCCGGGATCCAGGGGAGCTTCGAGGATCCGGCCGTGACGCTGCCGGACGGGACGTCGGTGCCGGCCGACGGGTTCGGCGTGGCCACGCCGCCCGCCGGGCAGTACGTGTTCCACGATACGGACCGCCTGCGGGTCCCCTATCTCCACGACGCCGTCGCCGCGGGCGCCACCCTGATCGCCCAGGCGCCGACGGGGGAGCAGGTCGTCACCGTGGGGTTCGGGGACGAGCCATGGCCGGATGCGCGGCCCGCTCGACTCACCGTCACCGCTGCCGGCACCACGTCGCTCCGCGCCGAAACCGCCGGCGCTACGCAGCGCATCGCCGTCGCCTTGGCGCCGGGACAGGAGGTCACTGCCGAGCTGTCGTCGGCGCTGCGGCCCGGGTTGATGACCCACCTCGACCCGGTTCCCGCCGCGATGGCGAAAGCGGCGCTCGCCGGTCTCGTCCCGTGGCTCAGCCCACGCAACCCGATCACGATGCTGCATGCCACCCGCAAGCCGATCGCCGACCCGATCCTCACGATCGACCAGATCGGCTCGCGCGAGCGCGGCGACACCGACATCCGCTTCCGTGCCCACGTGACGTTCCACGCCGCCACCACAGGCAAGGTCGACATCGTTGCCGCCTGGGACGAGGTCATCGACCCTGGCCTCGGCGACTTGATCACCGAGCCCCGCCGGGTCACGCTGGCGTCGTTCACGCCGAAAGAGAGCGAGGAGTCGTTCACCATCGAGGTACGCCACGACTTCGGCGACACCAAGCACCGTGCCGTGCGCCTGTTCGCCGTCGCCGCGACGAGGTTCCGGGACTGCTTCCCGGAACTGGTCGAGGGCGATCCGCTGACCCTGCGCGAAGGTCCCGCCGTCGAGCTCGACGTGCTCAACACGCGGGTCCCGCCCCCGCTGCAGATCCACTCGGTCCTGCCGACCTATCGCTGGTCGCGCCAGAAGTCGCCCGGGCGGCTCGAGGCGGTGCGCCATGTCACGGGAGTGCGCGTGTACGTCGAGCGGCCCGGCGCCACCACGGGCGAAGGCGAGGAGCTCGGCGTCATCGTCTACGCCTCGCAGGCCATCCACGACGGCCCGCTTGCCGGACCCGCCCGGTCCTACGTCTCACGCTGGGGGGACGATCCGCTCGACACCAATGTCATCGCCCAGAACCTCCGCCCGCTCGCGAGCAACTTCCCCGCTGGCGCGGCCACAAGGGAACCGCTGCTCGCCGACCTCGGGCACCTCGGCGACGCCGCCGACATCACTACCATCGTCGGCCACCCGCTGCGCTACGCCGCCGAGCGCGGCCTGTGGTACGCCGACGTCGACATTTCCGGGCCGAAGCGCGAGTCCGTGTTCGTGCGCCTCGGGCTCGTGCGCCGCCAGCCGCACAGTATCGGAAGTTGCCGGCTGTCCCGCGCGCGCGAGACTGGTTGGTTCACCCTGCCGTTCTCCGTCGGTGTCACCCTCGAGGCCGCACCGTCCGCCGTGACACACGCCGAGGTTTCTTGGAGACGCGTCGTTGGGAATCCTCCGCTCAGGGTGAAGCTGCGCGTGGCGCCGCGCGTCGACGGCGGCTCGATCAGCGACATCCTCACGGAAGAGGGTGCGGTGTCGACAAATCTCGGTGTGGTGTCGCCAGCTAATACTGGTATCAGCGCCCCATTCGTTCATGAACAGCTCGGCCCGGAGGGCCTCGACAGCCGGGCCGGCTCGATCGACGCCGGCAGCACAGACCCAGAGCTGATGCAACGGCGTTGGAACGGCCGCATCGTCGTGCTCGTCGAGCGAATCGGATCCGACTTCGTCGAGGACATCGAGCGCACGCAACCGATTTTCGTCGAGGTGGTCGACTTCGCCGATTTGCACGGACCGCTACAAACGGGCCCCCTGTGATGGGGCAACCCTGCGCAGGTCAGTGTCGCCATACACATCAGGCCACCTTCCCGAGAGGAGGAGCTTGTCGCGTTGCACGCAATCGCGAGATTTCGGCGGTTGGGACCGATAAATTAACCGGGGTGGTGCTAGGCTGTTGTGAGCAAAGGTGGCGTTGGCTCTAACATCCATGCACGTCGCGACGGGACCGTGGGTTGCGGAGGCCTCCAAGCCAGCCGTTCGCTCAAACTACCATTCATGGCGGCTGCCCGAACCTGCAGCAGGCGATGTGCTCCTCGCGCCGACCATTGCATCTGCTGCTTCTTCACCATGCGCTTGGCCACGAGAGAGGCGGCGGCGGACTCGGCAAGCGACGAAGCGATCCGTCGGCCCGATCGGTAACGCGCGCCATGATCGACAATGCATTCATCTCGCTGGGATCGAGGCTGATCGCGCTCGTCCTCCCGACACCTGCCCGGTTCTCGTGAAACAGTGCGTCCGCGAGCGGTGCCTGGATAGGCTTGACGTCCGCGACCGAAAGATCGGTCACCATCGTACGCACGCCGCAAGAAATATCGAAGCCAACCCCTTTGGCCGAGACCACGCCGCCCTCGGCCGGATCGAAGGCCGCCGCGCCACCGATCGGAAAACCATAGCCCCAATGGGCATCGGGCATGACATAGGATGCACCAATTATCCCAGGAAGAGTCGCGACAGGTTCGGCTTGCTCGGCGACCTTGTCGTCCCTGCCACGGACGAGATCCTCGTCCCCATAGATGATCGCGGCACGCGCATCGCGCCAGACGGCTCGATACGCCAGCGCGTCGGATCGATCTGCGTCAGGGAACAAGGATCCATCGCTGTTTCCTTCAAACGTCGATGACGCAACCGGCCGACCATAGGCCGTTCGGTGATTGCGCGACTTTCAGCGCCGTATAGGTCGCCCGTTTCGGCTCGTAGGCGGGTGCATGGCGCTCGCCGCCGAGCCTGCTGCCGTCGATATGCACGGCAACGTCGCCGAACTACTCGCCGTGAACAGCCATCTCGTAGATAATGGCGTCGAGCCATTCGACGAAAAGGAGTTCGAGATCGGGGGCTTCGCACTGTACGTCAACTGTCAGGCGCGTCTCGATAAGCGAGTCCGTGACCGCGCCGGTCAATGCCCGTGCGGCCTGCCCGAAAGCTTCTGCCACGGTTCTACCCCGCCCTCGAATGCCAATGTCGGCGTGATGCGAAAAAAGCTCCCCTGCGGTCGTGCTTGGTCATCAACATGCCGTGGGATCAAGCCGCGTCCTGCACGGGGCGCCTCGATCAGAGGAAGTCACTGCCAGCACGGTTCGAGTCGACAAAGGTCATCACCCGCGCTTCGAACAGAGATATGTCACGGCGCCACCGAGAGTGGCGAGCTTGGGATAGTCTATTTCCGGAATGGCGATTCCGAGCCGCTTGTGGATCGCAGTCACGAAGTTCAAAAAGTCCATCGAATCGATATCGAGCACCTCTCGAAGATCCGCAGACGGATCGACAGATGTCATGTCGATCTCGGGTGCTATGTTCCCCAGTTCCTCTCGCACCACAGCGTCTATGTCGCTATCTTGCATAGTTGGTCGGGCTCCTGCATCAACCCTTCGATTTCCGCCAAGAACAATGCGCCTGCATGGCCGTCGCTGACCCTGTGATCGCCCGAAAGTGTAATCGTCATGATGGAGCGCGGCACTACGGCTTCACCGACGACCCAGGGACGGACGACGATCTTTCCGAAGCCTACGAGCGCAACCTGGGGCGGATAGATCACGCCGTATAGAGCCTCGACTCCGCGTTCCCCGAGGCTCGAAACGGTGATCGTAGCGTCGGCGATTTCCGAGCTGCGGATTCGTCCGGCCCGCATGCGCTGAACGAGATCGCGCATGCGTATCATGAGCTCGTCGCAGGAGAGCTTGTCTGTGTCGCGAATAGCAGGAGCAGCGAGGCCACCGCCGCGGATAGAAATTGCCATGCCGACATGGATGGCGGAAACGGGCTCGAACCGGCCCTCCCGGAAGAATCCGTTGAAAGCGGGAAAGCGCCGCAGTGCCGATGCCACCGCTTTCATGATGATGGCACCCATCAGCAATCTCGTGTCCGGTGAACGCTCCGCATTGGTGCGTGCGAGCCAGGTCTCGCTTGCCGTCACATCGACCCGATGCTCGAGATAATAGTGAGGAATTTCCCGCTTCGAGCGCGCCATCGCGGCGGCGATGGCCACGCGCATCGCGTCGCGATCGAGGCCTTTCGAAACCTTCTGTCCCGCCGGTACGGCAATTGCCGCGAGGCGGAGTTCGACGTCTTTCCGAAGGATAGCTCCCGCAGGGCCTGTCCCGGTAACGACCGCGAGGTCGATATTGCGCGTCGCAGCAAGCCGGCGCGCAGCCGGAGAGGCACGCTTGCGCGTGATTGCGGCGGGAGGCGCCTCTTTCGGCACCGGCGGCGGTGCGCTCGGACGCAGCGTAACGGGTGGCGGTGAAGGCAGTGCGACGACGGGACCTGCCACGACCGCCGCTTCCGCAATTCCCGCTTTGGCTTCCGCTTCGGTTCGAATGCGCGCAAGTGGTGTCCCGACCGGCACGTCGGTGCCGACGTCGACAAGAACCCGCTCGACCTCACCCGTCTCGAAGACCTCGATTTCAATCGCACCTTTCTGGGTTTCGACCACGGCGACGATGTCGCCATGCTTGACTCGATCCCCTGGCTTGATCAGCCATTCGACGAGCTTTCCAGCCTCCATGTCGGCGCCGAGAGAGGGCATGCGAAAGTCGGTCATCGCCATGCCCCGGCAATCATCCGACCACGGATTTCGCTGCCGCGACGATTTTCGCAGCTTGCGGAATCGCGGCCTGCTCCAGGTGACGCGGATAGGGGATCGGCACCTCTTCGCTGCACACGCGACCGAGAGGCGCGTCGAGCTCCCAGAAGGCCTGCTCGATAATTCGCGTGCAAATCTCTGCGGAGATGCTGCCGCTTCGCCAGCCTTCGTCGACTATCACCGCGCGGCGCGTCTTGGCGACCGAGGCCATGATCGTCGCGTCGTCGAGCGGTCGCAAGCTGCGCAAATCGACGACTTCGGCATCTATGCCCGCTTTGGCGAGCTCGGCGGCCGCTTCGAGCGTTTTCCATAGCGAGCCACCATAGGTGACGAGGGATATGTCGTGCCCCACACGGCGTACCGCAGCCTTGTCGATGTCGACCGGCGCGGCGTCGGCCGCGAGCGGTCCCTGCATATTGTAGAGCATGACATGTTCGAAGATCAGGACGGGATCCGGATCCTCTAGCGCGGTCCAGAGCATGCCTCGGGCATCCTCGAGGGTTGCCGGAGCGAGCACTTTGAGCCCCGGAATATGAGCATACCAACCTTCGAGACTATGCGAGTGCTGGGCCGCCAGCTGACGACCGGCTCCGGTTGCCATTCTGATCACCAGCGGGACGCCGAATTGGCTTCCCGACATATGGCGAATGGTGGCGGCCGTGTTGAGGATCTGGTCGAGGGCGAGCAAGCTGAAGTTGACGGTCATCAATTCGACGATGGGACGCATGCCTGCAATCGCGGCACCGATCCCCGCGCCCGTGAAGCCCGATTCCGAAAGCGGCGTGTCGCGGATTCTCTCGGGTCCGAACTCGGCGAGGAGTCCTTTGCTTACTGCATAGCATCCACCGTAGCGGCCGACATCCTCCCCCATCAGAAAAACACGTGGGTCTCGAATCAGGGCGTCGCGGATCGCCTCGCGCACTGCTTCGCGATAGGTGAGCTCGCGCGTTTCGGACCGGGCCGCGTCTTGTTTCATGATGTGCATCCACGGGTTCAGACGGCGCCTTCCGCATAGGTGAAGCGCCCGAGCTGCTCGGCCGGCTCCCACGTTCCCGCTTCGGCGAAGGCGACGGCTTCGGAGATTTCGGCTGCGACACCGGCTTCGATCGACGCCAGATCCTCGGAGTGAATCATGTGATTGGCCTCGAGCCAGCTCTCGAACCGCACGATCGGTCCCTTTTGCCGCCAAGCCTCCACCTCGGCCTTGTCGCGATAGAGTTGGGCATCGAACATCGAATGGGCCCGGAGCCGATAAGTCCGGCACTCGAGAAAATAAGGCTTGCCCGTCTTGCGTATTGCGGCGACCGCGCGACGCGCCGCAGCCTCGACCGCAATCACGTCCATACCGTCGACGGCCTCCGACGAGAGCCGATAGCTTGCAGCCTTGAGGTGAAGGTCGGTCTCCGACTCGGAGAGAGCCAAAGCCGTTCCCATCGCGTAAAGGTTGTTCTCGCAAACGAACAGCACCGGTAATGCCCAAAGCGCCGCGAGGTTCAGGCTTTCGTGAAACTCGCCCTCGGCCACAGCCCCGTCGCCGAAGAAACAGGCAGTGACGATATTGTCGCCGCGCATGTGATCGGCGAGTGCGAGGCCGACCGCGAGCGGTAGGCCGCCCCCGACAATGGCGTTGCCGCCGTAGAAGTTGGTTTCCCGGTCGAAGAAATGCATGGACCCACCGCGGCCTCCGCTGCAGCCCTCTTGCTTGCCATACAACTCCGCGAGCGCCGCCTTCATCGGAACTCCGCGCACGAGCGCATGGCCATGCTCGCGATAGGTCGATACGATTCGATCTCGCCTTTCGAGCACGGGGATCACGCCGACAGCAACGGCCTCCTCCCCGTCATAGAGGTGCAGAAAGCCCCGAATTTTCTCTTGTGTATAGAGTTCGGCACATTTGTCCTCGAATCGGCGGATGCGGATCATCCGATTCAAGAGATCCAGCTCGTGCGCCCGCGACAAATGAGGCTTATCGGCAGTATCGCTCATCGCTCCTCGCTTTCGAGCGTCGAAAGATCCCCTTCCGGCAACCCGAGCTCCCGCGCTTTCAACAGCCTTCGCATGATCTTGCCGCTTCGCGTCTTCGGTAGGTTCGTGCGGAAGGCGATGTCCTTCGGGGCAATCGCCGGCCCGAGCCGCTTGCGTGCATGACCGAGCAGCTCCTTGCGCAATGGCTCCGTCGGCTCAACCCCCTCCTTCAACGCGACGAAGGCCTTCACGACCTCGCCGGCGATCTCGTCGGGGATACCGATCACCCCGGCTTCGGCGACGGCCTGGTGCTCCATCAGAGCGCTTTCGACCTCGAACGGTCCGATAAGATGACCCGCGCTCTTGATGACGTCGTCGGCGCGGCCCACGAACCAGTAATAGCCGTCCGCGTCTCGCATCGCGAGATCGCCGGTGAAGTACCAGCCGCCACCGAAACATTTGCGGTAGCGCTCGTCCTCGCCGAGGTAGGCGCGCATCATCGATGGCCAGCCGGGACGCAGCGCGAGCTCCCCCATGACCATCGGCTTTGTGATCTCCCGGATGTCCCCGCCTTCACCTCGCTCGACGATGCCGGCTGCCACCCCCGGCAGCGGTTTGCCCATGGATCCCGGCTTGACGTCCATTGCGAGATAATTGGCTATCATAATCCCGCCAGTCTCGGTCTGCCACCAATTGTCGTGAAACGGCTTCCCGAAGGCCTCGAGCCCCCAGACGACGGCCTCCGGGTTGAGCGGCTCGCCGACGCTAGCCATGAAGCGCAAGCACGACAGATCGAAACGTTTGGTGATGTCGGCGCCGACCTTCATCAACATCCGGATTGCGGTAGGCGCCGTGTACCAGACAGTGACCCGCTGCGCCTCGAGGATTCGATACCAGCGTTCGGCATCGAACTCCGCCTGATCGACGATCAGCGTTGCGCCGTTGGTGAGCGGAGAGACGATGCCGTAGGAGGTTCCCGTCACCCAGCCGGGGTCGGCGGTGCACCAAAAGATGTCGTCGGGATGCAAATCGAGCGCGAGCCTGCCCGTCGCGTGATGGGCGACGACGGATTGATGCACATGCACGGCGCCTTTCGGCCGTCCCGTCGTCCCGCTCGTGAAATGCACCAGGGCCATGTCCTCGGGACCGGTCCACACGGTGTCGAAGGAATCCGATGCTGCAGCCATGGCTGCCGCCAAGTCGGTCGTTCCCACCGGCGGATCGCCCGAGCATTCGATCAAGAAAACATGCTCGAGATTCGTCAATTCGCTACGCCACAGCTCGATCTTGCGACGATAAAATGCTTCGGTCGTGATCAGCACCTTGCCGTCGCCGATCGTCATCCTCGCCTTGATGGGTTCCGGTCCGAAGGCGGAGAACAGTGGCGAGAACACGCTTCCGTTCTTCAGCGTACCGAGAGCGGAAATGTAGAGTTCAGGTGTGCGGCCGAGCAGCGAGAATACCCGCTGGCCCCTTGTGACACCCCTCTGGGCGAGGACATTGGCGAAGCGGTTCGTCGCGGCCTGGAGCTCTGCGTAGCTGAAGTCCCGGATCCGATCGTCGCGCCCGATCCAGCGAAGGGCGAGCTTGCTCCCGCACCCCTGCAACACATGCCGGTCGACAGCCTCGAAGGCGATATTGAGCCCGCCGTTCGGCAATCCATCGAGGCATGCTCGGGCCACCTCCCACGAAAAGGCCTTGGCGTAATCGTCGTAATTTAGGAGATTGGCACCGGCACAATCCGCAGGATTTTTCCGGATCGGCTCGCATTCCATGCTCGGCCCTGCCTCTCCGCTCTCGCAATCCAAAATTGTTCGACTTAGGCGACCGCGCGTTGAGATGAATCAATGAGAAGCAGCCAAGGGAATATACGCCTCGTTGGTCGTCTAGCGAGACGTATTTGCCCCGGCGCTGCGAGCGCGAAGCGAACGGTAGAGGTGACGTTACCCTGGACGCGTTGGAAGGAGGCCGAAACAGGAGGGTGCATGCCGAGCGAATTGAGCAGTGATCAGGCCCGTTTCGTTGCGCTTCTGGCCAAGGCTGCGCGCATGCAGCGGGACGCCTCGATTGGCCATGTCGCCGAGGAAGATCTGGGCGGGATCGAACCTGTGCGGGGCGAGCATAATCCCGCTGCGGGGCTCTGATTCGAGCCGCTTGCCCCCGATTCTGGACAGCTGAAAGATTTGCACGATGCAATCGCCGAGCTCGCGCCCGCCGCTCGTGTGGAGCTTTATTCTTTGATGCGGATCGGTCAGGGGCACCTCGCGGCGAAAAAGTGTAATCGCGGCATCTCCGACGCGAATGTGTCGGATGAGGCAGCGATTATCGGCGCTCTCATGGACGATTTCGATCTGCACGATCACCTCGAAAAAGGCCTTTATGAATTGGAACGCGATTGACGCCAGATATTGCGAAGGTCCAGATCGCTTCGTTCAGAGAGATTAGTCGGGCGAATGGCGTAGGTGTCCCACACGCATTCCGCCGCGGGCCTGGAGCCCGTGTGTTTATCGGGATCAAGGTTGCTCCGGAGATCGCCCAGGAGCTCGCGACACTTGCACGATGTCTCGAAATCTATCCCGTTCGGCTGATCCGCCCCGCCGATATTCACCTTACTCTCGTTCCGCCGTGGAACGAGACGGACATCACCGGGGCCATCGAAAGCTTGCGCAATGTCCTGCATCCCTTCAGCAGGTTCGACTTGGTCTTCGAACGCGCGCAATACGGACCGACGCTGGCGCGGCCGAGGCTCTTGTGGGTCGAATGTGCGGTGACGACCGCGCTCACCGAACTGCAGAAGCACCTCGTGGCCGCTTTCGAGCGAACGGACGAAAGGCCATTTCGGCCGCACATCACGCTCGTTCGTATCCCGAAAAAAGGACGGACGATCGCTCGCGAAATTCCGATCGATCGAAAGCTTCCGCATGTGCAGCGGGTACAGACGATCGAGCTGTTTCGGTCTCCGAAACGGTCCGATGAGGGCTACCGCGTGATAGCATCGCTGCCGCTTCCCGAGGCGGTCGATCCTGCCGTGTCGGCGGAACCCGGCTGACATCGTGGCATCTTCGAAAGATTTCGAGGCGGCAGGAGGCCATCTCGGAAAATCGACATCGCCCAAGGTGCCGCCCAGGAGAGGAGGCGCGTATGGAAAGTGAAACCTTTCGGCAAGGGCTGGCGGAGGGTGGCTGTCGCTTCGAGCCCGTGAAAGACCCGGTCGGAACGCGTGGACACGCCACTGTGACCATGCGTCTCGGCGAGCGGCGCGCGGTTCTGCCCGAGGTCGGGACCAAGAAGCCGCTCGATCCGAGGATCGTGCGCGAGGTCGTCGACGAGCCGGGGCTCGACTGGAACGAGCTGCCAGGCCCGGCATCGCGCGGCTGATCTCTCGAGCCGAAGAGGAACATCGCGATGATGACCTTCATCATGTTGACGCGTCTCAGCCCGGAGGCGGTGCGTTCGCCGAGGGCTCTCGAAGACCTCGAACACCAGGCCATGGAACGTGTGCGCAAGGAATGCCCCGATGTCGAATGGCTCAGCAGCTACGCCGTGCTCGGGCCCTGTGATTACTTGGACATCTTCCGCGCGAAGGATATCGAAACCGCGAGCAAGGTCTCGACGCTCGTCCGGACTTTCGGCCATGCTCATACCGAGATCTGGACCGCGACCGAATGGGATCGGTTCAAGGAGATCGTGCGAACGCTTTGATCGGGCACGTCGGCCGGCATTCGTCGCGACATGCAAGCCCGCTTTCAGCATGTGACGTGCATGAGGCCGATCTTCTTCTCATGTGTTCGGTTGAACGACCGGATGGCCTCGGGCGTGGGCTGCACGATGACCTCGCAGCCATTCTTTGCGAAATAGGCGCTGGCCTCGGGGGAGAGGTGTACGTTCCCGTCTTGACCGGCGCCGATGATCAGAAGATCGCATCCGTTCTCGAAGACGGACTTGGCCTCCGCTTTCGAGATGATGTGCGATGTCCCATATTGTTTCTTCGAAAGCTTCTTTTTGCGTTTCTCCACCGTCCCGGAGAGGCGGATGATCACGTCGTGCTCGTAGGTCTTCCCGTTGATGGTGATGCTTCCGAACTCGGTTCCGTCGATAGGCATGGTTTCCTCCGGTCGTTCTGCGAAGGGGAGGGTCGCCCTGTTCCGACACGACCCCCTGCGTCATGGTCCAACGGACGGCACAGCCATATATTTGATTTCGAGCGCTCGATCGCAACAACGCGAGCGTCCACTGCGTCCCGTGTAGCGGATTTGGTTTTGTTCTGTGACTGTCCTTCGGAGCGTTGAGTCTCGCGAGGATGGTCTGCAGTCTGACCGTAAGTCTGGGCGTGGCAGCTTTCAGGTCGTCGAGTCGAGCGGATCGCTTGATACGGAGCCTGCGGTCGAGCGTCGGCGATGGTCGGCGGCTGCGAAAGGGGGGGCTGGCGCACCTTGCGTGCAAGATTGGCTCGGTGAGGGGTTTCGGCTAAGCTCTGGGCATGAGGAAAAGACCGAGGCTGGCGCTCGGGGAGGGCATTTCCATTGAAAGTGTGGAGCACGGCCAGAGGCACGGCATGATCAGAGCCGATGCGCGAGCGACACGGGCGTGTCCAACCTGCGGCATGGGCTCGGCGTCTCGGCACAGCCGGCACAGCCGACGGCTGCAGGATTTTCCGATCCAGGGTATTCCGACGATCGTCGAATTGCGCCTCGCGCGCTGGCGCTGTCGCAACGACACCTGCGCCGACAAGACCTTCGTCAAGAGACTGCCCGCCCTCGTCGTCCCATTTGCCCGGCGCAAAGCTACGTTGTGGAGAGGTGACCCGCGGCAGCGACCTCGAGCTTGTTGCCGTGCACGTCCGACGCGCTGTCGCCATCGTGCAGGACGTTCGAGCTTCCCTTCTGCAGCACGGAGGGCTGGGCCGTCAGGGTGACGTCGCTGGTGATCGAGACCGGTGCCCCGCTCGACGAGTCCGTGCCCGCGAACGAGAAGGTGCATTCCGCCTGGTGAATGACCTTCTTTCCGGCGACCTTCAGCTTGGGATAGCTCGTCTCGCTGACGGGCCCTGCCGTCCAGGCTCCTTCCCATGTCGCGTAGGAAGGCCCGACGGGCTTGGTGCCCGAGGAGGGGGTGGCGCTGGTCTCGCCCTCGACCGCGACGGCGTCACCCACCGGTCAGCCCCGCACGCCGCGCGCCGCCCTGTCGACAGCGACGAGGGTCGCCGCCTGGGCGACGAGGCCCGCCGCGGCGTCGACAGGGATCTCGATGCCGGCCCTCGCCGCAAGCCGCGACAGGGCCTTCGGTGCGGCCTTCGCGAGGTCCCCGATCGTGCTGATGCCGGCTTCCATCAGCGCCGAGGCGGTTCTCTCGTCAACGGTCTTGAGGGCGGTCAGGCGCGCGTCGCCGAGGCCCTTGCCGGCGTCGCCAATCAGCCCGACGGCGCCGATAACCGTCTCCGACGCGAGCCCCTCGCGCACGACGGCCTTGCCGTTGGATTCGGCGAGGTGGGTCACTAGGTCGAGCGGCGATCCGGCTTCGATGTCGGACGGCAGGCGGTCCAGGACGTCCGAGATCCGGATGCCGCCAGCGACACGGGCGTCGCCAAACGCCTCGACGAATTTCTTGGTGGTGAATCGCTCGCCGAGGGTGTCGGCGACCTGCTTTTCGTTTCGGGCGGCCCACCGGGCGAACCGGTCGGTTACCTCCACCCGCGGGTTCGTCCAGCTCTTGCGGCCCTGCTTCGCGGCCGCCTCCTCACCCTTCGGAACCAGGATCAGGCCGGCCGCCGTCGACCAGACCTCGACGGACTGACCATTGAACGACGTCTCCTCGATGAGGCGGGCCGAGAGGCCGGCCACGACGCCGCGCGTCGGGTCGGCGTTCGAGCGCGCGACGTGTGCCGCCGCGCCGGCATAGCTCTGTGCGCCGCGCACCTTTTCGACGTAGGACCGGACCGGATCGACCCGATCCTCGCCCCACGGGGCTGCGACCCAGGTGTCGGTGGGGTTGATGACCGGCCCGGACCAGACGTCCTTCCACGGATTGTCCACTGGGCTGCGCGGCCCGATCGGCGGGAAGATGTCGCTGGGCCTCGGGATGACCCAGCCGAGGTCGGGAATGGTGGTCGCGCCGGGTGGGTACGGATAGGTGTATCCGGGGATGACGAAGCCGCCGCTCTTGCTCTTCTCGCAGCAGCCGTAGATATCGGCATTGATCCGGTTGAGCTCGGCCCGCACCTCGTCGAGCGCCTTGGAGATCGCCGCGCGCTGGTCGCCGAGACAGACGAAGGCCTGCGCGATGTCCGTGGCCAACGCATCGAGGTCGTTCTCGATATTGTGGAAGCGGGAGTTGAAGCCCTCTTCGATCGTGGTCTGCTCGGCCTGGACGATGCTCTCGCCGTCGATCCAGTCGGTATGGACGAAGCTGCGGGTGAAGCTCGCCTGGCAGCCGGCCGGCTGTGTCGCCGACACCGGCGCGGAGTAGGTGAACACCCGCTTCGTGCTGGCCTGCGCGAGGCCCAGCGCGCCGTAGAGAAACTCGAGCGTCTGTTCCGCGGTCATCCCCTGGGAAACGGCGATATCGAGAATGTCGGAAAGCTCGACGTCCTCAGCGACCATGAAGTCCTGCATGAGCTGTCACTCCTTCTCAGGTTGCGGGAGGTGCATCGGCACCGGCGAACCGCGGACGGCGGAACGGGCGGAAGGCCCGGGTCAGGCTCGGCGGCAGAGGCGTAGGCTTCGCGCCGGCGGTCAGCGCGACGTGCTGGCGGCGGATCTCCCAAGTGTTGGCCTGCACGCCCACGGGGGTGAGATGCCGAAGCTGGTTCATCAGGAACTCGTACTCCTCGATGCCCAGCACCGTGCCGCTGTGGCCGGTCACCTTGTATTCGAAGGGATCGGTCAGGCCGCGGCGGGCATAGCCGACCACCGCCAGCGCCGCGAGGCCCGTGGTTCCGGCGCGGAATGTCGCGCGCGTGCCTGCACCCTGAACGCGCCAGGTGCCTTCGTTCACCGGCAGGGCGCGCCAGACGAAGCCGGAGCTGCGCCGGCCGGCGAGGTTCGACGGCATCAGCGGCAGCGCGATGGCGCTGACGACGAGGATCAGCCTCCCCGCGCCGCGCTTCATCAGGGCGGCAGACGACGCTCCGTTCTGCGCCAGCGTCTCGAGAAGCACGCCGAGCCTGTCCCATTCGGCGGCCTGCTGCGCCTCGAGCGCCGACGAGAAGGCCGCGGTGAACTGGAGCAGCGCGAACATGCCGACCGGATACCCGGCCAGCGCCATGCGGAAGTGCTCGTGATCGAAGTCCGCCGGCAGGCCGAGGGCGCGGACGCGATTGCTCAGGGCGGAGGGAGGCAGCGCGAGCGCCGCGATCGCCGCCGCCAGGCCCGCGTCGGGGATCGGCCTCCAGGGTGGCGACCCGCCGGGCCAGCCGCTGCCGCCGCCCGCGAGGGCGTAGGCGAGCGCGGCATTCAGGGCACTGTCGTTCTCCGCCAGCATCGCGGCGGTGAAGCCGGCCGGGATGCCGGCTTGATCGAGATCGGATATCCCCTCGATGACGAGGCCGCCCGTCGACATGTGCGACAGCATCAGCCTCTGCGGGCCGAGGGCGTGGACCGTTCGCATCCCCGCGGCCTTGAACAGCCATTCCGCCGTCGGGCCGCCGGAGGGTAGAGTGTCGCGCAGGCGAACCACCAGGCTGCGCTGGGCGCGATCGGTGATCGCATCCGGATCGATCGCCTGCGCAGCGGTCGCGAGCGCAGAAAGCTCGGACGGTGTCGGCGACGTCACCTCGGCGGCGAGGCCCAGCTCCCATCGGCTGCCGCCGTCGTCCTGCTGCGCGCGGGACACCGACAGCGACAGGGGCACCGACAGCGCCATGGCGGCCAGACCGACCCGATCGAAGGCGGCGGCAAGGGCAGGTGCCATCGCACGGGAGGAGCCACCGAAGCCGAGCAGCGTCGATAGCCGAAGGCGCATCTGGTCTTCCGCCGCCCGCCGTGCCTGTGGCAGGCGCCGCTCGGAGGGCGTGGCCGTCGTCGGGTCGACCAGCCATACCGCGCGCAGGTGCTCGAGATAGCGCAGGCGTGCCTGCCGCGCGGCTGCGGTGGTCTCCGCGACCGAGACGAGGCGCAGGCCGATGTGGAACGGGTTGTCCGCCTCGGTGACGTCGAACCGCGCGGACCCGCCCGCGTTGATCGCGGTCTCGACCCGAGATCGCGTGGCCATGAGGAACGGTCGATAGATCGACAGTCGCCGCCGATAGGACTCGTCGTCCTCGCGCCCGTCCTCTGTCACGATCTCGCCGGCAACGACGCGGATGCGGTCGGACAGCCGGGGCACCGCGAGCTCCTGCCCGATACGGTCGAGCAAGGCGCCGGATGCACCCTCGTCGCCGAGCTGGCGAGCCAGCGACACCTGACGGATGAGCCGCCTGATCCGGGGCGTCTCGGACGCCATCAGATAATGCAGCCGGCCGAAGAGCCCCGAGAGCACGACGAGCCTCACAATATCCTTGACCCGAGGGACGGCGACCGACGCACCGCCGACAGCCGCACGGAGCACGAGCTCGACGGGCGCGGCGAGCAAGTCGTCGGGGCCCGTGTCGGGCAGATGAAGCGGAAGGAAGGCGTCGCGTTCGGTGAAGGACGCGAATGTCACCTGCGGCAGCTCGGTCGTTCCGATCCGGGCAGTCACCGTCAGCGGGGCGGTGCCGACATCGTCGACGGGCGCGACGAGAACCAGCGGAAGCCGCAGGCCGGCATCGAGCCGGGCGCGTCCGTGACCGTTGATCGGGACGGGCTCGGTGCGGGCGCCGGCGGCCAGCGGGCCGGCCATCGCGTCCCCGAGGATCCCGAGGACGTCGGAGCGGTGTCCGTCGGCGTCGATAGACGTCATCCTCGCCCTCCCTTCCCGCCTCAGACGATGGTCAGTTCGTCGGTGTCGTCGACGTAGAGCGCGACCTGATCGGCCTGCGGCCTGAGAGCCGCGCCGCAAGCCAGCACCTCCAGCGCCTTGGGATCGGGCGTGCTGGCGAAGTCGATCGTGCCCTCGGGCTTGGGGTAGCGCGTCAGGCGCAGGTCGCGAACGTCCGCGACGCCGGTCTCGTTCATGATCGCCCAGCCGGCCTTGGCGGGGCTCACGGCCTCGCCGAAACCCAGCGCGTTGATGTAGCCCCGGAGCCGGGCGACGATCCGTTTCTTCAGCGCCTGTGCGGGAGCCGAGGCATTGACGCTCGCCCGGTCGCCGGACGGCAGCGGGACGCCGTCCACCACGATTTCCGCGCGCACCCCGACATTGACCTCGCTCGCCTCGCGGATCTCGGGAAAGACGCCGATCGGGCGCAGGTCCTCCAATGTCTCCGCGACCAGCGCGGCAAGGCCGTCGGCGCCATCCCAGATCGCCGCCGCGGTCGGTGCGACGAGCACCGTGAAGTAGTAGGGCGAGGCGAGATCGCGCTCGGTCCCGAATACGCGCTCGCCGAAGTTGAAGGAGCCGAAGATCGGGTAGTCGATGTCGAGCCCGCCCTGCAGGTCGACGATCTTGACTTGGCGGACGCCCGGCACGAGGCCGACGGCGACCTCCATGGCCTGGGCTGTCCAGATCGACCGCGGCGCCCGCAGCAGGAGCTGGCGGTAGCGATCGTCCGGCCACAGCTTCTCGCCACCCATGAGAGGCTGGTCGTGAGTGATCTTGCAGGCCGCTTCGGGCGCGGTTCCGGAGCCCATGTCCGCGGCTGCGGCGAGCAGACCCGCCAGACCGGGGTCCATCGGGTTCCAGCGATCGATCTTCTGCGTCGCTTGCGTCGGATCGAGGTTGTGCTCGGGTCCTGGATGGTAGGCTTCGACGGCGACCGTCGCGTCGGTGCGCGTGCTGGTGAACTTGACGCTTTCGGAGAGGGCAACGTGGTGCCCGCCGGACGTGAGCAGGCGTAGGCCGGCAGGCAGCGTGAGCTCGGTCCGGGTGGCGTTGAAGGGGCCTGCATAGGACAGCTTGATCTTGCCCGTCGCAGTCAGGAAGGGTCGCGGCAGCCCTAGCTCCTCGCCCAGCCGTGTGAGGGCATCGCCGCGCGCCGTCGGTACCGTCAGGTCGTCGATGACGTTCGCGAGCAGAGCATAGGTGCGCGCGTGCTCGAGCGCGGACATCTCGAGAAGCTTCCGGATCACCGACCCCGGCGCGACGTCCACCTCGGGCCCGAGGAGGTTTCGCGCGAGCGCCAGGCTTTCGGCGAGCAGCCGCGCGTAGGGCTTGGGCAGGTATCCTGCATCGGTGATGCCGTACGGCCCCGAGGCGGTGGTCAGCAGCGTGTCCCAGTCGATCGCCGGCAGCTCGGCGAGCGCGCGCTTCACGTCGTCCGCTGTCGTCATGTCAGCCACTCCCCAGGATCGAACCGATGTTGAGCCGCAGTCGCTCGGAGCTGCCGCGAAGGCGGAAGGCCACCTCGATGTCGACGACGCCGAAGGCGGAAGGCGCCGGCGCGGTGGATCTGCCCTCGCGCGCCGCCGCGATCTCCGCGGCGCCGATCAGCACCCGGTCGACCCGCGCGACGCGCGCGTCGGCCTTCAGAAGGTTGACGACCGCCACCCGGAGCTTCTCGCGCAGGATGAAACGGTCTGCCTCCTCGGCAACCGTCCGGAACCCGTCGAAGCCGAAGGCGGGGTTCAGGGGATCGGACCCCAGCGGGGTCGCGAGCGCCGCGGCGAGATCCTGGCGCAAGGCATCGAGCCCGCCCGCCAGCGACAGATCGCCCTTCTCGATAACGATGTCCTGCGCCTGTTCGACATCGTCGACGACGGCGCGCGTCCGGGGACCCCAGCCGAGGAGCCTGCGGGCCTCGCGGTCGTCGAGGGTCGTCATCTCCGCGCCTTTCCGGCACGCGCGCCGTCTTCAGGACGTGACATCGACCGAGTCTCCCTTCAGCTTGATCTCCTTGCCCTCGATCTCGACGTTCTGGTCGGATTTCAGGACGAGGTTCTTCTTCGCGTGGATGGTGATCGCGCCGTCGCTCGCGATGTGGATCTTCGCGCCGTCCTTGTGCGTGATCAGGATTCCGCCGTTTGCACCACCGCTCGGTCGGGTGTCGGGGCCGCCGAGCTCGTTGTCGGGCAAGGTGCGGATCGTGAGCTCCTTCATCTGGATGATCCGCGCGCCGGTCGCGTCGATCAGGTCGTGGACCGACTTCGCGTCGGACGGCGGCGGCGCGGCATCGGTCCCGGTGCGGGATTGCCTGCGATCGGTAGCCACGCCTGCGGGCAGGATCAGCCACCAGTCGCCGGGGGAGACGTTCCGCGGGGCATTGGCGGCGGAATCGTTCGCGGTCTGCCATGTCGAGCCGAGCACGACAGGGTCGCTGGTGTTGTCCTCGTGGTAGGCGACCAGCACGCGTTCCCCGGGGTAGTGCGGCAGCACCAGCCCGAACTGCCCCCAGGCGAAGGGTGTCAGATAGGGGATGTTGCCTTGCAGCTCGTCCTCGCGCAGGAGGTCCTGCCGGCGGGCGCGGCGCGGCTGGCCATCAAGCGGCTCGAGCCCGATCAGAAGATCGAGGCTCTGCGCCGCCTCCGCGACACGCTCGCCGTCCATGGTCGTGCTCTGGTGGTTGGCCCTGACCTCCCCGACGCGCGGGCGTTCGCGCGTCTCCATCGCCGAGCGGGCCTCGCGGCGAATGTGGTGAACGAAGGTCTCCGCGGGGCTGGCCGCGTCGTCGTCGCTGCCCTGACCGCCCTGGTGCGCCGGCTGTCGCGTGGCCAGCACATCCCAGACTCCGCCCGGCAATTCCTCGGCGCGGACGGTCACTCCGGTCGCCGTCGTCAGCCAGCCCCGGTTCTTGCCGAGGCGGTGCTCGACCGAGTTCAGGTACACCTGCCGGGTCGCGCCCGAAGGCGTTCCCGCCGGAAGCGGCGGCAGCCCGAAGCCACCGAACGTCTCGACCTCGGACCCGTCGACGGGCACTCTGACCACGTCTCCGGGCTTGAGATCGGGGCGGCCGGCGATGCTCAGGCGATAGGCGTCGCGAACCGTCGCGCGTTCCGTGCTCGACGCCTCGCGGCGCAGCTCGGCCGTGGTCGGCCGGCGCTCCCCCATGTTGACGGCGTCGATGAGGCCGTCGTCGTGGTCGAGCGTGATCACACTGCCCTGCTGGCCGGAGGTGGGAGAGAACGGGATCGGCCGTTCGGGGCCGGCATGCAGCCTTCCACCCCTGACGAGGAACAGCGACCGGCCGCGGCGGTTGTAGGCTTCGGCCAGCCGATCGCCGACCCGCTCGACCAGTTGCATGACCGGCGTGCCGCCCGGCACCTCGAAGCCCTCCATCGTGCCCGAATCGGTATTCGGGTGCAGCACGAAGTCGCTGCTCGTGAGCCCGGCGGTCTCGAGCGCCGTCCGGAGGGTGCCGACGAGCCCCTGGATGCTCTGGCCGGCCGAGAACTCGGCCCGGGCGAGCGTCTCGACGATCCAGCACCGCCCCTCGATTACCGTCTTCACCCGGACGCCTTCGGCCAGACGCGACAAGGATGTGACCGCGAAGACCGCGGTCTTCGGCGCCCGAGTCTCCGACGGCTCGTCGCCGACGCGGTCGCGCCAGAAGAGCGTCGCCTCCATCTTGACGAGGCCGCGCGCGAGGCCCTCGCCACGGGGCGCGCGCGCAGAGGCGAGGGCGCCGAAATCGGCGGTGTTGACGCCCTCGATGACCGCACGGATGCGGCTGCCGGGAGTGAGCCGTCCGGACAGGCTGACCTCGATCTCGGCGTAGTGGGAGGCGTGGTTGAAGGCGAGCCCCCGCGGCGTCGTCGGCGTCCGCACGTCCGGAAAGTGCAGCTTCCATCCCACGGCGCGGCCGATGCGCGTCTCCTGGTCGATCCTCGGGACGGTCATCTTTGGGCCTCCGGCTGGCTCGGGCGATTGCGTTCAGTCATGCGTGAGCCTCCAGTTGAGGCCGCCTCGCAGGTCCGCCGCTCCGGCGGTGCCGGTCAGGAACTCGGCGTCGATACGGCGCCGTTTTCGCTTGTGGCCCTCGCCGGTGACCGCCATCAGCCGCGTGCGCACGGTGTCGCGAGCAACCGGCGCCATGAAGGTGTTTGCGCCGCCCTCGAGCCGGCGCCAGGCAAGCTCGACGAAGCTGGCCCCGGCACCCGGACCCCGCATCGCCTCGGCCGTGATCAGGAAGCCGCGCAACGTCAGCTCGAGCACGATGCCCGTCGTGCCCGCCGAACGCGGCAGGCGGACGCTCGCGTTCACGATCAACGGCATCACGGCAATCGGCACCATGCCCTGGACCGCGATGAGGACAGGCGCCAGGCGCGACCGTGCATCGATCGGCGCGACAGGGCCGACCGTCGGCGACGCCCGTGGCAGCCGATCATCCGCCGAGTCGTATGCGTCGAGGTTCGTCTCGGCGTCGAGCCAAGCGCGGACGCGCGCCGTCGGTGCCGAGAGCAGAACCGAGAGGCCGAGGCCCGGAACCTGCAGCGGAGCGGGCAATCCACGGCCGAGCGCGAGACGGACCGACGTCGCGCCGGTCGGCAGCGGCACATCGGCCGGGTCCGGCGTCAGGAGGGCGTGGACGGGGTGCTGCTTCATGGGTGCCCCCTAGAGAAACGGATCGATGATCGACGAAACGGCCGCGGCGGCGACGTCGAGCCCCTTGGCCAGCGCACCCGGTCGCGGCAGGTGCTCGAGCGTCATTGCGACGTCGATGGCGTCGCGCCGACCCGCGGCTGCTGTGAAGTTCAGCGACTTCACGAAGATATCCGTGCGCAACGTCAGGCCGGTCCAGAGGATCAGGCCGCCGACCCGCCCCGATGTCATGGACTCCAGTACCGATCCCCGCATGGACTGCTCGGCAACCGTTTCGAGCATCAGCTTCCAGACATGGCGGTCGGGTCCGACGAGGGCCGCCGAGAGCGTGATGGTGTCGTCATGGGTCTCGACCAGCACGCGTGCCGTGTCGCTGCCGATGGGCGGCAGGTGGTAGGTCTCGGCCAGGGTCATCGTAGAGACGGCGAAGAGCGGCACGATGAGCGGCCCGTCGGCGATGATCGCGCTGGGTATGGGAAACGAGACGAAGCCCATCCTCGGCATTGGCTAGGCCTCCTTCTCGTCCTGTCGGATCCACGCGGCCCACACGTCCGGCGTGCGGCCGAGCAGCAGTGCGTCTTCGGGATTCGCGCCCGGCCTGATCTCGATCATCCGGTCCGCGGGTAGGCCCAGCCATCCGGTGCCGCATGTGCCCGCATAGCGGACGCCGTCGGGCCCTTCACCGATCCAGACGGCGCCGGGCAGCCCGAATGCCTCACCCGTGCCCTCGACTGGCCGGATTCGCTCCAGGCCGAAGAACTCGCGCTCGGAGAGGTGCAGCCGGAAGCCGTTCGCCTCCTCGAGGATCCGCGACAGGCGACGCGGCAGGGCGAACTGCCCCGGTGCCCGGAGCCGATCCGGGTCGAGCGGCGCCCGGCACGACGCTGATGACGTCGTCCGCAGGAGCCGCAGAAGACGGTCGAGCGCACGCTCGCCCAGCATCGGCGCCTTCCACGGGGTTTCACCGTCGGCCGCGGCTTCGAACAAGTCGATCAGGCTCTCGGCCGCCGGGACGCAGTCGTCGGCCGCGAACCGCCCCCGCTCGACCCAGAAGACGAAGCCCGCGCCGAGGCCCATGAACCCGTCGGGATCGACGAAGAACCATCCGTCAGCGAGATCCGAGGCGACGTAGATGCCGGACGCAACCTCGTCGTAGGTCGCCCGGTCCTCGTTGACCTCGATGTAGGCGGCGATCTCGAAAGGCTCGACTTCTCCGAAGCGGACGAGGTCGGTCCGTCGGAACAGTGCAGCCATGGCCGGTGGCACGGGCGCGACCTCGGATGCCTCGGAGATCGTCTCGTCATCGGCGCCGTCGCCGACCGGCACGCCCATCCGCTCCAGCAGAGCGTCGAGGCGCGCCTCCGGCGTCATGTCCTCGCGCCGCGTCACAGCGGGGCCCCCGAGGGCGGGCGCCAGTTGCCGAGCAGGCGAGCGCGGTCGGCCGCGGGGATGCGCGGCAGGACCGCACGCTCGAAATACTCGTCGAAGGCGCGGATGTAGGCGGTGATCCGGTTCTGCGGCATGCTGGTGAGGGCAAGATCCTCGATTGCCGCGCGGCGGACCGATTCCAGCGTCGTCAAGGAGGTGGCCCGGCTGCTTCGGTTGGCATTTTGCACAGCGGTGATGGCGCCGTGCGGCGATCCCGCGCGAGAGTTCCGCAGCCAGATCGTCGGTGCCGCTCCCCCGTCATAGCCGTAGCGGCCGAAGAGTTCGGTCAGCAGCGAGTTCTGCAGCCCGTGATGTGCCTGAAGGAGTGTGGTCGTGAGCGGCCTGCGCGCATAGGGCATGGTCAGGATGTCGTACTCGCCGAAATTGTGCTCGATGCCCGTCGCTTCGCGAATCCTTACCTGATATCGGCCGTGCTCGATCCGGAGTTCGGCGTCCGAGCCATCGGTTTTGAAGTGGCGGCGGAAGACCGTGTTGTCGCTCCCCGCGACAGGCTTCCAGCCGCGCCGGGAAAGCCGCCCCTGCGAAATGTCGAGCTCGATCTCGCGGTGCTCGTGGCCGGGCAGGCGCCTTATCGGGGACCGCTCGCGCGTGCGCCCCGCCTCGATGACATCCGACACCTCGCGGGCAGTCCGCTCCGCCGCCGAGCGGATCGTGTCGTCTAACGGGATCACCTCGTCGAGCGGACGCCCGAGCTCGGTCAATGCCTCGTCGAGCTGGCGGTAGAGCCCGCCGATCTCGCGCAACTGGTCGTCGATGGTTCCGACGGTCGCCGGGTCCAAGCGCCGCGTTTCGACGCCGGGCCGACTGCGCGCGTCGAAGTTGAGGAGGCGATGGTAGAGGGTGTCGAGCCGTCCCCTGAGATCGACGACCCGATCGAGGAGCTGCGTCTTGCCGCGGACGAACTGGTCACCGAACCGTGTGAGCGCGCGGGCCAGCATGTCGTCGAGCAGCCTGTCCGCAAGGACCGCCTCCATGCCGAGATCGTCGATCATGTGCCGCCGCAGGCGCACGAACGTCGGATCGTTGCCGACAAGGCGGCGCGGATCGAGCTGGCTGACGATGCCGCGAAAGAAGAACCTCATGGCTGGTCCTCCAGCGGCGTGCGGCGCTCGTCCTCGAAGGACGTGTCAGGCTCGGGAGGCTCGCCGCTCGACGGCCGACGGGCCGCGGGCTCCGCCCGCTCCGCCGTCGGCGGTGCTGCCGGCGCCGAGGGTGGCCCGCCGGTCGTACGGGCGCTCATCATGCGGAGTTCCGCGTCGACCGCCTGAATAACGGGGCCGAGGAGGCGCGGCATCACCAGAGCCATCATCCGGTCGGTTGCGAGCGCGCTCACGAATGCGCCGGCCAGCCCGCGCCGCGCCTGCTGAGCGATCTGGCGCATGACAGCGCGCCGAGCCTCCAGGCCCAGCCGCACGACGCCTCTTCGGACGCCTCTCCTGCCGATGACGACGGCGCCGCGACTGGCGCCGCGGGCGATGGTGCCGACCTCCGGGATGATCGACAGCGCCACTTCGAGCTCGGCGAGGAACAGGTCGAGCTCGAGCTCGGTCCGATCATAGAGGACCGAGGGATCGAGGACGCTCGCGGCGATCCGCTCCCGCTCGGTCGCCTCCGCGTGGTGCCTGGCGGCGAACGCGAGGCCGAGCGCCGCGCCCGCATAGGGGCACAGCACCGAGACGACGAGGACGAGGCTGGTCTCGAGGAAGTCGATTAGACCCAGCCGGCCGAGCTCGACCGAGAATACGAAGTCGAGCGCGATCCCGTACCAGCCGTCGCCCTCGAACGCGTCCCCGATCGCCTGATGCGCCAGAAGGTGGACGCCTTGAAGCCGCACGGCGCAGCCCGGCACCGTCCGGTTCGGCAGGTCCTCCCGGATCTTGCCCGACCGGAACGCATATTCGAAGCTGGCCGTCACGTCGTTGCGGACGCGCAGATTGTTGGCCCGCATCTCCTGAAGCAGTTGCCACAGGTAGACGCGGGCAAGGTGCGGACGATTGCGGAAGACGTCGACGACGTCGGGCACGTTGGAAAGCTGGTTCACCAGCGGATCGATCGACGAGGCTGCCAGTGACCTGAGCGCGATCGCGCTCTCGAGTTCCTGAAGCGTCCAGGTGCGTCCCCGCCGGTCCCGGATGCCCCATCGACCGTCGGCGCTGCGGAACGGCTGGCCGGCGAGGGCGAGATCCGGTCCGTCCGCCATCTCGGACACGTTCAGGATCTGCTCGGACAGCGTCGTCGACAGGGCTTGCCGTGCGTCTCGCCAGCTCTGCACCGATACGCTGACGGCGGCCTGGAAGCTCGGATCGACGACGGCGGTGACGCGAACGAGCGAATCGCGCAATGCGCGCAGCTCCGCCTCCTGGGCGACGAAGCCGTTGATCAGCCCTTCGAACACCGGGAAGTAGCGGTGGAAGCCGTTGATCCGCTGCTCGATCTGCTCCTGCGACGTCCGCAGAACCTGCAGCATCATCACCTGGCAGGCCCGCATGTAGATGTGGCCCACCGCGTCCCGCATCGTCGGAGTATGGGCGATGTGGAAACGCAGCAGCCAGCCGGACACACGTCCGCGATAGCGCCCGAAATGAGCGTTCGCCGTTTCGGGCAGGCTGTAGATGCGGGTCATCAGGCGGATGAGCTGGGTCACCAGCGGGCACGTCCCGGCGACGAAGCGTAGGAGCTGGACCGCGGGCGACGCATGGGGCGTGATCTCCATGTCGCCCATGTTGCCGGTTCCCGGTTCAGTCTGGCGTGTCGCGCTGGGCATCGTCACGGCGGCGTGCCCGACGAGCGAGGCGCGGCTGCCGATGACCTGTGCCGCGGCGATCAAAAATGCACCGCAGCGTTCTCCCGTCGGCATCTCGAGGCGATAGGCGATGCGCTCCATGAGCCGTCTCAGCGGTTCGCCGAGATCGCCGAGGTCTTCCAGAGAGGGCTCGTCGAGGAATGGCGACAGATCGAGTCTCAGCGTCTCGCCACCGATCGTGACCTGCGGATAGGAGGAGCCTCGCCGCTCCTCGGGCCGCCCGTCCCGGCGGCCGAACGGGGTCCCTTGCTCCCCATGCTCCCCTTCGTGCTCGCCGCCGGCGCGCCTCCGCCTCCCTTCGCGGCCAGCACCCTCGCCATCGGCCCCGCCCGAGACTTCTACCGCCACCGAAAGCGGACGGAGACTGAGCCGCGTTGCGCCACTCCTCATAAACGACGAAGTCAGCGCGAGAAGGACCCCCTGGCCGGCGTCATTCGACACCATTCCCAGCACGGGATTGGAGCGCCTTCCAAAGATCTCGACGAGATAGTCGACCTCGTTCACACAGCGCTGCCTGAGGCGCCGAGCGTCTTCGGCCTCTGTCGCCGGAGGGTCGTCGGGTAGCCCATATGAGCGGAGCATCGCGGCCAACGCGACCCGCCGGATCTCGCTGGCGCTCGAAGAAGTAGACAGGCGGGTGAGGGCGTATTGCTGCTCCGGCGAGGCATCATGATACGTCGTGCCCGTAGGCGTGAGCCTGCGGAAGCGATCGGTCACTTCCACTGTATCGAAAGGTGGGAAGGTGAAATTGGAACCGGTCCATGCGAGCTCCAAGCGAGCCATGCGGAAGCCCGTGCCACCATCCTCCATCGGGCCTTTGAAGATGATGCCGAATTCGCTTGGCCGGTTCGGGTACTCGCGCTGGATTGCTGCGACGATAAGCTGGGTCAACCTCTCGTTGTCGGGATTACCGTCCCAAATGTACCAGCCCGGAACGGTGATGGACCCTGATGCCGGCTCACCTGCTCCGCCTGCATCCGCTGGCACGTCCGCCTCGGGCGGATCTTCATAGGACGGGAGCCGATAGCGACCGTCGAGAAGCCGCGACCAGTCGAGCCGCTCCGACGGATCCGGCGGGACGACCTCTGGCGCGTCGGTCGGAGCCTGCATCTGCCTCTCGGCCAGTACGTTGGCGATCGCCTTGTCGACTCGGCGTTCGACGGCACAACGCGCCGACGCGTCGACCTGGCCCGCGGAGTCCGACCAGACGAACGTTGGGCGGCACGGACGGATGCGCGCCGTATCTCCCCGCGGCGCGAAGACTTCAGCCTGCGCCATGTCCAGCGCCCGCTCCAGCCCGCGCCGCAGTGCAGTCTCTACGTCGCCTCCGTCGCCAGCGAGCAAGGTCGGATCGTGGCATCTGAGCCGCAGGGGGATCCGGACGGCGACCGCCATGGAGCTACCCGCGCGCCAACAGGCTGTTGATCCGTTGCAGCTCTTCTCGCGCCGCGTCTTCAGCCAAGCGATCGCTCGATCCAGCGCCCGGACCGACAATTTCGATCACGACCGGGAAATGCAGCGTCACGTCCCCGCTGGCATCCTCGATCGCCCGCTCCGCCGCGGCGGCAGAGCCCGCCGCCGGGTAGATGACTTCGTTCTCGTGGACGAGGGCGATGCCAGTCCGCGTGACACGCTTCGGGCCGTTTGCCCGCCTTGTGCTTGCACCTAGCCCCATCGGGTTTCCTCCCCGCACCGAGTGCCGCTAGCTCGTGATGGGCGCGCCGGCGCGCATCTTCTCGGTGATGCCTTGCGCCGAAACGCTGCCGCCCAGAGCGAAGCCGGAGAACGTGGCCGCAGGGGCCCCGGAGATCGTAGCGGTCGTCGGCGTTGCGTTCGTGATGATGCACTGGTCGAGGAGAACCTCTGTCAGCGACCATTCGGTGTCGCCCTCGTCGACCTCTTCCATGACGATCTTGAAGGGTGTTCCGGTGATCGCGAGCTTGGTTAGCTGTGCCGTGGCCGTTCCGAGCGCCTTTACCGAGAGCGTGAAGGAGATCTGCTCGGGCATGTAGACGACGCCGACATGCGTCGCCTCGACCGAATGCAGCGCCTCGGCGTTCATGGCGAAGCTGGGCTGGAAGCTGTCGATCGGGGTGATCAGCTGGTCTGTGCCGCCATCATTGTACGACACCGACAGGCGCGAGTTCCAATTGGGCATGTCCAGTCCTCCGGGCTGCGGTCAGAAACGGGGTTGCAGAGCGACGCGCAGCCGATGCACGGCGGGGCCGATGACGATGACGACCGTCATGTCGACGAGACGCTGCGAGCGGGCCGTGTTGATCAAAGCAGCCTCGCCGGCCGTCCGGCTCGCCTCCGGCTTGAGAAGGGCCTCGTAGACCGGAACGATCACGGTGTAGTCGGTGATCGCGCCCGAGCTGCGCACTTGGTCGAGCACGCCCTGCGCCTTGCGAATGACCGCGGCAAGCCCGGTGCGCGTGATCCGGGCATCGCCGATCAGGCCGATGAGGCTCGCCTTCAGCTTGAACTCGACGTCGTCGAGCAGGCGAACGATATCTATGTAGAGAAGCGTCGCGTCGGACGTGTAGGCCGTGCCCTCGGCAAAATGCAGGCTGGTACCGGCGACGAGTGCGGGGTCGATCACCGGAATGATGTTGTCGGTAGCGAGCGCCTTGATCTCGGCGGGGCTGTACTGTGACGCCAGTGGCATCGAGAATCCGCGCACCTTCTTGAGCACGACCGACTCGGCGGGTTTCCGGCCGGCGATGGCAGCGGCGGCTGCGACGGCAACCTCGGCGGCGGCTCCGCCGGAACTGGTGGCCCCGCGGGCTGCGACCATGACCATCCGGCTGGAGCTGGACTTGAGCGGGGTGGTCCTCGCGATCACGTCCGTCGCATAGGTCGAGCTCCTGCCGTGGGCTGGGTCGATGGCTGCGACGCCCATGCGCTTGTTTCCGGCGGCGGATTGCTGCTCGCAGTGGGTCTTGAGGGCCACGACCGGATCGTTCAGCGTCGCCGCTCCCGAGATCCGCACCGGTGATGCGGCGAGCGCCACGAAGGTCACGTCGTCGGCGGCCTCGAGCGCGGTCAGGGCTGCGGCCCAGTCGGAGCCCGAGAGCTTGACGCCGTAGATTTTGGAGGGGCCCGGGTCCTGGACGAAGGCCGCTGCCAGCGCTTGGGTCAGATCGCTGCTCGCGCCGAACGCCGTCTCGGCGGCGTCGAGATCGTCGACGGCCACCGGGCTGTTCACTGGCGCGCTGCCCGCCGACGACGCGCCAACGGCCGCCAGCACGCCCGGCGCGCGCTGCACCTCGGGTAGCAGCGCGCTCGTGTCGATGCTGACCTCGACGAAGGGATATGCCAATGCCATGGTCCGGGTCCTCCTCTGCCCGATCTGCGCTACCCGCTCCCTGGCGCGGCCGTCGTCACAGGTCAGCCGCGACGAGAGCGACACCTTCGCGTGCCATCCACGCGCCGGCTGTCTCGATGCGCTGGGCGCGTCCCGCGCCCGGCCAGTCGGGATCGTCGAACCACGCTTCCGGGACGAGCAGCCCCGCCACTGCCTTGCCGAGGCCCGCGGCCTCCGAGGGTTGCCGCGGCTCGAAGCCCGCCCGCCGCATCGCCGCCTGAACGAGGCGCGCGGCGGCGATCATGCCGCGCAGGGTCATGCCAGGAAGCGACGGATCGCGAATCAGCAGGGCGACCGCGACGGGAAAATCCCACAGGCTGTGGGCCGTGCCCCCCAACGGAGGCGAAAACGCGATCCGCAATTCTCCCGCCGCGCTGGTGCCGGGCTTCTCGATCAGCTCGGCTACCGAGGGCAGCCCCGCTTCATCGAGCCAGCGGTCGACGAGTTCGGGAGCGACGGCGGCCGGCGTGCTGGCGAGCGCAGCGATACGTGATGCGACCTCGGCTCGTCTCGCGGACTCCAATGCGGCGCCGGTCGGCAGCGTGCCGCCGTGCGCCGCGGCGACGGCGTCATCGAGCCCGTCGAGCGAGACTCGACCTCCGGAAACCTCGGCGATCCGTGCCTTGGGGAAGCTTGCGGCAATGCGCACGCTCCCGCGCCAAAGCGCATCGATCTGCGAGTGCGCCGATCGAGACACGGACTTGTCATCGTCCTTGCTCGGGTCCAGGCCGCCGAGCGAAAACGTAGAGAACCGCGGTGTCGCGGTACCCTGCAGAGCGGCGTCCTCTATGCCATAGGCGGCTCGGACGACGCTCCTGAGGGCCAGCTGACCGAGTACGCCGACCCGTGTCGCCTCGCTGGCGAGTGCGACCAATGCCCGGTCTCCGAAATCCATCGTCCTGGGCTTTCTCCCTTGCGGAAGCCGAGGCTGATACCGCGTCGCGTGGGTCGCATTGACATACATCAATCTTCAGACGCGCGAGCCGAACGAACGTGCTCGGGTGGGCTCCATAACGGCGAGCGGCATGATCCCGGTCCGGCTTTGGTCGGATACTGCCGCGGGCCGCTTAGCCGTCGTCGTTCTCCTGGCGCGCAGCCCCATCGGCAACGAGAGCATGCCGAATTGTGGGGGTCGTCACGCGGCGACTGACGCGAAGCGATTGTCGTTATCGGCCCGGAAGGCCGGATATCTGGTCCTACAAGCTCGACCAAGCCGCTTGATATGATTCGAGTCTCGGAAACGATGTACTAGGGACTTCACGCACAAAAAGACGGCGCCTATGCAGTCCCGGAGCGACACGCCCGGGATTGCTCTCGCCATCCCTGGTTGGCATTTCGCCTGATTGTCGCCCCTCGGCGCAGCCACGATCGCACGGCCGGATCTACCCACTGGATCAGCAGGTGACAACAGGACCGACGAGTCGTACGACCTGACCCGATCGATCGAGGCAATGACGCACGGGCGTGGGAGCCGGCACGGAAGGAAGCCCCCGAGCGCTTATCACACACGGGGGTTCTGTCCGACCCGGCGCGACCACACGATCCGGCATCACGGAAGCGGGAGGCAAATCGACAGAAATTCGAGCAGGAGGCGCGAGCTTTTGCTTTCTGCCCGTCGAAGGGATCGTATGCTGAAGTGAGGAGTCGAATCGCGATTGGAGCAGCGACGATGGTAAGACGCGGCGAAGCGCCCGCGCGCAAGACCGATGCGCGCGGCCCAGATCCCCGCGAAAGCGACAGGGCGAGCCTCGCGCGGCGAATCTCCGACGCGAGCATCGACGCCGTCACGAGCCTTCCGGCTGCCAAGGTCGCGGAGATCACGCAGCAATGGTGCGCCAAGGCGGCTCTCGACCCGGACGCTCCCGTCGACTCCGCGCGGATCCTCGAGGCGATGGCTCTCGCGAGCTTCCTCGCACTCTTTACGCCAGGTCCGCCCCACCCACGAGCTGGTGCCCATGGATGCGAGCAGCGCACGTATCGTCTCGAAATCGATGTACGTGGCAAGAGCCGTGTCGGTGGATAAGATACCGGCGCCCACGCCATTGGAGTCGAGCTGGAAGGTCAGCACTACATGATGCTGGCCGGCGATCTCGTCTATACCGCAGTGGCGCGGGGGAAGCGGCTCGTCGGCTTGTGCCGGGCGATAGCGATCGCGGCGAGGAGCGGGGCAGGGCGCCAGCGCTGGACTAAGCTCCGAGAATGGCTGACGCCGCAATTCATGGAAGCCGCGGGCTCTCGAGCCGCTGGCGTTTTCGCCTGCGATGGGGCACTTGTCGCTCACGCGAAAGCCTGTTTCGCGCGGGGAGAATCTTTATGGCAAAGGCAAAAAAGGGTATCACGTCCGCGACGACGAAGACGAGCAAGCAAGACGCGGCGCCTATCCGCCCGGTCAAGGAAACTCTGACCAAGGCGGCGTTGATCAATCTGCTGGCCGAGCAGAACGAGCTCCCCCGCAAGACCGCTGCAGCGGTCTATGCCACATTGGAAAGTGTGCTTCTGGGGTCGGTCCATCCGCGCGGTGTCGGTGAGTTCACCTTGCCTGGACTCCTCAAGGTGACGCTCAGCAAGGTGCCGGCTCGAAGGGCCGGGACTCTCGTTCGCAATCCCGCTACCGGCGAGATGATCAAAGGTGCGGCGAAACCCGCGAGCATGCGCGTAAAGATCCGGGCTCTATCAAAATTGAAAGCGGCGGCATCGCCTTCAGCCTCATCGAAGTGAAGGCGCGCGTCACCCTCGATCGGTCTGGAGCTTTACCGAACAGCATGCACCCGCCCTGGGATGATCTTCCAAGTTCGATCGAGCGGATTTTAGAGCGATCGGCCCATGGCGGCAGACAGGACTCTCGATGCCGGTCCAGCCGCGCTGATGCCAGTCCAGCCGCGCTGATGCCAGTCCAGCCGCGCCATAGATGGCTTTATCCGATCGACTGGCCGCAGCTGTCGGCACTGATCCGGTTCGAGCGAGCGAAGGGCCGCTGCGAGATATGCGGCCGGCCGCATGGCCGCGATGTCCGGCACTTGGGCGACGGTCGTTGGTGGGACGAGGAGAACCGGACCTGGCGCAACGGGCGTGGGCGCGCTTTGTCCCGCCTCGCTCTGCCCGCCGACGACGCGGCCGTCCGGATCACCTAGGTGGTTCTGGCGGCCGCTCACCTCGATCATGATCCCGCCATCAACCGGCCACGAAATTTGAAGGCCCTTTGTCAGCGCTGCCATATGCCGTACGACTGTGAAGAGCATCGCCGAAGGCGTTGGATCACGCTGCGATTGCGCAAGGCTTTCGGAGATCTGTTTCTCGGTCCCTATCGCGTTTAGCCTCGCAAAGGAAAACCTCGGCGTTCCGAGTGTCAGAAAGGAATGCATCTCGGCCGAGATCGAGCGACCGACATCCCGAATCGGGGTCTTGGCCGAGAGTGGAATATCGCTACGATCCATGGGGTAAGAGCGCACCATAGCACTACAATCGATTTTGAAAATCGGCGGTGCGGAAAATCGAGCACGGCAGTACCATGTAGGTGATATTTGCCGTTCACCTAGAGCTGCAGTCGCAGCTGGCCGTCCTGTTCCGGGGCTCCCTCATCGAAGGACGAGAGGGACACGCCGAGCAAGCGGATGCCTTTGCGGGTCGGGAAGAGCTGGCCGAGCAGAGTACCACAGATAGTTCCGATCTCGCTCGCGCTCCCCGGCGGCACTGCTACCGTCCGGCTGCGGGTGATCTGCTGGAAATCGGCATATTTCACTTTGACTGTCACGGTCCGACCGTGCAGGCGTTTCGCCTCGCAGTGTCGCCAGACCTTGGCCACGAGGGGCTCGAGTTCCCAGAGCGCTGCGTCGAGATCGAAAATGTCGACCGCGAAAGTGTTCTCGGCACCCACGCACTTGCGCGGCCGGGCGGGCTCGACCGGGCGCTCGTCGATGCCTCGCGCGATCCGGTAGTACCAGAGCCCCGACTTTCCGAAATGCTGCTGCAGGAAGGACAGGGGCTTCGCCTGGAGATCGGCGCCGGTCTCGATGCCGAGACGCTGCATCTTCGCCGCCGTCGCGGGGCCGACGCCATGGAATTTCTTTACAGGCAGAGCCGCGACGAAGTCCGGTCCCATGCGCGGCGTGATCACGAACTGGCCGTTCGGCTTGTTCTGATCGGACGCCATCTTGGCGAGGAACTTGTTGTAGGAGATGCCGGCCGAAGCGGTGAGCCCGGTCACGACCCTGATCTTCTCCCTGATCAGCTCCGCGATCGTCGTGGCGAGGGGAATGTCCTGGCGGTTCTCCGTCACGTCGAGATAGGCCTCGTCGAGCGAGAGCGGCTCGACGAGGTCGGTATGCTCGGTGAAAATCTCCCGGATCCGTGCCGAGACCGCCCGGTACACATCGAAGCGCGGCGCCACGAAGATCAGCTCGGGACATTTTCGCTTCGCCGTGACCGACGGCATTGCGGACCTGACGCCGAAGGCGCGAGCCTCGTAGCTCGCCGCGGCGACGACACCACGGGCCGCTGGTCCCCCGACGGCGACCGGCTTGCCGCGCAGCTCCGGATTGTCGCGCTGCTCGACAGAGGCGTAGAACGCGTCCATGTCGATGTGGACTATGCGGCGTGGTGAAGCCGCGGGATGCGGTAGCCCCCCTTTACATTCCTGCCCCTGAAGTTCGGCCTGCAACGCCCGCATCGTCATTGGTTACCTCGTGGGCACTCGGATCCACGAGAGTGCAGGGGACGCATCCTCGTGACCATGGCGGTCCATCACGGCAACGATTCTTCCTTCGGCTTTGCCGGCGACTCTACCACCACGAGCATGTTGCCTGGCAGGGGTCGCTGGAGGTGCTCGACCTCTTTCCACGACCCCGTGAGCCACAGATCCACCTCGTCGGGCGTCGTCAGAATCGCCGGCATGGCCTTGACGTGAATCGGCGCGACGATCTCGTTCGGCGAAGTCGTCAGGAAACCATATAGCTCGTACTCGCGCTCGCCGTCTCGCACCTTTCGCACGCCCTTCCATGGCGTCCAGAGCCCCGCGAAAAACATCAACGGCCGGTCTCGGTTCCGGGCAAACCACGCGTTCGGGACCTTTCCGCCCGTCACCTTGCTCGCGGGGTCTGGTTCGGCGAAGGACGTGAACGGCACCACGCAGCGGCTCGTCGGGCCCAGCCAGCGCCGCCAGTGCGGCGAGTCAGCATTTCGGATGTTGGTGACGCCGGGGTCGTAGTTTCCTTTGATATAGGCCGGCGGCGTCGGCATTCCCCATGTGGCGCGCACGATCTCGCGCTGTCCGTCTGCGCCGACACGCACGATCGGTGCCTGGATGTTCGGGTAGACGTCGAAGGACGGTTCGTTCCAGCCGGCCGTGTCGCGGACGGCCTTGGTGAACACCATTACCGCGTCGCGGGTGGTGGTCACGTTGTAGAGATTGCACATCTGGTCGACCTGCCTATCGCCACATGCCACGCATCTGCGCCCCGACATCGACGCGGACCCGGCGCTGCTGCTCAGCCCCGTCCGCCGCGGTCGCGAGCGGCCACGATCGACGCTCGAACAATTGGAGGAGCGTCGCCGGAATGAAACGGGTTCGCGACGCGTAGACGTGGCGGTCGCCGGTCGCCGGCTGGCCACGCGTGAAGAAGCGCTGGGGAACGATCAGGCCGAGACTGTCCTTCGCCCGGGTCATGGCGACGTACAGAAGCCGGCGCTCCTCCTCGATCTCGTCGGACGTGCCCGTGCCGAGATCGGAGGGAATGCAGCCGTCGACTACATTGAGCACGAAGACCGACTTCCATTCCTGTCCCTTGGCGGAATGGATGGTCGAGAGGATCAGGTAATCCTCGTCGAGCAGCGGGACGCCGGCTTGGCCGGAGGTGGCATCGGGCGGGTCGAGCGTGAGCTCCGTCAGGAAGCGCTCCCGCGACGAGTAGCCGGCAGCAATATCCTCGAGCTGGAGGAGATCGGCGCGGCGCATCTCGAAGTCCTCGTGGAGACGTTCGAGATGCGGCTCGTACCAGGTCCGGACCCGACCGATTTCGGCCGGCCATCCGGTTGCACGGGCGTGCAGGTCGCGCAACAGGGCCACGAGTTCCGGCCAGTCGGCCGCCGCACGGGGAGGGCAGGGGTGCGCTCCGAGCGCCTGCATGGGGTCCGGACTTTCCGCCATAGCGTCGAGCACGCCTCCGGCCGTCGACGGGCCGACGCCCGGCAGGAGATGCATCAGCCGGAAGCCTGCAACGCGATCGCGCGGATTTTCCGCGAAGCGAAGCGCGGCGAGCACGTCCTTCACGTGAGCGCTGTCGAGAAATCGGAGCCCGCCGAATTTCCTGTAGGGGATGCTGCGCCGTGTGAGCTCGACCTCGAGCGGACCACTGTGGTGGCTCGCCCGGAAGAGAACGGCCTGATCCATGAGCCGCATGCCCTTCTCACGGTTGTCGAGGACCTCGTCCGCGACGAAGCGAGACTGGTCCGCCTCGTCGCGCACCGTCACCAGCTGCGGCCGCTCGGCCGACTCCCGATCGGTCCAGAGGTTCTTGGTGAAGCGCTCGCGCGCGAGCTCGATCACGGCGTTGGCGGCGGCGAGGATGGGCCGGGTGGACCGATAATTCCGGTCGAGCGTGATGACCTCGGCCGCCGGCGAGAACTCTTTCGGAAAATCGAGGATGTTGCGCACGGTCGCCGCGCGAAAAGAGTAGATCGCCTGTGCGTCGTCGCCCACCACGGTCAGGCCGCGCCCTTCCGGCTTCAATCCCGTGAGGATCGTCGCTTGCAGCCGGTTGGTGTCCTGATACTCGTCCACCAGCACATGATCGAAGCGACCGCCGATCTCGTCGGCGAGCGCCGGGTCGCTCATGGTTCGAGCCCAGTAGAGCAGGAGATCGTCGTAATCGAGAACGTTCTGGGCCTGCTTGGCTTCGACATAGGCTGCGAACAGCTCACGAAGCTGGCCTTCCCACCCGGCCGCCCAGGGATAGCTCGCCCGCAGCACGTCCTGGAGCGGCGCCTGCGCATTGACGGCCCGTGAATAGATCGAGAGGCACGTCCCCTTCGCCGGAAACCGGCTTTCGAGCTTGGAGAAGCCGAGCTGATGCCGCACGAGATTCACGAGGTCGGCCGAGTCCTCGCGATCGTGGATCGTGAACTGCGGGTCGAGGCCGATCTCGCCGGCATAGTCGCGCAGGATGCGCGCGCCTATGCCGTGGAACGTGCCGGTCCAGGCGAGCGCATCGGTCAGGATCCCCGCTTTGTCGCCGAGAACCCGGGCGCAGATCCGCTCGACCCTGCGGGCCATTTCGGTGGCGGCCCGGCGCGAGAAGGTCATCAGCAGGATACGGCGCGGATCGGCGTTGTTGACGATCAGATGCGCGACGCGATGGGCGAGGGTATTCGTCTTCCCGGAGCCGGCGCCCGCGATGATCAAGAGGGGCCCGCCGATGGTCTCCTCGGCGAGGCCGACCCCGTGCTCGACCGCGGCGCGCTGCCTATCGTTCAGTTTTTCCAGATGCGCAGCGTTCATCGCGCCCGACCCCGCCCGAGACTCGACGATCATCCCCGACGACACGGACATGACGTCCTCTCTTCGCCTTTCGCCGCACCAGACTCACGGCAGCTCAGAACAGACTAAGAACATAGCAGCGGAGGGGCCTGCCGCAAAGCCCTAGAGAGCCGCCATTTCGCTAGACCGGATCGCGCCGCCGGCCTCGTCATCGTCGAGCTTCGATAACGGATCGAGCGTATCGAGGGAGGGGAGGCCGTGCACGGACGGAGCTGCCTTTCGATGTCGCCGAGATCGACGGCAGGCTACCAGGGCGAAGACCGGTGCTCGAATGTCTACATGAGGTCGGGGCGGCGGTTTAACAGCCGCGCGTTCGCTGCTGGCGTAGCGCCTCGCAGACGATCGGCTAGGTGCTCGAGCCAAAAGGGGGAGGACGTCCCCCGCGTCACGAGCGCCGCACGAGGCGGGTTCCGGAAGCTGATCGCGATGCGGCTATGCGCGTTCATCAGGCTGATCGCGATGGTGAGATCCACGCGTTACGTGCGACGCGTCACTCGGTTGGGCCGACGGACTGCTCTCACCTTGCCGCTGCTTCTACACCCACAAAAGAACTGATCGCCGCCATCGGATTCGACCCCTGATACCATGATACCGCGCGGCATCTCGATCCGCTCCAGCACCTCTCCCGTTCGCGGATCTATGCGCCTCAGATCGCTCTCGTCGCCGTCCCAGGTACCGTGCCACATCTCGCCATCGACCCAAGTGACACCGGTGACGAAACGGTTCGATTCGATAGTGCGAAGGATCGCTCCGGTCTCCGGGTCGATCTGGTGGATCTTCCGCTCCTGATACTGGCCCACCCAGAGCGTGCCTTCGGCCCAGGCGAGTCCCGAGTCGCCCCCGCCGCCGGGCGCGGGAATCGTGGTGAGCACACGGCCGGTCTTCGGGTCGATCTTCTGGATGCGGTTCTCGGCGATCTGGAACAGATGCACGCCATCGAACGCGGTGCCTGCGTGCCCAGGGACGTCGAGAGAGCGCAGCTTCTTTCCGCTCTCCGGATCGAAGGCGTTCAGCCGGTTGCCGGACGCGAACCAGACATGCTTGCCGTCGAACGAGACCCCATGGACCTGCTCGGCCTCGGGGAAGGGCCCATATTCGCGGATGACCTCTGCCTTTGAAATTTTCATTCTTCCATCCTAGCCACCCGGGAGTGGTGCTGGGAGTAACAATGTCGTCGCGAATGCTGGGAGCGGCGGGGTCGTCCAGCGCCGCGCCCGGCCGCGGCCGAATGCCTGCGCCTTGCCGGCGGCCGCGAGCTCCTCGAGGGCGCGCTGCACGGTGCGCTGGCTCACGCCGAGCGCAAGCGCGAGCGCCGAGCCCGACCATGACTCGCCGTCCGCCAGCAAGGCGAGCACCGCCGCGTGCCGCTCTTCCACCGGCCGCGCCAGCACGATGACCTCGCGTGCGTGCCGCGGAGAGAGCGCGAAGCCTCGTTTCGTCGCACTCACGCGGGCGACAGCCCGAAGCAGCCCGCGGAGCCGCCCGATCTCGACCCGCAACCGCGCGCGATGGGACTCGTCGGCGTGCTTCGCGCCGAATGCGTTGATGAGCAGCTCGTCCCGGGATACGTCCTCGGGCCATGCCTCGCCGAGCATGCGCGCGAGCGCGAACAGCACGGGGCGCTTTGCAAGTGGCAGGAGCATGTCTCGCTCGCGCACGAGGTTGCGGCACGCGTCGATGACGAGCGCCTCCGATGCGAGCAGCGCCTCGACTTCTTCGAGCAGGAGAGGGCGCTCCTCGCCGCGCGCGATCAGCCGCGCCACAGGCGTGTCGAGGACTGCGAACGCTTGCTCGACCTCCGCCGCGAGCGCCGGAATGCGCGCCCAGCGCGCAGCTTCCTCGGCGCGGATGAGCGCCGAGCGCGCTGCCCTTGCGCGGACGCGCCGCATGGAAATCCCGGCGACCGCGAGCTCGTGTATGGCACGCAGCGCAGGGGTCATGCCCGAGAGATCGAGCCGCGCGAGCCTGTGCTCGGCCTCGTCGAGGTGCCCGATCAGCAGGCACCGCCGAGCGTCGAGATAGCGCGCGTAGGCTGCGTTCACGCGATCGTCATGTGCTTCGAGAGTCTTCAATGCCATGGCGAGCGTCTTCGTGGGCCAAGCGAGGTCGCGCGACGCAAGCGCGATCTCGGCCTCGGCGACGACGCATCTCGCGCGAGCGACGGCCTCTCGCGGGCCGAAGGCGCGGGCTGCCTGCCGCATCAGCGCTTTCGCTCGGTCGAGGTCGCCGAGCTGGGCCATGGCGATGCCGCGAAGCGCGAGCGCCGCCGCGTCATCGCGGAGCGCCACCCTGTTCAGCGCGCCGAGAGGGTTACCCATCGCGAGCGCTCGCGCCGCCGCCGTGATCAGCGAGTCCATCGCAATCCCGTCACACTTGTAACTCCCGGAATACCCGAGTCCGGTCCTAGTCTACTCCACATCGCTTCAGGTGAAGGAGATCGGCGATGACTACACACAAAACCGGAACACGTGACCAGTGGCTTGCGGCGCGGCTCGAGCTGCTCGACGCCGAGAAGGCAGCGACGCGGCAGAACGATGAACTCGCGCGGCAACGCCAGGACTTGCCCTGGGTCCGCGTGGAAAAGGACTACCGGTTCGATACAGACGAAGGGAAGGTCTGGCTCGCGGACCTGTTCCAGGGGCGCTCGCAGCTCTTGGTCTATCACTTCATGTTCGGCCCGGACTACAAGGCAGGCTGCATTTCCTGCTCATCGATTGCCGACGGCTTCAACGGCATCGCCGTACACCTTGCCAACCATGACGTGATGCTCTGGGCGACATCGCGAGCGCCGCTTCCGAAGCTGCAGGCGTTCAAACAGAGGATGGGCTGGAGCTTTCCCTGGGCATCATCCGAGAGCGGCGACTTCAACTACGACTTCAACGTCTCGATTACCGAGGAGCAGCAGCGCAACGGCGGTAGTGAATACAATTACCGTCGCGGCGGCCATGCGATGACCGAGACGACGCTTCCGACCGTCGTGATCGAAAGCGCGGCGAGGACCGGCGCCGAGCCCGTCACCTATGTGCGCGAGCGGCCGGGCCTCAGCGCCTTCGTCCTCGAGGACGGCGTCGTCTATCACACCTATTCGACTTACGCCCGCGGCCTCGACGGGCTCTGGGGCATGTACCAGTGGCTCGACCGCGCTCCCAAAGGGCGCAACGAAGCGGGCGTCTGGTGGCGCCACCACGACAGCTACGAGCAGGTGGCGCAATGAGCGCCACCCGTTACGCATCCGAGCGCCGCCGCAACAACGCAGCGGCGCTCGGCGCGGCCGGTTGGCTCGGCCTTGCGGCGGCCCCGACTTTCGCTATCATGGCGCTCCTGACTTGTGCCTCCTACGGAGACGCGGCCATGCTGTGCTCGGCGTCACATGGTGTGTTACCGTTGAATGGAATGGCGCTTATGTATCTGTTGATGAGCATTTTCCATTCGGCCCCTTGGCTTAGATTGAGACCGACCTCTCGTCGCGGCCTAGCTTCGCCGGCTCCTTCTGGCGCCGCGCGAGACAACTCGTCGCGTTGAATTGAGGCTCACTACCCTTGTCTTCGAGAGATTGCTTCTGCTTCGAGCCGCCGCCGGCAATATGTGCGCTTCTGCGAAAATCGTATCCCATCAGACGTTCGGGCGCCCGCTGCGTGACAAGCCGGTTTGTGAGGTTGTTCGTGAATCGATTTCAAAGTGGGACCCAGGTGTGACCGAATTGGCCTATTGAAATCTCGCCTGGCTTCTTGGAGCAGCCGGTGCTGCAATAGGCGCCGCTCGGGATCCTACCATGATCGCGCTTTTTAGCGATAAATCAATACCATGACCGAGGGTGTAGTGGGGAGCGATTGCGGAGCCGATTCACAGTCGGGGCGGCGGCAATGGCGCCATCGACGGTCCAGGGTCGGGACGAACAAACTGATCGAAAAAACTCGGATGACGACTTCGAGCCCGGGACGGACCTCGTCAGCCGGACGGTGGCTTGCCGATGTAAACCGCCAATTGAGCGTCGAAAGCCCGCTTGTAGGCGGGCCGCGCTTCCCCGCGTGTGACATAGGCGGCCAGGTTCGGATACTCGTTCAAAATACCCGATGATTTCAGTCTGAGCAGCACCGACACCATCATCAGGTCGCCCGCGCTGAACCCGCCATCGAGCCAATCGGCACTGCCGAGGTGAGCGGAAAGTTGCTTCAAGCGGTTGCGGATGCGATCCTCGACCAGAGGCAGGCGCTCCCTGCTCCAGGGTTTATCGCCCTCGAGAAGTGTGGCGGTTGCGAGCTCGAGGATCGGCGGCTCCACCGTGTTGAGCGCGGCAAACATCCATGTTATCGCGCGCGCCCGTGCATTGGCATCGTCCGGCAGCAGGCCCGCATGGCGCTCGGCGATATGCAAGACGATCGACCCTGTCTCGAAGAGGGCGAGATCGCCTTTCTCGTAGGTCGGAATCTGGCCGAAAGGATGAAGCGCGAGATGCGCAGGTTCCTTCATTCCACGAAAAGAAACAAGGCGTACCTCGTAGGCTTGGCCGACTTCCTCGAGCGCCCAACGAACGCGCGTATCACGCGCGAGGCCCTTGCCGCCATCGGGAGACCGTTCAAAGGCGGTAATGGTGATGGTCATCGTGAGGCTCTTCCTCGACCAAGATCATCCGCTGCGCGGCTGGCAAGCTGTCGAGGCGAGCTCACCGAGATTGAAAACGACCCCGGTCCATGGCCGGTTTGTTCGCAAAGCAGGCCTTTGCCAACTCGCAGGACGAGTGCCCCAGCGACGGAGTAGCCGAGATCTGCTCTTCCTACTCACCGGTCGTGCGGGCGCTCTTGCCGATCTCGCCGGGCGAATCGTATCGAAGGTTCGCAGCCTCGACGTGGCTGGCCGAGTGGGTCACGATAGTCGGGGCTATCTGTAAGCGTGCCACGAGGTACCGCTGGCGCTCCGATGCGACTCAACGCGTCGTCGGGTCGAGAGTCTCGGCCGCAGCGGTTTCGGTCGCTGCATGACCTGCGGCCGCAGCCTCGACGTCCATCCACATGACTTCCCAGATGTGACCGTCGGGATCCTCGAAGCTGCGGCCATACATGAACCCGAAGTCTTGCGTAGGTGTCGGATCGGGCTTGCCGCCTGCCGCCACCGCTCTCTCGACCATCGCCGAAACCCCGTCCTTGGTGTCTTCCGAAAGGCAAAGCAGCACCTGGGCAATCTCATGGGCATCAGGGATCGACTTCTTGGTAAAGTCGCGCCACTTGGCGTGGGTCAAGAGCATGACATGGATCGTCTCGGAAAGAACCATGCAAGCCGCGGTCTCGTCGGTAAAGCGAGGATTGTTGATCGCACCCACTGCCTCGTAGAACGCCTTCGACCTCCCGAGGTCGGTCACCGGAAGGTTCACGAAAATAAGCCTCGCCATCGTCATTCTCCTCTATCGAGCAGCAGCCTGAATCGAAGTTCACGCGTGCGACGCATTCGCTGACGCGGAAGATGTCTACCACTTACCCAGGTCCTCCCGAAATGGAAGCGAGTTCAGATTGGGCATCGCATAGTCCGGATTATTCCCTTTGCAAGAGCGCGGTGATGCACCGCCTCGAGGAGGGGCGATCGACGATTTTCAGGCCGCTCTCGGCAGCGACCTCGAGTTCCTCTCTGAACTCTGCTTCTTTGACATGGCCAGCGGGTTCGGCGAGCAGGAGCCGGGCGCCGTGCTTCATTGCTCGTGCAGCCTCGGCAAAGAAACGGCCAGCGGAAGGCATCTCGTGTACGACCGCGAATGCGAAAGTGAAGTCGACTGTTCCCTCGAGATCGTCGAGTGCCATCGAATATGTCGGAACCACACGGGCCTCTATCCGGTCGAGCAGGCCGGCCTTGCGGGCGCGCCGTGTCAAGCCCTCGATCATCTGTGGTTGAGAATCGACTGCAATGACGTGACCGGAAGGACCAACTCTGCGGGCAATCTCGAGCGTGAAAAAGCCCAAGCCAGGGCCGGGCTCGAGCACCGTCATTCCGCCACGAATGTAGGGCGCGATAATGTCTGCCGGGTTCTGTAGCAGCTTACGAATGGGACTTGCGAGTAGGTACCCTACCCACCAAGGACAAACATTATGCTCGGCCATCGGGGCGCTCCGATATTATGCCTCTTGCGTTCCGGTCTTTTGGAGCGGCGCATGTAGACCGGCAACATGGGCCGCGAAACCTGTCCATAGGCTTTCCTCATCGGTCCTCGAAGTCGCGGGCGGATTGGCGCGCTTCACCGACAGCACTCGTGTTGGTCAGCTGGACCCGTCTCGTACTCGTCATGAAGTCGGACCCAGCTCATGATACCGCCGATCTCGTTGCGTCCCTTCGGCGTCAGGTCGAGCCAGTTGAAGGACCCTACGAGCAACTCGAGACCGCGCGCATAGGTCGAATAGGTGTGGTAGATGCGGCCGGAATCATCCCTGGTGAAGATGCCAGCCCCGGGCAGGTCCGGCTCCAGGTAGGGCGAGGTTCCGAAGTTGTAGAGCGGCTCCCCGGCAGCGATCTGCTCGTCAGTGAACGAGACGCCGAAGTCATAGTTGAAGTCGCTGCCATGCGATGACACCCATTCGAAGGTCCAGCCCATGCGCCGCTTGACGGCCTCGATCCGAGCGATTGGTGCACGTGAGATGGCGGCGAACGACAAATCGGCATGCTCGAAGTGCCGCCTCGCCGCGTCGACATGATCACAGAGGAAGGCGCAACCGTCGCAGATATGGTCGGACCCGGGTGTCAGCATGAAGTGATAGATGGCAAGCTGGCTGCGAGGGCCGAAGAGATCGGCAAGCGTCCGCTTCTAGGCCGCGTCAGCAAGAACCGCATCGAGCAGAGTTCGATCGATCTACGAAGCCGAATCACAGACGATTGGGTAGGGATGCTCGAAGAAGGACATATTCAGAAGGACCTTGCTTCATGCGCTGAATCCGGCCTGAAATTCGCTCCGGCCCAACGCGAGGGCCGGAACACGAGACGTCGCAGCGTTGCAGAGAGCAGATCATCATGAGCATTGGACCGCAGGCTCATCAAACCAAACGCGCATTCGGGCACAAAATCGTCGATCGTTCCGAAGCTCGTGATTTCCGGTCCACAGGCTAAGTGCAGGTTCTGAGACGGCTTCAAGGCGAGCCCGATGGCCGGGATAAAGGCCGCATTCCGCGAGCTCGACGTCGAAAGTCTCCAGATCCTGCCCGAGCACCGTATGCTCATCCTGACCGGCGCCGGCATCCGCGCCCGCCATCTCTACAGTGTCGGCCTCGACCTCGGCCTGCCGGTCGGGTCGCTTGCTCCGCTCGCCGCGAACGAGGCTGGCCAGAACGGCCACATCCTCGCGGCGCTGCTCGCGCCGGAGGGCGTCTCCTATATCGAGCACGAGACCATCGCGAAACGGCTCGCGATCCACCTCACTGCGGCCCGCGCGGTCGTGGGAAGCGCCTTTCCGCCTTATCATCACCACGAGTTCCCGACCTCGCGCATCCCCACTCACCGCGCCGACACGGGCGCGTTCCTGCTCGCCGACGCGCTCGGCGCGGCCGGCCTCACGATCGTGGAGGACGTGGATGGGGTGTATACCACCGATCCCAAGGGCCCCGGCGGGGAGCAGGCACAATTGCTCCGCGAGACCAACGCCGCCGACCTCGCGAATTTGGGCACATTGCCGTTCGACCGCGCGCTGCTCGAGGTCATGGCAACCGCGCGCTACCTCGAGCACGTGCAGGTCGTGAACGGGCTCGTGCCGGGCCGGATCACCGCCGCGCTGCGTTGCGAGCATGTCGGGACGATCATCCACACCGGCGCACCCGCGACCAGCGCGCGCGCGGCCTGAGCGCACAATGCCCCGGCGGCGCCGATCAGCGTGCGCGACATGGGTCTCGAACCCGGGAGGGGCGCTCGACCGCGCGATGCCGGCCGGCGCCCGTCCCATCAGGCCGCGACGCCCGTGGCCGAGCCTTCAGGCAGCGCCGCGACGAGATCGGCAATCCGCCGCCGGGCCTTTTCTATGTTGGCCGTCGCCACGTCGGGTCCAGCATTCGTCGCCTCGACCTCGACGAAGGTGACGTTCGTCATGCCGAGGAAACCGAGAAGATGCCGCAGGTAGGGCTTCTGGTAGTCGACCGCAGACAGCGGACCGCCGTTTTCGTAGCCCGCGGCACCACGGGAAGAAATTACATAGACCCACTTGCCCTTGACGAGGCCCTCGAAGCTTTGGCCATCGAAGCCGACCGTGCGATGGATGCGGACAACCTGATCGATCCACGCCTTCAAGACAGAAGGGATCGAAAAATTGTACATGGGCAAGGTCAGGAGCAGAACGTCGGCGCTTTCCAGCTCGGCGATGAGCTTGTCCGAGAGAGCCGTCGCCTCGCGTAGTCGGTCGGTCATCTGCTCCGCCGGCGTGTAGTAGCCCTGTATGGTTTCTGCCGCGATATGGGGAAGCGGATCCGTCGCGAGCTCGCGCCGCACGATTCGCGTGTGGGGGAATCGCGCGAGCCAGGACGCCTCGAACAGGTCGCCGAGCTCGCGCGAGCGCGAGCCCGCGAGACGGGCGCTGGAATCGACGCGAAGAAGATTTGTCATCTCTTGGTCTCCCTCGAGCGGGTGGGTGCCCAACCGCATAGCTCGCGCGGAACTCGCAGAAAAAGGCTGACTCGCTCAAGATAATCATGCAGAAGTCGCATGAATGGAGACGCACACCCTTCGCCTGTTCGTGGAAGTTGCCCAGCGTAACAGCTTCGCGGCCGTTGCCAGGGATCGGAACATCGATCCGTCGTCGGTGTCGCGTGCGATCGCCGTCCTCGAAGCCGAGCTCGGCGTGCGTCTCGTCCAGCGTACGACGCGCGCGATGGAGCTGACCGAAGCGGGGCAACTCTATCTTGCCCGAGTCGCGCCCTTGGTCGAGGAGCTCGACCGCGCGCGCGACGAGGTGACGTCCGCGAAATCCGATCCGCTCGGGACCCTTCGCCTGACAGCTTCGGTCTCCTTCGGCCAGACCTGCCTCGTGCCGCTCCTGCCGGAATTTCGCGCGCGGTTTCCGCGGCTGACGCTGGAGCTCCTTCTCACCGACGCCAATCTCGATCTCGTCGCGGACCGGATCGATCTCGCGATCCGCCTCGCGCCGAGCTACGGGGGCGATCTCATCGGTACGAAGCTCTTCCAGACCCGCTATCGGGTCTTCGCGAGCCGCGCCTATGTGGAGCGTGAGGGCGCGCCCGCGACACCTCGGGACCTGAGCACGAGATCCTGTGTTCTCTTCGGCCTGCCGGAGTTCCGCTCGCGCTGGCTGTTTCGGCGCGGCACGGAAACCGTAAAGGTGGCCGTCCGAGGCGATTTGATCATCTCGAACGCCTTGGCGCTGCGGGCTGCCCTACTCGACGGGCTGGGACCGGCGCTCCTCGCCGACTGGCTGCTGCGCGAGGACCTCGCCGCGGGGCGTGTGGTCGATCTTTTTCCGGACTACGAGGTCACCGCGACCACATTCGATACGGCCGCTTGGCTGCTCTATCCGACGCGCGCCTACGTCCCGCGCAAGGTGCGCGTGACGATCGACTTTCTTCGGGAGCAGCTCGCCCAGTGCCGGGCACAGGCGGTATCGGCGTGATCGCTCGGCGTTGCGCAAGCTGTTCCTAGTTCACGATGACTTTGGATTGATTCGATCCAAAGTCGTCGTGATCTAATGGTATTTGTCGCACCCGACCTCTCGTCCGGCCGAAAATGCCAGCCGCTTTTGGGTAATCAGACGCCGGCGGAGGAAGCCTACTTGAACCAATCGGCCACTTCGCATCTCTCGCGCGGATATTCCGTCGGTGTCTCCCAGACGAGGATTTCCCGGACCGTCTTCTTTCCGTCGGTAAAGTCGGTGTTGTAGCGGACTTGCGAGCCGTTCCAGAGATCGACATGGCGGAATGCGAACATGATGATTCCTCTGACACCCGATAAATCACTCGCCTTGTAGCTGCCGAACTTCTTTGCGCGCCCGTAGGTTTTTTCGAGATAGACGCGAAGATCGTAGCAGCTGTAGATATACCATTTGTTGTCGCCACCCTTGATCCCACGGACCTTGGGATTTGGCCCATTCATGTAGGGATTCGCCAGATGCGCGAAGCTTTCTACGGGCCGGCCGCCATAATTCAAGGATCTGCTCAGGCGAATGCAGCAGGTTTCCCAATCATGATTCCTGATGTTGTCGGCGACGGTTCCGCCGATCAGGTCGGCTACCTCCGACTTGTCGCCGTTCGGATATTGCGGCCACATGTCGCCGAGCGGTGGCAATTGCATATCGGATCTCCATATCTTTCGGTGGTTATTGACGGCGTGTAGCGGAAAACCAGATCAAGCAATCGAACGGTACGAGATCCGCCGCCGTCACACCGAGGGCAGCGAGCTGCGACGAGAACGGTAGAGTAGCGGCAGCGGCGACCGAGACGTCCTCGACGCCCGACACGGCAAAAGCCAGGTGCTTCTCCTCGAACAGCCGTTTCCATTCCGCGAGCACGGCCGCTTCGTCGGTAGACAACAGGTCCAGCAGGTAGCGATCCATCGGCTTCGACGATTTCGGTTTCCCCCGTCTCGGATCCCATCCGTGGGAATGTTTCGCGGCAGCGGCCAGGCGGATCGAGATCTCGGGGAACGGCTTCAGGCGTCCGAGGAACAGCTTTCGAAACGTCGGCTCGTGCTTCAGCACCTCGTCGAGAATTCTGGAGTTCAAGGCAATCTGATCGCCGAGAGGCAGACTACACTGCGCCCTATGGTGCGCGATTCCCTGGTTGACGCCATAACCCGAGACGGTCCAGCCGATCCGGCACGAACCGGAGCGGATCTCGTAGGTCGTTTCTTCCGGTCCGGAGCCGACCGGAGACGGGACGACGCGCACCTCGCCGGTGTGCGGCTGTTGCGCGAATGCCACGCATAGTGTGGCGAAATATGCCGAGGCCACGAGGAATTTCACGCGCATTCACTGTCCCTCTCGGATCAGGACCCCCAACCGGATCCGATACGGGACGGAAGGTGATCGATGTCATGCTGACACCGGGTACGGCAACAGGCCGTGCGCCACCACACAGGTCGATCGCGGATGCACGAAGCAGGGTCGCCGCCGCCGGCTGCTCGGCCGGTGGGGAGAACTCGACGATCGCGCGCGTGGGAGAATCGCCGCTCGGGATGGTCCTCGCGCCGCGATGATGCGGAGCTATGGCTCGTCGGTTCAGCCGCGGCGGTCGGCTCGGCTACCGGCGAGGAGCGGCACCGGGAGAGCCTCGCCCGCCTCGTCGAGGATCGCGAAGCCGTAGTGCCCGGCGGCGTCCTTCGTGACGGCGTAGCGCAGCCGCTCCACGATCCGGTTCGCCGCGTCGAAGGTGACGATGGTCGGGCTCAGGTCCTCGATGGCGGCTCCGTCGATATAGAGCGAGCTCGCGATGATGAGCTCGTCGCCCTTCTGGCAGGTGCGTGCGGCGGCGCCGTTCAGGATGCAGCATCGCGACCCGCGCTCGCCGAGGATCACATAGGTCGAGATCCGCGCGCCGTTGGTCTTGTTCCAGATCTCGACGAATTCGAGCGGAAGGATGCCCGCGGCCTCGCAATGCTCGGGATCGAGCGTGATCGAGCCGTGATACTCGAGGTTCGCCTCCGTGACCCGAAGGCCATGGAGCTTTCCACCGACGACCTTGCGCATTGCACCTCGGGGTGATTTCGAGACCCTTACCGCCTCGTTCGAGCCGATCGGGCTCGGGCGCGTTGATCCCGGACAAGTCCTCGCGAAAATAGGTTCACGCACCGTCCGGGTCAAAAGTGACGAGGAGCGCACCCTCGGCGACCTGGTCGCCGAGCGAGAACGTGAACTCCCGCACGATCCCGGCCGAGGGCGCCCTCAGCATATGCTCCATCTTCATCGCCTCGAGGACGAGGACCGGCGTATTCGCCGCGACCTCGGCGCCCGGCGCGACGAGGAAAGCCGCGATGCGCCCGGGCATCGGCGCCGTGAGCCGCCCAGTCTGTCCACCGCCGTGCGGCCCGCGGGCCTCGAGGCTCTGCACGAGGAAGCGATGCTGCTCGCCCTCTCGCGTGGCGAGCCGAATTTCCGGCCCGGATCGCATCCAGAGAGCTTCGACCCGGTGCCCGTCGAGATCGACCCGGAGCGTGCCGTCTGCGGCGAGCGCGCCGGAGCTGCGGAAATATTGGGTTCCGTCGGCAAGCGCAAGGCTCCACGCGCCCGGCGTATGGACGACGCGGATCGCTTCGGCATGGGCCTCCTGCGCCGTGGCGTCTCGGACGTGGATCGTCTCCTCGGCCGCCTCGTTCAGGCGCCATGCGTCGCGGGCGTTCCAAGGATCGAGCATGGCCGAACTCCGCGCTTCCGCGTCGCGCTCGCAGAGGAGGCCGAGGACGGCCAGGGCCAAGACCTCAGCCGCTGCCGGCTTCGCCTCGGCGACGAGGGCCGCGGAATGCCTCTCGATGAACGAGGTGTCGAGCCTGGCCTCCAAAAATGCCGCATGGGCGAGGACCCTGCGCAGGAAGCCGAGATTCGTTTCGACTCCGAGAATTCGGGTCTCGCCGAGCGCGTGGCCGAGGCGCCGCAGTGCCGAGGGCCGGTCCTCGCCATGGGCGATTACCTTCGCGACCAGCGGATCGTAATGGATCGAGATTTCGTCCCCCGCGCCGACCCCGGAATCGACGCGGACATCCGGGCTCGCCGGCGGAAAGGCGACGCGCTCGAGACTCCCCGTCCGAGGCAGGAAATCTCGTGCGGGATCCTCGGCATAGATCCGCGCCTCGATCGCGTGGCCCGCGGCCGTGATCTCGTCCTGCGCGAGCGGCAGCCTTGCGCCTTCGGCCACACGGATCTGCCAGGCGACGAGGTCGAGCCCGGTGATCATTTCCGTCACCGGGTGCTCGACCTGGAGGCGGGTGTTCATCTCGAGAAAATAGAAGGCGCCGTCCGCAGGCGTGACGAGGAACTCTATCGTTCCGGCGCCGATATAGGCGACGCTGCGCGCCGCGGCGATCGCTGCCGCCCGCATCGCCTTGCGGAGCTCGTCCGAGAGGCCGGGAGCCGGCGCCTCCTCGAGGATCTTCTGGTGACGGCGCTGGATCGAGCAATCGCGGTCGAAAAGATGGACGATGGTGCCGTGACCATCGCCAAAGACCTGGACCTCCACATGGCGCGGCGCGGCGAGATATTTCTCGAGCATCACGCGATCGTCGCCGAACGAGGCCGCGGCCTCGCGCTTGGCGCTGTCGAGCGCCGTAGAAAAATCCTCCGTGCTCGCGGCGATCTTCATACCTTTGCCGCCGCCGCCGGCAGAGGGCTTGACCAGGACCGGATAGCCGATCCGCGAGGCCTCCTCGGCAAGCCGACCCGCGCGCTGGTCGTCGCCGAAATAACCCGGCACGATCGGGACGCCGGCCTCGGCCATCAGCGCCTTCGCGCGGGCCTTGTCGCCCATGGCGCGGATCGACGCCGGCGACGGTCCGACGAAGACGAGGCCGGCCCCTGCGCAGGCCTCGGCAAAATCGGCATTCTCGGCGAGAAATCCATAGCCTGGGTGCACGGCGTCGGCCTTCGCGTACTTGGCCGCGGCGATGATCTTCGCGCCGTCGAGATAGCTTTTCCCTGCCGGCGCCGGGCCGACGAGGATCGCCTCGTCGGCGGCCGCGACATGCCTCGCGTGACGGTCCGCCTCGGAATAGACGGCGACCGTCGCGATCCCGAGGCGCCGCGCGGTCCCGATGATCCGGCAGGCGATCTCGCCGCGGTTGGCGATGAGGATCTTTCGAACGAGCGTCGGCATCGGGCGTCTACATCCGGAACACGCCGAAGGTTGTGTCGCCGATCGGGGCGTTGAGGGCGGCGGAGATCGACAGCCCGAGCACCCGACGGGTGTCGGCAGGATCGATGATGCCGTCGTCCCACAGCCGTGCGCTCGCGTAGTAGGGATGGGCCTCGCGCTCGAACTTCGCCTGGATCGGCGCCTTGAAGGCCTCCTCGTCCTCGGCCGACCAGCGCTCGCCCGCCGCCTCGAGATTGTCGCGGCGGACCCGGGCCAGGACATTCGCCGCCTGCTCGCCCCCCATCACGGATATCCGTGCATTGGGCCACATCCACAAGAAGCGCGGGCCGAAGGCGCGCCCGCACATCCCATAGTTGCCGGCGCCGAAGCTTCCGCCGATCACCACCGTGAATTTCGGTACCTCTGCGCAGGCGACGGCCGTAACGAGCTTCGCGCCGTCCTTCGCAATGCCTTCGCTCTCGTATCTCTTCCCCACCATGAAGCCCGTGATGTTCTGCAGGAAGACGAGCGGAATCTTCCGCTTGCAGCAGAGCTCGACGAAATGGGCGCCTTTCAGCGCCGATTGCGAGAAGAGGATCCCGTTGTTGGCGAGAATGCCGACCGGAAAGCCGCAAATGTGGGCGAAGCCACAGACGAGCGTGGTGCCGTAGAGCGCCTTGAACTCGTCGAGCACGCTTCCGTCCACGATGCGCGCGATGATCTCGCGCACCTCGAACGGCTTTCGCGTATCCGCGGGGATGATCCCGTAGATCTCCTCGGGCTCGTAGATCGGCGCGATCGGGTCTCGCACTACGGCGTCCATGTGCTTCGTGCGATTGAACGTGGCGACGATCGCTCGCGCCAGGGAGAGCGCGTGGGCGTCGTCTTGCGCATAATGGTCGGTGACCCCGGATGTCCGGCAGTGAACCTCCGCGCCGCCGAGCTCCTCCGCCGTGACGACCTCGCCCGTAGCGGCCTTGACGAGCGGCGGGCCGGCGAGGAAGATCGTGCCCTGGCCGCGCACGATGATTGCCTCGTCGCTCATTGCCGGCACATAGGCGCCGCCCGCCGTGCAGCTCCCCATCACCACCGCGATCTGTGGAATCCCTCGCGCCGACATCCGGGCCTGGTTGTAGAATATGCGCCCGAAATGGTCGCGATCGGGAAAGACCTCGTCCTGGCTCGGCAGATGAGCGCCGCCGCTGTCTACGAGATAGATGCAGGGCAGGTTGTCGGTCTCGGCGATCTCCTGAGCGCGCAAATGCTTCTTGACGGTGAGCGGGAAATAGGTGCCGCCCTTCACCGTCGCATCGTTGGCGATGATGACGCATTCCCGGCCGGCGACCCGCCCGATGCCGGTGACGAGGCCGGCCGCCGGCACCGGCTCCGGATAGACGTCGAAAGCCGCGAGCTGCGAGAGCTCGAGGAAGGGCGCGCCCGGATCGATCAACCGGCCTATACGGACACGCGGCAGGAGCTTTCCGCGCGCCACGTGCCGCTCGCGAGCCTTGGCGCCGCCGCCTTCCTTGATGATCTCGACCTTGCGCCGCAAGTCCTCGACGAGGTCCTGCATCGTGGCCCGGTTGGCGGCGAAGTCGGCGCTGCGTGGATCGACATTGGTTTCGAGCACCGGCATGGGGATCAATGCCCCTCGAAGAGCTCGCGGCCGATCAGCATGCGCCGGATCTCGCTCGTGCCCGCGCCGATCTCGTAGAGCTTGGCATCGCGCAGGAGCCGCCCGGCCGCGTAGTCGTTGACGTAGCCGTTGCCGCCGAGCAGCTGGATCGCATCGAGCGCCGCTCCGGTCGCGGCCTCGGCAGCGAAGAGCAGCGCGCCGGCGGCGTCCTTGCGTGAGGTCTGGCCACGATCGCAGGCGCTCGCGACGGCATAGACATAGGCGCGCGCGGCGTTGAGGCGCGTATACATGTCGGCGAGCTTGCCCTGGACGAGCTCGAACTCGCCGATCGGCTTGCCGAACTGCTTGCGGTCGCGCGTGTAGGGCAGGCATATGTCGAGGCAGGCGTGCATGATGCCGAGCGGGCCGCCGGCCAGCACGATCCGCTCGTAGTCGAGGCCGGACATCAAAACGCCGATGCCGTCGCCGGCGCGTCCGAGGATGTTCTCGTCGGGAACCTCGCAGTCGTCGAACACCAGCTCCGAGGTCGGAGATCCCCGCATGCCGAGCTTGTCGAGCTTCTGGCCCGGGCGGTAGCCCTTGAAGCCCTTCTCGACCAGGAAGGCGGTGATGCCATGCGCGCCGGCCGAGGGGTCCGTCTTCGCATAGACCACCACGATATCGGCGTAATGCCCGTTGGTGATCCACATCTTGGTGCCGTTCAGGATATGGCGATCGCCCTTCTTGTCGGCGCGAAGCCGCATCGACACGATGTCGGAGCCGGCCGTCGTCTCCGACATGGCGAGCGCGCCGATATGCATGCCCGAGAGCAGCTTCGGCAGGTAGCGCCGCTTCTGCGCATCCGTACCGTTGCGGCGGATTTGGTTGATGCAAAGGTTCGAATGGGCGCCGTAGGACAGTCCGACCGAGGCGGAAGCCCGGCTGATCTCCTCCATCGCGACGCAATGGGCGAGATAGCCGAGACCCGCGCCGCCGTAGTCTTCCTCAACCGTGATCCCGTGGAGCCCGAGAAGGCCGAGGTCGGGCCAGAGATCGGCCGGAAACGCGTCCGTCCGATCGATCTCGGCCGCACGAGGCGCGATATTGTCGGCGGCGAAGGCGCGCACAAGGTCGCGCAGTGCGTCGAGGTCATGCCCGAGCGCGAAATCGAGAGTCGGAAAATGGGTCATGACGCTTGCCGGGTCCCTGCCGCGCCGATCATAAGCGAGAGCGCAGCCTCGAGAAAGGACGCTTCTTCTTATTTGGCGCTTCTGGCGCGCGATTGCGACGGCTTGCGCCATATGGCGCCACCTGGCGCGAGGCTCCATTGACGGCAGCGGAGAATGGACCGAAAGAGCCTGCAACTCAGCCTGCTGTCTCACGGCCGCGTGCGTGCGCCGAGAGATGAACGGCGAAGCCTTATGTCGGCCCGAGCCCGGAGCTCGGGCGAGCCTTCGAGAATTCCGATGCCGACCGCCGCTCTCGACCTTTGCCGTGCGCTCTTGAAATGCCCGTCCGTGACGCCGCAGGACGGTGGCTCGCTCGGCGTGCTCGAGGCCGTGCTGAAAGAGGCCGGCTTCATCACGCATCGGGTGACCTTCTCGGCGCCCGGCACAGCCGATATCGACAATCTCTACGCGCGTGCCGGGACTGGCGCGCCGTGCCTCGTCTTCGCCGGCCATACCGACGTCGTGCCGGTGGGGGACGCGGCGCGCTGGCGCTTCGACCCGTTCTCGGGCGAGCTCGCCGACGGCGCGGTCTGGGGGCGGGGCGCCGCCGACATGAAAGGCGCGATCGCGGCCTTTGCCGCGGCCGCGATCGATTACGTGGCTCGCCACGGAATGAAGAGGGGCTCGATCGGCTTCCTGATCACCGGCGACGAGGAAGGCCCCTCGATCAACGGCACGGAGAAGCTGATCCGCTGGGCCTACGAGCGTGGCGAGCGCTTCGACCATTGCATCGTCGGCGAGCCGACGAACCCCGAGACGCTCGGCGACATGATCAAGATCGGGAGGCGCGGCTCGCTCAACGGCACGCTCGTCGTGCACGGCCGCCAGGGCCATGCCGCCTATCCCGAGCGCGCCGACAATCCGATCCGGCATCTCCTGCGACTGTGCACGGCGCTCGTCGCAAAGCCGCTCGACGCCGGCACGGCGCATTTCTCGGCATCGAACCTCGAGATCGTCTCGATCGATGTGGGCAATCCCGCCTTCAACGTCATCCCGGCGGAAGCGCGCGCGCGATTCAACATCCGCTTCAACGATCTCTGGACGCCCGAGAGGCTCGAGGCCGAGCTGCGCGGCAGGCTCGAGGCGGTGGCGGCCGGTGCGCGCTATACGGCGACTTTCGAGCCCTGCAACGCGCTCGCATTCGTGACGGAGCCCGACGCCTTCACCGATCTCGTCGCGAACGTCATCGAGGAGACGACAGGGCGGCGCCCGATCCTCTCGACGACCGGCGGCACGTCGGATGCGCGATTCATCCGGGCGTTCTGCCCGGTCCTCGAATTCGGCCTCGTCGGCGCGACCATGCATATGGTCGACGAGCATGTGGCTGTGGCGGACATCGACCTCCTCCGCGAGACCTACGCGAGGATTCTGGAGGCCTATTTTTCGGGTGCCGCGTGAGGAGTACCCTCGCTCCGCTCCGATCGTTCGGCGATCTCGGCCTTCGCGCAGGCGAGGCAGGGGAGCATGTGGGTATCGTCGTTGTCGAGTTCAGATCCGCGGTCGGCGGCATTTCGACGCCGTTACGCTTCGCGTCGGGGATCTCTCGGGCCGAGTTTCCACGATCCGAGAGATTCTCGCAGCACGTTTACTTCGAGTCGCACTGCTTCGTACAAACTCTGTAGTCGACCCCGCACATTTCCGGGGTCCCCATCTGGGAGAGGCAGCTCGAGCGGTCCTTCTGGCAGGCTTCAGTGCAAGCCGCGGGATCCTTGGACGAGCTTTGCGCATAGGCGCTGCTCTGCGCGTAGGCGGCGCCCGAGATCAGCAGGCCTCCGGCCAATGCGATACTCGCCAAACCTGTCGTCACACCGAATCGAATCATGGCGCATTCTCCATAGGTTGCGGTTTTACTGAACTGTAGCGTGGGGCTATGCGCAGCGCAGAAGCTGCGGCTCGATCGCGCCGACGCCGATGGCTTCGAGGTAGCCTTCGAGCTCGTGCCGTTGGGCTTCCGGGAGCGGCAGGAGCGGCAGCCGCGGATCGCCGACGTCTAGGCCGCGCAGGCGGAGCCCCGCCTTCACGGTCGTAGGCAGTCCGCCGACCACGATGAAACGGAGCAGCGGCAGCAATCGGTAGAAGAGCTCGCGGGCCTCGCCGAGACGGCCCTTGCGCATATGCTCGAACAGGATCCGGGGTCGATCGTCGAGGAGATTTGGGGCGGCCGTGCACCAGCCCGAGGCTCCGGCGGCGAGCGCCTCGAGCGCGAGATGATTGGCGCCGTTGTAGAACGGGATTTCACCGTTCGACAAGGTCCGGATCGCATGCATCCGGTTGAGATCGCCGCTGCTCTCCTTGACGAATTTCACTGTGTCGAGCTCGCGGACGAGCTTGACGAGAAGCGAGGGCGGCATGTCGACACCACTCGTCGCGGGATTGTTGTAGGCCATGATCGGGAGGTCGGTCGCCGCCGCGACGGCAGCGAAATGGCCGTAGATCTCCGCCTCCGTGAGCTTCCAGTAGGAAACCGGAATCACCATGAGCATGTCGGCGCCGATATCCTTCGCATAGCGCGCCTTGGCTACGGCCGCGGCGGTGGTGAGCTCGCCGATCCCGAGAATGACGGGCACACGTCCTGCGACGGTCTCTACGCCGAGCTTCGCGGCCTGGCGCCACTCGTCTCCCGTGAGATAGGCGCTTTCGCCCGCGCTGCCGAGAAAGGCGATGGCCGCCGGGTCGGTACGCAGAAGGTTATCGGTGACCCGACGGAATGCCTTCTCGTCGATGCCGGAGCCGTTCGAAAGGAAGGGCGTAACCGGATAGGCGACGATGCCTTCGAGCGTGGTGATGGTCATAGGCCTGCCTTATCTTGCTTCCTCGCGGATCGCGAGACGTCCGAGGTTTTGCAACATGGGCGCGTTCTCGCAGGCGAGGTAGCGCGCGGGCTTTTCCGGATCGGCGTTCACGTGGTGATGCCAGGCCCACACGGGAATGTAGACGGCGTCGCCGGGCCCCCACTCGATCTTGCGGTCCTCGATGACCGAGAAGCCGCGACCCTCGAGGACATAAAGGATCGTTTCATAGGTATGGCGATGCCGGTTGGAGCGTCCGCCCGGTACGAGCTCCCCGATCGTCAAGCTGATCGCATGCGAGGGTAGGTCGACGAATTGCACGGGGTGCTTGCGCTCCGCGGAATAGGCGGCGCGGACATCGTCCTTGTCGACAGCGCGGTGAGCGAGACGGTCCGGCAGCTCGACCGGAAAGCTCGGCGGAGTCTTGTCGAAATCCGCCGAATGGAACTTTGCTTGGATGTTCATGGGTTGCCTCTGGTGGGGTGCCCGTCACGGGCGACCATCACTGCGGGGCCGCTATAAGTCCAATATGGAATTATGATACTGACAATAAGATCAGCTAATGATAATGGATCTGCACATGGAGCTGCGCCAATTCCGTTATCTCGCCAAGCTCGCCGAAGAGCTGAGCTACACCCGCGCGGCTAGGGCCCTGAACGTGTCGCAGTCGGCGTTGTCGCAGCAGATCAAGGACATGGAGGAGGATCTCGGTGTCCGTCTGTTCGATCGCTCGGCCCATGCGGTCCGGTTGACGGAGGCGGGCGTGATCGCGCTCGACCATGCGAGGCGCGCGCTCGCCGTCGCCGAGTCGCTTCGAGAGGAGATCGATGCCTATCGTGGCCTGAAACGCGGCCGCTTGAGGCTCGGCGTCACGCAGACCTTCAACGCTCTGTATCTGCCCGCGATCGTGACGCGATTTGTCCACCAGCACGAGACTGTCGATGTCGAGGTGCTGGAGCTCGCGAATGCCGAGATTTTCGAGCGCCTCAAAAGCGGGGCGATCAATCTCGGCGTCGGCATCGGGCCTGTGGAGCCTCCGCTCGCCGCCTACAAGCTTTATACGGATAGTCTGGCTTTCGTCTGCTCCCGGAACCATCCGCTTGCCGCGCGGCCGACCATCAGGCTTCGGGAGCTCGGCGATCAATGCCTCGCGCTTCTGTCGCGTGGCTTTACGACGCGTGCCGTGATCGATGCATTTCTCGAGCGTCACCGTGTGGCGCCGAAACGCGTGCTCGAGTTCAACACTTTCGCGGCGATCATGAGCGCCGTGGGCAACGGCGCCTGCGTGTCGATCATGCCCGCCGACGCCCGTCGCGTTTCCCCCATGCTCGATCTCTGCTTCAAGCGGATTCTGCCGGCGCCGCCGCAGCGCAATGTTTGCCTTTTGAAAGGGCCGGCCGGGCTCGAGACACCCGCCGCCCGTGCCTTCGAGACATTCGTCCGTGCCTATTTCACTGAAGGTGCCCGAGGTAGAGTTTCGCCCTAGATCACGATGACTTTGATCGAATCGGTCCAAGGTCGTGAACGTGATCGAGTCCAAAAGTTCAGAGCGGGATAGGCAGATAAGTTTACGCAATCTGCCTAAACGCGATTGCGCCGGAAAACCGCTGTACGCTTTTCCTCGTCCCGCTCTGGAGTATTTTCCGGCGAGCGGGAGACCGGGTCGCGTCGCGACAATGCGACAAGGCAAAAATGTAGAGCGGCATCCGATCCGTCGGCTCGGAAGCCGCTCTCGCGCCGGCAAAGCCGTCGGAGGAGCCGGCGCGGCTCGATCACTTGACCGCGAGGTAGAACTCCTCGCCCGGCAGCGAGCTGTAGATGAAGGGCTCCTGGGCACCGCCGGTGGCCTTCAGAACATCGTCGCGGATGTTGCGGAACAGGAGGTTGATCTCGAGCCTCGGCTTCGCCGCATATTTCAGGAAGGCCGTGGTGAACGGGCTGTTCTCGCCGTCGCCGTCCTGCGCGACCTCTCCGTCCTTCGCCGCATAGGCGACGAGCGTGCCTTTGGCGGGCTCGATCCGCGCGAAGCCGCGCCCGACCGATCGCGTGGCATCGGCGACCCGCATCCGGTTCGCGAAGGGATTGTTGCGGCAGGCGTCGAGCATCACGAGGCGCAGCTTCTTGGCGCGTTGCGTGGCCTGCAGGACGAGATCGAGCTTCACCGCTTCCCACTCCACGTCGCTCGAGGCGAACAGCTTCGCATCGACAGGAATGAGGTAGTTGACTCCGCCGACCTCGATTCCGTGCCCGGCATAGTAGACGACCGCCCAATCCGCGGATTTCGCCTTGTCCTCGAAGGCGTTGAGGGCCGTGCGGAACTGGTCGCGGGTCAGGTCGTTCTCGGCGATCACGGTTTCGAAGCCGAGCTTTCGCAAGGTCGTTGCGACGGCTTTCGCGTCCCGCTGCGGGTTCGGCAGGTTGGCGACGCTCCGATAGGCGGAATTGCCGATCACCAGGGCGACACGACGGCCGGGGTCGATGGCGGGGAGCTCCTGCACGGGCTCTTTCGCTTCGAGCTGCTCGCGCAGACGTGCGATCTCGATCTGCGCCTGAGCCCTGTCGCGCTCGAGCTGCTCCTCGCGCCGCTTGCGCTCGCGTTCGGCTTCCTTGGACTTGTCGGCTTCGAGCTTCTCGCGAACGTCGCGTTGCGCGAGCTGGATCTTGGCCGCGTCCTCCTCCTTCTCGATCGCCGCGAGCCGGGTCTTTGCGAGCTCCTGCGCCGGCTTGGCGAGTCCCGCGTCGGCCACGGCCGACAGGGTCTTGGCCTTTGCGTAATCGGCCTTGGCCTTGGCCCGCTCGCCGAGCTTCTCGTAGGCCTGGCCCCGACCGGCATAAGCGGAGACGAAATCCGGTGCGATGCGAAGCGAGTCGGTGAAATCGGCCAGCGCGCGCTCGCTGTCGCCTCTCGCGAGCAAGGTCTCGCCGCGGAAGCTCAGCGCGCGGAAGGAGCGCGGGTTGAGCTCGACGGCCTTGTCGAGGTCGGTCAGCGAGGCTTGGAGGTCGCCCGCGAGGCGGCGGAACCGGCCGCGATTGGCATAGGCGAGATCGTATCGCGGCTTGAGCAGGATCGCCTCGCTGCAATCGGCGACCGCCTTGTCGTAGCTGCCGAGGTCGCCGTGCGTGAGCGCTCGATTGACATAGGCTTCCGGATTGGCCTCGAGCTCGACCGCCTTGTCGTGATCGGTCCTGGCGGCCTGGAGATCGCCCTGCAGGCGTCGTGCCTCGCCGCGGTGGCTATAGGCTTCCCAATTTCTCGGATCGGCGTCGATCGCGGCCCCGAAATCCGCGATGGCCCCGGCGAAATCGGCCTTCTCCTTGCGGGCGTCGCCGCGCTGGATATAGCCCTTCGGATCCCCGGGGACGAAGCCGATATAGGCGTCGAGATCGGCGATCGCGCCGGAAAAGTCCTTCTTCAGGAACCGCGCCTGGCCACGATTGTAGAAGGCCTTGGCGAACTTGCGGTCGAGCTTCAGCGCCCGATCGAAATCGGCGATGGCGAGATCGAGCTCCTCCTTGCTGACGAGCGACGTGCCGCGCGCGTTGTAGAGCGCCGCCGACTTGTCGTCGAGCTTCAGCGCGCGCTTGAAATCGGCGATCGCGGAATCGTAGTCGCCCTGCATATGATAGGCGAGGCCACGATTGCGGAATCCGTCGACGAAATTCGGCTTGCGGTCGAGCGCGCTCGAGAAGTCCTTGATCGCGCTCTCGAGGTCGCCCTTGGCGATCTTGGCCACGCCGCGATTGCTGAGGTAGCCGGGGACGCCACGCCCGTCACGGTCGGTGTCGATCAGGCGGGTGCAGGCCGGGATGCCGGCATCGGGGTCGCGCAGCGAGCGATTGCAGAGCTCGAGATCGCTCGCCACAGGGCCGACGACCTGAACCTCGGCTCGGGCAGGTGCGGCGGCGGGCGAGAGCAGAACGAGTCCGACGAGCAGTGTCACCAAGCGGGAAGGCTGTTCGAGCGAGAGCGTCATCGTCGTCGTCCAGGATGTGGCGGGGCGACGCGATCGGGAGCCGCGGTCGTCCGGCCGGGTGGCGTGTCCTCGCCGGCTCGGGTCTCGCGCCGGGCACGCCAGTTGGATCGCCGGTGATATTAGCACCCGCGGGACGCTCCGGCGTGTGCAATCTCACGTTACCGCCGCTCCGCTGCGCGGTCGGCCCGGTCGCCGGCGCGCGAGCGCAAAGCCCGAGTGACGCGCGCATTTTTTCGGCCCTGTGGCGAGCCCGTCACAGACACGAGCGCCGGCCCGCGCTAGCGTTCCGGTGAAACCGGTCGGCGTCGCTTCCGCCGAGGATCAACCGATGCGAGCGTCACGTTCTTGGAAGGGCTCGACCGTCGTCGCGGGGCTTTGCTGGTTCGCCTTGGTGCCGCAGGCGCTGGCGCAACGCGCGCTCTGCCCGGCGAGCCCGGTCTTCTCGACCGGCGAGCGGACCAGCAGCGTCTCCCTCCAGGACGGGCTCTGCACGAACCGCGGCACGCCGGCGGGCGGTCCGCGCGCGGCAGACGGCGGCTTTCCCACCGGGGCCTTCTCGGGCGCCGCGCTGGCGACCCAGGCCCTGAGCGAGCTGACCCAATCGGTGACCCAGGAAACGACCAGAGGCCTGCAGGAGAGCCTCACGAAGCGTCGCGACGAGGAAAGCGAGCTCTGCGCGGCCGGTTTCACGCTCGCCGGTGGGGCGTGCGAGACCGGGCGGTCGGCGGCGGTGCGCACCGTGCCGGAAGGCGTGGCGCCGATCCCGCGGCCGGGGCCGCCCGTGGGGCCGCTCGAGCCCTCGGTTCGGTGGTCGAGCTGGGCCACGCTGTTCGGGGATTACGAGCGCCGCAGCGCGAGCGGTAGCGCGCAGTTCGGCGTCGGAGCCTGGGGTGGAGGCACGACGTCCCTCGACCTGCCGATCTCCGTGCGCACGCGTGCCGGCACCGTCGGATTCACCTTCGGAACGGACGCGACGATCCATGGCCTTTTCACGCCGGACGACGGAGTGATCGCGGGCCTCTCCGTCGGCTATCTCAGCGGCGACGTAACCGTCGCCACGTCGTCCGGGCCGAGCCGTGATCCGACCTTTCCTCCGGCGATGGGATCGGGCTCGTCGCTCGTGCGCGCCGCCTTCGCCGGGCCGACGATTGCCGCCTACGGCATCTATTTCAACGGCGCCTTCTCGGCCGACCTGCTCGTGAAGGCCGACGTGCTGACCCTCGATGAGAGCTTCCACGACGTGCTCTCGTTCACCCATCCCAGCGCGGGAATGCCGCCGCTGAGCTCTTCCTTCTCCGGCACCGGCCGGTTCGGCCTGACCAACACGACGCTCGCGGGGAACCTCGTCTACCGGCTCATCCTCGACCCGAGCCTCTGGGTCGAGCCGACCGTCGGGGCGCTCTATACCCACTCGGCCTATGGCGACGGCGCTGCCGGCTTCGGCCTCGACGATGCCGATCTCGTCAGGGTGCAAGGGGGCGCGCGGGTCGGCATGCCGACCAGGATCGATGCCCGAACCGTCATGACCACCACCTTGACGGGGCTCGCCTATTCCGACGTGCTCGTCGCGGGCGGCTTCGTTCCCGGCGCGGCCTTCCTCGCGAGCAACCTGCTGGCTGAAGCCGATCAGGGGCAGGTCCGCGGTCGTGGCGTGGTGGCCGTCACCCTCGATTACGGCAACCGCGTCGGCTCCTTCGTCCAGGTCGAGGCGCGCGGCGGCAAGGGCCTCTTCGGTGCCGGCGGGCGTGCCGGCGTCCGCATCGTGTGGTGACCCGGCGGAAGCAATATTTTCGAAGGCATTGTGGCGCCCATGACACAGACATTAATCACGGGGGCTGATAGCGTCGCGTGAACTGCTGGTGACCTTGCTCGGGGGAGGGCTTGCACATGCGCCGGACATATTTCGCGAAGGGCTTGGCGTTCGGCATGCTGGCCGGCGTTTCCTGGGCCGCCTTCACGCCACACGCCCATGCTCAACAAGCCCTGTGCCCGGCGAATGTGCTCGTGAAAGGCGCAGACAATTCCGGGTTCGCCTTACAAGGCGGGCTGTGCACCAACGGTGCCACCGGCGCCTTCTCGGGGGCGGCATTGGCGACACAGGCCCTGACCGAGCTGTCGCAGACGCAAACCCAGGAATCCGCCAAGAACACGCAAACGAGCATCACCACGAGGCGTGACGAGGAGATGCGGCGGTGCCCGGAGGGCTTTACGCGTGTGGATGGGGCTTGCGAGCGAATCAGGCCGGCGGTGAGCGAAGCCGCGCCGCCTCCGGTGCCACCGGTTCCCGAGGAGGAGCCGGTAGCGCGGAAAAAGAAGAAGGCCACGGTCGCCGTGGGTGCGCCGGTCCGCGAGCCGGCCACGCGGGTCGTGCCGCGCGAGAGGCTGCAGCCGCCGGTTCCCGAGCCGATTCCCGTCGAGCCGCCGGTGCGCTTCGCAAGCTGGACCCAGCTCTACGGGGATTACGAGCGGAGGAGTGCACAGGGAAGCACCTTCGTCGGTGGTGTCGGAGCCGGCTTTGTCGACCCTGCGGCAAATATCGATCCGCAGGCGCTCCCTTTGTCTGCTCGGTCCAGAGCCGGAACGGTCGGGTTCTTGTTCGGTGGCGATGCCACCGTTCGTGGGATCTTCGGGCCCGACGACGGATTGATCGGCGGCGTGTTGCTCGGCTATATGTCGTCTCACGTGAACGTGACGACATCCTCCGGACCGACCGGCCCGGCGACGACATCGGCGCTTGTCGCGCAGAGCCCGAGCGAGTTCCCGTTGATGGGGCCGGGTTCATCCGACTTGAATGCCAATCTTTCTGGCCTGACGACCGGCGTCTATGGAACCTACTTCAACGGCGGGTTTTCCGCAGACTTCCTCCTCAAGGCGGACGTGCTCACGCTCAATCAGACGATCAATGAGGTCCTCTCGTTCACGAATCCCAATGTATTCGCAGTAGACCCCACGGTTTCCACAAGCCCTATCACACGGTCCTTCTCGACCTCCGGCCGTTTCAGCCTGGTCAACACCACGCTCGCCGGAGGCCTCAACTACAGGTTCATCTTGAACCCGTACCTTTGGCTCGAGCCGACCGTCGGTGCGCTCTGGACCCACTCGGCCTATGGCAACGGCGCCCAGGAATTCGGGCTTGCCGATGCCGATCTCGTCAGGGTGCAAGGCGGTGCGCGGGTCGGCATCCCGGTCATGATCAATGCCCACACGCTCATGACCACGACCCTCACGGGCCTCGCTTATTCCGACGTGCTCGTCGCGGGCGGGTTCATCCCCGGCGCGTCGTTCCTCGCGACCAACCTGTTCGCGCAGGCCGATCAAGGCCAGGTCCGCGGCCGCGGCATCGCGGCGGTCACCTTCGACTACGGCAATGGCGTCAGCTCCTTCATCCAGGGCGAGGCGCGCGGCGGCAAGGGTCTCTTCGGCGCCGGAGGGCGTGCCGGCATCCGCATCGTGTGGTGATCGCGCCACGCGAAGCCCTCGTATCCGAGTGATCGGCGAGGTTCGGGACCGCGGCTCGGAGAGCCCACGTCGCACGGCGAGAAAGTTCCGCACTGTTGTGGCGAGGACACGGTGCTGGCCCCGGAATCGCGCTATCGTCCGGGGTGAAATCGTGGAGTGCGACCACCGGCGGGGGCGACATGAGCACGCGGACGAGCATCGTAGTGAAGGGTGCGACCGTCGGAATGCTGGCGGGAACCGCCGTTGTCGGAACCGCTCGCGAGGCCGGTGCACAGCAATATTATCCTGAGACCACGAGGCAACAATCCATCCTGTGTCCCGCGGTGGTGGAGATTCCGAGCTACGCCCAGATTCCGGGCGGGACCTTCGCCCCGACGACCCAGATGGTCCTCTCGGGCGTCAAGGCGTCGGATGGCACCTGTACGACCGATGCATCGGCCTTTTCCGGCGCGGCGCTCGCGAGCCAGGCGCTCAGCGAGCTGTCGCAGTCCACGTCGCAGGAAACCACGAGAACCGCGGGAACCGCGATCGTCGAGCGGCGCGAGGCCGAGCGACAGAGCTGCCCCGAGGGCTTTGCGCGCGTCGATGGCAGCTGCGAGCGCATCGCGCCTCGTGTCGTCGAGCCTGCGCCGGAGGCGCGGCCTGCCCGTGTCGCGGAGCCGGTGCGCAAGAAGGTGGGCAGGGCGAAAGCCGAGCCCGCGGCGCCGGCCGTGACGGCGGTTCGCGCCGCGCCGCCTCCGCCTCCGCCGGTCTTCGTCGCGCCCGAGGCGCGATTCGGAGCCTGGACGCAAGTCATCGGCGACTACGAGCGGCGCAATGCGTCGGGGCCGGCGAGCATCGTCGCACGATTGAACCCCGCGGGCGCCACCACGAGCGTGCCGGTTCCGCTCGCGACGAGCGTCTCCAGCCGGACGGGTACGATCGGGTTCCAGGCCGGCGCCGATATCACCGCGCGCGGCGTGCTCGTCCCCGACGACGGCATGATCATCGGCGGGTTCGCAGGCTATGTCTCCTCGGACCTGCGGCTGAATACGATCGCCAGTTCCAGCAACCTCGTGTTGGTCGGGACCGGCACCTCGAGCTCGAGCGCCAACATCGCCGGCGCGACCACGGGTCTCTATGCCACCTATTTCACCGGCCCCTTCTCCGCGGATTTCCTGCTCAAGGTGGATGCGCTCAGGCTGAACCAGTCGTTCACCGACAACCTGGCCTTCGCCCCGGGCCCCGGCGATAGCTTCACACCCTTCACCTTCGTCTATTCGGCGAGCGGCTCGACGAGCGTCCTCAACGGGACCGTCGCCGGCAACCTGAACTACAGGTTCCCGTTCTACCAAGGCTGGTGGGTCGAGCCGACCGTCGGCGCGCAATATACCAACACGAGCTACGGGACGGGCGCGGCGGCGCTCGGTCTCGCCGACGGCAGCCTCGTCAGGGTCCAGGGCGGCGCACGGTTCGGGACTTCGGCCTTCATCGACAACAAGGTCCTGCTCACGACGATTCTCACCGGTCTGGCCTATTCCGACGTCCTGGTCGGCGGCGGCTTCATCCCGGGGGCCGGCTTCGCCGGGAACAATATCCTGGCTCGGGCGGACGCGGGCCAGGTGCGCGGCCGCGGCGTGTTCGCCTTCAACCTCGACTTCGGCAACGGCATCAAGTCTTTCGTCCTCGCCGACGTGCGCGGCGGCCAGGGGCTCTTCGGCGTCGGCGGCAAGGCGGGCGTGCGCTACGAATGGTGAGGCGCGCAGCAGCACCCTAGAGCGGGACGAGGAGAAGCGTACAGCGGATTTCCGCCCGCATCCCGCTCTAGGTTTTTGAGATCGATCACGATCACTTTGGATCGATTCGATCCAAAGTGATCGTGATCTAGAAAAACGGGTCCTTTCTGTGGCTCGGATGACACGGCGTCACCGCGCGATCCGCGCTACGATCGAGCCGAGAAGCGGAGCCAGTCGGCGTCGGGGGCAAGCATGCGCGCGCGAGCAAGACATATAGCAAAGGGTGTGGCACTCGGCGCGCTGGCGGGCGCTGCTTGGATCGGTTCATTGCCCGAGGCTGCCGCGCAAACCGCCCTTTGTCCCAACGTTGTCAGCATTCCCCCGTCCTCGATCGTAACCATCGAGAACGATAGCAGTTTCTCTGTTCTGGCTGTGTTGCCTCCCACACAGACACAGACTGTCCTCACCGGGATCAAGACGACGGACGGGCTCTGCAGCACAGACGCGGGAGCCTTCTCGGGCGCGGCGCTCGCCAGCCAGGCGTTGAGCGAGCTTTCGCAATCCACGACGCAGGCCACCACACGGTCCACGGGCAACGCGATTACGGATCGGCGCGAGGCCGAGCGGCAGCGTTGCGCGGAGGGCTTCACGCGGGTCGACGGAGCCTGCGAGCGCATCGCACCCCGTGTCGTCGAGGCGGTGCCCGAGGCCCCGCCTGCTCCGCGCGTCGAGCCGCTGCGCACGAAGGCCGCTAAGGCGAAGCCCGCGCCCGTGTCGCGGCGCGAGCCCGCCCCCGCCGTAAAGGCCGTCCGGGTGGCTGCTCCTCTTCCGCCGCCTCCGCCGGTCTTCGTCGAGCCCGAGGCGCGGTTCGGCGCCTGGGCGCAGGTCATCGGCGATTACGAGCGTCGCACCGCGTCAGGACTGGCCAGCATTACGGCTCTGGCGAATCCGGCGAACCTCGGCGATCGGACCTTGGTGGGTGTTCCGCTGACGACGAGAGTGTCGAGTCGGACCGGCATGGTCGGCTTCCAGGTCGGCGCCGATCTCACCTCTCGCGGGGTTCTCGTCCAGGGCGACGGGATCATCATCGGCGGTTTCGGCGGCTACGTGACCTCCGACCTCAGCCTCGGCACCACCGCCGCATCGGGGAACCCGGCCTTGGTCGGGACCGGAACCTCGACCGCGAATGCCACCATCGCCGGCGCGACCGCGGGGCTCTATGCGACCTATTTCACCGGCCCCTTCTCGGCGGATTTCCTGCTCAAGATCGACGCGCTGACGCTCCACGAATCCTTTACCGACAACCTCGCCTTCGCACCCGGCCCCGCGGATCTCTTCCTTCCGTTCAGCTTCGTATATTCCAGCAGCGCCTCGACGGGCCTCCTCAACGGGACCGTCGCCGGCAACCTGAACTACAGGTTCCCGTTCTACCGAGGCTGGTGGGTCGAGCCGACCGTAGGTGCCCAATATACCAACACGAGCTATGGCACGGGTGCGCAGGCGCTCGGCCTCTCCGACGGCAGCCTCGTGATGGTGCAAGGCGGCGCGCGGTTCGGGACCTCGACGCTGATCGACAACAAGGTGCTGCTGACGACGACGCTCACCGGTCTCGCCTATTCCAATGTCCTGGTCAGCGGCGGGTTCATCCCGGGCGCCGGCTTCGCCGGGAACAATATCCTGGCACGAGCCGACGAGGGTCAGGTGCGCGGCCGCGGCGTCCTCGCCTTCAACCTCGACTTCGGCAACGGCATCAAGTCCTTCGTCCTCGGCGAGGTGCGCGGCGGGCAGGGGCTCCTCGGCGCCGGCGGCAAGGCGGGCGTGCGGCTCGAGTGGTGAGGCGCGCAAGGGGAGAGGCCGGGAGATATCGGCACGAGGACGTGTCTTGCGTGGCAAGGCCACCTCGGGCACACCGAGCCCGTGAAATACCGCGTGCCACAGCTTGCCGCCGCACTCTGGCTCGTCGCCGCGACGCCCGTCGCGGCGGCGCCCTGTCGTGGCGCGGATCTTTTTCCGCGGCTGCAAGCACGGGCGCCCGAGGCCTTCAGAGCGATGGAAACCGCAGGCCGCGCTTTCCCTTTCGCTCGGGGCAAGCTGTTTCGGCTCGGGAAAGGAAGCGGCGCGCCGTCCTATCTTTTCGGCACGCTCCATCTCTCCGACCCTCGGGTCACCGATTTCTCGCGGCGCGTGCGTGACGCGCTCGCGACCTCCGAGATCGTTGTCCTCGAGGCGATCGAGGACGGCACCCGCCTGCGCGAATCGATGGCGAGGGACCGCGACGAGCTGAAGGCCGCACTTCTCGCCCCGGAGGATCGGCGCGCCGATCGCCTGCTCGACGCGCCGGATTTCGCGTTGCTCGCGGCTGCGCTCGAGCAACGGGGCCTGCGCAAGGCGGCGGGCCAATACAAGGCGACGGTCCTCGCGCTTCTTCTCGACTTGCCGAGCTGCGCGATCCGAACCGACAAGGCTCGGCCCTATGCCGACGAGCTCGTCGGCATCATCGCTCGGGAGCGCAAGATTCCGGTCGTCGGGCTCGAGACCCTGGCCGAGCAGCTCACCATCCTGGATGGCCTTTCCCCCGAGGTCGAGCGCGATCTCCTCGTCGCGACGCTGCGCCAGCTCGACCATGGCGAGGATGTGGTGGAGACGACCATCGAGCGCTACGAGGCGGGCGACATCGGTCGATTGCTCGCATGGATGCGCGCGGCCGAGCCGTTTCCCGCATTCGGCGCGGCGCAAACGCCGCCGGCCTTTCTCGACCGGCTGCTCGGCGCCCGAAACCTCAGGATGCGCGATCGCGTCCTGCCTCTGCTCGCCAGAGGCGGCGTCTTCGTCGCGGTCGGCGCCGCGCATTTGCCCGGCGAGGACGGTCTCCTGCGCCTCCTCGAGAAGGAGGGCTTCGGGATCGAGCCCATCGAGTGAGACTCAATCGGCGAGCGCCCGGAAACGCCTCGGCTGGTAGCCCCGCGCGAGCAGGGACGCGAGCGGATAGACGTTGCGGCAGACCCGGCCGTTGCAGGCGCCGGGCGAGGCTTCCAGCACCTCGGCCTTCTTGTCCGCGGTGAATCGGGTGAACAACATGACATGCGAGCCGGCCTTGTTCAGAGCATCGCCGGGCTTCAAGTCCCAGGGATTGTCGATCAGGCTCGAGATCGAGGGAATCGCGGCGGTCGTGAAATGGGTGGAAAGGCCCCAGGCGGCGCTCACGAAGGCCGAGCAATCCACCCCGGCGACGTCGCGGCGCGGATCGTTGCGGGTGCAGACATTGCCGGCGAGCACGCCGCGCTCGATCTTGCTCGCGATCTGCGGCAAGGACCCGTGGCAGCCCCAGCAATAGGGAATGCCGCGCACGGTGTCGCCGGCACGACCGATGAGATAGCCCGGCCGGCGGATGCGGTTGAACCCGTCGCATCTCGTATCGGGATCGGCGCCATAGGCGCTCGGGACCAGGCGCCAGGTGACGCTCTCGAAGGCATTGCCGGTCTCGATGACGCGCTGGCGGGTGAGCGGACGGACCGCGGCGAGGGCGCCGTTGAAGGCCGCGAGGGACATGGTCTGCGTGCCCAGGTCGATCACCTTGGCATTCCTCATCGAGCGGAACCCGACCCCGATCACGTCGACCACTCCCTTGCGCGTGCGCAGGAAATACACGTCGCCGTCGGGAGAAACGGTCACGAAACGGCGCGACAGGGCGACGTTCGGGGTCAAGGGCAATTCGTGAATGCCTTCCAGCACCCCCTTGCCCGAGAAGCGCACGACGAAGGTGGTCGCACCTTCCGAGGTCACGGTCGGAATATTCTCCGCCAGAACGAACATCCGGCCTTCCGAATCGACCTCGAGAAACTCGACCGTGCCGAGCTTGCTCGCCACGGCGAGCTTCAGCTTGGCCGAGGCCTTGGTCTTGCCGCGTGGGCGCACCTCGAGCACCGCCGAGGATTCGTCCTTGTCGCGAGCCACGTCCACCTCGATCGGCCCCATGCCGCGGGACGCGACCAGCTGGCGGTTCCCGCCGCCCCGTCGCGCCGGGGCGACCGCGCGCGTGGCATCCCCGGTGTCCGGGGGAAGCTCCGAGCCCATCTGGGCGAACATCGACGCGGTGGTCTCGTCCGGCTGCACCGGAGCTCCGGCCCGGGACACGCTGCGCGTCAGGGTCTCGCCTTTCGCTTCGAGCGCGATCGGCTTGCCGTCCCAGACGTAGATGCGGCCTTGCGACACGACGAGATCGGTCGCCTCGACCCCGGCCGGCAGGGCGAGCGAGCGGGTGCGCCCGCCGGGGGACTTGGCGTCGAAGCCGATGACCCGGCTGTTGACCTGGTCGAGCAGATAGATTTCACCCTGATCGCCGGCGAAGATCGCCTGCGGGCCTGCGATCTCGGTATCCTCGCCGGCATCGACGACGCCGACCGAGCCCGGGCCGAAGCCGGCGCCGAATTGCCTGACCACGGTTTCCGCGGCAAGGCCCGGCGCCAGCCGGAGAAGGCCGATGCTCAGGATCGCCGCCAGGATCGTCAGTGTCCGCGCTCGTCGTCGCGTCATGGCAAAGCCGCTGCCTCTCAATGCTTTTTAATGCTTTTCGCTCGCGCCTATCGTCGCCGCGACCGCCGGCACGCGGGCGCAAGCCCGAAGATATGGTACACGCTACGCCGGTCGATAAGGTGCGCGGAGGCACGCGAGCGAGCGGACGGGCCGCCCCGCAGGATCGGCGCTCAATTCCTCCCGACGAGGAGAATCTTCAAGTTCCCCTCGGGCACGAAGTTCTCCGCGCTGGCTTCGAAAACGGTCGGAGAAATCTTCTTCACGTTGTCGAAGCAGAAGCTGACCAGGCGGTCCACGCGCCCCTTGTCCACGACGAGTCGGAAGCTCTTGATCGGCCCGGACCAATTGGCGCCGGTCTCGAGCACGTAGTCGATCCTTCGCTCCTTGAGCTTTCGGGTGTTGGCCGGATCCGAGCCCGCGAGCTTGTCGAGCCCGGTGAAGAAATCCCCGGGCAGGCAATAGTCCCGCCGGTAGCGCTCGACCGTGTCGGCCATGCCGTCGGTCCCGCGCAGCGCCTTGCGCAGGATCGTATCCTGGCTCGCGCCGAGGCTCGTCTTGTAGCGATGCTCGACCACGACCTCCTTCTCGGCGGGGAACACCTGCTTACGGGTGAAGGCCGTCGAGACCGACCAGGCCGGACCGAAAAGCTGCTCTCCCGTCTCCGTCGTCCCCCAGGGAACGAGAAGGCCGCCGCTCACGAGCCTGTCCCGGACCTCGGGGGCGAGAGTGGCGAGATGGCGCTGCGCGTCCATCCCGAGCAGCAGCACGGGCAGGCCGGCGCCGCGAACGATCGCGGTCACGTCCCTCGTCCCGAGCTTCGCGCGCTGGACGACGTCGAACTTGATCGGCTTGCCGTCGACCTTGGTCCTGAACTCGACGAAGTTCACAGGGTCGCTGCCGGGAATCGCGTAGAGCGTGTCCGTGTCGGAAAGATCGATGTCGGGGAGCGGGAACCCGACCGACAAGGTGACCGGGGTCGGCGCGTTGTTCTTGAAGCGATAGCGCACGGTCACGATGTCGGGGGTGATCGTGAGGACCTCCTCCTCCATCGACACCTCCGGTGATCGGGTGAAGGTGATCCCGCCAACGGCGAGCTCGACGGCACTGTCGTTCGCCGCGGCGAGCGTCGCGAAGGCGACGGCAAAGCCGATCGAGGCGCAGAACCCGGTTGTGCGGGAGAAAAGCCGTGCCAAGCCGTTGGCCCCGAGATTGGCCTCGGCCGCTGCCGAAGCGATGCTGTCACAAATCGGCGATGCCGCAGCCGGGCGACGCTTGCGAGCCGCCCGAGAGGACCCGAGCGTGCCGGACCCGACCGGCTCGTGATGTGCGACGGCGCACCGATCCGGACCATCGGATCCTGCTTGGATTCTTACCGGACTTGTCCCATTTCTCAAACCCGTCGGGACAGCGCCGAAGGAATTGTCGTGGTGCCCGTTCATTGCCGTGAGGAGGAACTGTCGATGCGCCGCTCCCGGCTTGCGCCGTGGGCTCCGAGGGGAGCCGCCGCGGGGCTGATCTTGCTTCTCGCAGCGGGTTCCGGCCGCGCGGAGACTTGCGCGGCCATGGTCGAAACCTTCAACCGGCTGCTCGATTCGGGACGAGCGGACGAGGCGGAAGCGCGGATCGACGACCTGCAGCGCGATTCGCGCTGCGCCGGCTATGTCGTTCCCGTGCAACGGCGCCTGGCCGCGCATCGCCTCGCGGCGGCACAAAAGCTCGAGGTCGCCGAGCGGCCGACCGAGGACTCGATCGCCCTCGTCGAGCGTGCCGACCGCCCGGGTGTGCTGTGGCAAGCGGCCGCCACGCTCGCGGAAATCCGGTTCGGCGAGCGCCGCTTCCGGGAGTCCGCGCACGAGTTCGACGAGGCGATCGAGATCGTTCAGAACGAGACCTACACTCCGAAGGCTCCCGAGGAGGACCAGATCAGGACCTTGCTCGCCCGGGCGGCACAGGCGCGCCTGCTCGCCGCCAATGTCGCGCAAGGCAGCGCGGAAATCGGCTTCGTCGAGACGACACGCACGCGCAATGGAACCTTGGGCGGGATCTACTCGCCGAAGGTGCGTGGCATCTCGTTCCGAGCGGTCCCGACCCCGATCACCTTCGACTATCGGTCGGCGACCCTGACCCCTCAAGGCGAGAAGGCGGCACTCGAGCTCGCCCGCGCGATCAAGGAGCAGCGGCCCGAGCGCGTGACGCTGATCGGCCATACCGACGTTCGTGGCGGCGCGGACTACAACAGGAAGCTCTCGGTCTCCCGAGCCGAAACGGTGGCCGCCTTCCTGCGCGAGAACGAGATCGACGTGCCGGTCACCGCGGACGGGGTCGGCGCCGACGAGCCGTTGCAGCTCACGCCCACCACCGGATTGTCGCAGGACGATATCTTTGCGCTCAACCGCCGCGTGGAATGGAGGCGCGACTAGAGCGGTTTCCGATCCAGCGGAATCGGACATCAGCTCTACATACTTGGTTTGTCGCGATTTCGCATAGCGATGTCGCTGTTGGGAAACATCGTTGGCGAAGTGCGAACCGGCGTCCGTCTCGCCGGAAATCGCTCTCGCCGTTTTGCATGTCGTCGTCTCGCCGCCGCGCGCGGATGCGAGGCGAGCCGTTCCACCGCGCGGATGCCGAAGGTCAGAGGCCTTGCCCATGCCGAGCTTTTCGCTCTTTCCGATCTCGCTTCGCGCGAGCCGTGCCGTTGTCCTTCTCGCAGGACTCGCCCAAGGGGTGGCCCAGACGCCGAGCCCGGCTCTCGCGCAATCGGCGCCGGTTGCGCGGGTCGCCGAGTCCGAGCGAATCCACGCCCTCGTGATCGGTATCGACGCCTATAGAAACATCCCCCGTCTCAAAGGCGCGGTGGCCGACGCGCGCGATATCGAAACCTCGCTGCGCGCCCTCGGCGTCACCGACGTCTCCGTGCTGCTCGACGCCACAGCCGATCGCGACTCGATCCTCGCCGCGGTCGAGAGCCTGCGCGCGCGGGTGCGGCCGGGCGATCTCGTCATCCTCTCGGTCGCCGGCCACGGCGCGCAGGAGCCCGAGCATGTCCGAGGATCGGCGAGCGACGGCAAGAGCGAGGTTTTCCTCCTCGCCGGGTTCGATACGGCGAGCAGCGCGACCACGCAGCGTATCCTCGACATGGAGTTCAAGCATTTCATCAAGTCGTTCGAAGCCGCGGGGGCGCGGGTCCTGTTCGTGGCCGATACCTGCTCGGGCGGCGGGCTCGCGCGGGCGGTCGATCCGCGCGCCGACGAGATGATCTATCGGGCCGCTCCGACCTATCGGATCACCGAGGACGAGCTGAAGCCCGTCGCGACCCCGGCCGACGCCTTCACGACCGAGCTCGACTTCGAGCGCACGATCTTTCTCGCGGCCGCCGACCGGAATACCAAGGCCCCGGAAATCAAGGTCCAAGGGATCGAGGGCTATCGCGGCGCGCTGAGCTATGCTGTCGCGAGGGCGCTCGAAGGGGCCGCCGATCTCGACAAGGACGGCACGATCGTCGTCAAGGAATTGTTCGACTACGTGCACCAGGTCACCTACCAGCTGTCGGACCAGAGGCAGAGCATCGTCTCGGCGAGCGCGCCGACCCTCACGAGCGAGCCGGTCGTTCGGGCAGTCACGGTTTTCGGCGCGCCGCAAAGGGAGCCGGCTCCGGAGCCTGCGGCCTTGCCCACGTCCGCGACGCCGTCGCGAGAGCCCCCGATCCGCCTCGCGGTCCTCGGCGGCGACGCCACGAAGCTCGCCGGCGTGAGGCCGATCGAGACCCGCTTCGAGGTGGTCGCCTTGTCAGCGAGGCCCGACCTGATCTGGGACACGCGAACCGGTGATGTCATCGCGGGGGGCGATATCGTCGCGCGCGCGGTCGCGGCCTCGGATCTGCCGAGCGTGGTCGACCGGACCGCCGCGGTCCGCGCCGTGAAGCAGATCGCCGCGAGATCCGTCCAAGCGATCCGGCTCGTTCCCGACAGCAGCGTGCACCGTCGCGGTAGCCGGGTCGAGATCGAGGTCGATGGGCTCGCCGGCCGCTCGCTTCTGCTCTTCAACATCGCGGGCGACGGGACGGTGCAGCTCCTCTATCCGACCGGCAACGACCCGAAGGTGATGGAGACTTCCTTTCTCCGGCTGCCGATCGAGGTCCGCGAGCCGTTCGGTTCCGACCAGGTGGTCGCCGTCACGGCATCGCAGCGCCAGCCCGAGCTCGAGCAGGTGCTGGCTCGGGCGAGCGACCGCAGAGCCTCCGCGCAGCTCGTGAGCCGGTTGGCTCGGGCGAGCGATGCCGGCCTCCGGATCGGGTCGGTGGGCGTCTTCACCGCGCCTTGAGGCTCCACGCGATCTCGAGCGCTTTCCGATCCGACGGACTCGGAAAGCAGCTCTACATTCTTGTTTTATCGCATTTTCGCGACGCGAAACGGTCTCCGCTTCGCTGGAAGATTCTCTAGAGCGGGATGAGGAAAAGCGTACAGCGGATTGCCGGCGCAATCTCGTTTACACAGATTGCGTAAACTTATCTGACTATCCCGCTCTGAACTTTTGGAATCGATCACATTTCATGTCTTTGGACCGATTCGATCCAAAGTCATCGTGATCTAAGGAAGCACGAGATGACGAGGGATGTGTGGTTGAAGGGTCTCGGCCCCTGTGTCGCCGCGCTCGGGGTGGGGCTCGCCGCGGGGGGCGCCCATGCCGAGGGCATGTCGCGAGCGGTCACCGTGATCGGCCCGATCGAGCCGCGCGCCGCGGTGCTGACGAATGGCGCGGGAGTCTCGATCGATATCTTGCCCGCGCCGCAGATCGAGGTGGGGCAGAGGCTCGCGGTCAAGGTCAGCACGAAAAAGCCCGGCTACTTGATCCTGGTCGACGTGGACGCCACAGGCAAGGTCACGCAAATCTATCCGAACCTGCATTCGATGCAGCTGCCGCTGGGAACCACAGAGACCTCGAACTTGCTGGAGCCGGGGCGGCCGGTTTCGGTTCCAGATCCCCGCAACCCTTTCGCGCATTTCGAGTTCGTCGCCGAGCCGCCGTCCGGCCGCGGGATGATCGTCGCGCTGGTCAGCACGAAGCCGGTCCAGGTCGTCGATCTGCCGGATGTGCCGCAGGATCGGCTCGATGCGGAATCGGCGGCGGAGTTCCTCCAGAAGGCCGCGAGCGAGCTGAAGATCGCGCCGCGCGAGCGTGATGCGGCGCTCGCCGACCCGCAATGGTCCTTCGCCGTGTCGGGCTATTCGATCGCGCCGTGACCGACGAGGATCGCCGGATTACTCGACCTGGAAGTAAGCCAGGGCCGTGCCGAGCTGTGCGGTCGCGAGCTGTCGATCGGCCAAAAGCTTCTCGAAGAACGCGTCGGACGAGAGACCGGATGTCTCGGCCAGCGCCGCGAGCGGCTCTGCGCTCGACAAGGCGACGAGGAGGCGGGGCTCGCTCGGCTGCGACGGTTTCGCCATGGGGATCTCGAAGGAGCTTTTTTCCGCGTCTCGGCGCAGGAATCGGGTCACGTTCTCGACCGCGCCGTCGACGTCGACGAGGATCAGCGCGAGCTGCCTCGGGCCGGCGTTGCTCACCGTGCCCGACAAGGGCGCACCGGGGCGCAACAGGCTTCGGGAGAGCTCGATCTTCGGCGCGAGCTTCGGATTGGCCGGCGCGCGGTCGAGAAAGGTCAGGACCGGGCATTGCGCCGGCTTGATGAGCATCGCCGTGATTTTCGCCTCGAACCCGAACTCGGACAGGAAGGCGCGATCGAGCTCGTCGAACGGCGAGGCCTTCAGCGCGAATCCGTCGATGGTCGCGGATGTGCTCGTGATCACGCCGGGCACGATGTGGACGCAGGTCCCGCCGCGATAGTCCCCCAGGTAGCGCGAGATCTTCTCGGCGCGAGGAACCGTCGGTGGCGCAACCGGTGCGGGAGGTGCCGGTGTGGGGAGTAGTGGTGCTGTCGGTGCCGGGATCGTCGGCCCGGGTTGCGGCTCGGGCTCTGGCTTCAGCCACAGGTAGTAGGCGCCTGCACCGATGCCGATCACGGTGGCGACGGTCACGGCGGCACCCGCGGCCACCAGCACCGAGCGCGGCTTCGAGGGGACTTCCGAGTCCACGGCCGGGCGTTTCTCGGGCTTGCTCGACAGGCTCTCGAAGGCGCGAGCCACGTCGAGCATCGTGTCCGGACGGTCGGACGGAGCCGGCTGCAGCATCCGCGCGAGTATCGGCCGCACGTGCGGATCGACATCGTCGAGCGGCGGCACGGTCCGGCGCTTGGTGATGACCTCGGCGGGTCGGCCCGACATGTCGATCGGCGCGCCGCGCAACGCGGCGGCGAGGACGAGGCCGAGGCTGTAGATGTCGGACTTCGGCGTGACGTCGCCGCCGTACTCGCCGAGCTGCTCCGGCGAGACGTAGTTGTACTTGCCGGCAAATCCCATATCGACGACGGTCTCTTCCCCGGCCCGCGTGGCGCGCGCGATGCCGAAGTCGATGATCATCGCCTGGCCCACATCGCCGTCCTGGATGATGATGTTGTCCGGCGAGATGTCGCGGTGGGTGATCCCTTGGCGGTGGGCCGCGTGAAGCCCGCGGGCGATCCGTGCCGCGAGCCGAGTCACCGTCTCGAGCGGCAAAGGCCCGTGGCGCAGGACCTGCGACAGCGATTCGCCCTCCACGAAATCCATCGCGAGATAGGCGCGGCCGAGCGTCGGATCGACCGCGAAGATGAAGTACCTGACGATGGCTTCGTGATGGAGGTTGTGCAGGCTCGACGCCTCGTTGCGAAACAAGGACCGCACCAGCTCGTTCTCGGCGAACTCGTGCCGGATGACCTTGATCGCCACGCCGTGGCCGGTCTGGATGGAATGGCCCTTGTAGACCTCGCCCATGCCGCCGCTGGCGACGAGGCAGTCGATCTCGTAGATCCCGTTGAGCTGCGTGCCCGGTCGGAGCGAGTCGAGCTGCGCTGGGTCGTGCATCGATGCCCCTTTCGGTGTGACGTCGTGCCACTTTTCGCCTGATAAAGCGTCTCGTGACGATTGCCAATGAAAACGGGCGCTCGCCCCTTCACGAGGTGAAGGGGCGGAAGTCGCCGGTCAGCATGGCAGAGAACAGGTCAGGATGCGGCAAGTGTCCGGTCGCCAGGGCGACCGGGCGGAAGCCGACCCCGCCGGGCGTCCAGAAGAAGGCGCGCCCGGCATAGGCTCGAGCCCAGTCGGCGAGCCGTAGGGACGCGAAGGCCTTTCCTTCGATGCGATCGTCGAGAGGGCAGAGCACGCCGCCCTCAGTCACGACCCGGATCGGCTCGCGCGGCGCGATCGGCGGATAGGCCCTCGGCATGGGGAGCGCCGCGAGCGCGCTTCTGACCCGTTCGAGGGTCACGCCGGGCTCGAGCGTACCGAGCAGGAAGGCTTCGATCGTCTTGAACCAGTCCTCGTTGGTGTCGAATTCCGGAGGGGGAACGGCGGCGCGCATGTCGCCCGTCGCGAGGATGGTGAGAGGATAGTAGCGCCCGATCTCGTCGAGCGAGGCCATCAGCGCGCCGACGACGGTCGTGCCGCAAATGTCCGCGCCGAGCCAGAACCGCCAGATCGGGGCGGCGAGGTAGGCCGCCTGCCACCCGTCACCGAGCCGCTCGCGGCTGGTCGAGAGCGCGGTCTGGAGCCAGGGCTCGAAGACGGCGAGGAAGGGACCCGGAACCTCGATGGCGACGAGATCGCGCCGGCTCGCATGCTTGCCGAAGAGCGCGCAGGGCATGGTCGTTCTAGATCACGATGACTCTGGATCGAATCGATCCAGAGTCATGTAACGTGATCGATTCCATTAAGTTGGAGCGGGATGCGCAGATAAGTTTACGCAATCTGCGTAAATTCGATTGCGCCGGAAAACCGGTGTCCACTTTTCCTCATCCCGCTCTAAAGCACGCTCGGGCAGCGGAACTCGCGCAACGCCGGCAAGGTGAAAGGGTTGAGCCCGGACCCTGCCCCGATCGTGTAACCGAGCGTGCGTCCGCCGACGATATAGTTGACGACGATCTTGTCGCCGCGCGGCACCGGCGCGCCGGCCTCGACCAGGCGGAACAGCGCCCAAGGTCCCGAGCGCTCGATCGACGCGGGCTCCTGGCCCGGGATGTCGGAGGTCACCGTCACCGCGGCATGATTCGTGGCCGCGCCCGGCCATTCGACACGCACCGGTGAGGGACGACCGGCGCTGCTGTCCACCGGCGTTCCGTTGATCTCCATCCGGATCGTCATGGTCGGGGCGGCCGCAGTTCCCCCCGGCAAGGTCGGCGCGGCGCTGACCGGCAGCGGCGGCGGAACGACGGTGAGCGACATCGACGGGACGAGACCGCCGGTCGCGAAGAACGTCTCCCGGATCTGCGCTCCGCGCTGGAACTCCTTCAGCGTCCCGGTGGAGGAGGCGAGGGCGCGTCCGAGCGCGCTGTCCTGGCGGAAGGTCCAGTCGCGCTTCGACATATCGACATATTGCGCGAGCTGGCTCGTGAAGAACTTGTCGAGCACGCCCTGCGGCCCGAACAGCTTGCCGAAATCGAGGAGTGCGACCTCGCGGTCGGTCCGTGCGAACGGATAGCGATTGGCGGCGATCTGCTGGCAGATGCCCGTCACCTGGTCGCCGAGCGCGCGGGCGAGCTGGGCCCGCATCGCGTTGGTGGCGTCGTTCTCGAAGTCTCTCGCGGCGTCGTCCAGCATCTTCTTGAAGGGGTCGGGGAGACGGCTCGCCTTGGCGCGGAGGTCCACGAGCTGGGTCTGGACCTGCTTGTTCGCCTCCTGGGCCTGGGAGGGCACCTCGGCCGCCGTCAGGAGATTGCGATGCAGCTCGGCGAGGTTGCCGACGACGGCGTCGATCTGGCGGCGCCCGGGGTCCCCCTCGACGAGGAGGTGATAGACCTTGAAGCTCTGCTCGATATCGGCGCCGGGGGGCTTGCCGCGAATCTGGGTCAGGACGGCTTTCTCGGCCTCGCTGCCCGGCGCCGGCGCGAAGCCCGGCCGCTCCCGCGTCAGCGCCGTCTCGTCGCGCAAGGATTCGACGATCTGCTTCAAGGGCGAGGTCGCGGCGGATGCGGCGCCGAGCGCGAGATATTTCGGCTTGTCCGCGTTCAGCCTCTTCAGCTTGAGCTTGTCCAGCGCGCCACGCCACGCATTGGTGAAATCGCGCGCATAGATATCGACCACGTCGACCTGCAGCGTCTTGTATTGCGCCTCGACCGTCGCCTGCTCGCCGGCGTCGCCGAGGACCCAGCGATTGGCCTTGAGCTGATCGCTGATGCCCGGGAGCCGTTCCATGAGCGCCCGGCGGAACCCGGCATAGGTGTAGAACGCCGGGATGCGGACGGTCTCGAGGGGGGCTCCCTTCGCGCCGTCGAAGACCAGGGCGGCATCCGGTCCTCCGGCGACGGTGGCGGTCCAGTCCGGCACGTCGGATGTGGCGGAGGCGGACCGGAGCAGTTCGTAGGCGCGCTCGGCGAGGCTCAGCCGGGCGAGCGTCGCCTGGGCATCGGCGACGAGCGAGCCGTTCAGGCTGACGACGGGCGCCTCGCCGCGCCAGAGGTCGAGCATGGCGACGACATGGTCCTCGAGAAGCTTGCGCCCGCTCGCGGCGGTGGCGCCGGGATAGAGATTGGTTTCCCAGTCGCGGCGGAGCCAGCCGAGAAGGAAGCCGCGATCGGTGTCGTGGAGACCGCCCAGCATGAGATAGGCCTTGAGCCCGTCGTGCAGGAAGCTCGGGTTCGAGCGATTGGCCTCGAGCTGCTCCTCCAGCCGATAGAGCAAACGCGGACGCAGCATCCGCTCGAGGCCCGTCGCATAGGCTCGCACCGCCGTCGACTCGAGCCTCGCCTTCTGGCTCAGGCCGAAGGTCGCCGCGAGCGGCACGGGCACGTCCCGCTCCACGTAGCCGGCCGGCAGGTTGCGCAGCTTGTTCAGGGCGGGCAGGACCTTGGCGAGGTCGCGATCGGAGATCTCGGTCTCCTTGGTGAGCTCCCCCGCGATGGTGTGGTAGTCGGCGGCGTCCACGATCGTCGTGTCGATGAGCGTCCGGTTGCGGGTGTAGCTCGTCCACCAGGCGAGGCTGGCGGCGGAGCAGACGAGAACGACGGCCGTGATGGCGCCGGCCCGGATGAGCCTGGCCCGGAGCACGGCCGCGCGATCGGTCGAGACCCAGGCCGCCTCCCCGATGACGACCTGGCCGAGCAGGCGATTGAGGAAGAAGCTCTGCCCGCGGCCGGAATAGGCTTGCGGCGCGACCTCGCGAGCGCCGAAGCTGCGCGACAGGCCCGCGATGAGCTGGTCGATCGGCGTGCCGTGCTGCGTCCCCGAGGTGAAGTAGAAGCCGCGCAGCGTCGCGTTGACGTGATAGCGGGTCGGCTCGAAAATCTGGTTCAGGAAATCGAAGACGGGCTTCTTCAGTGCCGCGAGCTGGGCCGGGAACCCGAACAAGGCGACCCGCGTCGCCGGGACCGGCTCGTCCTGGAGGCGATCGGTCGTCATCTCGTAGAGCCGCGCGATCAAGGCGTCGAACTCGGCCGGCACGTCGCCGACGAGGTTCTTCCTCTTGTCGGAGGTCTGGAAGGTCGCCCCCCACACCTGCTGGCGACCTTGCTCGCCGAGGTTCGCGAAGAACTCGCGAAAGCCGAGCACGAGATCGGCCTTGGTGAACAAGGCATAGACCGGAAAATCGACCTTGAGGCGCTTGTGCAGCTCCAGCAATCTCGCTCGGATCGCGCTCGAATGTGCCGCGATCTTCTCCGGCTCGCCGGTCATGATGTCGTCGAGCGCGATCGCGATGATGACCCCGTTGATGGGCTGGCGCGGGCGGTTCTTCTTCAACAAGTCGAGGAAGGCGAGCCAGCTCTTCTGATCGGCGCTCGCATCGGAATCCTGCGTCGTGTAGCGGCCCGCCGTATCGATCAGCACGGCGTCCTCGGCGAACCACCAATCGCAATAGCGGGTGCCCCCGACGCCCGCGAGCGCGGCCGGCGTCGCGCCTTTCGAAAGCGGAAACCGCAAGCCGGAATTGACGAGCGCGGTGGTCTTGCCGGCGCCCGGGGGGCCGATCAAGAGGTACCAGGGAAGATCGTAGAGATAATCCGCCTTGCTCCGGCCGGTGCTCTTCAACGTGGACAGAGCATCCTTCATCCGCTCGGCGAGGACCTCCGCATCGCTCTCCACCGCGGCGGTCTCGGTGAGCTCCTTGGCGATCGCGTCGGCCTTCCTGCGGCGCTGCCAGAAGGAAAACCCCGCGAGCCCGGCGGCGGCGGCCACGAGCAGGACCACGACGATCTCGCGGATGATCGTGTTCTGGAGCGGCCGAAAGCCGCCGATTTCGATGAAGGGTCCAGCCAGGTAGACGACGGCCGCCAGCGAGACGAGTCCGATCCCGGAGGCGACGATCCTGATGATCTCCTTGCTCAGCATGGCCTCGTGGGTCTCCGCCCGAATTCGTGAAGTGGGTGTCTCATCGATTGGCGCGGGTGAGCTTGATCTCGACCCGGCGATTGCGCGCGCGGCCCTCGGCGGTGTCGTTGGATGCGACGGGCTCCTCGTCCGCCCGGCCATCGACCTCGACACGCGTGGGATCGGAGAGCTTCGGCCTCACGACCTCCGCGACGGCTTTCGCCCGTTCCATCGAAAGGGCCCAGTTCGACGCGAAGGGAGACGTCTTGCGCAGCTTCACATTGTCGGTATGCCCGATCACCCTGATCGTGCCGGCCTCCTTGTCGAGGAATGTCGCGAGCCCCGAGGCGGTCTCGATGAAGGATTTCTTCAAGGTCGCCTGCCCCGAATCGAACAGGACCTCGCTCCTGACGCTGAAGGTCAGCGCGTTGCCGACCACCTTGCAGCCGACCCCGTCCGGGAGGTCGGTGGGGCACACCGGCCCCGGCGGCGCGGGCGGCGGCCTGACGATCTCGGGTCGTACCAGCCGCATCGCGTCGGTTCCGTTGAGGCGCCTGACCTCGGCCGCCGCGACTTCGGCTCCGTCCGTCAGATAGGCGCGAAAGGTCAGGAAGAGGGCGACGAGCGCGAGGCCGGCGACCCCGCCGATCGCCCAGAACGGAACCCTGCTGCGCAGGACGGCGCGGCCGAGCTCCTGGCCTTTCCAATGCGGCGACAGATCCCGCTCGGCGCGCGGTCGGACCTTGCGGAGAAGCTCGTAGAGGTTGCGCTGGATTTGCTGCAGCGTGGCCGTGCCGTTCGGCGAGTGCCGATGCATGCCTTGGAAGCCCAAGGCGAGGCAGCAATGAATCAGCTCGAGCAGTGGGTAGCACGGGAGTGGGTCCATCTTGGCCCGATCCAGCTTCTCGAAGAACCGGACGCCGCCTTCCCGTTCCTTGAAGAATTGCGAGAGCATGCTGTATTGCGTCCAGACATGGCGATCCGTGGTCGGGATGTTCTGGACGATGTCGTCGGCCGTCGCGCAGAGGATATATTTCGCCTCGTTTGCTTGATCGATCGGGACGCCCGCCGTGCGGACCTCCTTCTCGAAGAACTCGATCGCCGCGGCGACCTGCTCCATCAGGCTCGCGGGCGAGGCTTGAAGCACGGAGACTCTCAAGCGCCCGAGCAGGAGCAGGATCGGGCCGGCCGCCTGCATGAGCGGATTCTCGTGCGGGACGACGAGCTCCTCGATCCGCGGAGCGCGCTGGGGCGCGGGAGGCGGCTCGGGCCGGACCTGCTGTCGCTCCGACCGAATCCAGGATTCGCCGGTCGTGGCCTCGGAACCCGGCTGGGGATAGGAGGGCTGGGCTCGGGGCTGCGGCGGCGGCGCCGGTCGCTGGCCCGGGGACGGCGGCGCCGGGAAGCCCGGCCGCGGTACTCTCGGGCCGGGGGAGAACACGGTGCGATCAGGCCTGTCGAAAGGATTGTCCTTGTCGCTCATCGTCGATCCTCCAGGACCGCCCAGAGCTCCATCTCGAGATCCGGCCAGTCACCGGAGAAATGCATCCCGATCGACGCGGCCGTCGAGAATTCCGGCCAGAGCGGCGAGTTGCGGTCGAGATAGAAATAGACGTGATCCGTGATCGCCCGGATCTGCGGCGGCGGGGTCGGCAGGTGCACGAGCGCGATGCCCGGCAGATGGGCATGGACGATCTCGTTCATCTTCGAGCTCGGGCCGACCTTGAACAGGCTCGGGAAGCTCGCCTGGATCTCGCCGAGCGGGCGCCGGGCCGAGACCTCGAGGATGAAGCTCGCGGTGCGGAACAGGCCGCGGTCGCGGATCGGCGAGATGAAGGCGTTCTGCGCCCGCATGATGATGTCGAGCCGGATCGCGCGCTTCGCCGAGAAGCTCAGGAATTCCTGCACGTCGCGCAGCACGGGCCCGAAGGTCGCCTCGTGGTTGTCGTGGTCGTAGGCCGGATAGAGCCGCGCGCGCCGCTCCTGCGTCGCGAAGGTCGCGAGCTCGCCCGCGAGCCTCAAGAGCTCGACGTAGAGCCGCTCGGGATGGGTGAAACGCGACGCCCGCAGATGCTGGAACACGGGAATGGCGCGGTTCAAAACCTCGAGCACCAGATAGTCGACGCTCTGGAGCCCACCGCCCGCGCTCGGGTCCGAGGCGTAGCGGGACAATTCCTCGAGCTTGGTGTCGATCCAGCCGATGACCTTGTCGATCCATCCGGTGAGCGTCGGATGCGCATGGCAGACGAGCACCGTCGGCGCGAACTTCTCGTCGAAGACGATCGCCTTGTCGCGGACCTCGACCACGCGCGCGATCGGCAGGCCCTGGTAGCCGGGCTTCGCGGTCTTGCGCAGCTCGAAGGCGAAGCGCGGATAGGCGAGGTCGATCTCCTCCTCGATTCGGAGCGCGGAGGTCGAATCGATGAACCGCTCGGTTCCGATCGTGAAGCGGCTGGCGCTGTCCGAGTCGACCACGTCGACCTCGCGCGAATTCGCCGCCGCGAGCGGCATCGAGAGCCACAGCATCTGCTGGGCCGCATTGTCGGGCACGGTGATCGGGTCCGGGACCGGGCTGTCGTTGGGAATGTCGAAGGGGGTCCCGTCCGGCATGACGCCCGCGGCGCGGCGCACCGAGAACTTGCTCTGCTGGGCGAGATCCCGATCGATCTCGATATGGGAGAAGCCCCAGGGATAGGGCGAGGCGTGCCGGCTGCGGCCCTCGACGAGATGCTCGAGGTAGCGGTCGTTCTGCTGCAGATGGTGCGGTCGCAGGAACAAGCCTTCCGTCCAGACGACCTTGCTGTACCAGGACATCGCAGAACCCCGCCTCGAGAGTCGTGGGGGGGGGGGGGGGGGGGTTGGGGGGGGGGGGGGGTGGGGGTGGGGGCAAGGCGCGTCGGGCGGGGGGGGGTGGGCTCACGC
>JALJOM010000005.1 GCA_024304885.1 Beijerinckiaceae bacterium
TCGCCATCGCCGGCAAGATGTCACTCCAATTCCCTTGCTTGATCCTCAAGTGCCTCAGAAGGCTCGATGGCGAGGGAAGATCAATAAGGTCGAGATCCAGACGACCGGATGCGAGCTGTTGCTCCGTCGCTCGTAACATCCATGCGAAATTGGTGCGCTGCAACTTATTGAACGATCTGAAACGGGTGTCTGGATCCGGCTCTTGCGCGCCCCCGGTGAGTACGGACAGCCTCTCGCTTTGAGGCAGGTCGAGGCAATCGTGCAGCGACGTCAGCATATTCACGCGATCGGAAAGGTCAGGGTGAGCCAGAGCGACTGTCACCTGATCCATTTCGTATCGCCGCCGAGCGCGTAGTCGGTCCAAAGGATCGCGCCCACGAATCTTGCGCCGGCCACAATGGCGACCTCGCGATCGAGCAGCCGCACATTCGTCCCCTCGGCGGCGGCGCGCCCGTCCGCGATCGCGGCGTCGATGTCGCCGCTGAAGAGCTCATGGTTGCCGGGCACGTAGACGACGGGCCGCCCAGAAAGGGCCGGCGCCGCCGCGAGGGTTTCGACGGCGACGCGCGGCGTCTCGGCGATGTCGCCGGCGAACACCGCGACGTCGAAAGGCGGAAGCTCGTCGGGCAGTCGCCAATAGGGCCGGTTCTCGAGGTGCAGATCGGAGAGGACAAGGATCGAGGTCACGAATCTTTCCTCTTCCCGCCGTCCCGCCTCAGCCGGCGTGGGTTTCCGCCGGCTGCTTCTGCGCGGCGGCCCGCGTCCGGGCCTTGGCCCGTTTGGCGGTCGCCATACGCTTCCGGCTCGCCTCCTTGGACGCCTCGGTCACCGGCCTCGGGCCGGTGGGCGGCGAAATGTCGTAGCGCGGAAGCCGAAGCAGTTCCACCCACATGGTTTCGAGCGGAACCTCGCCGTATTGCTCGCCGACGGTGCGCGGGGCGTGCCCCTGGATCACATCGCGGGTCTGGGGATGCATGCGGACTCGATTCGCCTCGGTCTTGAATCGATGGCGCCAACCATGATTCGGCGCGACGCCCTTCTCGATGCCGATGCTTCTCACCCATTCGGCGAGCGCCTCGCCCATCTGGCCGCTCAGCGGATTCTCGTCGGAGCCTTTGCGCCGCCGACGCGGGTCGTAGAAGAGCGGCCCCGGCCCCTTGCGCTTCACGAAGTCGATGAAGCGCTGCTCGACGATGTGAGGGTGGATCGGAAAGTCACGGGCCTCGCCGTTCTTCACGTTTCCCGCATCGGGCGTGACGCGGATGACCCAGACCTCCTCGTTCCCGATCATGCGGGAGTAGATGTCCTGGCCCCGGAGCTGCGTGATCTCGTTCACGCGGGCGCCGCTGTAGGCCATGATCCACGGAACCCAGCGGCGGGCGTCCGCCAGTTCGCGGGACGCCCGGTCGTCCGACGGGCGAAGCGCCTCGGTCAGGATCAACGCCGCCTCCTCGTCGGTGAACGACGAGGAGCGCAATTTGACCGTCTTCGGCAGCTTCACCGTGACGCCCTTGGCGGGGTTGGAGGCGACGATCAGGTTGCCGATCGCCCAGTTGAAGAAGCTTGTCACCGCCGCGAGATAACCCTCTCGGACCGTCTTCTGACTGAGACCGGATTCGAGCAGCGCGGCTTTCCACGCGACGATCTGCTCAGGTGTGGTCGTCGCGAGATTGTCCGAGCCGATATGCTCCGCCAGCTTCGTCAGCTTGCCCCTCCAGCTCTTTCGCGTCTTGGGCGAGATGCCGGTCTGCGCGACGTATCTGTCGAAGTGGTCCTTCAAGGTGAGGCGCTGCGCCTTGCTCGGCGGAGCCTCCACAGGCGGCGGCTCCCACTGCGGCCAGGTGGCGATCGTCGCATCGTAGGACAGGTCGTCCTTCGTGTGCCTGACGAGCGTCCCCTTGGCGAGGTTTCCGGAATCTGGTCGATGGTGAATTTCGGCTGCTCGACCGCGAGCGCGGCCCATTCGGCTTCGACCTGCGCCGCGACCGCGAGGAAGCGGATCTTCGCTTCGGCGTAGTCCGCCGTGTCGAGCGTTCTTATGACTTCCGTCTTGCCGATTTTGCCGATCAGACGCTTGGGGACGGCCTTGCGAAACCGATATTTGCCGGTCCTTTTGTCCCACTGTGGAGTCGCCATCTTGAAAGCCATTCTGTATCACCGTTCTGTATCATTGAACGGCTCGCAACGGCTTGATTTATAATATCTCGATGTAAAGGCTAAGTTAAAGCCAAGTCTTGGCGGAGAGGGAGGGATTTGAACCCCCGATACGGTTGCCCGTATGCCGCATTTCGAGTGCGGTGCTTTCAACCACTCAGCCACCTCTCCGGAGGCGAAAGCGAGGACTTGCCCCGCTCGCGGCGAAGCGCCCAATAGCACGCGTTCGCCTCGGCGATCAAGGCTCGGCGAAGCGATTGG
>JALJOM010000006.1 GCA_024304885.1 Beijerinckiaceae bacterium
GGCCAAGCGGGATCGTTTGGCGCCCTCGCGGGGCCATCGGGGTAATCGGCTGCATCTTTCTCACCTTTCATCAGGCAAAGAAAAAGCGTTCACCGAAATGGCGTTTCCTGGCTTGACAGCGATGTCCGGAAGTGGTTTCTGTGAACTTGCTATAGTTTCTACAGGGCTTCCGGGTCGGTTCCGCCGCTTCGGGGGCCTTTTTCTTTTGCGGTTAGGTCTCCTGGGTTGATTGGCTGTGTCGTGCTTTCTCTCGGGATGAATTCGTGGCGTCGGAGACAACGAAGACGTGATGACGGTTAGGTTCCGTATTCATCGTTTAGGTTCCACCATCCCTGCGCCGATTCAAGCCGTGCGGGGTTTCAGGATTTCATTGGCATGAAGTCCTCCTTTCTCATTGACTCAAGCTCGCCTTCGACCTCTGCGAATCGACAGCGAACCGATTCGGGAGTGTGACCGCTTGTCCCGCGAACTGAAAATGCCGAGGTGGAGCTCGGGTCAGTTGCGTCGGGTCCCTGCCCTACTCGGCGTGAGCGCTGGTTCGAGCTCGGAGCCGGAGGGGTTGGTGTCGGATCGCGGCATGTGCCGTCGAGCGCCTCAGCGGGCGTCGTCTTGAAACTTGGTGTCATAGGTCGCCTCTCGTTCCCGGCATGCAAAGCGGGAGTGCTCACCGAAGCGGTGTTCTGAGTTGACAGAGGTGCGCGAGAGGCTTACTCGTATCTGTGCTAGAGAAAACGAAGGCTCTCGAGTTGGTTCGCGCCGCTTGGGGGCCTTTTCTTTGGTGCGGTTTGTGGTTCTCCTTTCCCCTCTCGTCTAATGGCCTTGAGGTTCACGGGGCCGGCGTGTTGGCGCAACGCCATTCATGCTTCGCCGTTTTGGGCGAAAAACCGGTCGAGGATTTCTGGGATTTCTCCTTGAAGGAATGATGCGAAAGCGCTGGCGTGTCGTCGATCGATCGTCAGGCTGATGGTGGCCCCAGTGAAGCGGCCTGTTCCTGCTGCTGCTCCGGACGAGGAGACGAGCTTCCAATCTTTCCCGTCCGAGGTCTCGGTTGTGCTTACGACGGCGGTGGCTTGGTGAAATCTTTGGTCGGAGCTGGCTCCGGAGATTTTGCCATCTGTCAAAGCCGTATGAATTCGGTCGAGCGCAGTTGGATCTTTCGAGACGATCGAGGCGAGTTTCATCCAGCGGGGCCGACCTATCTTCGGGGCGCGGCCGATCGCCGTGACGACATCTGGTGTCAAACTTCGGCAGACCGTTCGGAAGCGAGCGAGCTCGGCTTCATTCGTCGCTAAGGCGGCGCAGATGTCCTTGGATTTGATGGCGTTCGCGTCCAGGCGCCATGCATAGAGTGCGCGCTCGGCCCAGGTAAGGTCCTGGCGGCTCGAATTTTCGAGGCCTTGGGTGAGGATCATCTCGAGGTCTGAGAGATCTGCGACGAAAGCTCTGACGGGGCGACCGAGCTCTTTTGCTGCGCGCAGCCGACGGTGTCCGTAGACGACTTCGTAGCGACCCGGCATGTTGGGATGGTGCCGGACCTGAATGGGGACCTTCTGTCCCTCCGTTTCAATCGTATGTTTGAAAGCGCCGAAGTCGGAGTCGTTGTCGTCCGGAAGTCGGTCCGGGAAGGGCGACGGATCGATCAGCTCGGGGTCGAGGGTCGTTTCTCCGCCGGATGCCAATCGGGCGAGAAGCTCATCACGCTCGGCGCGGAGATCTGACAGTGTACGGTGTGTGGCTCCGATCACGCCGGCCCCGACGCGGACCGGTGCTCGGCTGTTCGATGAGTCTGGTGATGCGGGGCGGATCTCCGGTTGTGTCTCGCTGGTGAGGGTTCCAGACAAGGCGCCGAATGCTGCAGTGATGGATCGGGGTGACTTCGTCATGGCGCGCGTCCCCAGCTTTGTGAGATGAGCCCGACAATCTGCGCGTTGACGGCATCGATGGACTCGCGTGCACGTTTGTACGTGTCACGCCCGACCTGGCCCGGCTCGAGCTCATAGAGGCTTTTCTTGGCTAATCCCGCAGCTTCGATTGCTGTGCTTTCAATGGCCGTTGGCAGCAGGACGTCGGAGCCGAAAAGGTGACGCAACATGGTCACGACCTCGGCCTGAGGCTGATCGTTGGGATTGTGGCGCGTGATGAGGTACCGAAAGAAATCCTGTTCTATCGTGGCACCAGCGTCTTGCACGATTCGCGTCAGGTCGCCCATCATGAGCAGAAATTGACTCATCGATGCGACGTCGAGCATGGCAGGGTGGATGGTGACGAGCATGCTCGTCGCGGCATATATCGCGCTCAGCGTGAGGAAGCCGAGTGACGGCGGGGTATCGAGAATTACCACATCGTATTTGTCGTCGGCTTCGTCGATCGCAAGGCGCAAGCGCTCGAAGAAGGCCCCACCGTCATATTTTTCGTTGGATGCGAGGAGCCTCGGTGTGTCGTGCTCGTATTCCATGACCTCGATATTTCCGGGGACGAGGTCGATGCCGGCGAAGTAAGTGCGACGAGCGACCTCGGTGATAGGGCGACGATCGCCGTCATAGCGCAACGCCGCATAGATCGTTTCGTTCTCGGCAACGTCGATCTCGGGTTGGGCGCCGAACATCGCGGACAGGGAGGCTTGCGGGTCGAGGTCGATGACGAGGATGCGATAGCCGTGAAGCGCGAGATAATGGGAAAGATGTAGGCTCGTTGTCGTCTTGGCCGATCCGCCCTTGAAATTATTGACAGAGACAATCTGTAGGTGCTCCCCGTTTCGTCGGGTGGGAAGGTAGCGTGCGGCTTCGGCCGGCCGCTGTGTAGCGAAGAACCGGCGAAGCTCGTTGACCTGGTCGAGTGTGTATGCGCGATGGTTGTTGTCCAGGCGGGCCGGTGCAGGTCCCTTTCCTTCGATCGACATCGTGCGCAGTGTCGATTCCGGAATCGACGTGAGAGTCGAGACTTCGTTCGTGAGGAAGCGCCGCAGCTGCTTTTCTGCATGCGGGGGATACATTCTCTCCCGGACCGTCTGCAGGTGGCCAGATAATATTTGGCCGTGCCGGATAATTTTCCCGGCGGCGTCCTCCAAGACGGGGATAGTGGTTGATGATCGAGTCATTTGACGGCTGAACCCCGACCTGACGGCGAGCGGACCTGATGACACCTCTTAAGCGTCAAGGTAGGGCACGATTCGTTAAAGTCGTCCAGCGATTTTTTGTTAATAAAACCTTAACGCACTGGAATCATCAGGTCGATCACGGGCTATGATTCGTTACGCGAGTCAAGCGTAGAGATATTTTTTGATAAGTGTCAGTCTTAGGGTCAAGTAGTATCAGTTGATCCGTTCGTTGAGGTGGAAGAGTGACTATTGCTGCCGATTTTTTGCTCTTTCAGGGAGAAAGCATACGTCGGCGATGGACGTTCAGGGGCCGGCTGGCGACATGTTCGTACATGATGAGTTGAAATCGCCAGCTGTCAATCCAGGTTTGTGGCGGCACCGTCGTATCTCGTTTTCTTGTGGCTCTGAACTTCCCTAGCTAGCGGCTGGTCCCCTGCCCTACCGGCTACTGCGTGCCGGAGGGTCTCGCCGATGGCCGCCGAGGCTACGGAGCGGAAGCGGCACTTTCCTTTCCGTCCGATTGTTCCATTTCTGGCAAGAGATAGCTTTTGGGCGGGCCGTAGCAGTTGAGTAATTGCGTGATTTTGAAATCAGGGCGCCAAGTAGGCTTATCAGTTTCTGAATTCCAACTTCGTTAGCTTCAATCTGCCACGTTGCATGCTCGGTAAATTTTCGACGGTGAGCGAAATACGAGGAATCCGTGCGCTCTTGACACTGTGTGATGGGTTCGAACGCGTGATTTCGACGGCGGGTCCACAGTTTTATCGCTGCTTTCGTCCGTCAGGGCGCGGCACGTGGTCTTGACAGCTGTCAAGATCCCAGTTCTTGACAGCTGTCAAATCAAGCTGATCTGGGTCAAGCGTCAGAGGCCCGCGGCCTTGGTGAGATTGACTCGGAAGAGATCGCGCCGTCGCTGGTAGCGCCTCGTCATCTGCGGGCTCGCGTGCCCGAGCTGCCTTTGGACAAGCGCTTCGTCCGCCTCCGCCGAGCTGGCCAGACCCGCTCGTAACGAATGGCCGGCGAAGGCCGCCTTGCGCTTGCCTTCGGGAAGATCGGGCCGAACACCCGCTGCCAATGCGACGCGCTTCACGAGACGCGCCACATGCTTGTCGTCGAGCCGGTCGGCGCCCGCGCCCCCTTTCCGCATCGAGATGCGCCGGAACAACGGGCCGTGGCAGATCCGGCCGAGGCGCATCCAGGTTTCGAGGATCGCGACAGGACAGGTGGCTGGACGCGAGCCTCTGCCGACCTCGACCTTTCGCCACCCGGTCTTGCCCTTGACGGTCAGGAGAAGGCCGCCTTCCTTCTGGCCCGCGGGCTCGATGATCTCGATCCAGCCGGTCCCATCCTGCGTCTGCCCCTGGCCACAATCGAGACCGACGATCTCGGAGCGTCGGAGACCGCCGGCGAAGCCGATTGCGAGGATCGCGCGATCCCGCAGGCCGCGGAGATCATTGCCCAGGACGGCGAGCATCGCGATCAGGTCGGGTCCAAGGACGGCTTCCTTTTGAACGGGCGGAGAGCCATGCTGTCGGCGAATGCCCGCGAGCACCGTCGCGATATGGCGATCCGAGAGATCGAGAGGCTGCCCGATCTGGCGATAGTGCCACGAGATTCCGGAGAGCCTTCGCTCGAGGGTCGAGACCTTGACCGGCTTCTGGGTCCGGTTGCTCGGGCTGACGAGAGATGTGAGGTAAAGTCCGATGACCTCGGGATTCGGCGGGAGCTCTGCCAATCCTTGCCGACGAAGCCAGTTAACAAAGAGACGCCAGTCCGCGTCGTAGGCTCGACGCGTGTTCTCGGCTCGAGCGGCCTTGGCATAGCCCCTGGCTTTGGCAGCTGTCTCTTGCAAGTGTCGCGCAGGGAGCGCCGTGCCTGCGTCGAGCGTCGCAGGCAGATGGTGCGTGTCGGTCTCTGTCGGCATCGTGTGCGGGCCCGTGATTCGCGCCGCGACGGACTCTAGCCGAATCCTGCGAAATCTGTCACTTCAGGCCACGGCCGCGAGCGCCTTCCTTCCGTTTCGCGAAACTCCCGAACCACCGGACCCTGCCCGATCCAGGATTACGTCAGCAGCATTCCAGCGCCGACGGGACAGATCGAGGCGCTCGAGCCGTGGCCGATCTCGACCTCGCGCCAGCCAGTCGTGCCCGTGACCCGGAGGAGCGCCCTACCCGCGGAATTCGACCCCGCCACGGCCGCAATCGAGGCCCGCAATCACGCTTCGCCGAAGCGCCCCGGCAAAGCCGATCGAACGCGAATGCGTAGGCAGAGCGGCAAAGATTGAGGCTCCCCGATTTGGAGACAGGGGGGTCGAGCTAGTACGCGTGCAGGCGCTCATGCATCGTGGAAATCGGACCCGAGCGCGCGGATCCGAGGGAAGGTCGACCGCTCGAAAAACACCTCGTCGGTTCCGGGCCGCTCGGCGAAATCGGCGAGCAGATCGCCGAGGGTCGCGGCCCGTTGCCGGCCGCTCGACCAATCGGTCTCGGAGACGATGATCACGGCTTCCTTGCCGCGGCGCATGACGCGTTGCGGCTCGCCGGCCAGCGCGCGCTCGACGATTTTCGAGAATTCGGCGCGAGCTTCATCGAGAGGGTAGGTGCGCATCGGGCCTCCGAGTCACCAATATTGTACATAGCAACATGGCAGTTGCACAACAAAGAGCAGGAACGCCGAGACACCGCACGCCTTTGGCAGTGCAGACCCTGGCAGCTGACAATGCGCGGTTCTGTCGTCAGCCGTGCCAGGGATCGAGCAGAGGCACTCCGAACGGGGCGAATTCCTCGAGTTTGCGGGTGACGAGCGTGAGTTTTTTGGCGAGCCCGGTCGCCGCAAAAAACGCATCCATCGCGGAGAGCGCTGTCCCGGTCCGCCGGCTCTCGGCCATGAGGTCCCCACAGCTTTCCGCAATGGCGTAGTCGATCGGCAGGATCCGGCCGGCGAACCGCGCCGGCAGATCGTCGCGGAGCCAGGCGGTCAGGGCCGCGCGGCGCCGGCCCGGATCGAGCAGGGCGACGCCACGCCGGAGCTCGGCGATCGAGGTGACACTCGAGAAAACGCGATCCTCGTCGACGGCGTCGAGCCAAGCGAGTACTTCGGCGTTGGGGCTCGGCCGTTGCACCTCCGACAAGACGCTGGTGTCGAGGAGGAGATTCACTGCGGAGCGTCGCGCGGGGCGTCGTGCTGTCGTTCGAGGTCGAGCTCGGCGACGCGAAGCGGCGACGCGAGCAGAAACTCGGCAAGCGTACCTCTCCGGTCGGTCTTGCGTGCCCATTCATCGGCGGAGACGATCACAGCGCAGGGCTTACCGTTGCGGGTGATGGTCTGCGGGCTAGTTTGGGCGCGGTCGACGACTTCGGAGAAACGCGCCTTGGCGCCGGCGAGAGTCCAGGTATCCGCACTGCGAGCGGGCGTGGCATCCGGAACTGCGGCACCCGCGGTTCCGCAAGGAGTTTTTGCGGGAGCGGGCAAGAGGACCTCGTAGAACTCGAATAACCAATATGACTATGTGACTTCACCGGTACGCTGCGAGGCAGTCTTGCCGAACCGGGACTCGAGGCGACGGGAGAGGCAAGCGGGGCAGGAGGCTCGCGCCGCAGGACCCAGACGGAGGCCTGAACCCGATCCCTATCGATAGCTTGTAAGCCGAATGGTCCTTGGTTTCATGCCGCGCTCGGGCTCAGCCTCGATCGAGCAGGTTCTTGACCGAGGAGGCGGACCAGCGGCGGCCTCCACGGGGCACAAGCTCATGGCATTGCCAATGGTCCGAGCAACCGAACGTTCTCGCTGCGGGCGGCCACCGCAAGCTTCCGGTCGAGCGTCGCGAGCGCGGCACCTTCGGTGATCGCCAAGGCCAGATAAGCCGCATCATAAGCGCTGAGATCGCGAACTCTGGCCAAGGTCAGAACCGCATGGTCATCGCCCGGTCCCAAGCGCCGGAGCGGCAGCTGATTGAACCGTTGCATCGCCCAGGGCAAGAAACTCTCGCGCACGCGCCGCCGCTTCACGGCCGCCAGGAACAAGCTGCGGATCTCGTGGCGCAAGAGATCGGGAACCAAAGCAGGAGCTTCACGCAATAGGTCGAGGAGCGCATCCGTCTCGGGACTTTGCTCGTCCGGCATCAACCAAGCCGCGACCATCGACGCGTCGGCAACGAACGCCATTCAGCACCGACCCTCGGCTTTCCATTCCAGAATTTCGTCCAACGTGACAGGAGCCAGCGCAAACGAATTTCGGGTTGCCTTGATCTCCTCGATCACCTCGGCGGTATCATTGGCCTTGCGGAGAGGGCTGAGGCGGGCGATCGGATCAGGACCCCGGGAAATGATCACCTCTTCGCCGGCTTCGACTCTCGCAAGGAGCTCGGACAAGCGGGCTTTGGCTTCCGCGACTTTGACCATGAGGGGCACGGCGATGTTTCCCAAGCGGTAACGCGACGACACTGCCGCCCATGAAGTTAGAGCGCATGCGAGGGTTGGTCAACCAGTGGACCAAGTCACGACCGTAAGCCTCGCGGTCTTTACGCTCTCCGCGAGACAGGGCTCCTGCCTCGATCGAGCAGGTTCTTGACCGAAGAGGCGGACCAGCGGCGGCCTCCGCGGGGCGTAGGCTCGTGCATCGCTTCGAGCTGGGCGGCAATCTCGCGCAAGGTCATGTCCGGATCGGCGAGCGCAATGCCGTGAACGAGCGTGGATAGGCGATCCTGCGCGGGCTGCCGTGGCGCGCGCTCGATCAGACGCGGCTCGGCCAGGGCCTCACGAACCAGGCGACGGACGGCCCGGCGCAGGCGTTCGACGGTCCATGCTTGCCCAGGTCCCCGCAGGTTGAGGACTCGCACGACGTCATCCCGCAGGGCCTTGCTGGTCCATTCGACCTTCATGGCCGCGGCAGGGGAGACTCGTTCTCGAGGCCGTCGGCCCAAGCCTGGACCGCCTCATGGTGCGGGCAAACCGCGGCCAGTCGTGATCATCCAGGACGACAGCTTCTATGGCACGGACAGGGTCACGATCTGCGCCTTCACCACGAACCCGACGGACGCACCCTTGTTTCGTCTGGCGGTCATGCCGAATGCGCAAAACGGTCTCGAATCACCCGGCCGCCTGATGGTCGACAAGATCACCACTGCCCCGAAAACCAAGATCGGCGCGCACGTCGGCCGGCTCGGCACCGAGGACCTCTTGCGGCTCGATCGCGCGATCTTCGTCTTTCTCGGACTTGCGGGCGCCCCGAGAGCAACTCGGGAGCCGTGAGCACGGGAAGGGCAGGGGACCGCGGCGTCCGCGCGTGACGCGCGCGTCGTCGCACCAATTCCCCGAATTCTCACCCGAAAATCCGCCCCCGAGGGCCTTTTCGGGCCGTTTTCGCCTCTCCCTCGGGAATCGCGGGCCCGGAAGGCGGATCTCGGCCTCGCAATCCGAAACCCAGTCCCGCTCCAGCCCCCGACGATACTATCGCCACGGCGCGCGCCGAGCGGCAAATTTCGGCGCGCCAGCGTGTCCTTGCCGGGCCGGGGGAACCAAAATTCTGGTCTCTCGCGTCGAAATTTCGCGTCCGAAGGCCCGGTTCGGGGACGACTCTCGCAATTTCCGGTCATTTGACTACGAAAAAATGAGAACATATAATGAACATATGGCGAGATCCCCCTAGTGTCCGATAATCCAACCTTATCGGACACGGCACAAGCCAGACAGGCGCGGCGGATCGTGGCCTTTATACTGGCAGAAAGCGCCGTCTCGTGCTAAGCTTCCCGCATGATTCTCCTGAGTTCACCGAAGGACGCCGACCCCGCGCCCGCGAACCCTCCCGAGGACGAAATTCCGCTCGGGCGCGGGCTCCCGGACGCCCGCGCGGAGCCCGAAGAGGCCCTCGGCGACATCCCCGAGCCTTCGGCGAAGGGGCAGCGACGCCGCGCCGGCAAGCCCACGATCGGCGTAGGGCGCGACAGCGCGGCCGCTGTTTTCATTGCGCCGTTTCCGAGCTGGGCTCGGGGTGCTGGGTCGCAGCACTCCGAGAAGAGACCCCGCCAAGGAGCGGACGAGGAGTTTTGCGCGCCAATAGTCCGAGGGGAAGGGACAGAGGCCAGGGGTTTAGTCGAACGAAGTTCGACGGAACGGCTGCTCGAGGGACGGACGCTCGGAGGTCCTGCGGGGCCGAGCGCGGGGGGACTCACGGCGCGGAGTCTCGAGCCACCGGAGGAGGGGAGGGGGCTCCGAGACTCCGCCGCGCGCGACGTGGATGCAGGCGCGGCCGATGCCCTCGACGCCGCATTCCTGGCCGGCGCGGCCCTCGCCGCCCTCGACCCGATCCTGCGCGCCGAGGTGTCCTGGCGCGGCTGCTGGGGTGCCCGCCTCGCGCTTACGGCCGCTGCCGCCTCCGCCCGTCTCCTCGGCCGCGCCGAGGACGAATCGGCGCTCCGCGATGCCTTCGCACTGCGCCGGCCCGGCGACGATCCGGGCCCCGCCGGACGCCTCCTCGTCGCCTGGCGACTGATGGCCGGCCGGCGCCCCGATCTTGTCTTCGCCATGGAGACCGCGGAACAGATCACTGGCAACCTGGGCCTGCCGCCTGGCGTGCCCCTCGCCGAGATCATCGAGCATTCGGCTGCGCTCGCGCACAGCGGTCGGCCGGCGGTTTTCGCCGCCGCGGACGCCGCCGCGTTCGTCGCCAAGAGTCTCGAGCCCGCTCGCGAGCGCGAGACGGAACTATTGGCTTATCTCCTCGCCGACGCGGTACTGGCCTCGCGGTTGCGATGGCCCGTGTTCGTGCCGCTCCTCGCCGGCGACGTGCTCCGTCCATCGCTGCGCAAAGGTCCACAGGGAAAGCGCGCCCGACCCGGTGACCCCGATTGGGCAGAGGCCTGTTGCCTCGCCTATGCCCGCGCCGCGGAATCCGCACATGACCGCGCCCGCGATCTCGCCCGCCGCGCGGACAAGCTCGAGGCCGCACTCCCGAGTCTCCGCGCGAAGGGTGCCGAGGCCGCGGTGGCGAATCTTCTCGGGGAGGACGCGGTCGGCGCTTCGATGCGCCCGGGACATCTCTCCGAGCGCGCGGCCCGCCGCCTGTTCGATCGGCTCGTCTCCTTGGGCGCGCTGCGCGAGCTCACCGGGCGACCGACGTTTCGGCTCTACGGGCTTTAACGATGCGGCGGCGCTCCAAGAAAGCCGAGGATCGAGACCCTCTCGAAGCAGATCTCGAAGATCTGCCGCCGGAGCTGCGCTGGCGCGAATGGATGGGCCGGGTCGAGGCGGTCGTCTTCGCCTCACCCCATCCCGTGCCAAGGGAAACTCTTGCCGCGCTCATCGGAAAAGACTGCAACCTCGATCTCCTCATCGAGGACATCCGTACGGAACTCCAAGCGCGCCCCTACGAGCTCGTCTGCGTCGCCGGCGGCTATCAGCACCGCACCCGGGCGAAATTCGCTGGAGCGATCCGGGCCTCGGGCAAGGTACAAGCGAGCCCCGGCCTCTCGAAATGGGAATCCCTCGTCCTCGCCGCGGTGGCGTACTTTCAGCCGCTGACCCGGGCGGATTTGGGGGAGATTTTCGCCCGCGAGGTCAGCCGCGATCTCATCGCGGCGCTCCGCGCCGACGGGCTGATTTCCGCCGGGCCGCGGAGCCCGAGGCCCGGCGCGCCCTATACCTATGTGACGACACGGAGATTTCTGGAAATGTACGGCTTCGAGAGCCTGCACGACCTCCCCGACATGGAAGCGCTCCAGGACGCCGGCCTTCTCGGGAACGCCGACCGCGACAAGGGGCTCGCTGGGCTCAGAGCTGATCTCGCCGTGGCTGGCGAAGACGACGGCGTCCCGACGGAATGGGACGGCTCCGGTCGCGAGGCCGCGGACTAGCCGAACCACTTCCCATGCCGGGCCGGGCGCGGATCCCGCTCGGGTTCGGGACCAGGTGCGATTTGGGTTCTCGGAGATCGGACGATAGAATGACATCCGTGGAGGGACTCATGCCGGACGTTCTCGAAAGGCCGTCTACGCCGACGCGGCATCGGCTCGATGTCGAGGCCTATTACAAGATGGCCGAGACCGGGATCCTCAAAGAACCGAAGCATCTCGAGCTGATCGACGGCCAGATCATGGAACGATTTCCCGTACAGACACGCCATAGGCTGGATGTCGACGCCTACTACAAGATGGCGGAGATCGGGATTCTGAGACGCACCGATCGTGTCGAGCTGATCGACGGGGACATTATCGACATGCCGCCGATCGGAAGCCCTCATGCTGGTGTCGTGAAGCGGCTTACACAGCAGTTCGCCCGTGCAGTGGCCGATGGGCTCGTGATTCTGTCCGTGCAAGATCCCTTGCGGCTCACCCCCTATAACGAGCCCGAGCCCGATCTCATGCTCTTACGACCGCGCGCGGACAGCTATACAGAGGGCCATCCGACCGCGGCCGATGTCCTGCTCCTCGTCGAAGTCGCCGACAGCTCGCTCGCCTATGATTGTAGCGTCAAGCTTCCGCTATACGGGAAATTCGGAGTTCCGGAGGTCTGGATCGTCGACATCTCCGGCGCGGCGATCGACGTTCATCGCGAGCCGAAAGACGGTGACTATGCCGCGCGGGAGAAACACTCCAGCGGAGTGCTCTCGCCGTCCCTGGTTTCGGGGGTTACGATCGACATCGCGGCGCTCTTCGCGTGAGATGCGCCATAGCCTCGGCCGATCCTGCGATCGGCCCCGTCCAAATCCAGCGGCTCGCGCACGCGGGAAATTTTGTTAATTGTCGAGAACCCGTTCGCTTTGCAGGCTTGGCCTGGACCACCGCGAAAGGCCGTTCAGCTCATGTATTGAACCAGACGAATTGCCGATAGAGAAGGTCATGAACAATGGGTGACAGATCGACGGCAGAGAAAGAAGGGCACAAACCGGTGGCTGATCCTGCGACCCTGGCCATCATCGCCGCCGAGCGGCAGCGCTGTATCGACCGCGTGCTGACCTACGCGGCGCTTCGGGATCAGGCCGCCGTCAATCTCGATAGTGCGGCGAGCGGTACCGGTCCCGAGAAACCGAGCGAATGAGTGGCGGAGCGCGCGCGAATGCAAGCGGAGGTAGCGCGCGACATCGCCCGCTTTTTAGCCGAGGCGACAAAGGCCTGAGCCACCGATCCGAGAACGGGACCGGAGTAGCCGTGCGGCCCCCCCGGTGCACGGCTCCCAAGAAGCCACGAAGTGTCCGCCCGCGAGGCGACGGCCATGGCCGGACAATCGAGCGGCCTAATATGCACGCTGACGGCGGCGACCGCGTCTATTCTTGCCGAAGGGACAATGCGACTGTGAGGAGCGTCGGTGTCTCGCCGTTTCTACCGGAACTGAGCCACGAAGTGGCATCGGCAAAGGTTGTTACCCAGCATGTCCGGTCGGCGGCCAAGGCGTGTGAACGCCGGTTTCACCTCAACGAGATGCGCACGACCGAACTTTGCTATACGACTGATGACTGTTAGTTTCTTGTAAGTGGCGGACGAGGATGCACGAGCGTCGCTGGACTTCTATCAGCCAGTCGGCCTTCGAGTGGGAGCGGGAGGCGCTCGACTTCCTCCGCGCGCACCTTCCGGACACCGAGCCGTGGCGCGCCTGGTCGAACTTCGAGTTCATCGACGACGAGGGACGCGTCAACGAGGTAGATGCCCTCGTCCTGACACCGGTCGGGCTCGTCCTGATCGAGGTGAAGTCGCGCCCCGGTACCTTGCGCGGCGATGCCTATAGCTGGGCCTGGACGACGGAGGGAGCCCCGTTCATCACCGACAATCCCCTACCGTTGGCCAATAGGAAGGCGAAGCGGCTCGCGTCCGTGCTCGGCCGCCAGGAGGCGCTGGCGGTGGGGAGGGTTTCCCGGGTGAAGCCCTGGGTCGAACCGCTCGTGTTTCTTTCCAAGGTCCAAAAGTCACCTTCCCTCGACCCGGGCACGGCAAAACGGGTCGTGTTGCGCGGGCGGCCCCGTGATCCCGATGACGATGGCGTCATCGGCACGCTCCTGCGTGCGGGCGAGTTCGGGCTGGGCCGGCGGACGTTCGAGCCAGCGATGGTGCGGGCCGTGGTGCGTGCGATCGAGCAGGCCGGCGTCCGCCCCCCCGGCATGGGCCGCCGCGTCGGTGACTACGAGCTGGGGCAGCTTCTCGGCGAAGGCAGCAACTGGCAAGACTTCGCAGCCCGGCACGCGGCGACCGGCGTCGGCCGTCGAGTGCGGATCTATCCTTACGCGCGCGCCGCCACGCCGGAAGCACGCGACCGCCTGGCGCGAACCGCCAAGCGTGAAGCCAGTATTCTCGAAGGCGTCGAGCACGCCGGCATCCAGCGCGTCCTGGATTATCGAGAAGCGGAGCTCGGCCCCGCCCTCGTGTTCGAGCACGACCCCAAGGCGCTGCGTCTCGACCGCTTCCTGGGGCAGCGGCTGGTGAACCTGGATCTCGGTCAGCGCCTCGCGCTCGTCCGACAGCTCGGCGAAGCCATGGCCTATGCCCACGGTAAGCGGCTCTACCACCGCGGCCTCGCCCCCCAGAGTGTCCTCGTGCGCGACCCGGAGAGCAATAATCCCCGCCTGCAGGTGACCAACTGGCAGGTCGCCAGCCGCGGGGAGGGTAGTACCGCGGGCGCGGCGATGACGGCGGGCACAGAGCATGTCGAGGACCACCTGGGCGACCCCGCCAGAGTCTACCTCGCGCCGGAAGCCACGACCGCCGGCGACGAGGGGTCCGCGCGTGTCGATGTCTTTTCCCTCGGCGCGATTGCCTACCACATCTTCACGGGGCGCCCGCCTGCCACCGACCCGCTCGACCTGCCTGCCCGATTGCGTGATGGCAACGGTCTCCTGATCTCCGGAGCTATGAACGGCGTGGGTCGCTGGCTCGAAGAGCTGGTCCGCGCAGCCACGGCGCCGGTCGTCCGCGACCGGCCGCGCGATGCGCGCGAGTTCCTCGAGTATTTGGCCGAAGCAGAGGGAGAGGCGGCTCCGCCGGAGCCCGCCTCCGCCCCGACTGTTGCCGATCTGGCCACGGCCAACCCCGGCGACCGCCTCGATGAAGACCTTATACTCAAGAAACGGCTCGGGCGCGGCGGCAGCGCGGATGCCCTCCTCGTCGAGCGCGATGGCTCGGGAGAGGAGCTTGTCCTCAAGGTCGCGACCAACGATGTCCACGCCGACCGCATCCGCGCCGAGGCGGACGTTCTACGACGGCTGCATCACCAGAACATCGTCCGGTTTGTGGCCGATACCGTCGTCGCGGGCCGTCCCGCCATCCTTATGGAGCGGGCCGGCGACCGCACGCTCGCCCAGTGGATCCGCGGCGGTGATCCGTTATCGCTCGACCTCATGCGGCGCTTCGGCGAGCACCTCCTGTCCGCGACGGAATACCTGGAGCAGGAAGGCATCGCCCATCGCGACGTGAAGCCGGACAATATCGGGATCGCCAAGGTCGCCGGAAGCGGCGCCTACCGCCTCGTCATGTTCGACTTCTCGCTGTCGCGGACCCCACTCGAGACCATCACCGCCGGCACGAGACCCTACCTCGACCCCTTCCTCTCCGACCGCCGACCGCTCCGGTGGGACCTCCATGCAGAACGCTACGCCGTCGCCGTCACCCTGCACGAGATGCTCACCGGCTCGCCACCGGTCTTCGGCGACGGCCTGACCGATCCACGCCTCACCGAGGACGAGGCGACCATCCTGATCGAGCGCTTCGACCCATCGCTTCGCGACGGACTGGCCGCGTTCTTCGCGCGCGCCCTGCGGCGCGATCCCGTGGAGCGTTTCGGCAATGCCGAGGAAATGCTGCGCGCCTGGCGTCAAGCGTTCGAGTCTCTCGACCGCCGCAGCGAGACCGCCGATGGCATCGAGGTCATAGCACGGCGCCTCGATCGCAGCAGCAGCATAGCCGAGGTCGGCTACGGGGTCGAGGCGAGCGCGGTCCTGGACCAGATGGGCATTCACAATGTCCAGCAACTTCTGGCGGTGCCGCGCCAGAATTTCCGCTACCTGACCGGCGTGGGTGATCGCATCCGAAAGGAGATCCGCGAGCGGGCGAAACGCCTCGCCCAGCTGCGTCCGGACCTGATTCCTGGCGGCATCACGTCGGACGATGGCGTCCGTGTCAGCGTCGACCGCTTGGCGGAGCAGCTCCTTCCCCGGCGTGCCGCGGGCGACGAGCATCCCGAGGACCGCATCCTCGCCTATTATCTCGGCATCGACGACGACGCGCCGCCCTGGCCCGGCGCGGGTGAGGCCGCGGCAGCCGTGGGGACGGCTCGCAGTGCCGTAGCCGATGCCCTCGAAGTCGCACGCGAGCGCTGGCACAAGTCCGCCGATCTGAACGGGGTCAGGGCGGAGATCGATACCCTCCTCACGGCGGCGGGCGGTGTCGCCTCACTGGACGAGCTCGCCGTCCAATTGCTCGCCTCGAGGGGCTCGGTCGAGGATGACGAGCGGCAACGGTTGCGCCGTGCCCGGGCGACGATCCGGGCGGCGGTCGAGCTGGAAGCTTCGGTCACCACTATCCGCTTTGTAGGCTACGGCGGTGCCGACAGCCTCCCGCCATTGCTCGCCAGCTCTCCGGAAGGGGCCGAATATGCGCGGAGTCTCGCGCGTCTGATAGATAGGCTGGTTGCGGAGGACCAGCTGCCCTCTCCAGCTCGCGTGGAGGAGGAGCTCGGCCTGGTTCCGATTCCCGAGGGCGCCAACGCCCTGGCCACCGAACGACGGCTGCGCCTCGCTGTCGCGGCATCCCGCAGCTCCGCTCTGTCCACGCGAGGGGAGCTCTACCCGCGCGGCCTCGCGCCTCTCCTGGCGCTGCGCCTCAGCCTCGGTGCACTCGCCGGGGCCGATGTCCTCCGCGAGCAGGACATCCGCAACCGGGTTCGGGGCCGCTTCAAAGAGTCAGCGCCGCTGCCGCCACGGCCCGAGCTCGACGCCTTGCTGGAGGAGGCCGGCGCCAACAGGATCTGGCGGGAGCCGTCCGACGGCGAAGCCGGCTATTACAGCCGCACCGCCACGGCAGCCGACAGCGGTTCGTCCATTTTCGTTCGTCACCCCACCTATGCGGCCGCGCCGGGGGCGACGCCCGAGGTGCTCGACGCCCGCGCCATCGAGGACAGGATTTCCTATGCCGCCGAGCGCGGCATCTTCCTAGCCGTGACCGTCGAGCCGCGCCGGGCCCGCGACGCGGAGATCGAGCTGCTCCGCCGCTTCCCGCGCGAGCTTGTGAGCCTGGAGCGCCTGATGCTCCGCGCCATGCGGGCCGAGGCCGAGACGCGGCAGGTGCAATGGCCGAAGGCGCTGGCGGCCGACGCCGCCGGGCCGGGCAGCTCCGACTTCAAGAAGCTGCTCCACCTTGCCGCCAAGGCGGCGCCGCGGGTCCGGGAGGAAGTGCTCGGCCTGCGCTCCCCGGCGATGCTCACCCGGCCGGGCCTCCTCGCCCGCTACGATCTCATGGAAATGCTAGTTGCTTTCTCGCAGGCCTCCGGGGCAGCCGGTAGCCCTCCGAGCCTCTGGCTGCTGATCCCGCAGGCGGCGCAGGGGCTGCCGCAGATCGACGGCACTGTCCTGCCGGTGATCTCCGCGGCCAATTGGGCACACCTGACCGACCCATGGCTGGCCAATGCCCATCGCGCCGGTGGCGGACGCAGCGCGGCCTGAGACGGCGGCAAACGGAATGTCGATGCCTACGGTTGGTGGAGGCGCTAACCCGCGCGGAGATTGCTTTGAGCTCCGCCGCCTGAGACACAGGTGAGGCAAGAAACGGGTTAGTCGCCGGCGTGTCGCGGCGCCTGCTTGCTGTGAATGAGAAGGCAAAGGGACGGCCGGGCTATGATCGATGTGGGGCGGCTGCTGGCCGATCTGAAGAAGCTGCGGAAAAAGCTGGAGGAGGACCTGCGGCGCTACCACGCTGCATCCGCCGGGCGCGCGGCGATCGACGCGGAGTGGCAGGAAGCGCGCGATACCAGGCGCACAGCCGACACCTTCGAGACCTTCTTCGGCATGGTGGTCGACCAGGCGGCAGTCCACTGGATCCTCGGAATCGTGTTCCTCCGCTTCCTGGAAGACAATCGGTTGCTCGACCGACCTGTCGTCGCGGGGCCCGGGGAGCGGCTCGAAGTGGCGAAGCTGCGCATGCGCGATTGGTTCGCCACCCGGCCCGAGGACAGCGAGGCGGAATATCTCCTGGCGGTCTTCGACGAGGTCGCACGTCTGCCGGGCCTCGCGGGCCTCTATGACCCCACCCACAACCCGCTGTTTCGCCTGCCAGTGTCTGGCGACGGAGCGATCGCGCTCCTCGAGTTTTTCCGCGCCCGTGATCCGGAGACGGGCGAGCTCGAGAACGACTTTACCGATCCCAACTGGAATACGCGCTTCCTCGGTGATCTCTACCAGGACCTTTCGGAGGAGGCGCGCAAGCGCTTTGCTTTGCTGCAGACGCCCGAGTTCGTCGAGGAGTGGATCCTGTCGCGGACGCTGGATCCGGCGATCAGAGAGTTCGGGTTCGAGGAGGTGCGGATGATCGACCCGACGTGTGGCTCGGGTCATTTCCTGCTGGGCGGCTTCACCCGGCTTCTGGAGGAGTGGCGGCAGCATGCGCCCGAGATGCCGCCGGCAGCACAGGCGCAAAGGGCGCTCGACGCGGTAGCGGGAGTAGATCTGAACCCCTTTGCCGTGGAGATCGCACGCTTCCGCCTGCTGGTGGCGGCACTGAGGGCCAGCGGCGAGACGCGCCTTGCGGCCGCGCCCGATTTCCGGTTCCGGCTCGCCACCGGCGACAGCCTGCTGCACGGTCGGCACTCCTTTCGCCGAGAGCTAGGCGGGACCGAGGAGGGCTTTCGGCGCATCCTGCGCCACCACTATGCGGCGGAGGACACGAAGGCGCTGGATGCGATCCTCGACCAACAGTACCACGCCGTGGTCGGCAACCCACCCTACATCACGCCCAAGGACGCGGCGATGCGGGACGCCTACCGCGAGATCTATGAGAGCTGCTACAAGAAGTACGGGCTCGGCGCGCCCTTCACCGAACGCTTCTTCGCCCTGGCGCAGGAGGGAACACAGGAGCAGACGGCGGGATTCGTCGGACTGATCGTCGCCAACAACTTCATGAAGCGGGAGTTCGGCAAGAAGCTGATCGAGGGCGTGCTGCCGCGGCTCGACTTGACCCATGTGGTCGATTGCTCCGGCGCCTACATCCCAGGCCATGGCATACCGACAGCGATTCTGTTCGGACGCAACCGCGCGCCCGTGGCCTCCGTGGTGCGAACGGTGCGCGGGGTCCGTGGTGAGCCGGCGACGCCTGAGGACCCGGCGAAGGGATTCGTCTGGTCGGCGATCGTAGCGCAGACTGACATGGACAAGTCCGAGAGCGCCTTCATCAGCACCGAGGACACGCCGCGCGCAGCTCTGGCGCATCATCCATGGAACATGGGCGGCGGCGGAGCAGCGGAGGTGCAGGAAGCAATCGAAGAGGATCAAGCCGTCCTGGCCTCTCTACGGCCGGAAATCGGGTTCGGCTGCATCGTGAGCGAGGAGGAAGCGTTCATGCTGGCCGGCCGTCATGATGTGCCGACCGGCGTTTCTGCCCGCGACTTCATCGTAGGCGAGGATGTCAGAGACTGGTCCGCCAAATCCACTGGTTCAATCTTGTTTCCTTACGATGCGGATATTCGTCTCATGGTCGATGTCTTGACCGAACGTGTTCTTTGGCGTTGGAGAACACTTCTACTAGCGCGCCGCGAGTTTGGGAATCGCACCTACCGTGAGGCTGGGCGATCCTTTGCTGAGTATCATCAGATTCCAGTGGAACGGAACCGCACTCCGCTCACCATCACCTTCGCCTTCGTGGCGACGCACAACCACTTCGTCCTGGACCGCGGTGGCAAGGTATTCAACCGCACGGCGCCGGTCATCAAACTGCCGACGGAAGCTTCGGAAGATGACCATCTCGGCTTGCTCGGCCTCCTCAATTCCTCAATGGCATGCTTTTGGATGAAGCAAGTTTTCCATAACAGGGGTGATAGTACGGACGTGCATGGGGCGCGAACGACAGGAATCGACTTCTGGGTGAACACACACGAGTTCACTGGAACAGGCCTACAAAAGTTTCCCCTAGCAGCCGAACGTCCTGTCTATCTCGCGCACACCCTCGACATCGAAGCGCAGCATTTCTCGACCAATCTCCCCAGCGCCATCTGCGCCCGCTCCGTCCCCACTCGTGAGCTCCTCGCCGCTGCCCACGCGAAGGCCGAGGCGGCCCGCGCTCGCATGATCGCGCTGCAGGAGGAGCTCGACTGGCGCTGCTATCGGCTCTATGGCCTGCATGAGGATTCGCCCGAGCATCCGGATCCGCCGCCTCTCCAGCTCGGCGAGCGGGCCTTCGAGATCGTCATGGCCCGTCACATGGCCACCGGGGAGGTGGAGACGGCCTGGTTCGAGCGCCACCGCTCCATACCGATCACCGATCTGCCCGCCCATTGGCCAGTCGACTATCGCGCCGTGGTCGAGCGACGCATCGCCCTGATCGAGTCCGACCCGACCATCGGCCTGATCGAACGTCCCGAATACAAACGCCGCTGGCAGTCCGAACCGTGGGACAAATTGGAGCAGGACGCCCTTCGCGCGTGGCTGCTCGATCGGCTGGAGGAGCCGCACTTCTGGCCTACCGACGACCCGCAGATCCGCTCCGCCCGCGCACTCGCAGATGCCGCCCGGCATGACGCGGATTTCCTCGGCGTCGCCGAGCTCTATGTCGGCCACGCCGGCTTCGACCTCGACGCGCTGGTAGCGGAACTGGTGGCCGCCGAGTCCGTGCCCTTCCTCGCCGCTCTCCGCTACAGCGAGACGGGCCTGCGCAAGCGCGCAGACTGGGAGGCGACCTGGGAGAAGCAACTCGCCGAGGATGCCATCGACGCCGACCTCGCCGACCGCCGCGGCGAATTCCTGCGCAAAGCTTGGTCACGCCTGAACCCACGCCACGACGGCGAAACGGCCGAGGACTACGTCGCCCGCATGGAGGCCGGCCTCACCGGCAAGGACGTGCAGGAGGCCGCCGACGCCGCCATCGCGACCGAGGCGAGGCGGCGGAAGGCGGAGATGGTCGGCGACATTCCCGTCCCTCTGAAATACAAGCAGGCCGACTTCCAGTCGCCGGCATTCTGGCGCCTGCGCGGCGGGCTCGACGTGCCGAAGGAACGCTTCGTCTCCTTCCCCCACGCTGCCCGGGACGCCGACCCCAGCCTCCCGATCCTCTGGGCCGGCCACGACCACCTCGCCCGTGCCCGCGCCATCTCCGCCTGGTATGTAGAGCGCAAGGAGACCGATGGCTGGGGTGCGGATCGCCTGAAGCCGCTGCTCGCCGGCCTCTTGGAGCTCGTCCCGTGGCTGCGCCAATGGCACAACGGCATCGACCGTGACACGGGCCTGCGCATGGGCGACTTCTTTTCGGGCTATGTGGAGGAAGAGGCGCGCAGCCTCGGCCTCACCCTGGACGACCTGCGGGCTTGGGCACCGCCGGCACCGGTGCGCCGTCGCCGTGGACGGAGTGCAGTGGCATGAGCGATATCCGCCCTCTGTTCCGCGACCTGATTCACATTCCGGAGCGGGTTCAGACCAACGACTTCGTCCTGAAGCTGTCGGAAGGCGTGACCGACGAGGCGGCGGCGCGCACCATCGAGAGCTATGTCGTCACCCCGCAGCTCGCAAAGGCATTCCACGAGGCGTTGGGCTTCATCCGCGGCGCGATGGAGGGCGGGCACAGCGCGGCTTGCTACCTCGACGGCTCTTTCGGCTCGGGCAAGTCGCACTTCATGGCCGTGCTCGACCTGCTGCTCGCCGGCCACCGCAAGGCCCGCGAGCTGCCGGAGCTGGCGGAGGTCGTCACCCATCATGACGCGATTCTCACCAACAAGCGCTACCTGATGGTGCCCTACCACATGATCGGGGCCCGAGACGTCGAGACGGCGATCCTCGGCGGCTATGCCGACTATGTCCGGCGCCTGCATCCGGACGCGCCGGTGCCGGGCTTCTACCTCGGCGAGAAGCTGTTCGACGACGCGCGGAACCTGCGTGCCACGATGGGCGAAGCTGCCTTCTTCGCCAAGCTGAACGAAGCGACCGGAGGCGCAGGCGACGGCTGGGGCGACCTCGGCGCCGAATGGAATGCCGTAGCGTTCGAGTCCGCAGTGGCAGAGCCGCCCGAGGGCGAGGAGCGCCAACGCCTCGTCGGCGACCTGATCTCGACCTACTTCCGCGGCTATGCCGACGTCGCCGCTGCCCGAGGCGAGGCCTTTCTCGACCTCGACCGCGGTCTAGTGGTGATGAGCCAGCATGCGCGGCAGCTCGGCTACGACGCTGTGGTGCTGTTCCTCGACGAGCTGATCCTCTGGCTCGCGACCCGTGCCGGCGATGTCGACTTCGTCTCGAACGAGGGCTCGAAGCTGTCGAAGCTGGTAGAGGCGCAGCGTTCCGAGCGGCCGATCCCGATCATCTCCTTCGTCGCCCGCCAGCGCGATCTTCGCGAGCTGATCGGAGAACATCATGCCGGTGCGCTAGAGGTGCGCTTCCTCGACACGCTGAAGCACTGGGAAGCCCGCTTCGACAAGGTGAAGCTCGAGGACCGTAACCTGCCCGTCATCGCCGAAAGGCGCTTGCTGGCACCGGTGAGCGAGACGGCGCGGCAGGAGATCAATGCCGAGTTCGACCGGGTCATGCGACAGCGCCAGCCGGTGCTCGACACACTGCTCGGCTCGGACGGCGAGCGCGACATGTTCCGTAAGGTTTATCCCTTCAGCCCGGCGTTGGTGCAGGCGCTGATTGCGGCGTCCTCCGTGCTGCAGCGCGAGCGTACGGCGCTGAAGCTGATGCTCACCCTTCTGGTGAAGAAGCGTGACGAGCTGCGACTCGGCAGCCTCATCCCCGTCGGTGACCTCTGGGACGAGATCGCGACCGGCGACCAGCCCTTCTCCGAAGGCATGCGGATCCAGTTCGACAACGCGAAGAAGCTCTGGAACCAGAAGCTCCTCCCGATGTTGGAGCAGGTTCACGGCGTTACCTGGATCGACCTGCAGGAAGGTCGGGTGGAGGCCCAAGCGCGCCGCCTCCTCGAGAACGATGCGCGCCTCCTGAAGACACTGCTGCTCGCCGCCTTGGTGCCAGAAGTGCCGACGCTACGAGCACTCACCGCTCCACGGCTGGCGGCGCTGAACCATGGCTCGGTGGTCTCGCCTGTGCCCGGCGGGGAGGGCGGCATCGTCCTGCAGAAGCTCCGCGGCTGGGCCTCCCGGGTCGGCGAGATTCGGGTCAGCGACGATCAAGTGCCGGTCGTGTCGCTGCAGATCAGCGGCGTCGATGTCGAGCCGATCCTCGCCAATGCCGCCCAAGCCGACAACGATGGGACGCGACGCAGCAGGCTGCAGCGCATCCTTTTCGACATGCTGGGGATCGCTGCCGACAATACGCTGTTCGGCGCCCAGCCCTTCTACGCCTACGAGCATCTGTGGCGCGGCACGCGGCGGGAGGTAGACCTCTATTTCGAGGTGGTGCGCGAAATCGGCTACGACCGGCTGCGCGGGCGTGGAGCGCCCGTGCTCGTGCTCGGCATGCCGTTCGATCCGAAGGGCAGGCCACCGGCCGACCATCTTGCCCATGCCCGCGACTTCAACGACGAGAACGCATCCGGCGGTGTCGTCTGGCAGCCGTCGCACCTGAGCGACCGCGCGATGAAGGACCTGGGAACGCTGGTGCGCATCGACTTTTTGCTCGCGGGCGCCGGCGACCGCCTGATCGAGGCGGCCCGTCACCTCTCGGCCAGCGATCGGGAGCAGGCGCGGGCGATCCTGAAGAGCCAGCAGAGCGCACTCCATCAGCGCATCCGGGCTTGTCTCGAGACTGCCTATGGGATTCGGCCCGACACGGACTATTGCCTCGGCGCTGTGGTGCCGCCGGAGGAGCGGCTGGTCTCGCTCGACGGCACCTTCCGTCTACAGACTCCCGTGGGCGCAAACATGGCCTTGGCCGTCTCGGCTCTCCTCGACCGCTGGTTCGAGCATCGTTTTCCCGCCCATCCCGAGTTCGAGGGCGAGGTGAAGGACACGGCGCTTAATCGGGTGTGGAAGTGCGTGCAGGAAGCTGCAGGACAGCCGAACCAGCGCCTGGGCGTGAACGACCTTGCCGATCGCCGCCATCTTGGCGCGATCGCAGTGCCGCTGAAGCTCGGTGTGACCAGCCAGACTACCATCCAGCTCAATGATCATTGGGCGCAGCATTTCGCCCGCCAGCACGCCCGGGCCGGCGGCGGTCCCTTCACCGTGAGACGGCTCAAGGAGTGGATGGACGAACCGAAGCCGATGGGTTTGCAGCCGAAGGTGCAGAATCTCGTCATCCTCGCTTTCGCCGCCCAGGCCGACCGGTCGTTCGTGCGCAACGGCGCGCCGGCTCAGGCCTCGCTCGAGCGCATCGACGATGCCGTCGAGCTGTGCGAGGAGCCGCTGCCAGACGAGGTAGCCTGGGCAAAGGCTCGGGAGCGTGCCGCGGCGCTGTTCGGCCTGGTGCCTGCGGAAGTGTGCAAAGGCGCCACGGTAGCGAGGCTCGCCGCGGACTTGAAGGCCAAGGCAGGGGAGAAGCGCGGCCCCCTTGCCGAGCTGCTGCGGGATCTCGGGCAGCGCATTGGCCGGCTGGACATCGCGGTGACAGCGCCGCGCCTCACGACGATCCGTTCGGCCCAGGCCCTGCTCGGTGATCTGACCGGCGCTGCCGGGTCGTTAGCCATCGTCGAAGCGCTCGCGGCTGCGACGCTGGAGACGAGCGAGGCAGCGGTCCAGCGCCTCCTCGCCGGCCTGAGCGAACTCCAGGCAGCGGTTTCGACCACGGCGTGGGAACTCATCGACACTGCAACTCAGCTGCAGGACCACCGACGGGCGGCTGCCGATGGCCTGTGGAAGAGGCTCGCCGAAGCGTTGGAAGCCGACGAGCACGTCGTGGCGCTGAAGCCGGTGCTGCGAGACCTGCAGTCGCGCGCCACGCATCTTCTCACTGAGACGGGGCCTCGTGTGCCTCCCGATGGCGAGCCTCCAGCGCCACCGCCTCCTTCGCCGCCACCACTCGGTGAGGAAGTCGTCGAAGAGCGGTATCAGCTCGTCCTCGACGCGGCCGAGGCCGCAGCCACGCTGGAGCGCCTGCGTGAGCGCATCACCGCCGACCCGGCAAGCAGGCTGACCATCTCCTGGCGGTTGACTCGCCCGAGGACCGGAGAGCCGAGGTGAGCCCGCTCCTCGCTCCGGACCTGGCACAGATCGAGCGCACGCTCGACGCCTTGCTGCAGAGGGACAGGGACGCTCGGGTAATGGCCATGCGGTCGCCCATACACCGCGGCGGCTGGCCCGAGACGGTTGAGCGTGACGGACGGCGGTTCCGCATCGCCTGGTGCCCCTCGGAGCTCGAGCTGCGTGAGCAGCTCGACGCGGCCGAGGGGGGCGACGACGGCGTGATCGTCTTGACGCCGCTGGACGAGGCGAAGCTGGGCGATGACGTGGTGGCGCGCTTTCCCCGCGCCCGGCTGGAGCAGAGCGACTGCTGGTCGGCAGTTCGCGGCGTCTTCCGCGCCCGTGACGTCGATCACCGGCTGCGCCTGCCGGCGAACCGGTGGTTGGTGGACCTGCTACTGGAGCGGCCACCGGACCGAGGCTATGTCCCCGCGGCGGGCGGCATCCTCGATCTGGAGACCGCATGGCGCGCCGCCCTCGATATAGTCCTCGGGCTGCCGGATGGCCGCACCGACGCGACGGCTCTGCTCGACTGGAGCCTCGAACCGGCGGCTACGGAACGTCTTGCACGCCTGCCCGGAGAGGCACGGGACGCCGTGGTGGAACGTCTGGGGGCAGAGGGTGGGCCGGCGGCCGCGCTCGTCCTGGCCGCGGCGGCGGCTCGTCGTGGCGCGGATGCGTTGCCCGTTGCGCTCGCCTGCGGCGTCGTGTTCGGGGAGGAGGATCCACGCCCTGTTCTGCGCGAGGCGGCGATCCGCTTGGAGCCGAAGGTAGGTGGCGTGCGGATCGAACCGGATGCGGGGCGAGCCCTCGCCGAGGCCGGCCGTCGCATCCTTAACCGCCTCGCCCGCGAAGAGCCGGCCGCTGCGCGGGCGGTGGAGATCCGCGCCGCTGCGATCCTTACGGAAGTGCGCGCAGAATCCGCGGCTGCGCTCAGCCCCGCGCTCGGCATCGGCGTGGAGGCGCGCATTGCAGAGGCCGCGATCGCAATCGAGCGAGCGGTGGAGTCGGGGCACGCGGACGATGCATCCGAGGCTTGGGATCTCGCCCGGCGTGCTAGCGCGCACGACCGGGCAAGAGAGAGCCGGGCGCGGCTGGACCGGCTCGTCATGGCGGCCAGGCTCGTCTGCTGGCTCGGTGTCCGACTCACACCTGCCTGGCGCAGCTTGTCGGAGGCCGCCTCTGCCTATGCTTCGGATGGAGGCTTCGTCGACTGGGCGCGTCACTCCATCCGAGCCGGCGATCCGATACCACGGGTCAGTGCCACTTATGCGCGGCTTGTCGAAACCGTTACGGCCCGGCGCGAGGAGGAGAACCACGCTTTTGCCGTCCTGCTCGAGGAGTGGATTCGGCGCGGCGCGGCGGACGACAGCCTCATGCCGGTCGAAGCCGTCCTGACCAGGGTCGTGGCGCCGATCGCCGCCACCAGAGCGCCCGTCCTGCTCCTCGTGCTCGACGGCTTGAGTTTTCGAGTGTGGCGCGAGCTGGCGGAGTCGGTCGCACCCCTCGGCTGGACCGAGCTCGTGCCGGATACTCCTCGGCATGCACTGCTCGTAGCAGCTGCCGTCTTACCGTCGGTGACCGAGGTGTCGCGGGCGAGCCTCCTTTGCGGAGCCTTGACCCGGGGAGATCAAACTGTCGAGCGCAACGGCTTCGCCGGCCACAAGAGCCTTGTCGCGGCCTCACGGGCTGGGTTCCCGCCCCGGCTGTTTCACAAGGCGGACCTCGGCGCGGGGCCCGAAGTAGACGCGAAGGTTCGGGAAGCCCTGACCGAGCCCGGCCAGCGTGTCGTCGGAATCGTGCACAATGCGGTGGACGCTCAGCTCTCGGGCAGCGACCAACTCGACCTGAGCTGGACGGCCGAGAAACTGCGGCAGATCGCGGCCCTTCTGCAGGCGGCAAGGGATGCTGGCCGCGTGGTCGTCGTCACCGGCGACCACGGACATGTCCTGGAAGAGGCTACGGTCGTCGTCCCCGGCGGCCTGGGTGACCGCTGGCGGACTGCAGAGCGGCGACCGGGAGAAGGGGAGATTGCACTCGACGGCGACCGTGTCCTGTCCCCGGCTGGAGGCAAGTCTGTGGTCTCCGCCTGGAGCGAGAAAATTCGCTTCGGCGGGAAGCGCAGCGGTTACCATGGTGGCGCAAGTCCGCAGGAAGTGCTCGTGCCGGTCGCAGTGCTCACTGCGGGCCAGGTACTCGCCGGCTGGTCGGAGGCGCCACCGGCGGAGCCTACCTGGTGGCACGGGCGCAACGGGGAGACGGTACCTCGCGGTGAGGCCGCCCACGAGGTGTCGCCGGCACCGCTGCAGCGGCGCCGGGTCGAGCGAGGGCAGGGCGATCTCTTCGCGGCTGCGGCGAGACCTTCCGCGGCATCACCGACGCAGCTCACTTGGCTCGATGTCCTGCTGGCCTCCGAGGTGTACGCGGCCCAGCGTAAGCTGGCCGGCCGCGCCGCGCCCGCGGACGATGTACTGCGCGCCCTCCTGCAGGCGCTCTCCACCCGTGGCGGGCGGATGACTCGCACCGGCCTCGCCCAGGTGCTGGGGGTGGCGGCATTTCGCCTGGGCGGTCTCCTCAGCGCGGCCCGGCGCGTATTGAACCTGGACCAGGCCCAAGTGCTGAAGGACGAAGGCGACGACATCGTCCTCGACGAGGCCCTCCTGCGTGCACAATTCGACCTCGGAGGCGACCGGTGATCGGCGCCCAGAGGCGCGCCGCGATCCTCGACGCGCTGCGCCGTGGGACGGTGCCGCGTGAGGGACTGGGCGCCTTTGCCGTCGGCATGGAGCGCTTCGAGGCGGCGATAGACGACGACCTCGCAGCTGTCTCCGGTGGTCGCGGCGGGTTCAAGGCGGTCCGCGGCGAGTACGGCTCTGGTAAGACATTTCTGGCGCGATGGCTGCAGGAGCGGGCTCGCGGCCGAGGCTTCGCAACGGCGGAGGTGCAGATCAGCGAGACGGAGACACCACTCCATCGCTGGGAGACGGTCTACAGGCGCCTTGTCGAGCGGCTGGCCACCTCGGACATGCCCGAGGGGGCGCTGCGGCCGACAGTCGATGCTTGGTTTTATACGCTCGAAGAAGACGTGCTCGTCGAGGGTCGATTGGGCCCGAGCGACACCGATGCGCTGGCCAAGGCGACCGAGGCGTTGATGGAGCGGCGCCTGGCCTCGATCGCGCGGACGGCGCCCGCCTTTTCAGCTGTGCTCCGGGCGTATCGCCGGGCTCTCCTCGCCGGCGACCTCGCGCTTGCGGAAGGTTTGATAGCATGGCTCGCCGGTCAGCCCAATGTCGCGGCGGCCATGAAGCGCGCCGGCGGCGTGAAGGGGGAGCTCGACGCCTTCGGCGCGATGCACTTCCTCGCCGGCCTCCTCACCATTCTACGCGACAGCGGCAAGGCCGGGCTGGTGCTCGTGCTCGACGAGGCCGAGACGCTGCAGCGCATGCGCGCCGACACGCGCGAGAAGGGATTGAACGCGCTCAGGCAGCTCCTCGACGAGCTGGATGCTGGCCGCTATCCTGGGCTCTACCTCGTCCTGACCGGAACCACGGCATTCTTCGAAGGGCCGCAGGGCATCCAGCGCCTGTCGCCGCTCGCGCAGCGGCTGCACACGGAATTCGCCACTGACGAGCGCTTCGACAACCCGCGGGCTCCCCAGATTCGCTTGCGTGGCTTCGACCTCGACGCACTGGCAACAGTCGGCCGCAAAGTGCGCGACCTCTACGCCGAGCAAGCGGGCGATCCGTCCCGCCTGCTGAGTGTGGTCGATAACACCTACATTGCCGACCTCGCCAAGGGGGTCTCCGGGCGTCTCGGCGGGCGCGCCGGCGTTGCGCCACGCCTCTTCCTCCGCAAGCTCGTCGCCGACGTGCTCGACAGGGTCGACCAGTTCAGCGACTTCGATCCCCGCCGGCATTATGCGCCGACTGTCGACGATCGCGAGATGACACAGGTCGAACGCGCGGCCGCCGGCGTCAACGATGTGGACGACATCGAGCTCGACGCGTGACGGCCGCCTTCGACGCCCTCCACCCGGCTCTACGCTACCACATCGTCAGCACGCTCGGCTGGCCCGACCTTCGCCCAACCCAGGTCGAGGCCATCGAGCCTATACTGGCGGGAGAGGATGTCCTCCTGCTTGCGCCGACTGCCGGCGGCAAGACCGAGGCCGCAGTCTTTCCGCTGCTATCGCGCATCATGTCGAGCGGATGGCGGGGGCTCTCGGTGCTCTACGTCTGCCCGCTCAAGGCGTTGCTCAACAACCTTGCGCCCCGGCTGGAGCGCTACACTGGCTTTCTCGGACTGCGCGTCGGGCTCTGGCACGGCGATGTCGGGGAACCGGCGCGCCGCCGCATGCTGCGCGACCCGCCCGAGATCCTCCTGACGACTCCCGAGTCTCTGGAGGCTATGATGATCTCGGCACGAGTGGAGCACACCGCATTCCTTGGCACAGTTCGCGTCGCGGTTGCCGACGAACTGCACGCTTTCGCAAGCGACGACCGTGGCTGGCACCTCCTCTTCCTCCTCGCGCGCATCGAGCGGCTCGCCGGGCGTCGCATCCAGCGCATCGGCCTGACCGCCACGGTTGGCAACCCAGGCGAGCTGCTGACCTGGTATTCCGCCGGGCGAGGGGGCCGGGTCGTCGGGCCGACCGTTCCGGTCTCCGATGGCGAGGTGACCGCCGACTATGTCGGCTCCGTCGGCAACGCGGTGACCGTGATCTCGCGGCTTCATCGCGGCGAGCGTCGCCTCGCTTTCGCCGACAGCCGCAGCCGCGTCGAAGAGCTGGCATCGGGCCTGCGGCAGGCCGGTGTGCGCACCTTCGTGTCGCATGCGTCGCTTTCACTGGACGAGCGCCGGCAGGCCGAGGCCGCATTCACCGGGGAGCCCGATTGCGTCATCGTCGCCACGTCGACGCTCGAGCTCGGCCTCGACGTCGGTGACCTCGACCGGGTCATCCAGGTCGGCGCCCCACCCGGTGTCGCCTCCTTCCTCCAGCGCATGGGTCGGACCGGCAGAAGGACCGGCACCACCCGGAACTGTCTCTTCCTCACCACCACCGACGAGGAGCTGCTGACCGCTCTGGCGCTTACTAGTCTGTGGCGCGACGGGACAGTCGAGCCTGTCGAACCGCCACCGAGACCTGCACACATCTTCGCCCAGCAGGTCATGGCACTCACCCTTCAGCTGGGCGGAATCCTGCGGACGGAACTCGGAAGCTGGCTCGGCGAGACGATCGACGCCGTTCCACATGAGGAGCGCCATGCGGTACTCGACCACATGCTGGCTTGCGATGTACTCTTCGAGGATGGCGGCATCCTCGGACTGGGCGTGCGAGGCGAGCGCGAATTCGGCAGGCGGCATTTTTCTGACCTTGTCGCAGTCTTCTCCGAACCGTTCGTCCTCGTTGTCAGGCACGGTCTATTTGATATTGGCACTGTCCATCCGGCCAGTCTCGTCCGGTCCCCCCGCGGCGAGGTTCCGATCCTTTCACTGGGTGGACGAAGTTGGAAGGTGATCGACGTCAGCTGGCGAACGCGCGAAGTTGCAGTCGTGCCCGCCGAAGGCGCCGGCAGATCTCGTTGGCTCGGGGCAGGGCGGAGCTTGTCGTCGAAGGTGTGCAGGGCTGTGGAGCGGGTTGTCGCTGGCGCCACACCCGGTTGCCGGTTGTCACGGCGTGCCGCAGCTGCACTTGCCGATATACGCTCACGTCTACCTTTCGTGGATGCCAGCCGGCTTCCTGTTGTGTCAGATGGCAAGCGAGGCGTTACGGTCTGGACATTCGGAGGTGGCGCGGTCTCGTCTTCGATCTCCCATGAATTCGTGCTAGCCGGTCTCACGGTCAGCAGCTTCGACGACTTCTCCGTATCCGTACGAGGTGCAAACGTCAGCGACGTTTCCCGATGTATCCGCCATATAGATCCCGAGGTTGCGCGCCCACAACTCCCCGATGATTTCGCAGCTGCCCTGAAGTTCGGATTGTGCCTGCCTGAAATCGTTGTTGCGAACGTCCTGTCGAGTAGGATCGCAGACCCAGCCTCGATGCGTGAGATCGTGTCGCGCGAGCCGAGGCTAGTGACGCATCTACGTGGTGACTAGGTTAGTGTGGATCAGGACGGACATGGGACACCACTGCCGAAGAGACCAGGGCTGGCCCTCCGGCCGAGTATTTCCATCGAAAGTGTGGAGTTACGCCAAGGGCACTGGGTGCTCAGAGCAGATGCATGTGAATCGGCTCCGAACTTTGACCCCTTTCGGCTTCCAATCATGACCCAGTCTGATTTTCGAAGCAGCTTGTATTGTCAATGGATTGCCTCCCAGAGCCCGGGGTCAATGTTCGGCGCCGATCCACAATCACTACACGATATGCGGGAATCCCCTCTACGTTCATATATCACTGTAGCAATTCTCGCCGGTCACCCTATTTCTTCGGCCGGGGGCGAAGGAATAAGCCTTCCAGGTCTATCGACTTACAAGGTCAGATCCCCAATAGCTGGAATCACCTACGTTGCGGCGATGGAGCTCGGCATAGAATGCGGAGTCGCGCTCTCGCACGCGATCGGAGAAAAACGCCCAGGACAGTAGATCCCGGTGGCGATATCCCAAGGATGTGAGCCGAATGCGACCGGGCTCCGGTTCTTCCGCAAGTCCCAATTCCTTCGCCGCCACAAGAAGCGGTTCGTAAATGTCGTGATGCGCCGCGAGGCCGAAGCGGTCAAGTTCGGCCAGATGCAGGTCAAATAGGTCCAAAACTAACCGTTTGCGCAAACGTTCTTCGTCAGTGAAACGGAACCCCGAGACCGCCTGCAACAAGCCACCCTCGATATGAGCCATGTAGGTTTGGACTTGACCCATTGAGGGGTTGGACGAGCCACCCACCAAGTAGTCGGCCGTGTTGTTATATGAGCGGGCGCCAGCACCGATCCCGAGAACGGGCACGCCCGCGAATTGCAGCGATTTCTGACGATATCCCCCGCGGCCAGGCAAGATGAATCGGACGTTGCTTTCCTGGATGTAGCCCGCACAGAGGAAGACATCGCGGGCGTGATCATATCGGGCATATAGCGAACGGTCGCGCTCGTAGGTATATTTATTTGTGCGGATGAACCAGGCGTCAGGCCGAATCGTAAGAAAATACGTACTGATCGTTTCAGGGCGTATCTCCAGAAGCGCACGTACAGACGCCTCCCAACTCTTATCTGACTGGCCGTGAAATCCGATGATGAGATCCGTGCTCAGATTGCGGACGCCCGCGGAGCGCAACGCACTAATAGAGTCAAGGATCTGGTCAACATCTGCGCGCGCACGCCCGGCGTCGCGCAACTCACGCGGCTGAAATGACTGGACTCCAACGTTGACACGATCCACTCCAAGCGCTACGAGCGCCCGAGCATAACCTTCCCCTGAGCGTCCGGAAAGCGAGTCTGGTGACGCCTCGATAGCTACTTCCTCTACCTCCGAGCGCCAAATGGGGCGAAGACGATCCAATTCGTCGAAGACGACGCGCAGTCGCTCCGGTCGGAGCAAAGTGGGTGTTCCCCCGCCAATATAAAGTGTGCGGATCCGCCGCGTCTCGATTACGCGGCGTTGGAGACGCAACTGCCCGCGTAATGCCTCAACGTATCGTGTGTGGCTCTCATCCTCAGTGCAGATAATCGTATAAAGATTACAGAAGCCACACTTGTATCCACAGAATGGGACGTGGATGTACAGATTGAGGTCGTCCCTGGAGAGTGCCTGGTCCGCTTCCCAAACGGCAGGGATCGAAGCAGGAGCCTCACTCACTAAATAAGCTGAGCGGGGCGGATAGGCGCAGACGAATGGGGGGATGCGCACTTCGCACAGCGCCTTCTCCAAGGTATCGCGCACATCATTCATAGTCAAACCCTGCTGTCCTCTCGACTATTCACGCACTGTCCCCGGACATTCGGAACGGACGTCTTTGCATAATCAAAAACAGACCCCTGTACCGACGACCCGTTCAGGCCTGTATACATTGAACAGCGGCGGTCTTTTGCAAGCGCGCGCCACGGCGAGATTGTTCACCATCCAGTGGCCAGGCTCATACGAATGTTCCCCTGGATTCTTCATCTTGCCTCTCAGGACCAGCTCGACCATGGCGAAGCCTGAACCTCTCCCCGCACGATGCGGACAGCCTCGCTCTTGAAAAATTGCGATGCTCATGGTGTCAGAAGGCCCGTTCTCCATGTCATGTGCAAACTGCCAAAATATATGTGCGCACAGGGTGACATTTGCCACCTCTGGCTTCACGCTTTCCGATGCTACGTGCTATCTTGCAGGGGTCCTCACACCTTCGACTTTGGGATTTCCATGATCCAAGGGGGCAGCGTGCAGCAATACGTCATCTTGGAGAACCTTCCGGCGAGGCGTTCCCCCCCGAACGCGATAGCGAGTGGGCGGACAGCGGCGGCTGATACGCGGGTCACCGTGGACTCGGTTCCCAAAGCGACCCTAGCCGACCTAAGACGCGATCCCCGTATTGCTGCGGTCGCACCCCTCATACCGACAAAGCTGGTGGTTCCGTCAGGCAGCGCAAGACCAATGGCGGAAGCTTGGGGAATTGTAGCAGTCGGCGCAGATCGGACTGTCTCGAACGGGCACGACGTTGTGGTAGCCGTGTTAGACACCGGCGTGGACACCAATCACCCGGCATTTGTAGGCATCACCATCGAGGGGGAGAACTTTACCCGAGATGGGCACTTTGACGTGGTGGGCCACGGCACCCACTGCATGGGGATTATTTGTGGCCGAGATGTGGGTGACACTCAAATTGGCATCGCTCGGGGCGTCACCCGAGTGCTTAGCGGTAAGGTATTGAATGACAAAGGAGCTGGCAACACGGCCCAACTTTTCTCTGGCCTTCAATGGGCAATTGACAAGGGAGCGAATGTTGTCAACTTGTCTCTCGGCTTTGACATCCCTGGTTTGGTCGAAAATCTGGTCGACTCTGCTTGGCCGCCTGCACTTGCTACCTCTTTGGCGCTCGATGCTTATCGTGAAAATCTTCTCATGCTTAATGCATTTATGGCCATGGTTCGCGCTCGTGTCCCATTCGGAGGTGACGCCGTGATCATTGCGGCGGCCGGCAACGAAAGCCGGCGTACGTTACGTCCCGATTATCGCATTGGCGCGTCTCTACCTGCCGCGGGCCAAGACATCATAAGCGTGGCAGCCCTTGAGCGTTCGACAGGCGGCTTGGCGGTAGCGGACTTCTCCAATTACCAGGTGTGCGTAAGTGCACCGGGAGTCGATATCCTATCAGCCGCCCCAGGCGGTGGCCTCATAACCTTGTGCGGCACCAGCATGGCGGCCCCGCACGTGTCGGGCGTCGCCGCGCTTTGGTGGGACTATCTTCGGAATATGGGATTGAAAGTGTCCGGCGAACTTGTCCGGGCTAAAGTGATTGGTACCGCCTGCATATCTCCCCTCGCGCCCGGGTTTGACCCGCTCGATGTTGGTGCTGGCCTTGCATGTGCTCCATGATCGGACTCGTCATTTGTTTCGTGTTTCCTGCAGGAAACGTGCGTAGCCTCGCTTACGATTCTCGCGTTCCGCTCTGGCGTGAACCACGCTCTTTGAAAGTTTTCCAATGATTGTCGAGACCCGCACCGACGTGGATACGGACTTTCAGGCGGCTGGGTGCTTCTGCCTACACAGAGACGAACTGCTAATCATACAGCGGCAACGACATAAAGCGTTCGAGCTTCACTGGGCAATCCCCACTGGTAAAATCGAAGGAGAAGAGTCCGCCCGCGAGTGCATGGCACGGGAGCTAATGGAAGAACTGGGGCTTCGGATTGATCCCTGTAAATTGGAAGAACTCAGTAATTTCACGATCGAGCACGATGAGGTGACTTTCAAGTACGTAGCCTTTGTACTGCGGTTAGAACAGCGGCCACCGATACATCTCAAAGAAGACGAAGTCAGAAAGTGTGATTGGGTACCTGTCCACAACATCATTAAGCGGCGTGTTGTGCCGTATTTCTACAACACCGTACAGGCGCTGTTGCAGCGGCTCGACGGGAGCCCAAGGCAGCCTTATCTCTTCCCAGTGCCCGAGGCGAAAAGTGCCAAACGCCGACCGTCTTGAGGCGGAAGTGGACGTCGAATACGGAGCGAGACTAAATAGGGCTCTGGAACCGGGACAGCACGTGCTGGTCCTTGGCCATTCCGCATCGGGTAAGAGCACGACCGCGAAAGCGGCTGCCACGATGCGAGGCCTTCGTTACGTGTACGATTCGGCCCTTCTTGAGAGCGCGCGATTCCAACACTACACGGACCGGCTATTTGGTCAGGCTGACTTCCATGCTTTCATGCCGTACGAAGTTGAGGCTCTTTTGGTGCGTTTTTTGCAAAACCGCCATCCCGCCGGGGATTGGATCTGCGATCAAGGCGTCCACTCGATTTTGGCGTACTCGCGCGCCCGTCATGCGCTCGGCGAATTGGACAACCATATTTACCAAACTATCTACGCACTCTTCTTGACGCTAGCAGCGGAGAGCCCGACCCCACGCCTCGTGGTACGGTTTCGGTGCGCCCCCCTTGAGGCACGGCGGCGTCTGGAGACCCGTGGACGCCCGCACGAAACGACTTCGCTTACCGTGCCGTTCATTGAGGAACTCGATCAAGCCTACACACACATACTGGCAAAGTTCCCGCCCGCGCCTGCCATCGAGGTGATAGAGACGACGGGCGTTAGCAAATCTGCCGTCGTCCACCGCTTTCTGACACTTATCGATGCGCATTCAACTCCGTAGCTGGAGCGGCGAGCGGCCGCTCTTCTTCACGGCTGGCAATCTCCCGACGCAGCAAGCTTACAGCCTTACTGGCGAAGAGGTAATGGATGCATTCGTGGTGTCTCTCCTGCGAAGCGATCAAGTCCTCCTTGCCGCGTCCTTCTATTTCGAGTCCGCTGCAACGCGGGCGCTGGTGCGGCATTTTCCTACCGTTTGGCGCGCCACTGCGAACGCCGCATTATTCTTCATCAACACTGCCTACCCAACAGTACTCGATCACGGCTTAGGCAAAATTGACAAGAGTCCCATCAGCTTCAAGCCGTACTCGGACCCAAAGCAGGTACGCAGGCGCGGGATCGACCTGGACCGCTTAGGACAGGTCGGGATTCGCGATGACGTGGACATTAGCGCTACAATCGCAGGCGCGTGGGTCCGCTCGTGTACGTCTTCTGAACGTGGCAGCGTCGGTGCTATCTTGCGAGCCAAGGTAGATCCTTCGGCCATGGCCGCAGCGACTGTGGTCTGCGTAAATCTCGCGGAACTTCGCCAGCACGACTTTATTTGGCCCTCGATCGAGGCGGAGATTCGCTCAAACCCCGTCCTAGCACCGGTGTATGGGGATCTACGTCGCACGCTGGCCGATCTTTATGCCGAGACCATGTCAATCACTCTCGGGGCCGTACAGACCACACCAGCCCTGACGCTGACCGCGCTACCCCTTACAGAGCGAGGGATCGGACACCTGGGCCGCTTCAGCTCAGTACTGCGCCGGGTAGGCATCGATCCCAGAATGGTGCGTGAAGACGCTAAGCTTCTGGGCCTTCTTCAGCTCGACGAGCTCGCGCTACTACGACGACTTGACGATGAAGTACTGAGATCAGCGCTTGAACTCCAGGAAAGCGCGAACGAACTGTGGCGCGCCATTAGCCTCTCCGAGGAGCGAGAACATTTTCGTCCGCAGCTTTCGGACCTTGATGTGCGTCGATCACTTGCTTCCGCCTGTGACGCGGTGGGTGTAAAAGCTTCGGACGGACTATTGGCGCGCGTCACTGCTGTACAGCGACTTTATGGTGGCGCTTTCCTGCACTGTTTTAGAAATCGTGTTCAGGAAATACTTGAGCATCGGCTGAAATTACAGGTCCCGCCGCATCGGCAAGCCAGCCCCGAGATTGCCTTTCAGCAGCAGGTTCTGCTGTTTGTAACCGCCGACCCCAGCGTCGGGACGCCCTCCATGCGTCTAGAGACGGACCGGGAACTCAAGGCGATCAAGAGCGCTCTCAGCAACTTCGGGGACCGTTCAGCCCTGCAGGTGGTCGATATTTCATCCATAGAAGCTAGGGAAATACAGCCAGCTCTCCTCCACCACCGCCCACGCTTTTTTCACTTTTCGGGACACGGAGATGCCGACGGCAGAGTCTTCCTGCAAGCGCCGGAACGCGGCGTAGTTCACGTCAATATCGATGCAATATTAGATGCTCTCAGCCTCGTGCCTGTGCCGGTCGAGTGCGCCTTGTTCAATTCCTGCTATTCGTTATCCGCCCTCGATAAACTTCAGCCCAAAGGCGTGCACTACCTGATCCTCGCGGCCGGACGCATCCCCGACGAAGAAGCACGGGCATTTTCATCCGGATTTTATCTGGCGCTCGCCGCGGGGTTCGGAGTTCGCGAAGCTTTTGCACTCGGGCGCGTTGAGTTAGCAATTGCGAACTTTGACACCGATCTCCTCCAGTTGTTTGAGCGCATAGACGACCCCGGAACTGCTGCTCCCTACGAAAGCAATCCTCAAGGTGGTGAATGCCGGACATCCTATCGTCGGATCTCCTAGGCGGACCATTTTGTCATGCGGGAGCTAAGGACACACCATTTTGAGCGATAAAGAACTTGTTAAATCAATCTCTTGTGGCGGTGGAGCCGACGTTCAAAAGGGTTCGTTTTAACGCGGTGCGCTTTCCCAGCGGGATAGAGCCTGGGGCTCGCCCGCCCGCTGGTCCCATGTCAGAATCGGTGATGAACGGATCGCGTGGATCGAGTCTTACGCGCCCGCCTTCGTGCTGGGGAAGCCGGCGACAGAGGCGGCCAACAATTTGACCGGCCTTCGATCGGGGGGCCTGGATTCGGATGCAGTGATGTCGCTCTATGCCGATGATCAGTTCATCCACCTCATACCTTCCGTCGATTTCGAGGAGCAGCGACGGTTTCGGCGGGGGACTCAGGCGTCCGAGGTAATCGATTATTTCGCGGCCAACTTTGGACCCAAGAGGTGGCGCGCCCCGAGGAATGCGCGACTCTCTCTACTTCGCTTGTGTCCGATTGGAAGTTCGTGTGCGCAACCGATCCCGCGCTCGGCCAAATGGTAAGTCCCGGAGGCCCGAGCGGTGACCAAGCGGTGCTAGACGGCAAAGGTCGGCAAGACCGGTCCCGTGGCTCCATGCCCCAGACGGCACCCAACCTCGCTGCTGCATTCCGTGCAGCAGGGATCAACCCGCGGTGATGACATCGACAGCGCGCGCGACCGGCTCTCATAGCGCGCGAAATCAAGAGTGCCTGATGGCGCAACAAGTGCGGTCATGAAGAAGAGAAAGTCGTCGCAGGCGTGTGCGGCCCCTACTCCGTTCAGCGTGATGACGCTGGGCGCGATGACTTCGTCATCGTCCACGTAGCGTTGCCCCTTCCGCTCACGGTCGACCTTGGCCTCGTCCGCGAGCTTGCCCGGGTTTATCAGTTGATTACACCAGAGGCAGTTGATGCCGGGGCGCAGAGGGCGAACGACGCTGAAGACGTCGGTGAGGCGACCGCTTTCGTCGACAGAGACCTTGCTGCCAATCTGGACGCCGGGGATCAGATATTGATGCACGATGGCGTTAACGAGCAATCGCGCGCGCATCTCATCCGCCGCGAGGAAAATGTAGTCGCATTCAAGGAGGTCGGCTGTAGCCGACGGCTCGAGGATGTTGCGCGCAATTGCGTCAACATGGGCGGAGGGATTCGCCTCCGTGATGACGCGGCGCGCGATATCAACTTTGCGCGTCGCGTGCGCCAGCGCGAGGCGGCGCACCCAGGCCGGCGCAGTAGGGCTGCTCAGTCCCCACCAGACATCACGGCGTCGCGACCCAACGACGCGGGGGATATTGGTAGGATCGAGCCGGTCGGGATCGATCAAGACAAACGCTCCCACGCCGAGCCGGGCCAAATACTCGGCCACAAGAGAGCCGACGCCGCCGAGGCCGATGATCGCTACCCTCGCGCCGGCCAGAATGAGCTGCCCCGCTTGACCAAACATCCTCGTCTGACGGTCGTATTGCGGATCGCCCTTAGCGCGGCTGCCGCGCGGTGCTGGGCGAAGGACGCGCCGTTGCCGGCCTATGATTTCAGTGCGATCGAGTGCGACGCGACGCCCTCCCGGCAGCCAGATGTCACCTGCGACAGCGCCGTGGGCGAAGACCAGCGCGCCGACCGCATTCCCTCGACTGATGTCGAGAAGAGCGGGGTATCCGCGTTCGTGGCTATTCAGGTCGTCTGAGGAGAACGCCACCGAACCCGACCCGCCGTGATTGTGGATCGCGAGATAAACGAGCTGTTCATCGCGACAGGTCAGGATATGGCGCCGCACGAACTCGGCCCTGAGCATGCGGTAGCCACGCTTGCCAGGGACGTAATCGACGCCGTCCTCTGCGAGAAAGAGATCGCGGGCAAGAAGCCGGGCGCAGCCGCTTCGCAAGGGATGAATGCCCGCAACGAGGACGGCGCCATGCTCGTCACCGTCACCGGGAAACAGATGCCCCTGCAGCGTCTCGAAGAGGGTTTCGGGGATGGTCAGCGACCAGGGCCCGTCTATCGCGTCTTGAGCCACTGGATCACCTTGAGGAGTTTGTGTAGCGGGGTTTCGAGGCCGGCGGTGTCCTTGCGATTGGAGCGCCGGGATACCTGGACGGCGGTGCGCGCTGGCATGTCACCCGGCGTCTTGAGGGCAGCCTGATCAGGAAAAGCGTGGCCAGTGGAGATACCCTCGCCGAGGGACGCACCGTCAAGGCGCGCTAGGTCCGGGCGCACAAAATGGGGATAGACGTCGGCGTAGGGACAGGTCGAGGGTATGTGGAAACCGATCCAGCTGTCGTCCTGTGCGAAAGGCGCCCCCAGGGTGACGCCTTCCACCATGACGTAGGCTCCGCCTTCGCGATCGGCGGCGACGAGCACGCGGTCCCGGTTGAACTGGCCGGTGATTGCGTCGATAGCCTTCTGCACAGCCGGGCTCATCGCCATCTCCCCCTTAGCTGTTGTCGTCGTCGGCGATCGCAAGGTAACGTTGGCCAGGCTTCACCCGCACGCGGTCGCGGTCACCGACGATGCGGGTTTGACCAGGGCCGGTCTCCAAACTCAGGACGAAGTCCAGCTGGATCGCCACACCGTCGTCGATGGCGGCCTGCTTGATCTCAAGGCCGGTACGACCGCTCCGGCGAATAGTCACCGGCTTCTCGTTCACATAGATCTCGATCTCAAGAGCGCGAGGGCGGAGCTTGAAGATTTCGACCCCCTTGCAGCCGAGGTCGACGATGTCGTCGTCGTCAAGCTCGCGGTCGGGATGCTCGTCGCGCCTGAGCACCACGACCAGGTCCTCACCCGGACGTCCCGCAAGCACCTTCACCGTCGCGCCCGAAATCAGTGCGCACGGCCATTCGAGGCGCAGGCCCTCGACTTCGATTCGGAAGCTACGGTCGCTCTCTGCAACGATGAATTTCTCGATGCCGCGCGCCGCGATATCGGTCAGCTCTTCGAGACGAAGCTCTTCCAAGGCTCCGTCAGGAAGCCACTGCAGGACGATGTAGCCGGTAGAGTCGCGGTGACCAGCGGCCGCGATGATCTGGCGGCCGGAGGGGACCGGATCGCGGAGGACGTGACGGACGAAAACAAGGTCAGGGCCGGCGATCTCGACCGGCCACTTTTGGTCGCGCGCCGCGGCCATATCATTCAGCGTATTTTCCTGAACCGACATGAGTCATTGCTCCTCACTGAGTTCGTTGACCGACGACTCGCGGTATGCGATCGTGGATCACATGTAAGACAGCATGGAATCGTTCGGCTTACATGTCAACCACTGTCTTAAATGTAATCCACGGAGGGAGCTAATGACATGGTAACGCTGGAGAATCTCGGCCTGCGCGTAAGGGAAAAACGCGGCGAGCAGGGCATTCGCGCAGCAGCAAAGGAAATAGGAATCAGTCACGCGACGCTGTCGCGGGTGGAGCGTGGCTTCATGCCGGACCTTGCCAACTACCGCCGTATCTGTCGATGGCTGGGGATAAAAGTCGAGGACGTCACGGGGGTGAGCGACGCGCCCACGTCCGTCGCCCGCGTCCATTTTAGGAAGAAGCCGACCGTCAGCGCTAAGACGGCTCAGAAACTCGCCCAGATGATTTTAACCGCCCAGGTGGCGATGGCAGGCATTCGGATGGAAGAGGACTAAAGGTGTCCAACCTGCGGCGTGGCTTCAAGACTTGGTGCGAGAACGCCGCGGCGAGTTACCGGCGCGATCTTGCGCTTAGTCGTGCTTCGCCTCTCGACCCGCTGGCGCTGGCGCGGCATCTGCGCATCGTCGTGTGGGCGCCTGAGGAAATTCCTGGAATCAAGAACGACGTTCTTTTTCACCTGACTGTGACCGATCCAGACAGCTGGGACGCGGTCACGATCCAGTCAAACGGCATCACCGCGATTATCCTGAACAGCGCGCCGGACATCGGGCGCCGGAATAACTCGCTCGCTCACGAACTTTCGCACATAATCCTCGAACATGAGCCGGCACATATATTCCACACGCCTGACGGGCATCTCATGATGAACGAGTACAACGCAGTCCACGAAGAGGAAGCCAACTGCCTCTCCAGCACGCTGCTGCTGCCGCGCGAGGCTCTGCTGCAGGCCGTTCGGCGCGGCCTGAGCGATAGCGCCATGGCCCAGCATTTCGGGGTTAGTCCGCAGCTCCTTAAAATGCGCCGCAATATCACCGGCGTGGACCGGCAGATGGCCTATAGCCGCGGCTGATCGTCCCGGCCTCATGCAATCGGAGGGTAACAAATTAAGCAGTTGGGGTAGCAGCTGGGACCGCACGTTGTGGCCGCGCGAAATCGCGGGGCCGTGGAGCCGGCCAACCTCAGGTGTGAATCAGCAAAAGGGCTCGGTTGGGCTTGTCACGCGAGATTTCCAATTGGGCAGGCCATGCAAAGTATCCCGCCGGAGCGACGCACCGACTCCGAGGGACTGCGCGCCCGCCTTCGTTGCCGTGAAAGAAGGCGGAAAACAGGAGTCTCGATGCCGATCCAGCCACGTTATAGATGGCTTTATCCGATCGACTGGCCGCAGCTGTCGGCACTTATCCGGTTCGAGCGGGCGAAGGGCCGCTGCGAGTTCTGCGGCCGGCCGCATGGCCGTGAAATCCGGCACTTGGGCGACGGTCGATGGTGGGACGAGGAGAACCGGACCTGGCGCAACGGGCGTGGGCGCGCTTTGTCCCGCCTCGCTCTGCCTGCCGACGACGTAACCGTCAAGATCACTAAGGTGGTGCTGGCGGCCGCTCACCTCGATCACGATCCAACCAACAACCGGCCGCGAAATCTGAAGGCACTTTGTCAGCGCTGCCATATGCTCCACGACCGTGAAGAGCATCGCCGGCGGCGCTGGATCACGCTGCGAATGCGCAAGGCTCTCGGAGATCTGTTTCTTGGTCCCTATCGCGCTTAGCCTCGCGAAGGAGAACCTCGGTGCTCCGGGTGCCGGAAGGAATTCATCACGGCCGGGATCGAGCGACCGATCACCCCCGATCGAGGTCTTGGCCGAGAGTGGAATATCGCGATAATCCGTGGGGCAAGTGTGCAACATTGCACCACTGCCGGTTATGAAAATCGGCGGTGCGGAAAATCGAACACGGCAATTGGATGTAGATGATTTTGCGGTTCACCTAGAGCTGCAGCCGCAGCTGACCGTCCTGGTTCGGGGCTCCCTCATCGAAGGACGACAGGGTCACGCCGAGCAAGCGGATGCCTTTGCGGGTCGGGAAGACCTGGCCGAGCAGAGCGCCACAGATCGCTCCGACCTCGCTCGCGCTCCCCGGAGCCACTGCTACGGTCCGGCTGCGTGTGATCTGCTGGAAATCGGCATACTTGACTTTGACCGTCACGGTCCGGCCGCGCAGCCGCTGCGCTTCGCAGTGTCGCCAGACCTTGGCCACGAGAGGCTCGAGTTCCCCGAGCGCTGCCTCGAGATCGAAGATGTCGACCGCGAAAGTGTCCTCGGCGCCCACGGACTTGCGCGGCCGGTCGGGCTCGACCGGGCGCTCGTCGATGCCGCGCGCGATCCGGTAGTACCAGAGCCCCGACTTTCCGAAATGCTGCTGCAGGAAGGACAGGGGCTTCGCCTGGAGATCGGCGCCGGTCTCGATGCCGAGACGCTGCATCTTCGCCGCCGTCGCGGGGCCGACGCCATGGAATTTCTTTACAGGCAGAGCCGCGACGAAGTCCGGTCCCATGCGCGGCGTGATCACGAACTGGCCGTTCGGCTTGTTCTGATCGGACGCCATCTTGGCGAGGAACTTGTTGTAGGAGATGCCGGCCGAAGCGGTGAGCCCGGTCACGACCCTGATCTTCTCCCTGATCAGCTCCGCGATCGTCGTGGCGAGGGGAATGTCCTGGCGGTTCTCCGTCACGTCGAGATAGGCCTCGTCGAGCGAGAGCGGCTCGACGAGGTCGGTATGCTCGGTGAAAATCTCCCGGATCCGTGCCGAGACCGCCCGGTACACATCGAAGCGCGGCGCCACGAAGATCAGCTCGGGACATTTTCGCTTCGCCGTGACCGACGGCATTGCGGACCTGACGCCGTAGGCACGGGCCTCGTAGCTCGCCGCGGCGACGACACCACGCGCCGCTGCTCCGCCGACGGCGACCGGCTTGCCGCGCAGCTCCGGAGTGTCGCGCTGCTCGACAGAGGCGTAGAAGGCGTCCATGTCGATGTGGACGATCCTGCGTGGCGAGGCCGCGGCATGTGGCGGCTCGCCTTCACATTCCTGCCCTCGAAGATCGGCCGGCTGGACCCGCGTCGTCATTGGTCACCCCGCTGGCACTCGGATCCGCGCAAGGGCAACGCATTCAGCTTTGTGACAATGGCGGTCCATCACAGGAACGAGTCTTCCTTCGGCTTTGCCGGCGGCTCCACGATCACGAGCATGTTTCCCGGCAGCGGTCGCTGGAGGTGCCTGACCTCGTCCCACGACCCTGTGAGCCACAGATCCACCTCATCGGGCGTCGTCAGGATCGCCGGCATGGCCTTGAAGTGGATCGGCTTGACAATCTCGTTCGGTGATGTCGTCAGGAAACCGTAGAGCTCGTACTCGCGCTCGCCGTCTCGCACCTTTCGCACGCCCTTCCATGGCGTCCAGAGCCCCGCGAAAAACATCAACGGCCGGTCTCGGTTCCGGGCAAACCACGCGTTCGGGACCTTTCCGCCCGTCACCTTGCTCGCGGGGTCTGGTTCGGCGAAGGACGTGAACGGCACCACGCAGCGGCTCGTCGGGCCCAGCCAGCGCCGCCAGTGCGGCGAGTCAGCATTTCGGATGTTGGTGACGCCGGGGTCGTAGTTTCCTTTGATATAGGCCGGCGGCGTCGGCATTCCCCATGTGGCGCGCACGATCTCGCGCTGTCCATCTTCGCCGGCCCGCACGATCGGGGCCAGCGGTGTTCGGGTGGACGTCGAAGGACGGTCGTTCCAACCGGCCTTGTCGCTGACGGCCTTGGTGAACACCATCACCGCGTCACGGGTCGTGGTGACGTTGTAGAGATTGCACATCCGGTCCGACATCCCTATCGCCACATGGCGCGCATCCGCGCCCCGACATCGACGCGGACCCGGCGCTGCTGCTCCGGCCCGTCCGCCGCGGCCGCGAGCGGCCACGATCGACGCTCGAAGAACTGGAGGAGCGTCGCCGGAATGAAACGGGTTCGCGACGCGTAGACATGGCGGTCGCCGGTCGACGGCTGGCCATGCGTGAAGAAGCGCTGGGGAACGATCAGGCCGAGACTGTCCTTCGCGCGCGTCATGGCGACATAAAGAAGCCGGCGCTCCTCCTCGATCTCGTCGGATGTGCCGGCGCCGAGATCTGAGGGAATGCAGCCGTCGACCACATTGAGCACGAAGACCGACTTCCATTCCTGCCCCTTGGCGGAATGGATAGTCGAGAGGATTAGGTAATCCTCGTCGAGCAGCGGGACGCCGGCTTGGCCGGACGTCGCGTCGGGCGGGTCGAGCGTGAGCTCCGTCAGGAAGCGCTCCCGCGACGAATAGCTGGCGGCAATATCCTCGAGCTGGAGGAGATCGGCGCGGCGCATCTCGAAGTCCTCGTGGAGGCGCTCGAGATGCGGCTCGTACCAGGCCCGGACCTGCCCGATCTCGGCCGGCCATCCGGCTGCGCGGGAGCGCAGGTCGCGCAACACGGCCACGAATTCCGGCCAGTCGGCCGCCGCGCGGGGAGGGCAGGGGTGGTCCCCCAGCGCCTGCATCGGGTCCGGACTTTCCGCCATGGCGTCGAGCACGTGTCCCGCCGTCGACGGGCCGATGCCCGGTAGGAGATGCATCAGCCGGAACCCTGCAACGCGATCGCGCGGGTTTTCCGCGAAGCGCAGTGCGGCGAGGACGTCCTTCACGTGAGCGCTGTCGAGGAACCTGAGCCCGCCGAATTTCTTGAAGGGAATGTTGCGCCGTGTGAGCTCGACTTCGAGCGGGCCGCTGTGGTGGCTCGCTCGGAAGAGAACGGCCTGTTCCATGAGCCGCATACCCTTCTCACAGTTCTCGAGGACCTCGCCGGCGACGAAGCGAGCCTGGTCCGCCTCGTCGCGCACCGTCACAAGTCTGGGCCGCTCCGCCGACTCCCGATCCGTCCAGAGGTTCTTGGTGAAGCGCTCGCGCGCGAGCTCGATCACACCGTTGGCGGCCGCAAGGATCGGCTGGGTGGAGCGATAATTCCGGTCGAGCGTGACGACCTCGGCCGCCGGCGAGAACTCTTTCGGAAAGTCGAGAATGTTGCGCACGGTCGCGGCACGAAAGGAGTAGATCGCCTGCGCGTCGTCGCCGACCACGGTCAGGCCGCGCCCCGCCGGCTTCAATCCCGTGAGAATCGTCGCCTGCAGCCGGTTGGTGTCCTGATATTCGTCCACCAGCACATGATCCCAGCGGCCGCCGATCTCGTCGGCGAGCGCCGGATCGCTCATGGTTCGAGCCCAGTAGAGCAGGAGATCGTCGTAATCGAGAACGTTCTGGGCCTGCTTGGCTTCGACATAGGCTGCGAACAGCTCACGAAGCTGGCCTTCCCACCCGGCCGCCCAGGGATAGCTCGCCCGCAGCACGTCCTGGAGCGGCGCCTGCGCATTGACGGCCCGTGAATAGATCGAGAGGCACGTCCCCTTCGCCGGAAACCGGCTTTCGAGCTTGGAGAAGCCGAGCTGATGCCGCACGAGATTCACGAGGTCGGCCGAGTCCTCGCGATCGTGGATCGTGAACTGCGGGTCGAGGCCGATCTCGCCGGCATAGTCGCGCAGGATGCGCGCGCCTATGCCGTGGAACGTGCCGGTCCAGGCGAGCGCATCGGTCAGGATCCCCGCTTTGTCGCCGAGAACCCGGGCGCAGATCCGCTCGACCCTGCGGGCCATTTCGGTGGCGGCCCGGCGCGAGAAGGTCATCAGCAGGATACGGCGCGGATCGGCGTTGTTGACGATCAGATGCGCGACGCGATGGGCAAGGGTGTTCGTCTTTCCGGAACCGGCGCCCGCGATGATCAAGAGAGGCCCGCCGATGGTCTCCTCCGCGAGGCCGACCCCGTGCTCGACCGCGGCGCGCTGCCTGTCGTTCAATGTTTCCAGATGCGCAGCGCTCATCCCCGTCCGACCCCGCTCGAGAATCGACGATCATCCGCAACTGCACGGACATGACGTCACCTCTTCGCCTTTCGCCGCGCCGGGCTCGAGTCTCGGCGGCTCCGAACAAATAAGGAACATAGCAGCGGAGCGACCTGTTGCAAAGTCCGTGATGAGCCGGCATTTCGCCGTGCCGGGTCACGCCGGCGGCTCCTACATCGCCGATACTCACACCGCGCGGCGAGCGTATCGAGGTTGGGTCAGACCGTGGGCGGACGTTGCTGCCTTTCGGTGTCCACGAGATCGACGGCAGCCTTCCAGGGCAAAGAGCGGTGCTCGAGTGCCTACATGCGGTCGCATGCGGAGGATTGATCCTCGAGCTCGCCGGCCCGCTTGTCTTTCAGCGGCTTGGCGATGAAAGCACCTTCGAATGCGCCCGATCCGGACGGCTTCGTAAAACAGAAGCATAAGTAATCGAAAATGACAGCTCCCCATAGCGAGTGCGACAAAGTGACTCGCGAGAGCGACTGACGAAGAACGACAGTCAGCAAAACAGTTTTACCCGGTTCGGAACTCGAGTAATATCGCGGAGCTTGCGTCTCGGCGACTGTGCGTGCCGCCGGGCGATCTCGTGGAGCTGGCATCGAAGCTCCGTACACCAATTTGATGGTCGGAACGAACCATTTGTGCCGCAGCCTCGGGCGCGGGCGGGAACGATCAGGCGCGAGTCGACAGTCGAACCACGAGCGGGGTCACACCCACTCGCGCGGCAAGGAGGTCGTGACCATGACAAGCAGTCCAAACAACGGGTCGGGGAAGGATCCGTTCGGGAAATGCGAAGCAGCGCTCGGTTACGAGATGCAGCAGGCGGGGGAATGTGACGATAGTATCCTCTTGGCTGAATGTAGAGCCTTTTTCAAGGTCTTATCCAGCGTGGAGGAGGCCTCCGACGCAGGGGTCGGCGACCACAGCGAGACGGAGGGCGAACCTACCCTGGGCGAGCGCTGGAGACGCGTCGTCGCGACAATTTCGGGTGCCCGAGCAACAACGCTCGAAGGTCTTGCCTGCAAGGTCGATGTCATCAACGAGTTCTTGCGTTCTCACCCATGTGAGGATTTGACAGAGCGATTTCTTCGGTCGCTGTGTCAGGATGTCGAGAGTCTCCTGGCAGGCGAGCTACGGAGCACGAGCCGGCAGTAGGGGGATGATCGGAAGGAAAATCCCGTTCGCGTGAGGCACGGCTAGCATGAGGGGGACATCAACGGGAGGCCCCCATGCTGCGATCTGGTACCATTGCCTTTGTGATCGGTTTGTCGTCGGGCTGGTGTGTGGCAGCAGAGCTGCCACCGCTCCCGAAATGCAATCTCGACCCTCCACCGGGGCAATCGATCCTCGCTGGTTCAGAGGGTGGAGTGGCAGTCGCACAAGAGGTTGCCGATAGCGCCGGCGAAGTCGTGCGGAACGAGCCGAAGACGGAAGGTCCGAGGCTTTCGGACGAGAATCTGACCGCAATCCCGGTGCTCGCGCATATCGCGAGGTCGGGTGCGAAGATCGACGACCTCGGCGAAGCGCATGGGCTGCGCATGGTTCTCGCCAGGAACGGGGAAGAGTTCATGCTCTTCCAGGTCGCGCCGGACGGGGAAGCCGTCGTCGCCGGCATCCAGGCCGATCTCCCCGCTGCGAAGCTCGCTTCTATCCTCGGCAGCCGAGCCACATTTGTCGGCGAAGCTCATGGATTGCGCGGGCTCGTTCTGAAAAACGGCAAGCGCTTTCAGGTCGTCTACGAGACTCCCGACCGAGAGCGCGTGATCGCCGGCGTCATGTGGGACGCGAAGGGCACGAATCTCACCAAGCAGCAGATCTCCTCGGTCGAAGGGGCGCGTCCGACACTCGTCATCGGCGACCAGGCATCGGGGGGCTTTCGGGAGGGGAAGGAAGGGCTCGACCTTCTCGAGCAAGCGAGCTTCGGCACCTTCGGGCAGGCGGGTACACCGCGATTGTGGGTCTTCGTCGATCCGCTCTGCGGCTACTCGGTGCGAGCGCTCGAAGGATTGAGGCCGCTCGCAGCCAGCGGGCAGGTCGAGGTCGCCGTTGTGCCCGTCGCCGTGCTGGACGACGGGAACGGAAGCAGCACCGCAGCGGCCTTGGCTCTGTTGAGCCGGCCGAGCGCCGAGATGGTCGAGGCGTGGTCGAGGCGGGATTTCAGCGGAGAGCAATCCTCGGATGCGCGAGCCAAGCTTCAGGTGAACATGGCCGTCGCGCAAGCGCTAGGCTTGCGCGGGACTCCCTTGTTCGTCTGGAGGAAGCCGGACGGATCAGAAGGTCGGGTAGACGGCCTGCCGTCCAATTGGCGGGAGATCACCGAGTCGATCGGAGGGGTGGCCCGTGTCGCGCGATAGTAAGGACCGAAACCGCCACGAAACGGATACGCGTCGCAACCCGTCTTGGTTGGGAGGGTTCTGGCGCGGGACAAAATCAGCCGCTGCGGTGCCTTTCCAGGCGTTCCCCAAGGAGGAGGTCATCGAAGCCGCGAGGTTCATCGGCTCGCTCCTGAGGCTGCGAGGCGAGGGCAGCCAGGGGAAACAAGGGAAGTTCCCGCTCGACCCTCAGGGACGCTTCGATCTTCGGGCGCTCGCATTCCTCCAGGGAATGTCGGCGTCGCAGCTCGAAGCCTCGTTGGTGCGCAGGCAAAGATCGACGGCACGGGCGGCCTATGTGGCCTTCGGCTTGGGGTGGCTTTGCTTCTTCGGCTGGGTATGGCGGGCCTATGCCGTCCCCTGGTCGGCGACTTCCTTGGTGCAGGCGCTCGAGTTCCTGCCGTTCCTGATCTTCTTTTTCGCTGCGGCGTTCCGGTGCGCGCTTGCGAATTTCCAGCTGAGGACGCGGCGCCTCGCGGGCGCGAAGGAATATCTCCTGACGCGCGAGGCTTTTTGGCCGCGCTGACGACGACGACAAGGCTCGGGGCTCGCGGAAGAAAGGATCAGAGCGGATTTCGCGTTCGCGGCATGCGGTCCGAGACATGAGAGGCGTGTCAACGCAGGAGCGCTCTCATGTCTGGAACGTCGTCAGAACGGTGCTTGGTATCAGTTGGCGAGGATTGCGGGTGTCACAACCGAGGGATACCGGGCCGATCTCTGGTTGTCGGATTTTTCGTCACGGTGGGCGTTGCGGCTCCGGTCTTCGCCGAGCCGGTGCCACAATTTCAACGCGGAATCCCGACCCAGGTGGTGCCGGCCTATCTGGAGCCGGGTCTGCCGGGGTTCGAGTTTCCGCGCGGCAGGGAACCGGACAACGGTGGGGAGGGTGGCGACGGCGGTGGCGGCCACGAAACGACGTCGGGGGATTTGGGCGGTGTCGGGCGGAATCGCTTGCTACGCGAGGAATGGGGCGAAGAGGCGCTCGCTGCCGCCGAGCAGCTGGGCATCTACGGGTCGGCTCTTGGGTCGACCTGCGTGCTCGAAGGGTGCCAGAACGTGCACGGTCCCGGCAGCGGCACGATCAGTGGCTGGTTTCAGATGAGCGACGGAACCTTTCTCGAAGCCATCGATGCGGCGCTTCAGGAGAACCCGTCCCTGCGAGGACAGATCGTGTCGGGCTTGGCCGGCAAGAACGACCCGGTGACGCAATCGATCGCGGCCGCACAATATCTGAGGCAGGGGGCTGAAGCTCTGCAGCGTGCAAATATCGCAAATCCGACCGTCCTCGACACGCGAAGCTATTATCAGTTCGGGCCAAGGTATGCTGCTGATGTCGCAAGAGCGGACGATTCGGACAACCTTCGTGAGCTTTTGCCCACCTTCTCGGAAGCAACGTTCCGAGCGAACAATATCACCTCGACGACCACTGTAGGAGAGTGGCGAACGAGAATCATCAATCAGATCGGCAGCGCCGCATACCAGACCGTGCTTCTCTAGGCGGAAAGGCCGAAGTTGCACCAGGGTATATGGGGGATGTATCGATGAAGAGATATGGTTGTGTGGTCACCCTAGGAGTGATCTTGGCCGGATCGGCTCATGCTTTGACGGCGGTTCGGCCGATCGACGGATACGTGTGCATGCGACTCAAATGGACGGGGACTGAAGCGGAGACATGGGATGAGTCGAAACTACCGGCAATCTATGGAGCACCGTCGTCATCGGCGCAGAAAGTCGGTACAATCGGGGCGCGGGCGATCGTCGCTTCTCCGTTACATGTAGAAAACGGATTTGCGGAGGTCCTGCGCCTCGACGGTAAGAAGGGATGGATAAAGGTAGATCTTTTGCTGCCCTACCCGAAATCGGCGGACCCATCGAAGACTTGTGTGCCGTCGTACATGTCCGACGGTGGGATTGGCTTCGGTACGGTGAAGAACTAAATATTGTAGCAGGTCGGCGATACGTAGCGGAAGTGTCGTTCCTGCGAGGGGAAGACAAGGGCCGCGACACCGTCGCGGCCCTCGTTCTTTTGGAGAGGTTCGCACGCTCGGGTTCTATCGTGGGGTCTCCATCAAGGTGGAGTCCCATGTTCGAAGCACGCACGCAACCGTCTGGTGCAGGAAATATCGAAGCTTCGTCCGATTGCCGGAAGCTGCGACGATCGTCTTTTCGTCGTCTTTTCGCGATCACGATGGTGTTGCTCGGCGTGGTCTCGATGGGTACGGCGCTGTTCGGCGGATACGATCTCGCCGACGAGCCCTTGTCGATCGAGACCGCGACGGGGCCGCACGAGTTCTCTGTCGAGGTCGCGCGGTCGCCAGAGATGCAGGCACGCGGACTGATGTACCGGACGTCGATGCCGCCCAGCCACGGGATGCTCTTCGTGTTCGGCCAGGACGGCCCGGTGCGCATGTGGATGAAGAGCACTCTTCTGCCACTCGACATGATCTTCCTGTCGAGAACGGGCACGGTGGTCGACATTCACGAGCACGCCGACCCGTTCTCGGAGCAGGTAATTTCTTCGAGCGTGGCTGCCAAAGCCGTGCTCGAGGTGTATGCCGGGACAGCAGCGCGGATAGGAGTAAGGCGCGGGGATTTGGTTCGGCATCCGGCGTTCGAAGGGTCTTGATGATCGGATCGTCCGAGGAAGCTGAGTGCTCAGGAGCCCTCTCGGCCGCGAGCTCAGAAAGTTCCGCGCGGGACGATCTCGTTTCCTCCGGAGGCCCCCGTAGCCCAAGGGGCGTCCTCGTAGGCTGGCCGAGAGGCCTGGGTCGAGGGGTCGGTCGGCTTCACGATCGTACCGGCTCGGTCAAAGACCGGGGGCTGCCAAGTGGCGTTGGCGGTGTCATAGGCTGGAAAGGGATCGTAATAGGCGTTGGCTACGGCCGGGGGTGATACTCGCGCATAGGTATCCGGGGCTCGGACATTGCCGGAGGAGCAGGCTGCGAGAGGGGCGGAGAGCGAGAGAAGGAAGACGAGGTGCGTGTGGTCCATGACGGGCTCCTGTGATAGCGCCATCCTGGATCAAGGTTGTGCGAATGCTGCCGTTAGTCTCTAATCTTGGATCTCAGGCGTGAGGCGACGTCAATTGTCCGATGTCGATGAGCGTCGGCGTCGAATTTGCCGGTCTGCATGAATTCGTCCTCGGCAGCACTTTGAAGCTCGGACAGTTCGACATATTCATCTGCACCGGCGAGGCCTTGTTCGGCTAGCTTGCGTAAATCTTTCTCGACAAGGAATAGTTCAGTCATGGATGCAGCGGCGTCTCGATCCTGTCGAATCCTAGCCTGCAATTCCTCGACCTGCTTCTCCAGCTTGAGGGCACGCCTATACCATGCCATTAGATTGTTGTAGTCGTCGATATAGATGCGTCCCTCGGGTCGTTGAACAGTCGGATTAAAGAAAGATCGAACGTGATCGGCGAGATTTTGCCGTTGTTGGGAGTTTTGCTCGGCCCATCGGCCGAGCTGGTACCAGACGGCGCCGCCGAGCCCGCTGCCGCCTCCGTCATCATCGTCATCATCGTACATGGGTGTAGCTTTTCCTTATTCGTCGTGGTGGTGTCGTCGGGAGGTGTCTGTACTGGCACGAAGGGTAGAGTCCATATTGGCAGCCGCTCCGCGACCTCCGCCTCCGCCCGACGACGGCGATCCACTATCGGACGGACCAGTGAGCAGTCGAGTGTTGTTGCCTGGTAGGCGGGGGGAAGTTGCTCTGGGGAGCGACGGGGGTTGAAGACCCTTGTTGAGTTCCTGTAGGGCCCCGCCAACACCGATCCAAGCCGCCTCGCGCGAGAAGTGATCGATGTCGACGCGGTTTGCGGGGCCGAAGCCGATGAGCCGAGGCAGGTGATGGGGCAGGAGGGCGATCATGCGGAAGCTCATGAGCGCTGCGACCACATGGGTCATGACGAAGATCGAGAGGAGCACACAAAGGCCGAGCCAGTTGGACACGAGCCATCCGTTGCCGAGCACGAAACCCGCGGCGATACCGAAGCTCATGCGGATAAGCCAGGAGACCGCGGTGAAGATGAAATAGCCGATAAAGAGGCCGATGAGCATCAGGACAGGCCGGAAGAGCACGTTGAAGATCAGTGCATAACCCGCCGTCGCGCGGCCGTGGAGGCCGGCGCCTTCGAAGGTCAGGTGAGCGAGCATCCAGAGGGGCACGGCGATCACCGCTTCGCATACGAGGATGAGATAGCCGGCAACGCCGGCGATCCACATCACCCAGGGGATCATAGGCAGGATGAAGGCAATCGTTAGGCCAGGGATCAGGAGGGCGCAGAGCAGGAGCATGAGGGGGACGCCGAAAAACTGCATCAGGAGGTGAATGCCGCCGGCGGCCGCGGCGGCGCCCCAGTTGAGGGTGAGGACGTTCCAGGCGACCGTGCCTGCGGCGCCGGGGAGGCTCGAGAGGAGACCGGCGATGCCGAGCGCCACAGCAGCTATATTGATCAGCTGGTGGCCCAGCTGGACGAGGGCGCCGAAAGGATCGGTCCAATTGGTGCCTGTAGGAGCAATCAGCTGGACAATGTAATCGAGAATCGGCTGGGTGAGATTGATTGCCTGGAGGACTTGCTCGAGCGTGGAGGCGCCGTCGCTTCCGGGAATTTCTCCTGTGAAGAGCTGTGAGTTACCGCCGGGAGGGGCACGGCCGTCTGCCGTCGCGACATGGGTGCGCAGCTTGCTCAAGAAGGCGGTCTGCGACGTGAAGAGCGGCGCGATATCCGATTTGATCGCGTCACTGAGCCCGTTGAAGCTCGGTGCGTTGACGACGGGCGTGGCCGCAGCGAGTGAGAGTGTCTGGCCGTTGAGCCGGGCGAGCTCGAGGTAATAGGAGCCTGCCGCGGTCCATCCGAGCGTCTCGAGGCGGACCTGGTTCTCGATGAGGCCGACATTGCCGGCGCGCGCGTCCTCGGAGTTTTGCAGTGCATTGCGGAGCTGGCTGGTGAGGTCAGTCGCTTTCGCGGTGAGGCGCTCGGTGTAGGTATCGGTGGCGGCTTGGAATATGCCGAGGAGAGGCGAGAGTGTGTCCGTCTTCTTGGTGGCCCAATATTGATTGGCGATCTGCTCGACCCCGGGCCTGATCTGGGTCGCGACGATCTCCTCGAGGATGGCGCGCTGATCGGCGGTCATGTCGACATTGACGCCGGCGATCCGGGTATCGCCCGGGCTCGGTGCTTGGACCGTGACGGAGCCGCAGGTCGGCGAGACGGTCTCGTTGCCTGTCGAGAGGCCGTAGGACCAGGACACCTTGCCGCCGGTGGGATGCCAAATGCCGGGCGTGCTCGCGGTCTGGACCGGTGTCGGCACGGGTACGATTTGCTGGTTCGCGGCGGCATTTACGAGCGCGCGGCAGAACTCGTTCTGGATCAAGCCGTAGACGATGCTTTTGGTCGACGGGATCATGGGCTCGGCGAGGACCATGGCGTCGGGACCGATAGCCCGGATGGCCGAGGCATAGAGGGTCTTGGCCATGCCTATGCCCCACATCGAGGCCTGAACGACGCCGGCTTGGCCGGCCGAGAAGCCTGTGCCCATAGGGAACATCATGATCGCGGCGAATCCGACCCGGACGACGAACAGGGTGGTCATGGCATTGGTGAGGAGGCGTCCGCTTTCGGCGACCCGGTGAATATTGATGATGGTGATATAGCTGAGGAAGGCCATGGCGATCGCCGAGACAAAGCCCGTCAGCTGTCCGATGATCTGGCCGATGACGGTTGCGGCGTTTCCGGTGTTCGTCGGCGGGTTGCCGTCGATCGGGAAGACGCTTCGAATCATCTGGGCCGACCAATCGTCGCCAGGATTCAAGGCGTCCCAGGTGACGTTGTAGGGTTGAGCGACCGCCGGTATCGCGATCGTGAGGACGAGGAGCGCGGCGAAGAGGCGGAGCGGGAGCGACATGGGATCCTCGCGTGATGTTCGGTCCCGCGAGGTTAGGAGCAGAGGGCGCGAATACGATTGCGTTCAGAAGCTTGGCGAGGGACGCGCCGCAGCGGAGGCGCCGGGACGTTCGCCGAATCCGGCACGCAGTGTGTTGCCGAGCTTGTCGAATAGGTTGCGAGCGCTTTCGGCGAGCTTGTCGAACATCTTGCTCTTGCCGTCCGCACTGGGGATCACCCAGGACTTCTCGCCGATCTTGCGGTCGAGCGTCTCGAACTTGTCGGCGATGGCCTGAGTGTTGTGATGGGCGCCAGCGAGGCCCGCGACATGGGCACGCTGGCGTCCGTAGTGCGCGAGAGCGGACTCGGCTTCTCGGAAGCGGGCTTCGAGGCCTTCGGTCTTCTTGATGGTTCTTTGAAAGTCTTTTCCGAGGCTCTCGTACCGGCCTCCTGCCTGCATTTCTTCCATGACCTTCTCGATGCCACCTTGTGTCTGCTCGGCGGCGTTCTTGATCCGCTCGAGAACGCGTCTTGCGTCGCCGCTCTCGAGAGCCTCGAGGGCCTTCAGGGCCTCCTCGCCGGCTCTTTCGGCCTTGGCGAGATCTGTGGGTATTTTCTTTTCGTTGTCTTTGGCTGTGCGTTGTTCCACGCGTTCTTTCATAAAGGCCGGCATCGCCGGCCCAGTCTCCACGGCGTAATCTTCTCTCGGCTTGTCCTCCCCCGCTTGTCTGGCTTTCTTTCGCTCGGCCGTGCGTTGGGCGATGAAATCGATGAAGGCGGCAGCGCCAGTCCTTTGGACGAGTTGGCCTCTTCGGTCTTCTTGTTTTTCCTCGGGGTTCTTCCTGTTCTCTGCCTCTTTCGCCGAAGCCTGCCGATATACACGGCCTGGGCTATCGGAGGGACGGGGTGGCGGGGCGGCGCTCGCGTCCGACTTCGGTGCTCCGATGGGGGCTTCGATGTCCCTGGCCGAAGGTGGCGCGCCCGTGGTCGTTGTCCTCGGCGGCGCGGCCTCGTGATTGCGATCGCGAGTCCGTCCTTCGTCGGGGCGAGAGGCTGGGGAACTCTCGGTTCCGGGCTCGCGGCCCGTATTCGGCCGCGGCTCCGGGTCGAAGGCGGCGAGCTGGCGGTCGGCGTCGACCCGGGAGTCCGATGCCCGCTTCGGGTTGCCGTCGACTTGTCCGGGCTCCTCGCGGTCTTCGGTTGGCACCGCCTCGGGACCGAACGCCGCAAGCTGGCGTCGGGCGATGACACGAGAATCTCGATCCGTGGTGTTTCGGGCGTTCGGGTTCTCGCCTGTCTCGGGGTGGTCGGCGCCACGCTCTCCTGTAGCCGCTGTATCTGCCTCAGGGCCTTCGTCGCGCGCCGACGATGGTCGAGGGTCGTCGTTGCGTCGCAGGCCGAGGCTTTCTTCGACGAGCTTCAGGGCTTCCGGAGAAGTCGGGCGGTCGTCGGCCTCCTGTGCCGACGGCTCGGGGCGTCGCCGTTCGGCGACGGCGGCATCGAAGGCGAGGCCGATCACGACCTCACGAATTTTGTCGCTGTCCTGTTCGGGGGATTTGGCGATCTCGTCGGCGCTCGCGCGGATGCGGTCGACGAGCTTCTGGTCGGAGAGTTCCGGGGTGAGCTCGAGCAGCCGTTTCAGGCGCTCGTTCTCGAGGCCGGGGACCGAGGTGGCACGTCTGGAAAGCTCGGCTCTGGCGGCAGGATCCCTATCGACCGGACCGACCACGCGTTCCGTGTCCTGGAGGGCACGAGAGGCCTCGGTCTCGTAACCGTCACGGTCCGGGGATGTGGGAGGAATGCGTTCGGTCGCGAGCCGTTCGATCCTATCGGCGAGTTGCGGGTTTTCGTCGGCCACGTAGGGACGAAGCTCGTCGAGCCGGGTGATGATGTCACCGAGATGATCGGGCACGTTTCTCTCGGGTAATGTGCGGCCCGGAGTGATAGGTGCGGGCCTCTCCTGCTCGGGGGCGCCGGCATAGAGATTGGCTTCCTGCCTGATCCCCTCGAATTTCTCGAATTCGCCGCGTTTCAGATAAGAGAGGCCTTGCTCGACACGATCGGCCCATTGCTGGAACCTTTCGGGTTCATTCGCTTGCCGAGTGTCGGGGCGTGCAAAGCCGATTTCGGCGGCGAGATCGATATAGTCCTGCTCCGAGCGCTGCCGCGCTCGAGGGGGAGGAGAATACGCCGGAGCGCCGGCGCCCGCGGCTTCGAGATCGGTGTCGGACATGTCGGAGGATCCTCGTCTGGCGTAGCGCGAGACGGCTCAGTTGTTGGCGATGGTCGGGGTCGGCATCTGGACGGCCGGCTTGTAGTTCTGCTCGGTATTCGCCGCGAGCAATGTTGCGTTGACCGTGGCGTTGCGCAGGGCAATTCGGTAGTTTTGCAACAACAGATAGTTGGTGGCTGCGAGCTCGAGCGCGATCTCGCGCTGGACCGAGGCGGGAGGCATGCCTTGGAGCTTCGCGGCCCAATCGACGTCGCTGTACCGGCGATGGACGTCGAGGGTGAGGGCTTCGAGCCAAGAGCCCTGGTCGACCACCGGCAGGCCGAGGTTCTCGAGCTGCTGCTTCTGCGTGGACGTCAGCGGGACCGAGGGAGATTGTGTCGCGAGAGCATCGTCGAGCACGCTGCGGGCGAGCGACATGCGGGCATTGTACCTGCGTCGCATGGCCATGGCCTCGGCACCATTGACGGAGGTGAGCTGGTCGCCGCGCAGAGCGGCGGGGACGATCGGCTGAATGAGGTTCGTGATATAGTCGTTCGCAGCGTTGACTCCTTCCTGGCCATCGAGCGTTCCGGTGCCGAACAGGCTGTCGGCGCGCTGGTCGGCGTTCTGGCGTTGCGAGGCTTGGCAGAGGCCGGCATCGGCTTCGGTTTGCGAGCAATAGCGCTGGAAGTGGAGATAGTTGATGGCTTGGATGGCTTGACCCGTCCCGAGATGGGCGGGTTGGTTCGGGCCGGCTTCGCCGCGTGTGTCGGCGACCGTTTGGATCGCCTTGGCGACCTTCCAGGATTGACCGGCGCCGACGCTGATGGTCTGCCCAGCGTCGAGTGCGGCGCAAGCGGTCGGGCTCGTGGCGTGCTCGTCCCGAATTTCGGCGTTGCGAAAGTCTCTCTGGACGCGGGTCATGGCGAGATTGGTCGCATCGCCGAGGTCTCTCTGCGCCGACACCTGGGCTTTCGCGTAGTTTGCAGCCTGGGTGGAGCCGTCGCGCAGCAATTGCGTGACGTTGCCGTAGGTATTGGGGCCGAGCAATTGGGCGAGCGGGCCATCGAGACCGAGCTGGCCAGTGATCGTGTTCAGTATGCCGTTGGCCTGGTCTTGCAGACCTCGCAGGGCTTGCTGGATGGCGATCGCAGCCCAATCGACGACGGGCGCTTGGGCGCGAGCGGGCGTGGTGCCGAGGACGGCAATCCCGAGGGCCGCTCCGAGAGCGATGGATGTGCGAGCGATTTTGGTGGATTTCATAATGAGCCTCACCAGATTCCGCCGTTTTCGGGCAAGGTGTAGCCGGTCGGCGGGAGGCCGTTGCCGGTGAAGTAGAGATGGCCGTTGTTGTTCTGGCCGGTGCCGATCGAGATGATGGGGGGTCCCCCTCCGCCGAATTGGAGCCGGGGACACCTGACACCGCCGCCGAAGCCCCCGCCGTTGATGTTGCCGCCAATGCTGCCGAAAAATCCGAGGTCGAAGCCGCTGACGGTCAAGCCGCATTGGACATTGCCGATGAGGCTGTTCCATTTGTCTCTGACGAGATTGCACAATCGGCCTTGGATCGACTGGAACAAGGTATTCGGGTCGAGGAGGTTGACGACCACGTCGAGGCCGACGCCCTTGAAAAAATCGTCGAGGCAGGTCAGCTCTCGGAGGAGCTGAGGCGGCTTGATGTCGCGATCGTCGGCGGCGATCCGCGTCGTGATGGCATTGGCCGCGGCCTGGGTGAGCGTGGTGCAGCCGGTGCTGCCCTGTTGCTGGGCAGCGACCGGCGTGATGCTCGTCGTCAGGGCGACGACGGCAGCGAGCGTGTAGGACGGTTTCACGAGAGAGACTCCAGCTTCGGTTGGCAGGCCTGTAGGAGCGAGGCGACCCGTGCAGTGTCGAAGAGGTTGCGAGCGAGGATCCTGCGGTTGAGAGCGGTGATGCGGGCGCGGATCGACGCAACTGTGGTTCCAAGCAAGAGCGAGTCGAGGATTGCGCGGCGCTCCGGCTGGTCCGGCTCGCTCAGCCAATCGACGAGGGTCTCTGCGTGATCCGGCCCGAGGTCGTGCGTGATGGCGGCGACGATTTCAGCCGCCGTGCCTGTGCGGAGCACGTTCGAGAGCGCGTCCGCTTCATCGGCACGGGGCTGGTCGAGGGCCGCGGCGAGACCGACGAGGGTTGCCATGATCTCGGGGTTCGTGCTCGCCGGCTCGAATGGGCCGGTATCCGGGCCGCGAGGCGTCGGCACACGCGCGGACCGGCTCGGGGAAGAGGCGAGGATGGGCTCCATGGATACCTCCGAAGGTTGCGGAGGATCTTGACCGAGGCTCCCGCGAATGCCGCGTCATTTCGAGATGAAGGCGGTCGAACCACGCAAGGTGACCTCGAGGCCGAGCGGCCTCACCGCCTCTTGCAAGACGAGCTTCCATGCCTTGCCGCCCTGCCAATCGACGAACTCGTCGGCGTCTTCCGGCTTTCCGTATCGAACCTGGATCGAGGGAGGCACGATCTGTCGGACCGCGAAAGAGAGCGGCACCGTTCGGCCGAAGCCGCGGGCGATCGCTCGCGCGGTCTTTGTTCTGGCGCGCGCGGGCTTGGCGGTTTTTGGGGCTGCTTTTGTGGCGGGGGTCTCGACTACCGCGGGTAATTCCGCTTTCGGCTGCTCGCCTTCCGGAGTGAGCATGACGAATTCTGCATGGGCGCTCGCGACGGTTGCGAGCAGGAGCGTGAGTGCAAGCGTGGGTGTCATGTGCATGGGACCCTCCTCGGACAGAAGGATCACCCGAAGTGCGCGAATACGAAGTGGATCGCGGCTGGAAGCGAATTGCCGACAGCTGTGGCAAAACCATCGCAGTGGGTGCAATTCGAATTGAGGCAGAACAATGGCATCACAAAAAGCTGCCATATTTTAGTATGCCAGCATCGAAAATACACAATGGTGTCAGGGTGGTCAGGGGACGGGGGACGGAATGGCTCGAGGGGTGAAGAAGCCTGAAAAAACGCCGGAAGACAAGGCGGACTACGACCCCTTCTACGTAGCGCTGGGCGAGAGATTCAAAGCTCTGCGGGACGCGAAAAAATTGTCTCAGAGGCAGTTGGCGGCGCGGGCAGGCGTGAGCCCCGCGTATATCTGGCTCGTCGAGACAGGAGGTCAGAATATGACGCTCAGCGTTTTCAGACGCTTGTGCGAGGTGTTGGATGTGACGATGGTCCGCATGCTGACTTTCGGCGACGCGGAATTGGCGCCGTCACGTGAGACATTGGGACATTTGGTGGGCAGTCTCGAGAGGGTGTCGGACAAGCTCGAGGGGCGCATCGAACAAGAAGCGCAGATTCTCGACGAAATGAGGGGTCTCTCCTCGGAGGTTCGACGCTTTCTGGAGGCGGTTTACAAGGAGCGTGGCGCAGCCTCTGATGTTCCGTGACAAACGCGTGACTTGTTATAGTAGGCTTGACACGACTATAATAATCCATCACGGTGCGGCTCCGGTGATGTACCGGAGCCGATCCTATGTCGTTGGATGTCTCGGGGACCGAGTGGGAGATCATCGCTCCCCTCACCGTCGACAGTGTCGGCGGTACGGGCGCGAACACGAAATCCTGGCTCGATCTTGTTCTCTCGGGGATGATCCGGGCCGGGCTCGGCATCCAGGCGATCTGCCTCTACCTGACGGTGAGCGCGCCCGAGCTCGACGCTTGGGTCCGCCGCCTCCACCTCCCGCCGCCGCAGGGTGTTCCTCTCCGGAGGCCCGAGCCTCGTCGCGGCTGGACGGCAGCGGAGGTTCGTCAGCTCATAGACTGGTGGGGCAAGGGGATCCGTGTGGGGCGGATTGCCGAGGCGCTCGGTCGCTCGAAATCCGGCATCTACTATAAGAAGCGGCGGCTCGGGCTTCCCGCGCGGGACCGCAAGAGTCTTGTCGATCGTGATCTCTTGGGCGCGACCGACGTCTGTATCGGGGCGGGCGTCGAGGTTGCACGCACCGAGGAGATCGTGCCGACGAAACGTCGCAACGCGCGGCGATCGGAAGCGTCCAAGACGGATCGCGAGTGTCGGGCGCGGCACGAAAGGAGCGCGATTGCCCCTCCGTCGCTGGAGTGTATCGATTCCGATCGCGATCTGGCCGCTGTGGCCGTCGAGCGTCGAGGTGACAGCGTCGCGGCTGTCAATCCCGGTGTGGTCGGACAAGGGTCGGGAGAGGGCCCGGGGTCGGTGCGGCTCGGAACCGCATCTCCCGAACTGCTCGCGGCGATCGATGCTCTAAAAAAAGTCTGTCGGCCGCGGTTCGGTTGCGTGGGTCCTCCTGACTGGAGCCGGTCGGAAATGCCGGAAACCGAAGTCTACGAACTCGCGTTGCGAGCTTTCGGGGGCCAATCTCGCTTCGGTATTGCACACGACATGGGTATCACAGCCAAGGCCGTGTCAGACAGATTGTCGCGACTGGGATTTGGCGATGTGCGTCGAGGATGGCGCCAAGTCGAGGTCTTCGACGTGGCGATCGCGTTGGATCGATTAGGGACGTCAGGAGCAGTGGCGCGCGTCGACAAGGACTACAGGTGCCTGTTTTTCGTGTCGAAGCGAGACCGGAAGGAGGTCCACAGATGTCCAGAATATCATCGGAAAAGACGGGCGGAAGAAAAGCGAGCACGAGACGGTGTGCAGAAGTCTGCCGCAGTCGAGGATGGACTTGACGGGGTCACGAAAATTTTGCCGCGACCCGCACATGACGACGAAGATGACGAGCCCAGGGAGGGTCAGGATGTGCTCGAACTGGGGCAGTGGAAACAAAGGCAACATGCGCGACACTTGTGTTTGCTCGAGCAGACGATTGCCGAGGCAGTGGCATATCTGGGTTCGGTTGGTGGGTCGTAGGTGAGTCGACTTTCTTTTCGATTGATCGTAGGTGTGCTCGGTGAGGCGGCACCTATCGGTGCCGCTCGTATCGGCGTCGGACGGTCCCTGGGATGCGCCGGACCCCGTGGTTGACGTCGGAATCCCTGCCAGATTGTTGTGTCGGGGACGGTTTTTTAGTCGATCGCGTTCCGTTGCGAATGCCAGGCGTTAGGCATTCGCGTTTTCCTTCGGCACGATCGGTTCATGCAGAACGATCGAGCCGCAATCATGCGCAAGCTTTCCGACCCCGATTTTCAGGCGAGCCTCGTCAACAAGAGCATCGCTCTGGTGCTCGGGATGACTGTGATTATCGTCGCCTTCTTGATCCATGACGTCTACATATGGATGAACCCGCCGACGCCGCGATACTTCTATATCGACGGAAAGAACCCGCCTCGTCCGGCAACGCCGCTCACGAGCCCGATCGTGGACGATCAGCAGCTTCTCGACTGGACTGTGCGGGCGATCCTCGCTGCCTACAACGTGAACTACCACGACTATCCCGAGCAGCTGAACACCGCGAGCCGGAAGTTTACGCAGAACGGATGGAACTCGTTCGCGACGAGCTACATCCAGGGCGGCAACTACGAGGCCATGAAGAAGGGCATGTTGCTGTGCTTCGCGCAGGCGCAGCGGGCTGCGGTGATCGCCGAGGCGAAGGTCGTCAATGGTGCGCTCGCCTACAGGATCCAGGTGCCGATCCTGCAAACCTGCCAGAACTCTCAGCAGCAGAGCACACAGAATCTCGTGATGACGGCTCTCGTATTGAGGACGAATGCCGAGGATCGTGTCGATGGTCTCGTGATCGAGCAGCTCGTCGCGACTGCACGGTGAGAGGAGGGGTTCGTGTCGAGAAGATCATGCATCGGCGTCGTCGCGCTGTTGGCGGCGACGATCGCGTGTCAGGCGCAGCAAGGCGGATTGACGAGATCGGGGCAGGGGAGCGGCGAGAATGCGATTCCCCTGACGCCCGATATGATCCGGGAGCTCGGCCGCAAATACGGGGAGAGCAAGCGCGCCCAGGAAGAAGCGGCGACCGAGCTCGCGGTGCCGGTGAGCCGTCGGATCAATGTGTCGTTCACGCCGGGCCAGCCGACCAACATCGTTCAGACGGTGAAGGGCTATCCGACGGCTCTGTCGTTCTTCGACACGACGGGCGAGCCTTGGCCGATTGCGTGGGATACGAACTCGAATCCGGCGGGCGTCGCGGGTGGGGCCAATTGCAGCTCGGACCAGCGATCAGGAGGGCCTGCGGTCGCGGCGGTGGGCTTCTATGTCTGCACGCCGGTCAAGGGATCGAATGTGCTCGAGATCGCTCCGGCGTCGCTGACGCCGAGGGGTGGTCTGCTCGTGACCCTGGCGGGGGCACCGAAGCCGATTTCGTTTCTCCTGGTGGCGGGAGGCGGCAAGTTCGATGCCGACTTGTCCGTACATGTCGCGGAGCGCGGGCCGAAGGCGAAGGTGCAGATCGTGACGCGGTCGCGGGCGCCCGAGACGGGCACGGCGTTCCTGACGGCCATGCTGGATGGCGTGCCGCCGGCGGAGGCGACGCCTTTGATGGTGAGCGGCGTGTCGCCGGAGGATCTGCGCGCTTGGAAGCTCGGTGACCGGGTGTTTCTCCGAACGCGGTTGACGCTGTTGTCGCCCGAATGGACGGCATCCGAGAACGGCGCGGGCGGGCTCACAGTCTATTCGGTGCCGGCGACGCCGGTCGTGCTCCTGTCGGAGCGAGGCCGGACGGTCTCGGCGTCGTTGAGCGAACCTTAGGAGGAGCGGGTGCCGAAAGTTCTGTCGGATATGGTGAGCATCGTCGGTCGGCTGGGAAGCGGGCCGGGACGTCTGGTCCTCATCGCCGGGGTCGGGTTCTCGATGATCGCCGTCGTGGTGGCTGTTGCCTTGCGCACGGTGGAGGAGCCTCGGGAGTCCCGGGTCGCGAAGATGCCTCAGATCAACCTGCTTCCGGGGGGCACGCAGAGCAATCCGGCTCAGGACGCGCTCCTGCTCGAGGCGTCTCGGGAGAAGGCGAAGGAAGCGGAATCGAAGGGCGTGTCCTATACGCCGCCGATGCCCGCGAGCTTGCCCTTGGTCGACAGGCCTGTCGTCGACGAATCGGCACTGAAGTTCGAGCCCGTCGAGGTCGCGCCTCGGCGGGAGGCGAGGATCGTGACGAAGCCCGTGCCGCCTCCGCCGATGGTGCTTCCCGAGCCGAAGCCGTTTCGCCCCGAGCCGCTGCGGTCCGAGCTGCCGGCGCGGATCGAGAAGATTTCCTCGACGGTGCAGGTCGAGCCGCCGCCTGCGGTGATGACGCCGCAGGAGCAGGCAGCGATGGAGAGCCTGTTCGAGGGCTACGGAAGACCTCCCCGGACGGACATTCTTCTCGTTCCCGGAAAGGACAGTCCCGGAAACGATCCCACATTGGGGAAGCCGGATCCGGCACGGCAGACGATCGCGGACAGGCCGATCGAGGCGAGGACCATCGCGGATCGGGAAGAGGTTCGCGCTTCCGGGAAAGTTCTGGTGCCTGCGGGGCGTGGGATTTTCGCTCACACAATCGTCGGCGTGAATTCCGATGCAGGCGGGCCGGTGATCCTCGAGGCCGATTCGGGCCCGCTCGCGGGAGATCGGATGATCGGCAATTTCACGAAGGCGACGCGCGACAGGATCGTCGTGCGAGTCACATCGATCGAGCATCGTGGACAGTCTCTCGACGCCAATGGTCTCGTCGTGGCGCCGGACACGATGGAAACGGCCGTCGCGTCGAGCGTGGATCAGCATTATTTCGAGCGCTTCGTGTTTCCGGGCGCAGCGGCATTCGTGGAAGGGCTCGGCGAAGCAGTGATCGCGGCGAACTCGACGACGACGATCACGCCTTTCGGTGGGACCATCACGCAGCTCAATCGAGGATTGAACTTGAAGCAGACGGGCGCTGTGGCTGCCGGTGCGGCGGCGTCCGAGATCGGAAGCGTCATTCGCAAGGATACACCGAAGATTCCGACCATCTATTTGGCCGCCAATGTCACTGTCGGAGTGATGTTCCTGCAAAACGTGACCCTCCCGGCGAAGGGAGCGAGATAGGGGGCGGCGTTCGCGCAACAGGGTGGCACCTTCGGCCCATGTGGGGAGCGAGGAGAGCGTCATGAGCGTGGACGGGCAGGAGTGTGGTGTCACCGAGATCGTGAAAGACAGACACGATGTAACCGGGGAATCGACGGCGGCGAAGCAAGCCGCGCCGGAGGCCGAAGGCGAAATTGCGGAATCGGCGTGTGTGGGCGGGGAGAGGGCGTCCGGGGAGGAGGGCGCCTACAACGGAGCCCCCGGTGACGGGTCCGAGGAGACCTCGTCGTCGGGGGTTCGTCGTCCGGGGCTGAGAGAGGTGTGCCGGGCGTTCCTGAAAAGGTTCGAGGTCGGAGCAGCGAGCGAAGGCGCGGCGTCCGATCGACCGGCAGGCGGACTCGAAGGTCCGGACGAGACGGTCCGGGAAGACGCGACCGATTCATTCGCCGTCGAAGCGGATGAAGACACGACTGTGCTGCGGCTGCCCGCCGAAGACGTGCGCCTCGGCGGGTCGGCGGCGAAAGCGGCCGAGCTGCAGGGGCTTCGCGGTGGGTTGCAGAGACTGTCGCGCAATCCGGCGGCCGTTGCGATTGGTGCCGCTGCTTTGGGCGGCGTTTCGATCCTCTCGCTTTCGGTTCTGCTGGGCGGCAGTGGGTCGGCGCCGAGCGCGGCGCTGCAAAAGGCCGGGAATCGATCGTCCCTGGCGATGGCGGCCGCCGAGCCGGGCTTGATGGCGCCGTCGGCGAAGCTCGCGACCGTGGCGCTTCCCGACCCGCAGGGCCCCGTCGTGAAGCCCTTGCCCGAGAAGAAGGCAGCGGACGCGCTGCGCGACGAGGTGCTTTCCTTCGGGGACAGTTCGAGAAACGTGGACGGGGCCCGGGTCGCCGGGGCGTCCGAGAGGATCGAACCGAAGCAAGTGGTGCTGGAGCCGGGTCTCTCGGATCCAGGTGGCGAGCGGCCGACCGCGAGCGCCGAGAAAGGGACGCCGAGCGGCATATCGAGCGCGAAGCCGGAAGGAGGCCATGCGGCGAGCGAGGGTGCCTCGGGACGCGGCGAGGCTCGCAACGGGCGAGGCCGGGACGATGAGGTCCAATCCGCCGCGGCTCTCGCGACGACGCATAGCGAGAAAGCCCCGAAAGAGGCCGGTGCGGAAGGGGATCCGCCGGGCTTTCGGGTCGCCGTCGTGCGCCCTGAGGACAGGGGTCGGAACGGCGGGATACGGGAGGAGAAGCCTCCGGCGATCGGACAAGAGAGAAGCGGAGATCGGCAGGACAAGGCGGCGAAGGAGGCCTTGGGCCTCGTGACGCAGCTCGGGGCTCTTCTCGCGGAGGCGCGTGAGGAACTCGCGGCTCTGAAGGTCGATCACGAGCGACTGCGCAGCGTGGCGGAAGGCCGGCTCGGCGATCTCGACAACAGGGTCGCGTTTCTCGAGGCGAAGTCCGCTGTGGCGGAAGCGCGTCTTGCGGGGAAGCCCTCGGATGCGGCCGGCTCGCCTTCGGTTCCTGTCGCTGGTCCGAGGCAGGACCCCACACGGGCCGATGGGCCGATCGAGGGAGGAGCCGACGCTCGGATCATCAAGGCGAGAGCCATAGAGGGAGGTCCGTCGCGGGAGACCGCAGGTCAGCGCCGGTATCGGGTTCAGGCCGCGTCCCCCAATCTCGCGATGCTCGCCGAGATCGATCGCAGCGGCGATGTCGGCGCGCAGGTCGAGGTCGCCTTGGGTGACAAGGTCGCGGGCTACGGGCGGGTCACGAAGATCGTGCAACGTGGGACGGTGTGGGTCGTCCAGACGGAAAAAGGCACGATCGAATAGGCGGGGGAGGTCGTCATGGAAGGGCTCGTCAGGTTCGCTTCCGAGATCGGCCATGTGCTCGCCGCGCTCTTGCCAACCTTCTGCTATCTCGCCGCGCTCGGAGCGTTCCTCTTCGCGGCCTGGGGCTTCTGGCTGCAGGCTCGTCCGGACAATCCGTTCCGGGGCCGGCCCTGGATCCCGATCGTGTCGCTCGTGCTCTGTGGGGCTTTCGCCTCGTTCGATCGCGTCTTGACGATGGCCAATGTGAGCGGCGGGTCGGGGATCATTGTGTCGATCGGGGCCTTGACCTCCTACACGCCGCCGGACCCGCCGGGCAATCCGCTCGGGGGGACTCCCGCCGATACGATCTTGAATGTGGTGGAGCTGTTCCAAACCTTCTTCCAGGCGTTCGGAGCCATGGCGGCTTTCTTCGCGGTGGCGAGCTGGCGCTCGGTGATCAACGGACGCAGCCGGCGTTCGCAAGGAAGTTGCGGTGTGCAATTCGTGTTCGGGGTGATGCTCATCAACATTTTGTCGATTGCGCGATGGATCGTCGGAATTTTCGCGGTTTGATGCTCTGCATTCGCGTCGCTCGGGTGGATGGTCGCAATCGAGGGATGTCCCTCATCAGTGGTGGGCGTCGAGGCTCGGGACCTCGGCGCGATCAGGGGAAAGCAACATGCGCGTTCAAACGAAAAACATCATCGAAGCGAGCTTCGTGAAGTCGGGTCTCGCAGTCGCGTCGCTCGGGCTCGCTGTGGCTCTGACGGGTCCGGCTGCTGCTCAGTCGATCGGCCAGCAGATCCAGGCGACCGCTCAGGAATTCTCGACCGCGGGCGGCTTCGCCGCGTCGACGGCCATGTATGTGGGAGCGCTCGTCTGCTTCCTCGGCGGTGCTTGGGCGCTGTGGAAGTCGCGGCAGCCCGAGAACCGGGAAAGCGGCAATGTCGGCATGGGGCTCGCTGGCCTGGTCCTGGCCGGCCTTTTCGTGACCGGAGGCGTCTGGATCAACAAGGCGGCGCAGACCGCTTCGGGCGGCGCGGCCACGATTACGAGCCAGTCCGGGGTCGTCAACTTCCAGTGAGCGGGTCGCACGGGTGGCTTCGGCGTTGAGCGTTCATCCGTCGTCCTGGGGCAGGGTCTCCGAGGCGCACGGCGAGCGCGATGCCGAGGGCGTGGTGGGAAGCTCTTGCCGGTTTTGTGGGCTCGACGCTCCAGGCTGGCAGGAGCCTTTTCATGCGAGCGGGGATCATAACGACGACCAGCCCGGTAATGTCGTCTCGTCCTGCGTGCTCTGCCATCTGTCGCAACATCTCGATCGGCCGCGGATCGAGGAGGAGGCGCGCTTGATCCATGCGCCGGGGCTCTCCCAGGCCGTGATCAATGCGATCGCTCGTGAGGTTCATCTGGCTTTTGTCCGGCGAGGGAAGCCGCTTCCGATCGGAGAACTGCCTTGGCTGGAGATCGAGCGTGAACTTCGAGCGTCTTATGCGGCCTTCAAGGTTCTCGAAAGCCTCGCCGGAACGGCTCGCCATCGCTTCGGCACGATGTCTCCGCGCGAGCTCGGTGCGGCCCTGCTGCTCTCGAGGCGAGCCGGAGGGGCACAGGACACGGGCGGGCTGAGGCTCTTGCCGCTCGGACGATATTTCCGCGGCGGGCGCGACATCTACCCCGATCTCCTACGCGGGATGATCGAGATCGACAGCGCTCGGTAACGGCTGGGAGGGGGCAGGATGCTCGAGCTTTTGCTCGATCAGGACGAAGCCGCGTCGGGACCCCCGAAAGGCCATAGCGCGGTTCGCGCGATGCGGCGACCGCGGCTCGAGAACCCCGCACCTTGGCAGAAGCACGAGCTCTTTCCGGCGCCGCCCTGGGCGACGCGGAGCTTGTTCGAGGAGGTTCTGGCCGGAGCGCTCGGTCGGACCATCGGGCCGGACGCCGTGGTGGCGGAGCCCGCGGCCGGGCTCGGGCACATGAGCGACGTGATCGGCGAATATGTAGGCACCGTCTTCGCGTCCGATATCTACCGCTATCCGTGCGCCGTGGCGCTGCCCGAGATCGTGGTCGCGGATTTCCTCGAACCGAATTGGCAGGTGTGCCAAGCGGATTGGATCGTCACGAATCCGCCGTTCAAGCTGTCCGTGGCCTTCCTGCATCGGGCGCTGAGGCTCGCGCGGGAAGGCGTGGCCTTTCTTCAACGCATGCAATGGCTCGAGGGCAGGAGCCGCTATCGCGAGATCTACGAGGCCTATCCTCCGACGCTCGTGGCGCCGTTCTCCGAGCGCGTGGGGATGTGCGAGGGTGGATGGGATCCGCGCTGCGGCACGGCGACCATGTATGCCTGGTTCGTGTGGGTGCGGGAGGACGGTCGCTGGCGTCCGCCCCTGCCGAGGTGGGAGACCTTGCCGATGTTTCTCGTCCCGCCGGGACGGAGGGAAGCGCATACGAAACCGTCGGACGAGGCTCTCGCGCTTCGGTGCGTGCCGGGTTTCGTTCCGCCGTCGTCGAAGCGCAAGAACCGCGGGAGACGCAATCGCGAGGAGCGTGGCCTATTGGTTTCCGTGTAGCAGGAGGGGGATCATGTTGTCGGCGATCGCACATGCTCTGGCGAGCCTGTCTCTCGCGATGAAGCAACCCTTGCCGGCGTTTTGCGACATCGAGACCGCGCATGGCGATTGCCTGATCACCAAGCAGGGTGACTATCTCTCCTTCGTGCGGCTCGACGGGATGCGGCGCATGGTGACGCGGGCCGACGTGGGCCGGCTGTCCGAAGCGATGCGCCTCGATCTGTCGGGAACGCTCGAGAGGGCAGGCCATGCGATCGTCGGCTGGTATGCGTCGGATCCGGATCTCGCTGCAGTGGAGATCGAGCGTGTGAATATCGCCTCCTGCCGTCGGGTCGCGAAGGAGCTCGGGATCGAGCTCGACGATATTCTCGACGAGCGGATGAGGCTCTGGCCGAACCTGATGCGGTGGGAGGTCGCCTATTACATTCTCTGGACCCGCAAAGGAGTACTGACAAAGGAAGAGAAGAAGCAGGTCAAGGAGGAGCAGGCGGCCGCCGCGCGGCAGTGCCCCGAGATCGGTGATGCACAGAAGTTCTTCCTGCGCAGCGAGATCATGGCGGCCCATCACGCGGCTTTCGTGTCTCGTGTGGTGTCGTCGCTGCAAGGCGTCGACATCGCGGCCGTCGAGCTCACGGCGCACGAGGCGCTGAAGGTCATTCGCGAGGCCATGTATCGTGAGACGGCGGGGTCGGACTGGAAGGCGACGCTGCCCGGCGACAGAATCATGCCGAGGTTGCCGGAGGACGACGTCGCGAAGCCCGGCAAGGAAGGCCTGTTGTGGCCCTCGCTTCGAAGCCAGCTGTTCCACGTCGATGCCGTGACGGACGGCGGCCAGAAGGTGGTGATCGGCGAGAACGAATATACGGGTGTCGATCTCGCGATGGGGCCGGAGGATCCGCGTCCCTTCGTCGAGCTCGCGTCCTGGCTCGGTGGCGATCGTATCCCGTGGCGGGCCGCTTTCGTGGTCGAGGGCGGGGGCCAGTCGGGGATGATGATGAAAGAGGTCGGAGCATCGTTTCTGTCGATGTTCCCCGGGAATCAGGATTTGCGGCGCGCCTTCGAGGCCTTGCGCGCGGCCAAGGCGGATCACAATCACATCAGCGTGAAGCTCAGGGCGTCCTTCGCGACCTGGGCTCCCGCGGGAGAGACGAGAAAGCTGCGCCGGCGCGTGTCGACGCTCTCGCAGAGGATCGAAGGCTGGGGCAATTGCAAGGCGACGACACTTTCGGGCGATCCTCTCGAAGGCGTGATGAGCAGCGTGCCGGGGCTCTCGCTGACGTCGACCGGAGTGCCTTCGCTGGCGCTTCTCGGCGATGCGCTCGCGATGCTGCCGTGGAGCCGCACGGCGTCGCCTTGGGAGCGCGGCAGCGTGCTGTTTCGGCTGCCGAGCGGAGGCCTCTGGCCCTATGAGCCGGCCGGCGGCTCGAAGCGGCCGCAAGTGCTCGACATTTTCGTCGCACCGCCACGCTCGGGAAAATCGGTGCTGGCGAACACGATCAATCTCGGGCTCTGTCTCAGCCCGTCGGTCCTGGGATCGCAAGGCGCAAAGCTCCCGTTGATCGGCAAGGTCGATATCGGCCCGTCGGCGCAAGGCTTCGTGCGGCTGGTGCAGGAAGCGCTCGGGCCGGAGCGCCGGCACGAGGCGATCTATACGCTTCTTCAATTCGCGCCGGGCTACGAGTTCAACATCTTCGATCTGCAGGTCGGATGCGAATATCCGCTGCCGCTCGAGAAGGCCTTCCTGCAGAACTTCCTCGCTTTGTTGACGCAGCCGGTCGGCGAGACGATGCCCTACGAGGGCATGACGCAGATGATCAGCCTCGTGATCGACGAGGCCTATCGGCTCTGCACCGAGGTGCCGGGAGCATCGCCGAAGCGCTATCGGCGGGGTGTGGAACCTCTGGTCGATTCCGCGATCGACCGCCACAAGATCACCCTGCATGCGGACGATCCCTATTGGCGGGACGTCGTCACCGCCTTGTGTGATCTCGGCGAATATCGGCTGGCCGAGATCGCGCAGCGTCATGCCGTGCCGATCCTCCAGGACCTGATCAGCGCGGCGCGCTCGGATCAGGTCAAGGACATGTTCGAGAGCTTGAAGATCGCGACGACGGCCGAGCAGGCCTCCGAGCTGTTCGAGCGCTATCTCTACGACGTGATCCGGAAATATCCGATTCTCAACAAGCCGACGCGGCTCGACTTCGGCTCGGCCAGGATCATCGTGATCGATCTCGCGGAAGTGGCGCCGACCGGCTCGGCGGCGGCCAATCGCCAGACCGAGATGATGTATCTGCTCGCGCGGCACATCCTCGCCCGGAACTTCTTCCTGAAGCCGGATTATCTCCAGCACGTGCCGCAGCGGGTGCGGGAGTACCACAGGGGGCGGTTCCAGGAAATCTACGAGATGGTGAAGCGGCTCGACTACGACGAGTGGCATCGCACCGAAGGAAGCCCGCAGGTTCGCTCCCAAGCCGAGCTCGATGCGCGCGAGGGTCCGAAGCACAATGTCCAGCTCGGCTTCTCGAGCCAGCGGCTGCGCGACATGGGCGAGACGATCGTCAGCCAGTCGACGGGCCGTTTCGTGCTGCGTGTCGGCGACGAGAAGGAGGCCGAGGAGGTCATCACCCGCTTCAACCTCTCCGAGGCGAGCGCGGGGGTCGTGCGCTACGGCCTGAACGGCCCCGGCCCGGACGGCGCCCCGTTTCTCGCGATCATCCAGGTCGACGCGGCGAAATACGAGCAAAAGCTCGTCAACTCCCTCGGTCCGGTCGAGCTCTGGGCGCTCTCGACGACGCCGGGCGACACGGGATTGCGTAACCGGCTCTACGATTCCGTCGGGTTCAGCGAGGCCTTACGGCGCTTGTCGAAGATTTTTCCGTCCGGCTCCGCGCTGAAGGAGATCGAGCGGCGCAAGAGCGAGAGGCTCCGCCGTGGCGAGCAGGATTCGAGGGCGCAGGCCGGCGTGATCGACGAGCTCGCGGCGGAGCTTCTGGACGGTCGCGGCATCGGGCTGAAGCTGCGTCCTTACGAGGGAGCACTGGAGGAGGTGCAGACCGCCGCGCAGTGAAGCCAAGGCCGGCACGGAGCTAGGCGTTCGCGGGGTGTTTCGCGATGTTTCGAGAAACATCATCGGAGCGTCGAAGATGATCTCGATCTCTCGTGTGGGTGTGGTCTCGGCCTTTGCCTGTCTGTGTGGCTGCGCGGCAGCGCCGCCCGTCGTCGTCAGCGTTCCGGGCATGCCCAACCCCGAGCTCGCGATGCAGGACAGCTTCCTTCGCGTGGAGGAAGAGATGCGCCTGTTGCGCGGGGTCGAGCCGGGCGAGAAAGGCCCTGTGGGTTCTCTCGGTCCCATGCCGAAGGTGGTGCCGGCCGAGCTCGACAGGGTCGTTTCCTTCGCCTGGAACGGGTCGCTCCATGACGCCGTCGAGAAGCTCGCGACCACGATCGGGTACAGAACGAGCGTCGAGCGGCCGTGGAACGCGGCGAGTGTTGCGGTCGTCCTCTCCGGTGAGCCGCGCCGTGTCTACGATCTATTCGAGGAGCTGGGTCGCGCCGGGGGCTCCTCGGCGACGGTGAGGCTCGACCCGCAGCATCAGCGTGTGGAGGTCGTCTATCATGCCGAGATTTGAGGGGGAGATCGGACAGCCATCGACGAGAAGGAGTCGATTTCGGGAGCATCGGGGGCGACCGGGGAAGGCGGGAGATCTCGTCGCGAGTGCTCTTGCCTTGCTGATATTCGCAGGCCCGGCGCGCGGGCAAGGCGAGGTGCTGAGCCTGCCGGTTCCTCCAGTGCCTCCTGCCGGAATGGTCGAGGAGATGGCTCGCGAGCTCGGCAATCCGATCAATCGACCGATCACGGGGGCGGCTCAGGTGCCCGAGATCGTGGGCGGGGAGCGGCCGCCATCGCTCGAGGCGCTTCAGGCGGCGCGGGCGCGAGACCACGAAGGAAACGCGCTGGAAGCCGGGCGACGCGAGGTGCTGCAGCAAGCGGGGCTGACCTATGGGGCTCAGGGAGGGCTGTCGGCGCGGTCCTTCGCGATCAACGAGATGCTGCGTCGCTACGAGCAGGTTCTCGATCGAGTCTATGATTTCCGGCAGCTCGTCATGCGGCTCGGCGGCGGCATGACCTACATGCGCCCGCCGATCGTGACGCAGGCCGAGCTCGCCTTCGCTCTGGGCGAGAACGGCCAGGTGGCGCGCGAGACGGCGTGCATCTACCAGATCACGCGCGATGCGCAGCTCACATCCGTCGCGCCGAACTGGCGGGCCTATCTCGTGCGGGACTGGGGTTGGCCGCAACGGCCGAGCGATGCCGTGCTGCCCCGGACAGAGGCCGAAGCCGCCTATTGGACCCAATATGTCGCGGAAGGATGGGCGCAAGGGGAGCGCCAGGCCGTGGAGATCTTCCTCTCGGACCTCGGGCGCATTCAACGCGATTACGTAGGGATGGCTCGCTACCATGTGCTGTTGAAGAAGGGGCTCGTCGAGAACCCGAGGGTCACGTTCCAGACGAGCCGCGTGAACGGCGGGGGTACGCTGCTTCGCGCCGGCGACAGGATCGTGAGGATCACTGGGCAAGGGGGTCTGCAAGCCGATCCTCGCCACTGGAGCTCCAGGACGCGGGAATGTCCCGGCGAGGGGACGACCGCGCGGGTCCAGGGGATCGTGGTCAAGCCGTGACGCCATGTGGCGAGGCGGCATGTCGGTCGCGTTCGAACCATCTCGAAGACGATGGGGAGAGACGCCCGGGATCGTGGACTTGGGCAGCTCGAGGGGAATGATGTCATGTTGGACGTGGGGGATGGAGGGGAACCTGACCCGGGGCGCGAGGAACGGCCTTGGGACGGGGACCGTCTCGTCGCGGAGCCCCGCAAATCGGCTCCTGCCCTCGATAAGCTTCTGACCTGGGCCTATAGGAACGGCGCGTCGCGAATCGCTTTCCAGACCGGGCACCCCGTATGGGTTCGCGTCCACGGGGAAAATCAACGAGCAGGAAACGTCGCCCTCGACGAATCCGAGATGTCTCAGATCGTCGATCATCTCTACGGGGCGGACGGCACTGCACGGCTACAAGGCGGCAACGATTTCGACGTCACCTACGAAATCCAGGTGAGCCGCACGGAACGATTGCGTTTCAGGTTGAACGCGACGCCGACGCGGACGTGTCGGCGCGACGGCGGGAATATCGTGCTGAGGCCGATTCCCGACGTGCCGCCGACGCTCGAGGCGCAGCTCGTCGAGCACGGGATCCTGGACGCGTTTCGGCCGCGCGAGGGCATGGTCATCGTGTCGGGTGCGACCGGCTCGGGCAAGTCGACCCTGATCGCCGGCATGACGATCGCGAAGCTTCTCGACCCTGACGGGCATTACAACATTCTCGAGGGCGCGGCGCCGATCGAGTTTCTGCTCGATCGGCTGAAAAGTCCGTCGTCCACGATCAACCAGACGGAGATCCCGCGCGATCTGCCGACCTTCGAGGCTTTCATCCGCGGGTGCATGAGGCGCGAGCCGACCGACATCATCGTCGGCGAGTGCCGCGATACAGTCACTATGGCGGCCGCGATCCAGGCCGCGATCTCGGGGCACGCTCTCACGACGACGATCCACGCGAACGACGTGCCTTTGACGATGCAGAGGATCGCGAGCCTGTGTCCGGTGGCGGAGCGGGACAATCTCATCAGCGCGGTCGCGCAGTCCATGCGCCTCGTCATCAACCAGAGGCTCGTGCGCTCGAAGGACGGGAAGCGTGTGGCGCTGCGTGAGTTTCTGGTCTTCGACAAGCGGCTACGGACGAAGCTTCTGGAGACCGATCCTTCGGAATGGCCGAGCCTGACCCGCAAGGCCGTCGGCGAAGAGGGGCAATCCTATCGCAAAGCGATCGAGACAGCGGTGGAGCTCGGGCGGATCACCGAGGAGACCGCGGCCCACGAGCTTCGCGAGATCGGCTGAGAAGGCGAGGAGACCATGGCCAAGAGGCGGACCCACAGGGGATCCTCGGCGACGGGAGCGCCTGAATCGTCGCGTGTTGAACATGACGATGCGACATCTTCGCGAGATCGTCGGGCGCGCGAGACGGCGGGAGGCAGCGAGACGACATTCGCCGTGGGGGATTTCGTGGTCTATCCCGTCGTCGGTGTCGGCAGGATCGTCGGCATGGAGCGCAGGCACGTTCTGGGTGTGGATGTGGATCTGGATCTGCTGTCGATGAGTTTCGCGAAGGTGAACGTCACGGTCCTGGTGCCGCGGGCCACCACGGCAAAAGTGGGGTTGCGAAAGCTCGTCGGACGTTCGGATGTAGCGGCGGTTTATCGCACGCTCGCAAGCCGGCCGTGTCGAACGCGATCGGTCTGGGCAAAACGGGAACCGGAATTTCGCTCCAAGGTCTATTCGGGAAATCTTCTGGCCGCGGCGGAAGTGGCGAGGGATCTCTACCGGCCACTCGGGAAGCCGTGCGAGACCATGTCGGAGCGGGCGATGTACGAGCTCGCGCGTGAGCGGATCGTGGACGAGCTGGCGATCGTGCTGGATCTATCGGACCACGAGGCTCTGTCGCGTGTCGAGGCGGCGCTCGGTCGGAAAGACGAGCGACGAGCTTCCGGGGCGGCAACTGGCCCGGGTGTGTCGAACGGATTGGACAAGGAGGCGGCGTGAGATGTGGCGCAACACGGCTCGGCCGGTCATGATCGGGTTTCTCGACGCGCGGGCCTGTTTTCCGGCGCTCGTCTTCGTCGTCTATTGGTCATGGACGACGTTCTACATCGCTGCGATCGGTGTGGCATTCTTCGCGATCATCAGCTGGTTCGGGCTCACGGTTCCGACGATGCTGAGGTTCATCCGTCGCTTGCTGGTGGGGCCGGTACGTCCGGCCGTGCCGGTGTGGAAGCGTAGGAGGCTCGCGTGAGCGCCGACGGTCCCGTGGATGTTGGCATCGTGAGCGAGACCTTGGAGCGGCTCATTCTGCAGGGAGGCAAGCCAGTCGTCCTCGTGGTCGAGGAGTCTGCCGAACCCGTGGAAGTCGCTCCGTCGATGGCCGCGGCACCAGACGGTTTACTGCCGGTGTTCCTGGTCGCGGCGGAAGCGATCTGGAGAGAGTGCATGGGCTATGGCTTCGGGCTCCAGATCGTGCGGGACGAGGACGGCTTGCTCGGCTACAGGGTGGGGGCGATCACGGCCGGTCTTTTCTCGGGTGTCATGCTGTCGATCATGGAGGCAGTGTCGCAATCGATCTCGTCGGGCAGGATCGTGGTGAACCGTATGGATCTCGTGTGGCGATCCGCGTTGCAGCGGATCGAGATCGCGGTCTCGCAGTCCGACGACGGTGCGGAGGGAGGCGTCGCATGAGGGCGGCGAGCCTGTGCCTCCTGGCTTGGTTGGCGAGCGTGTCTTGCGGCGTCGCATCCGAGGATGAGGAGCAGGGCAAGCGCATCGTCGCATGTATCGAGGCCGCGGCGGCGGCCCACGAGCTGCCGGCCGGGATCATCCTGATCCTTCTCGACGTAGAGGGAGGCAGGCTCGGCGAGGTCAGCGGGAACCGAAACCAGACCGTGGACATCGGGCCGATGCAGGTCAACGAGATCTGGCTCGACAAGCTCGCCGCGCATTGGCGCGCCTCGCGGGAGGAAACCTATCGCGCGCTTCGGGACGAATTTTGCGCCAATGTCGAGGGCGGTGCCTGGATCTTGCGCCAGGCTCTCGACCAGGCGGGCGGCGACTTTTGGGAGGGTGTCGGGCTCTATCATTCCCGCAACGAGCCGCACAAGTCGAGCTATCTCCGTAAGGTCTACGAGCGGGCACGGCGGCTCGTGAAAGCTCGGGTCGCCAGCGAGCCCGCTCCGGAGGTTCGGGCGTCCCTCGAGGAGTCCGACCGGAAATGACGGCGCGGCGGTCTCGGCCGGGAATGCTGTCGGCCTCGGATTACACATTCATCGCGATCATTGGTCTGATTCTCGCTATCGTCTTGTGGGCGTGGATGCTGTGGAATGCGCAGCACATGACGATCAGCGCGCTCGTGATGCGGGTCTTTCACGGCGAGATTGAAGTCGCGCGTTTCTTCACCGACCGTTTCGAGCGCGCCGATGCGCAGATGCGTGCCGCCGACCCCTCGAGCGTAACGATCGACCAGCTCGTGCGGCTCGGGCGGGAGATCGGGCGCTTCTATCTGGTTCCGGCGCTTCTCGTCGTGGGGGCATTGGCGATCGCCTGCTTTCGGGGTGCGGCATCCGCACGGTTTCGGCGTTCCCTCGATCTCGACGGCTTGATGCGAGATCAGCTCGGGTTTTTCCGCGGGCCATCGGCTTTTGCCGGACGGCGGCTCGCTCTCGTGGCGCCGGCGCCGGGCGATCCGCGGCCCGCGGATCCTGCTCTGAGCGTTCCGGAATGGGTCGGCCGCTTCGCAACCGGGGCCGAGGGCGCCTTCGACGTCGCGCTCGCACGCGAGGAGCTCGCACGGCAGCTCGGCCCGATTTGGGAGGGTGTCACGGGAGCATCGCCGCCAGTGCGCTGCATGCTGGCGGCCCTCGCGCTCCACGGGGCGGGCGGTCGTGCCGAGGCCTTGGATTTCCTCGGAGATTTGTCCGCCTCGCTTCGGCGGCTCGGTGGGAGGGGCACGGCCGGGCCGGACCAGCCGCTGTCGTTTCCCGGGGGTCTCGTCGCGAAGGCCGAGGAAATCGTACGGAATCCGGCTCTGATGAAGAATCTGGGTCCCGTCATGGGCCGACATGGCTTCACCGTGCCGGCCCTCATGTCGGCTCTGATCGAGGCGAGGAGCTCGGGCGGGGTGCTCGCGCCGGCAGAGTTCGCGTTCCTGAAGCTCGTGGATCGGCGGCTCTGGTACGCCCTGCATTCCCTCGGTTATGCGCTCGACGGCGAGGAAGGCCATCGCCATCCCAATCCGCGCGTCGAGGCGGCGGGCGCTCGCGAGCACTGGGAGGCGGAGATGATCGCGGAGGAGCCGATCTACATTCCGCAGCTCGATCGGGCCGTGGCGGCAATTTGCTCGGCGACAAAAACCGACTTCGGCCTCGTGTGCCCAACTGTGGCGGATCGCCCTTCGCGAGGTCTATCTGAGAGCATACAGAAGGATAGACGATATCGTGCAGAATGACCCGCTATCGCCTTCCACATCAACAATCCCGAGACCGATGCCTTGGCTCGCAAGCTTGCGGCGCTGAAGAAGACGGGCCTCACCGAGGCGGTACATATGGCGCTCACCCATGAGCTGGAGCGTGAGCAGGGTAAGCCTTCGTTGGTCGAGCTCGGAATCCAGGTCTGCCGGGATTTGCGCGACAAAGGTAATCCGGCGAACGGTCGGCCGGCCGACAAAGCGTTCCGTGACAGCCTCTACGAGGAAGGCTGAGCCTTTTGCCATTCGATTCGACGCGTGGGCAAGGATCAGCTCCAGGGCGCTCGCGCCGCGTCGAGGTAGCTGCGCACGGCTGCAAGATCCGTCACATCGCCAGCGCGCATGCGTTGCAGCGGAGTCTGTTCCCCGAAGGCCCGGCTCGGACGTTGCAACCAGCCATCCGCCAACCGTGGGTCCGAATAGAGAATCTGCAAAACTTTGTAGATACCGGCGACATAGCCGATCCGGCGCAGCGTGTCCGCGGGGACGCGCACGGAATTTCCCGCACGCCAGGCATAATAGGTCCGTTCAGGCGGGGACCCGAGAAGAATGCGGGCGTCCTCCGCACCGATGCGCCATGCATCGATGATGTGAAAGAAGCCCTTCAGCGCCGCGACCGGGTCGACCTCGGACAGGGTAGCTCGTTCCTTCGTCTCGCCCGTCAGCATGGCTGCCTCCGCAATTTTGCAGATAGGACCTAACACTACAAATGTGCAATCCATCGAATTCTGCGCTTCCTCGGTCGGCTTCCGCCGACAGTCCGAGCGGGCGAAATCTGATGGGTCAAAATGCGCGGCGCTTCATGTCGGTCTTGGTGAAATCGTCGCCTTTGAACAGAAGCCGCGCCCCCTGCGCTCTTGCGCAGGCGTAAGACAAGCAATCGGCGAGATTCAGCCGGGCGGGGTGCCTGCCTTTGCCGAACCGCTCGAAAGCGTCCACCGCCATCTGCCCGATTTGCTCGGTGAGTGGAATGACGGAGATGTCTGCTTCTACGAGAAACTCCTCGAATAACGCGTGGGCTCGAGCGGGCGGAATGTCGAGTTTCGTCGCGAGCACGATGCTCGCCTCGAGCACTACCACCGGCGACGTGGTGCGCCGGGTCGCTTTCGCGAGTTCCCGGGAGAGCCGGGCGGCCTCGGGCTCGGCTGCAAGGATCGCAACGATTGCAGATGTATCGACGAAAATCATCGTTCCCACATGGCGTCGATTTCATCTTTGGTCACGTCGCGAGCATTCGGCCCCGCGAGTGCCCTGGCTTTCTCGGCCAATTTGGACAGGCGTTCGGGAAGCGGGACTTTTTCCCGCTCCCGTCGCAACTCGTTTTCGAGCGCGGTGACGATCGCTTCTGTCATGTTCGTCTTGCGTCTCTTGGCGAGCTCTTTTGCGAGTTCAGCTGCGCGGGGATCGCGGATACTGAGCATGAGGTTGTCCTTACACTGATCGTATTCGTGTATATACGCGGAGGAGCATGATCGCTGCAAGCGGAACCAGCGAGGCAGCTGTTCTCGTTCGCGGGTGGACGCGTGATTCTAGGCTTCTCCAAACGGAGGAGCGGGCAATGGCGGGCGAAGCTTTCGAGGCGAGCATGGAAGGAGAGCGGGTCGTGCCGGAGCTGGCGCGACTTCAAATTCACGTCCATGTGCACCTGGGGGACCTGCGGCGGGAGAGCGGCCCAGTGCAAAGGCACGTAGCGAGCGCGGCCGAGCCGAGCGGGGCTCGGAGCAGTCGCGCGAGGCTCGCGACAGCGGCCCTGGTCTTGTGCGGCCTTGGCCTCCTGGTCGGCTGGCTCGCAACGAGACCGGTAGGTCCAAAGGGGGGAGATGTCATCGTCGAGAGGGCGGCTTCTGCGGGCCTACCTTCGCCGAGTGCTGCGGGAGGCAGCGCGAGGCCAGTCGTTGCGGGACCGGCCGAGGCCGCCACGGAGATGTCGCGTGCGCCCGGCTCGTCGGGGGCCGCTTCGCGGCCTGCGCCGAAATCCGGGCCCGCGGCCTTCGGCCTTTCCGACTGACGCCAGCCCCGCTCCCCCGGAGGCCCCTTCCTTGATCCCCCGCGAGATTTTCGGTCCGCAGGAGCGGTTCGAGCGTACCGGTGCGCAGACCTTGCGCGACGTGCGCCCCTTGACGACCCGGATCTCGGAGACCCTGACGAGCGAGTTCTCGGGGCTCGTTCTCGGCGTGGCGGCCGGCTTGATGGTCATCGAGCCGGCGAGCGTGCATCTCGTCGTTCCGGCCTCGATCGGCTATGCGGCTCTGGTCCTGACGCGGCGACTCGAGCTGCCGATGCGGCTACCGCGGAGCGCACGCAGGCTCGATTGGAACTATCCGGATCCCGGGCGGCATCGGCGGCCGCGCATGGCGGCGGGAACGATCTATCTCGGCCGTGATCTCGCCGGCCGCGAGCTGTGGATCTCGTCGGACGACGCGCGCCAGCATGCGACCATTCCGGGCACGACCGGAGCCGGCAAGACGACGGCGATCCTGAGCTTCCTCGCCAATGCTCTGACCCATTCGAGCGGGTTCGTGCTCGTCGACGGAAAGGCGGACAGCAAGCTTTTGCGCGAGGTCTTGGCGCTCGCGCGCCGCTTCGGCCGCGACGACGACGTGCTGCATTTGAACTTCCTCGTGGCGAACGGGGCGAAGGAGAGCAACACCTTCAATCCGTTCGCGATCGGAAACGCCGATGCGATCCGCGAAATGGTGGTGAGCCAGCTGGGCGAGCCAGGTGCAAACGATTCGAACGGGGTATTCCGGTCGCGGGCGGTCGCGCTCATGGGGGCGATCATCCCGGTGCTCGTGTGGATCCGGGACCACAAGATGGTGCCGATCGACATCGAGCGCATTCGCGACGCTCTGGAGCTTCGGGTGATCTGGAAGCTCGCGGTCAAGAAGCGCTACGAGCTGCGGGACAAGGAGACCGGGGCGGTCGACGAGATCGACGTCGCGGAGATCGACGAGGAGATCATCTATCCCTTGCGGGCCTATCTCGGCGAGATTCCGGGCTACGATACCACCCTCGACTACAACCGGCAGAAGTCGGACGAGCCCTCCAAGCAGCACGGCTTCGCGCGGTTTTACTTCACGGCGGTCTTCACCCAGCTCGGTGTGTCGCTCGGGCACATCTTCAATGTCGAGCAGGGTGATATCGACATGCGCGACGTGGTGCTGAACCGGCGTATTCTGGTCGTGTCCTTGCCTGCGCTCGAGAATTCCTCCGACACCTTGGCCGGGCTCGGCAAGATCGTGGTGGCTTCGCTGCGCTCGATGATGGCGCAGATGCTCAATATGGCTTCCGACAAGCTGAGCACGGCCGCGCCGTTCCAAATCGTGCTCGACGAACTCGCCTATTATGCGTCGGGCGACCTCGATCGGATGCTGGCGCAGGGCCGCAGCCTCGACATCATGGTCTGGCTCGCCTTCCAGGAACTCTCGGGCATCGTCGCGCGTCTCGGCGAGAAGACGCAGACGCTTCTCGGCAATGCCAATCTCACGATCGCGATGCGCCAGCAGGATGCGAAGCGCACCCGTGAATGGATTCAAGAGACCGCGGGCCAGGCTCAAGTGTCGCAAGCGACGAGCTTCGAGGGGGACGATCTCGGCGAATATCACGACACAAAGGATGTCACGGTTCGGGAGGTGGCGCGCGTCGACTGGCGTGATCTTCAAAGGCTCATCGAGGGCGAGGCGATCATCCTGTTCGGTGGGCGGCGCATCTACGCCAAGCTCTTCCATGCGAAGGTCGATTCGCAAGGCCCGGTGAGGCTGAGCCGCCCGGTCGAGCTTCGTCCCCCGGACGTGAACAAGATCAGGAGCGATTGCGAGCACATCCGCGACATCGCTCGGGTGATCAAGAGAGGGATCACGGAATCGCGCCAGGAGGAGGTCTCTCCGGCGCTCGCAGCGATGATGAAGGGATTCCTGCGCGCGGGCGGACAGAAATCGGATGCGAGGGCTTGTGTCGCAGCCGCGATCCAGGCCGCGGGCGAGGTGGAATGGCCAGGATCCGGGCTCCCGCCTTGGTTCGCCGGCACTCGCGGCGAAGTCCCGATCGTAACCTCGTTCTCACGGATGTTGGAATCCTCTGTGGGCATGGCGGCCATGGTGCCGTCAGCGCCGAAGGGGACGCCGAGGCACGGCACCGGGCAAGCGTCCTCGGATCCTCATGCGGAAGAGACCGAGCTCTACGCGATGTTCGCAGCGATCGAGGAAGCGGTGGGCGCCTCGAAGGAGAGGGCACGCGCGAAGGCGCGTGAGCTGGTTCGCGAGATCGACCGCGTTCTCGCCGAGGTCTCGGAGAGGTCTTCAGTGATGGTCGATCGGAAACCCGGTCGGACGAAGGTCGATGATGTGCGGGTGGAGGCAGAGCCCGAGCTCGTGTCGGCCGAGGGCGGGAGCGTCCGACTTGGGCCGCGGCCTTGAGCGGGGGAGAAGCATACGGACGGCGCCCGGACAAAACCCTGAGCAGACCGCTACGCTCAATAGCCAACGACCGCTTCGCGCCCATGTACGTCATTCAGACGCGCGATAGGCGCTTTCAAAACCGGTCATCCGTTCAGCCTGCCGAGGCCTATCGCGTCGACCTGGCTTCGATTTCTCCGATCGGAGGCAGGCCGGCGTCGTTCACGCTTAACCGCCCTCCAGAACGTCGACTTTCGATCAACTTCAACCTATCGCCGACCAACGTTCATCGGCTATCGTTGAGTATAGGCGACGACTGACCCTCGGCCCCCCGCATTTCGGACGACCACCTTGTATTTTTCAGCTCTCAAGACCGCGATCCAGCATCTCGAAGAAAAGCGGTTCTACGATGTCGCGCTCATGTATCTTGAGGAGCGCGGCTACAAAGATCTCAGCATCGTCGATGGCACCGGAGACGGCGGGCGTGACGTCGTTTGTTCGCGTGGAGACCTTCGTATTCAGCTGAGCGTCCGGAAGGACTGGGAGACGAAGATCAACGACGAGGCGTTGAAGACGCGTGAGGCTGGAAAACGCCACCTCATCTTCGTTACGAACCGGCCAATTGGACCGGAGGCTGAGCAGCAGTTCCTTGACACCAGATACAAGGAGAAGGGGCATATCGACGTCACGATCGCTGATTTGCGCAGGGTCTCCACCGCGCTCGCTCGACCAGGCGTCATTCGACGGTCATATGAAATGCTCGGCATGGCAGTGCCGCTGGAGCTTCATGCTGACCCGAAGGACATAGCGATCAGTACGATGCTCCTGTTTTCGCAGGAGGCTAGAGAGCTTCGCGACGAAGTCATCGAAGCCAATCTCCGGGCGCAGCTCCTGAGGCGACCGGAGACATCGGAGCCGGCGCTTATTCAGCTGGTCGCCACAGCAATCCCTGGTGAGAACGTTGATCGCGCGGCTAAGTCTGCCCTGACGCGCCTTCGAATAGCAGGGCGCGTGCAGAAAGCGGAAAATGGGCTCTGGCTGAGTGACGGGGAGCTGCTGCTCATGCAGGCCGCGGAAACTGAGTTTCTTGCTGCTCGCAAGGCCGACGTGGCCGCCCTGACCGAGGTGACCGGGTTGGAGAGCGAAGCCGCTGAAAAGCTGCTGGACATCGCACTCGAACTTCTCGTCCGGAACCGCGATCTCGACGGTCAGGGGCCCTTGGAAACGTCCTTAAGCAGCTTCCTCGCTGAGCATGGGCTGAGTCGCAAACGATCTGTAGTTTACCACGCGTTGGCGGCGACCGCCACCGCCCGATTGAGGCAGTACGGCGCGACGGTCGATCAGATCTTCTCGACGAACTCCTTTGACATCTATCGCTCCCTGGGGCGTCGAACGGACCTATACATGGTCCTTGACGCAAGCGTCGCAATGCCAGTCTTGTTCGGCTTGGCGTTCGTCGAGGCTAAGTCGCGCTACGGTTTGGCTGCCACCGCGCTGAAGCGGGCGTGCGATGCGCATGGCATTAAGATGGTCGTGCCGCGGGTCTACCTCAATGAAATGGCGGCCCACGGCCAGGGAGTCCTCGGATGGTTGGAGATCTATAACTCGCTACCGGCTGAGGCGCGCGAGACACTTCGTGCCTCAGAGAACGCCTACATCAGCCACTACACACACATTTCCGAGACCCTGAGGCAGCAGGGCGACAAACTCGACCTAAATCAGTTTCTTGGTTACTTCGGCATCTCGAAGGGAAAATCTCTGGATTCGATTGAGAACAGAATACAAACAATTCTTGATCAGCAGAATATCAAGGTTATTGCAGATGGTGTTTACCACCAGGATATCCGCAATCGGATTCAGCGAGAGAAGCTAAATCAGCCAAAGATACTGATCGATCACGACGCAATCGTTGTGACGATGCTGAAGGACATGGACCAGAAGGGCTTTGTCCTCGCCACCTGGGATAAGGTCATCATCGATTTGGTGGAGGAGCTCGCACGTGTCTACGCGGACACGCCGGCACGAGTGATCGACTTCCTATCCATGGCAACTGGTGAGGATTTCGAATGCGAGCAAAGCTATGAGCTCATGACGACGTTGCTGCATATAGACGAGCGCGCGGCGGCCCCCCTCGCGCAGAAGATCGAGCAAATCCGCTCCGTCGAGCAGGCTTACAAACTTGACGCGTTCATTCGCGAAGCGCGAGAGCACAAGGACGAAACATGGTCGCTTAGCCCGCAGGACATCATGCCCTTTATCGATAAGCCCGAACAGGTGGTCGATCGGGAGGAAAGCGCGACCGAGAAGGCCGGTCTCGAAGGCGGCGACCAATCTGAGGGCGTTTCGTCTGCAAAGGGACCACCCAGTTGAGGCGGGCCGGTCAACGAAATAGGTTGCCGCCAGTCCAGCGCGACGACATCGCCGGCTGGGATCTTCAGATCTCATGACGTACGCGCCTGCGCTACAAAACGCTCGCCATCTGCTCGATGAGCATCAATATCGGTGTCAATGGCGAGCTGCTGGTCGGCGGTCTGCTCGCGTAGGTCCGCAACTGCCCGACGGTCGGGTTTCCGGAACGAAGTCAACTTCCAGCTCGCGCAATCCGGAGGAATCGGGGAGAGCGAGGCCGAGTAAAATAGATCCATTCTCTCGTTGGTGAGTGAAGGGCAGCTGTCCAGGTTCACTGCCTCCAAAGCTGTCGTTCCGCTTTCGGCCCATGTCGGCCGCTGTTTCGTTGCCTGCGTTCATCAGCAAACAGGCGATCATGCAAGCGTTTATGGGGTCGTGCCGAGCAACGAATCGAGCAAGCCCTTTTTGTCCATCGCACGCATGTCGTCGTAGCCGCCGATATGTTTTCCGTCGATGAAGATTTGCGGAACCGTGTCGCCGCCGTTGGCGCGCTTGGTCATCTCCTTGCGCAGCTCCTTCGAGCCGGTAACGTCGATTTCTTTATATGTCACGCCTTTCTTTTTGAATAAGGCTCTCGCGTCCGCGCAATAGTCGCAGGTCGGCGTTGCATACATTTCAATTTCGGCCATCGTTTACTTCTCGCTCTCCGGATTGGGCTTCCGCCCCTATATAAAGCTCCGCCTCCAACGGGCCAAGCTCCGGCGCGCGACGGAACGGGCAGGGCTTTGTCAGCTCAATGAACGATGCCCAGGAATGTCCGGAATCGCATCATCTTGCGTCCAATGCGTCCATTCCGGTTTCGTCCCAGAAAGCAGAAATTTCTAACTGAGCCACTTCCCGATCAGGCGATTAGTTGAAGCCTGCTGTAATACCAAGTCCTGTTGATTACGACCCATAGGCCCAGTCTCTGGTTGCGATGGACATGATTTTCCAGGGCATGTCGACGAGCCTGTTCCAGGCGTAGCAGCAATGGTCGAGGATTTCTTCGTAGGATTTGAAGACACGGTTGGAGAGCCAATTTTCGCGCATGAACTGCCAGATGTTCTCGACCGGGTTGAGCTCGGGTGATTTCGGCGGCAGCGGCAGGAGCGTGATGTTGCCCGGGACCTCGAGCTTCTTGGAGACGTGCCAGCCGGCCTGATCCAGGACGAGAACCGCGTGGGCGCCCGGCGCGACCGCAGCCGAGATTTCTTCGAGGTGGAGGGCCATGGCTTCGGTGTTGCAGGACGGCAGGACGAGCCCTGCGCCTTTTCCCTCGACGGGACAGACCGCCCCGAAGATGTAGGCCGAGCTCGTTCTCTGGTCGTGTGGCGCAGAGGGGCGCGTGCCACGCTTGGCCCAACGGCGGGTGATCTTGTTCTTCTGGCCGATGCGCGCCTCGTCCTGGAACCAGATTTCTATGGGTGTGCCACGAGCCTGCTTTGCCGCGATTTCCTCCACACGGGCGGAGAAGTTTTTTTGAAATCCTCCGCGGCCTCGGGGTCTTGCGCGTGATGGCGCGGCCGGGCCGAGAGCTTGCGAAATCCCATGTTGCGTAGCTCTCGGCTGAGTGTCTGTTTGGAAATCGAGATGCGGAACTCCTCGAACACCCATTGGGCCAGATCGATCAGCCGCCAGCGCACGACGCCGTGGACGGAAGGGATCGGACCGTCCTCGACGATCTGGCGCAAGGCTTGGCGTTGGTGTTCGTCGAGGAGGCTCGGCGCCCCCGGTGCCTTGCCGGTCAAAAGACCGTCGGGACCCTTGGCGTTGAAGCGAAGAACCCAGTCGCGCACGATCTGCAAGGTGACGCCGCCGATCCGGGCCGCATCCGAGCGCGAGCCGCCATCGTAAATCTCGGCCAAGGCGACGAGGCGACGAGCCTGATCAGCGTCTCGCGAGCGACGCGCCAGCTTGCGTAACATCGCGGCGTCGAAATCGGTGCGCAGAGGAACCGGAGTGGACATGGCAAACCTTTCGAACATGGTTGCCATGGTGAATCAGAAAAATCCCGATTCGGGAATCCCCCACAACGAGTCACCCTCTCAAGGACTTGGTATAACAGGTGGATATTGAGACAACGCTTGGTCGATCTGGATTTTGCTCACGGACTAAGGAAGATTACGGACCTCTTTTTTGCTCAAGTCGCGGGTCGCCGAACTGGTACATCCGGTGATTCAGAGTCGTACATACTGGATTCCTGAGGCCGAAATCTAATAAGTGGCGACTTAGAAAGCTCAGATGATCTATGAAGAACTTCTCGACCGCCGAAGGCCGCCTCAGAATTCCGGCGAAGGGTTCGCGGGGGCGGGCGTTTCTGGACCCTGGTTTTGCTGGCGCGGGTCGTCAGGCCGGGCCGGGGTCGCCGCGAGCCGGGGCTTGCGGGAGAGAAGTGTCGTCGGGGCGGCACTGCCTCGTTTTTCCTCCAGATGCTGCATCGCGAGCGCGAGTATGGCCGCATCGCGCTCGCTCGTCGGTGCGGCCTCCTCTGAAATCCCCGAATAGGCCTTGCTGGCGATGATCGCATCGCGGGTGGCGAGCATCTTGGCGGCGGCTGCCGGGAACGTCTCGACCCTTTGATGCGGGTGGAACGAGGTTCTGACGCCATTTTCCCAATAGCGCGCGGATTTGGGTAGAAGATCGACGGCGAGCGACTTGTAGGGCTTGGCTGCGAGGTCTTTCTCGATCGAGCTCCAGATGTCGTCGTCGGTGATGGGCGTGATGTCGCCGAGCGCTCTCTTGCGGCGCATATCGGCGAGGACGGCCGCCTTGGAGACGAAGGTGAAGGTGCGCCCGGTCGCCCGGCTCTCGGCCGTATAAGCCTTGAAGGCGCTGGTCGTATGGGTACCTCGGGCGAAGACGTCGAGATGCTCGCCCTTGGTGCTCATGCCTTGCGCGGAATCGACCGTGAAGACGCGGCCGAAACCGAGGAGGAGACGGCCGGTGGCTTCGTCGCGCAGGCGGCGCCATTCCACCTCGCCGGTCTGGCCCCGCTCGTTGCGCAAGAGGAGGCCCTTGCTCGTGTGGCCTCTGACCTCCACGAGATCTCCGTTGCTGCCGATCGTGGCGCCTTTGCCGTCGATCTTGGCCCAGACGCGGCGATAGAGCCGGAGCTTGTCGCCGGTGGCGATCGGCAGGTCGAAGAGTTCGGGCTTGTCGCCGCGGTAATTGACCGCCTTGTAGACGACCTCGTCGGCTCCGATCTCGCCTCGTTCCTTCAAGCGCCGGCGGATGGCGCGGCTGAGGTCGGCGGCTTCGGCGTTGGTGAGCGTGGTGACGCTCATGCTGTAGCGCTTGTCGATCGAGCGCAGGAGATCGTTGCGGGTGATCACGAAATCGGCGACCTGGTCGAGCACCTGGTCGTAGTCGCCTTCGACGAGGCGCGCGGTGCCGTCCTCTCGCTTCATTTCGAAGGCCTCGGCCGTGCGTCCCTCGCGGAAGAGGCTCGCGATCTCGCGGTCGCGCTCATCCTTTTGCCGCACGGAGGTCAAGACCTCGGGCAATGCGTGCTTCGGCAGGACGCGGCGCAGGAGCTCGATCGTGTCGCCAGCGTCGTCGATTGACTGGCATTGCTCCCGGTCTCCGAGCATCTCGAGGGTCATGCCGGTCTTGGCCTGGAGGTCCAGGAGCCGGAGCATGGAGCGGGGCGAGATTTGGCTGACCTCGTCGATGACGAGGACCATGCTCTCGTCCGGCCGGAACCTTCCCTCGTCGATCGAGCGGAGGAGCGGCTGGAGGGCAACCGTCTCGTCGATGCCGGCGTCTTTCAGCGCATCTGCTTGGCGCCAGGCGGTCGATGTGCCGACGATCCTTCTGCCGTCTTGCTTCCAGGCGGCGACGAGCGGCCGGAGAAGCGTGGTCTTGCCGGATCCCGCGACACCGGTGAGAAGGTTGATTTTCGGGCCCTGGCCCATGGCATAAATTGCGGCCCTCTGCTCGGCCGAGAACGTGATGTCGGCGTCAGAGCGCTCGACGTCCTCGATCGCGTCGCGCAGTGCTCGAGCCGAAAGAGTGCCGGACGTGTCGCCGACGGCGCGCTTGGCGGCGAGCGAGAGGGATTTTTCGATCTCGATCTGGGCCTTGTGGGTGACGTGGAGCGTTCCTTTCCTCATGCCCGTGACGAGGGCGGAGGGCGTGCCTTTGATCTCGATCCCGCGGTCGAGGAGGAGGCCGACGACGTGGTCGACGTCTCGGCGGCTACCTGAAATACCCGTGCCGATCAAACCCCGAGCGGCATGGACGCGCAGGAGGCGTGCGTCGATGACGGAGTTGCGCTTGAACTCGCCGACGAGGTGGCGCGCGGCGTGCTCGTAGGCGAGGTCGAAGCGCCGCTCGTCGGTCAGGGGAGTGGGAGTGACAGCATTCATGACGCTGTCGTGCTCCCAGCCGATCGCGGCCGCCTGCTCGTGCCAGAACTCTCGCGCGTCGTCCTTCGATTTGCCGAGGCGACCCGATTTGCTCGCCTCGTGCAGGATCCGCATCTTGTAGTCGTAGTCGAGCGTGTCCCAATCGAGGCTGTTCTCCTTGGCGAAGCTCTTGGCTTCGTGGAGGACTTGGCTGTCCCGCTTGCTGAAGAGGTCGTTGGCTTCCTTGGGAATGTCGGTGAGGACGATGGCCTGGGCATCCGCGTCGTAGCCGACGCGGGCACCGAGATCTCGGAGCCGATCGGCGAGCTTTGCCTGGAAATAGGCGCCGTACTCGTGGACGGCGGCCGAGGTGAGAGCGCGGGCGTCGAGAGAGCCGGCATGGCCGGTGTCCGTGACGACGAGGTTCGGCACGAAATTATGCACGTGGAAATGCGGATCGCCGGCGACGGGCGCGTCGGCGAGATAGGTGCCGCCGTCCGAACCGTCCTGGATCGGGATGGCCTGGCGCGCTGCATCGTGGATGAAGCTCAGCCATCCGATCTCGCCGGCCTCGACGCCGTCCTTTCCCGCATGCCCACGGCGGGTGAAGCCGAGGTCGGCGGCGGCATAGCGCAGCGCGTCTTGATTGGCTCCGAGGACGGCGTGCCGGATGGCGGCGGCTTCCGCCGGGCATTTCGCGAACTCGGCGGCGAGCGAGACGGATTTGTGCGGTGAGAAGACGAGGTCGAAGCCGCTGAGCTCGCGCTTCGTGTCCGACCAGGCGGCGCCGGTATCGGCGCGCCGTGCCTCGAAGAGGTTCTCGAGCTCGGACGTGGTCGGGGCTCGGGCCGGTGCGAGGCCGAAGGCTCTGGCGACGGAGCGCGGCATGTCCGGGCGCAGGATCGCGAGGCTCTCGGGGCCGGTGTAGTAGCCGGCGAGGACCTGGCCGGTTTCGAGGGTCCGGCCGGCCGGGTCGAGGCCTTGTCGCTCCGACTTCCCGGTCGAAAGTGTCCTGGCTTTCCCTTCCGAGTAATAGTCGAGGATTTTCGCCCCGTCCGACGCGGCGGCGATCTTTCGGAAGTTCAGCATCGGGTGTCGGAGGCGGGGTGCGGGCCCGCGGCTTCGGTGCCGGCGAGCCCGGAATGGATGTCGGCGACAAGGCCCGCGGTCTTGGTCGTGATCTCGATGATTGCGCTTTGCTGGGCGATCATGCGTGACAGGAGGTCCTCGAGGCGGGGCCGGCCGTCCGGTGTGTCGTTCGGTGTGAGGAGATCGACGAGACGGCGGATGAGGTCGATCGAGACGTCGACCTGGGCTTGGAGGTTGACGTTGATCTCGGCGAGCGCGTCCTGGCCAGCTTGGAGAACGATGAGCTGGTCCTGAATTTCGCTGAGCTTTTTTACGGGATCCATGGGCGACTCCTTCGCGCCGCGCCAGGATCAGGGTGATGGCCGCGAATTCCGAACGACCGTCTTCCCATAACGACGCTTCGGCCCTGAAAAGAGCCGCGCGTATCGCGCCCTAGATGCCGGACCAATTTGTGAGGCAATCGCCGACACTAACAGCACCTCTACGCTGAAAATCTGCCGGAAACGTCCTTCCTGCTCATGCGATTAGTGGCGCGAGAGTGATTTGCCTTACCGGACATCGTAGCCAAACCACCCAAGGAGGGTGGCGGCTGCACGCCGAAAGAGGCCAGCCACGGTCCACTCTTGCGTTTCAGTGGCCGCTGGAGGTGTACGTCGCTCGGCTCGGGCGACTCTGCGCCATTCCCAGGGCGGCACTTGCTGGTCTTTCGGCAAGGCCCATAGGCCGCGCTTCGCGGCGCGGGCTTCCGCTTCAATGGTCACGAAATTCGGGTCGTCGTTATAGCGGGTGAAAACCCAGGCGGCGCCTTCGCGCAGTAGCTGGGCATTGACATCGATTTCGCCGACCCGGACTCGGCCCACGGTGCGGCCATACCGGTCGTGGTCGACCACGGCGATGTTGACGTCCCTGGCAAAGACGAGTGCTGAAAGGGCCTGCTTCGCCCGACTTCCGTAGGGCTGATCATGCTCCGGCGCGTCGATCGCGGCAAGCCGGATCCTCACTTGATTGCGCTGGACAGTCAGGAGGGTGAGCGTGTCGCCATCCGATACCGCGACCACGCGGCCGGTAAGCTCTGCGCCGAAGGCCGGTGTCGCCAGAAGAAAGAGAACCAGAGCCGCAGTTCGAAGTTTCATAGGCGAGGCAATCCTCTCGGCTGGTCAGCCCGGCGGGATCATGAGCGTCCCAATCCGGCGACGGATTTCCAAATTTGAATTCGCACGTCTCGCCCGGAGATAGACGGGGTCTGGCGGTTCACTTTTTCGACGCGAGATCGATGGGTGGCTCCTTGTGTGCCGCGCCAGGATCGGTGCAGGGATCGCGAATGCCGAGCCTGGTGTGGGGAACGCGAGGGCTGAAGGCCCGGAAGGGTGGCTCACCGGCCGCTCCTGGGCGCGCTCTGAGCAGCGTCTTTCGGGCAACGGCCGCCCCGCGAGCGGTCCTTCCCCGGATGCCCCGAATCGTCGCTGAGACGCTCGAGTGATGCGGGATTGAGCCATGCTGTCGGGGGGCATGGGGTCTTACCATCAGTGGCGTGTCAGGTCTCCGGGATCGCTTGGAACGTGGGGTCTTTCACCGTGGCGGCGGAGGAACTCGTCGGCTTCGTCGACAGCGGCTCGGACGACTTTCTCGGTTCGTCGCAGAAGGTCGGGATGGCCTGGGAAGAGATCCATGAAGGCGCCCTTGAGCTGCAACCACGAGATTTCGATCAGCTTGATGTGATGCGAGAGAGCCTTTCCGTCGAAGAAGTCGTGGAAGTCGGCGAGGAAGGAGATGCTCTTTCGGGTCGTGTTCGGCAGGGCCGTTCCCGGGGTGAATGCGAGGATGTAGAGAGCCGGTTCCGTGATGGCATCGCGCTTTGTCGCTCCGGCCGGGGCCTCGACCGAGAGGAGTGTCCGCTCGGATTCGGGTAGGCGAGCGAGGGCGATCGGGACTTCTGCTTGCGCGATACCGAGGGCGGCGCAGGCGTCGGTTGCGAAGAAGCGATAGGTCCGATGGCCAGTATCGGGGATCTTGTCCTCGAAGAGCAGGTTCAGGAGCAGATTGGGGCTCAAGCCGGGTCCTGCCAGGACCGTCTCGAAGCTTCGGTGAGCGCTGTCATGGTCGTTGGAGTTGTGAGGGTCGTTTTGCGTTTCGCCGAGCGCGTAGCGGCCGGTCTTGCGAATTGCGGGAAGGACCTCGTGCGTGACCCAGCGTCGGAACTCGTTCGCCTTCGGGAGCCGGCTGGTGAAAATCAGTTTGTAGAGGCCGGACTCGCTGACGATCAAGAGATCTTGGGGTCCTCCAGGGGTCCGAACATTGGTCGTACCCTTTTCGTCGTCATCGAGCCGTGCGAGCGCTTTGCTGGTGTCGCTGTGAGCCAGCGCTTTGCAGATATCCGCAGCGACGAACCAGGGCTCGCCGTTCTTTTGCAAAGTTCTGAGACCTAGATTCTCGAATTGGAATTCAACCGGCAAGGTGAGAGCGGCGGATTCGTGGTCGTTTTGTGCGTCGTGTCTCATAGCTTCGTCTTCCCCTGGTAATCAGTTAGCTTTCTCCGTTCGGCCTTGCCGCTTCGGAGCAGCCGGCCGCCGCGTAGCACGCTCGTGGCGAGCGGCGACTCGAGCCGAGTTCCGGCATGACTCGAGCGTCGGGGCCTGTGGCGCGAACGCGAAATTCTTTGTTGTTCTCTTTTTCGTGAAGCACGTGGTGCGCGTAGCAAGGCCTACCGGCAAATGTAGCGTGTAGTCCCTTCCGCCTGCCGGGAGCGCCCCCGAAGGGGGCGCCTGCACCAACGGTGCATTGGTCCATTATGATCACTCTTGCTCTGGCGCTCGACTGGCGGATGTCTGTCGAGGGTCTGGCGATGCTCTGGCGGAATGGGCCGGGAGGCGTGGGGGTGAGGCGCTATTGCCGCAAATGCGCGGGCGTGATCGCGTTCGCGTGGCGCGATTGTAAATGAAAAAGGGGCGGTGAGACTTCGCCGATTTCAGGTGGAGGCGTAATGAGCGGCAATAGTGATGCGACCTTGGTGCTCGAGCATATAGCGCGATCGCAGGACCGATCGCCGTTGTTCTGGTGGATGCTGGACCATCATGATGAGATCGTGAAGGCGGCGCAGGGGCGGCGGATCCGGTGGAGACAATTTTGTGCGGATGTGACGGCGTTGGGCTTGACCGATACGCGAGGCGGGCCAGTCACGGAGCGAAATGCACGGGAAACCTGGCGTCAGGTTCGCCGCGAGACCGCGCGGACGGAAAAGCTCAGGGTCGAGCGAGAGGCCGCGAAGGCAGCTGCGGCCGAAGCGCGGCGTCATTATCCGTCGCGCCAGCCGATTGGATGGAGGCCGGAGGTCGTAGCGTCGGCTGGTTCACAGATCAGAGCAGGGGTGCCCGTGAAGCGAGAGCCGACGCAGGTGTTCGCTATGCCGGAGGTAGGCGCTGACGCGGGTTTATCGAGCGAGGAATATCGTCGTCTGAGGGATGAGCGGGGGCCAGACGGCTTGCTGACCGATCGCGCACTCGAGATTCGGGATCGGGAGGTGAGGGAGCGTCAACGGAATATGGACCGCTGGTTGGGGCTACGTCACAGGGACGAGGAGGAATAGCCATGTAATTTTGTGTTCGCGTGTCTGTCCTCGAGGGTGGTTCGGGTCGTGGCTTTTACGGCCGGAATCGGACGAGAGGACTTATCGATGGGCACGAAGGAAGTGGTCTGTTTGCAAGAGCCGAGCGCGGTGAGCGGAGAACCGGAATTGCCGGTCCTGATCATGATGCTTGGCCGAGGGAGAGTGGGCAAGACTGCGACGGCGACGGCTCTTGTTCAGTTTTACCGGAGCTTGGGGTGTGATCTCAGGGTGTGGAACGCGGATCAGCAGAACGAAAGTCATAGCTTGTCGCGGTTTCACAAAGACGTGGAGGAGCCGTCACCAGGGAGCAGCTTCGAGGACCGGAAGCGCTGGTTGGAGGATCGAATCCAGGATCAGAGCCGGGCCCGATATGACGCGGTGATCGATTTCGCCGGCGGGGATGTGACGGTTCAGAAGCTCGCGAAGGAAGTCCGGCTCGGGCGCATGTTGGCACGCATGGGGATCCGGCCAGTGGCGGTTCATGTCGTGGGGCCGGAGAAGGCTGATCTGGATTATCTGAGGCAGATATCGGTGACGGGTCTCTTCATGCCGGAGGCGACGGTGATTGTCTTGAACGGGGGGCTCGTCCAGTCGGGCCGGTCTGTCGAGTATGCCTTTAACGAGATCAAGAAGGAGAAGGTTGTTCTGGAGGCGAAGAAGCGGGGCGCCGAGATTGTGACGATGCCTTCCCTGCCGTGCATGTCGGCGGTGATGGATTTGGGTGTGTCGTTCCAGGATGTTGGCAACGGATCGTTCAAGCCGGGTCAGGAACCGCTGTCGATGTTCGATCAGGAAAGGACCGGTCTCTGGCTCGAGGAGGAACTGCCGGAGTTTTTTGGGGCATTGCCGCAGTCATGGATGCCGGGTTCCGGTCGGAAGGGGTGATGTCGTGACCAAGGGATCGACAGATTATTCGGATCGTGACGGGAGGGTACCGCGGGACGTCGAGGCAGCGATCGCGGAAATCGAGGCGGCGGCCGGCAATTGGGGCATTCGGCGCGACCATCCAGAGGGTCGTTTCGTCACGGCTATCCTGGTCACGATGAAATGCTTGAGTCGAATTTTGCGCGAGCAGAATGACGTAGCGGAGCGGATCGAGGAACGGCTGGCGGCATTGGACAGGAAAGGTGAGGGCGAACTCGAGAAAATCCGAGAATTTCGGAAGAGCCTCGAGGCTTTGGCCCAGGAGGCGAAGGTCGCTGTTCGTGACGCCGAGATTCGCTACGACGAGGCATTCACCCGCCAGGTCCAGCACATCGGGAAAAAGATGATCGGCGAGTTCGCCGAATGGCGAGTGATCGTCGAGGGCGCGTGGAACCGCAAGATGAAATGGAAATGGGCGAGCGTGGCTTGTTTGCTGACCCTGCTCGTCGCGGGAGTAGGGTACGGGTTCCGGGAGTGGCAGGATAGGGGAATTCTCCAGGCGGTGGCGCGGTGCCGCGAATCGCCCGACATGATCGTGCCGAAGACGGGCGAGGGCGGATGTCTCGTGGCCAAGCTCGTGGCGCGAGAAACTGGCGATGTGGTCGAGGATGTGGGAAAGAAACTGAAGGGCTTGTGGCCCTTCGGTTCGTGAGGTCGTCGGTGGATGTCATGCCGAAGAGCGAAGGTGGCGGGGACCTTTCGATCCCCGCCCTCGTGCGTCAGCCGAAGGCGCTCATTTGGGCTTCGGCCGAGCGCTGCTCGAGGGAGCTCTCGGCCTGGGCCGCATAGGGCTTCCAGTCCTCGCCGGTGATCTCCTTGTAAGCTTCGATGGCGCCTTCGGCCGCGGCGAGGAGCGCGTAGGCCTGCATGCACATATCGGCGGCGAACTCGCGGATGCGCTGGGCCTTGCTCTCGAGCCCGACCGGGGCGTCTTGCTCCTGGCCCGCGTCGTGGCCGCGGGTCGAGGCGGCGCGGGCCTCGCCGACTTTCTCCGAATAGAACCGGCCGGCGCCGACCGCCGAGGAGACCAGGGACCCGACGAGCCGCTGGAAGTGCATCGCGGTCGCCTTCTCGTTGAGGGTTTCCTCGAAGGAGAGCCACATGGCCTTGAGCCCCCGGGCGTGCGCCATCTTGATCTGCTCGTACTCGGGGACGATGAGGCCGAAGGCCTGGGCGACGCTCTCGGCGATGCCCTGATGGGGGCAGAGCTGGACGGCCATCTCGAAGGTCGGAGGAGTGCGGTCCTTGGACTTCGCGGGGGCTTGCTGGGACTGAGCGGTCTTCTTAGCCATGACAGGGATCCTTTCCTGAGCGCCGGGGGCCGCTGGCCCTTCGCCAGCGCGTTCCCCTCGGTGCGACGGGAAGAGCCCGGCCGAGAGCCTGGAGCGCACCCGAGACTGGCGCGTCAGCGCCAGCGTGGGCCGGAGCGGAGCGGAGGACGGCGACGGGCGGCGATTTTGTTTCGCGAGGAATGCCGGCTTCATGCGCCCCGCCGTCACTATGCGGGGCGCGCCGGCAGGGGAAAATCGTTGTACGGAGACGTTGCGGGACGGGCAGGCCGGGCTACAGGCGCACATAAAACGAGGGGACGAGCGGCTGAAGGGCGGCGTCGAGGCTCCCGCCCTCTGGAGAAAGGATCTGCTCGGGCATCGACCGAGACTTGCTGACCCGGAGAGCCTGCGTGTCCACGAACGCGCGACCTCGAGATGCTTTGCCTTGCGCCTTGCCCCAGGGGCATCGTGAGAGCGGCCGACGCCTCTGGCCAAGGTTCGTTCCCGAAGCGGGCGATCACGCGGGCGCGGCGCAGAACAAGGGGCTTGTTCGAGATGGTCCCGAGGAGACGGCCGCCGATGCTTTCGGCGTGATCGGGTCCCTGGTCTCGTTTGCGCTGTCGGCATCGCCTTTCGGAGAGGGCGTGAGCTTGCAGCATGCCGCCATGACCTTTCAGGCACTGACCTGAGCGCGGGACGCTTTCGTCCGGGTCGAGAGCGAGGTCCGTGCGATCAGCGTTGTCGAGAGCTGCGCAGGCAGGAGGGCATCCTGCCCTGATCCGAGATGCCGAGGCTTCGGAGAACCGGAAGGCTCGAAGCGCGGCCTTTGACCGAGGCGTCGAGAGTGCTGGACCGTGCCTGGTGTGACAACGGGAGAACCGCTACGGACGGGGATCGAAGGGTCCCCGCGCCTTCGCCGCTGACGTACCGAGGTTCTGTTCGCAGTGAGTGGGCAGGAGGTGAAAAGGCTCGTGGTCGAGCCGCGGGCCGGACTTCATCGATTTGCGAGAAGATCGGTAGAATTGGGCGGACCGTTCGTCCTCGATGCGGGTCTGCCGTGCATGGTAGGATGGGATCTCAGAGAGATTGAAAAAGATTCAGCTGCTTCGATCTGAAAACTCGATCGGCGCGGGAGCGCCTTGTGATTTAGCCCTCTCGATGGCTCGAGCTGTTGTCGTTTGCGGTGACGGTTCGGTTCGCGAAAGGGATCGTCACCCGAAGGGTCGAGCCGCCTTGGCGGCTCGGGGAGCGAAGCGAGTAGAGCCCGGTCCGCAGAGCGGATTCGCCGAAGTTGTTGGCGTATCGACCTCGAGCTCAAAATTCTGCAGCAGCCCCGTTTGCTCATTGCTCTCATGGAGCGCGTGAGGACTCAGCTCGATAATTGAAGGGCATGCCTCGATAGATCCAGGGAGGGTTTGCAGGATCGATCCGTCCTTTGTCGAGTGCGTCGAGAAAGTCGAGAAGATAGCCGATCGGCGGGGTAAGGGGAGCTTCTCCAAAGGGTCAGGAACTCGTGACGACGTAGGGGGTCGTATGCGAACAGTCGAGCTCGCGCGCGTCTCCATGCGTCGGCCCGTCGTTGCCTGGTTCGGTCGTCATCGTGTCGCCATTGGTGGGAGCGACGGTTCATGACGGTATCGGCATCGGTTTGTTCATCGGCGATGATTTCAGCAAGTAGCGGAAACTTGCTGCGTTGCTTGCGCTGGTTGCGCAAGAGAGCGGCCCGCTTTCTCGGTGGGTCTTCGAATTCAGTGCGGGGAGGCCATCTTTTGAAGCGCATGACAGTCCCTTTCATGGGCTGTTGCGTTCGGTCGACAGGAGTGGGCAGTGGCTCGATGTCTCCTGGTTCGAGCGGGTGAACGGAATGCTTCTCGCGAAAGGCGAGGGGGTGAGACGGTTCGCCGAGTCGGGTTGGGGCAGGCCGAGTCGCCGTGCAGCGAGGGGACGAGCGAGGAAATTTTCGTTTCGCGCCGGAACGATCGAGATTGAGTCGAGACGATCGTGTGCCGTCGTGGGTCGGAGATCGAGATATGAAATGCGCTCTGCTTATTGGAGGGGTTTCGAGGTTCGCTCGGGAGCTGCTGCGGTGGCTATGCGATATCCTGGGGTTCGGGCTCGGGGTCGCGTGTTTTGTCATTTTCGTGGTCGGGCTTTTTCCCGAGGACCGCATGAGAGAGCAACGCTCGGTTGCAGTATGGCGTCCGAGGTACGACGTAGAGCCGGCCCGGACGGCTGAAGTGACGCAGACGGCTTTGGCGAAAAGGCGAATTTCCGACTCGATTGGGAAGCACGATCGAGATCGTGAGTGACCGGGGGCTATCGGCCCCTCCCTCGCGTATCTCGAAGTGGGACGGCTTCTTCTTCGTTCTTGTCCGTATAGGAGCCGTTGTCGGCATCTTCCGTGGTGCTCGATCGTCCGAGGCGAGGCGCCGAGCCGCGCGAACCCCGAGCAATTTCTTTCGCGAGGATTCTCGGCGATATGCGCCTCGCCGTATGTTGCGGGGCGCGTCGGCAGGGAAAAATTCCCCAAGCACAGGGCCGGAGAGGAGCTGACTGCTGTTATGAGGTAGACGCCGGCAGTGGGCGGCTCGGGCCATGCGAAGGACGAGGCGGATGGCCAGAATACGTATCGGCGGCCGAGTGAGGGTTGTTCGATTGACTTGATCGGCACTGCTCGCGAAGGGCAATGGATGCGTGGATCGACGGAAAACACACTCGTTGCGTTGCATCGCGTGACGACAGTTCAGTCGGGTCGAGTGAGACGAATGTTACGGAATGTCGAGGCTCGTTCAGTGAAGGACAGCAATCGATATGGGGTCGCGATCGCGAGCGTCGTGTGGCGTGCGGACGAGCTCTATCGGATCGTCCTGGTTCGAAGGCAGGACGGCGCGGTGGCATTGATCGAGGTGCCGGACGATCTCGTGAAGGATCTCGTGAGGTTCGACCGGACGGCGGTCCTGAAAAATCGTTGGTCTTTGGAGGCGGTGGTGCGCGGGCATCTGGCCAATGCCGTGTTTTCGCGTGACGTCGAGTTCGGGAAGTCGGGTCTCGAGAACGGAAGCGTGAAGGCGGAGCTCGGCAATCTGAGGAGGTTCAACTCTGTCTTGCTCGGTGTCGATATCGGCGAGTTCGATCTGAAGCCCCGGTATCTGTGGAATTGACCACCGCCTGGGGATTGCCTGACGTGTTGGCGGGCATCGACGAAAGACGATGAGAGCGAAGCGGAGGCTCGAGCCTCCGCTCGAAGAATTATCGCATCAGCTCTTGTGCAAGGCGAGGAGCGTCGCGGTCTTGGTCAGCGCGAAGATCAGCATGGGGATGGCGATCCCGAGGACGACGGCCGGATAGATCATCGGAAGGGCGAAATCCGGGGCGAGGCCGGGAAGGTTCAGGGTTCCGGTCGCGTGGGACGCGAAGGCGAGCGCGTTCATGAGTGCCGAGAGGATTTGCGTGCCCTTGATCGCGGGCGATGCGTAGGTGGAGACGTTCGGGCGCAGCTCCTCGGGAGAAAGAAGCAGTGAGATTTCGAGGGCGACGAAGGCGAGGTCTATGCCGATGGCCATGGCCCAGGCCGGCCACTGGTCGCAGCCCGTGACGAGGCGGACACCTTCAGCGAGGTGAGACAGGGATAGGCCGATGAGGACGAGGGTGACGAGGCCGATGGCTGCGGCGGATCCCCTGGTGAGGGTCCAGAAGCGTGAATTCGTCTTGCGGGTCTTGAGCACCTTCGGCTTGGGAGTCTTGCCGATCGGCATGTCGACAATGTTGCTCTTGGCGACGCGAATGCTGGATTTCGTGGTCATCTCGGATCTCCTTCGTGTTGATGACGAAGGCGCCGGCCATGCGAGGCTGTGACGGGTCGAGGATCGCGCAGCGACCGCCGAAGGCGGCGAATGGGGGAACCGATTCTGTCGATCGCAGAATTGGAGAATGCTGCGCGCTTTGCGCGCTCTCTACGATCGGCAGAATTGGGGGAGAACGTTCGTCCTCGAGGCGGCACGGCGGCGCATGGTACAATGGGACTTCAGAAAGAACGAAAAAGTTTCAGCTGCCTCGACCCGAGATCCTTCTCGGCGCGGGAGCGCCGCATGATGTGGATGATTGGGTAGCCATGACGTGAGGTTGCGAAAATAAGCGGATCGGGGTTGTTATGACCGAGCGAGGCGGGAGGGCCATGCGACGCAGGCTGTGTGCTCGCTTCGGTTGTCCAGGACTTGTGATCGACGATATGAGCCTTTGCCTTTGCGGGGCCTTGCGATCTTTGGCCTCGCATCGATCGAAGCGGGCACCGACGCATTTCCCGCGTACGAGCGCAGGGCGCGTGCATGGGGATTTCGCGGCGGCTTGGCGCGATGTTTCTTCATGAGGGCGTTCCTTCCAGTGAGCGACGGTGTGTAGAGAAGCGAGTCGGGCTGCGGAAGCGGTCAGATAGAGCAATGGCTTACTTGTCGAGGCGATCGGTGAATAGTCTGGACCACGTGTTGTGATTCGTTGATCGGTGATTCGCCGTATGGTATGGTAGAGTTCCGAGCGAGGAGGTAGATCATGCCAGAGGCCACGAGCAATGTGATCCGGTTTCCGATCGAACGCCGCAGACGGAACGAAGCCGAGCTGCTCTATGAGCTGATGCCCGATATTCGTGTGGTGAGCGCGAATGCGGAAGCTTTCGGTTTCGTGCTTCCGGATGCGGATCTCCATGATCGTGCCGATCGGGTTATGGCCGAATACATCTTGAACAATGTGCGGCCGGAACCGGGGTATCTGCGTTTGGCCGAGCTCGATCGCGGAGGCAATGGAGCTTTGCCGGCGAGCGTCGGATGCGGTGGTAATAGCGTCGAGAGCCGAGGAACGTTTCGAGAGCGTTCGAAGGGACGGCTATTCGAGTGTGCGAGCGGTCGACGAATCTGCGATCTCGGCGTGGCGCGAGGCGACGCGGCTTCAACTCGAGGCCTATGAGGCTTCGCAGGAAGCTTTGGGGGCGGCTCGGGCGGTGGCGCTCGCGAAAGAGGGCGTGCCGTGGACGGCTCGTATGCCGAGGGACGAGGCACGTATGGTCTTTGGGATATAGGGCGACCGGGGCGCTCGTCACCTATTCGAGGCGGACCGTACAGGACAGGATCGGAAAGCTTGATAGAGTTTCGTGACGGCAGCCGAGGAACGTTCGATATCGAGCAATCGAGGGCGCTCGAGGCAGAGCGTGCGGGTGCCGGCTAATCGGTCGTGGTCGTCGTAGAGCAGGTCTGAATGTCTGAAGTGTCATAGGGTTCCGACGCCGTTGGGGGAGGCGGATTCGGGCGCCGGTCCAATATGGCCTGTGCTGTCTGGATTGCGGCCAAGAGCCTCGGTCGCCAGCTCTCGAAGGTGGTATAGCTGGCTTCGACGAGTAGCATCACCGTTTCGGCATAGTGCGTTGCGCGGCGGGTGACACTTTCCTCGAACTCTGTCGGGACCTCGACCCTATCCCCTTCGTAGGGCACGGTTCCGATCCATATCCCCGAGACATAGGTCTCGCCCGCGGATTCGGGGTCCTGCTTGGCGTCGGACCAGTCGTCGTTTTCGAGCGCGATCTTGCACGCGTCTTCGGGGGAGGCGGCCTCGACGATGGTGTGGTGATATGTCGGAACATGGAAGGAGGTTTCGACGCAATAGAGCGGCATGATCCTTCTCCTCGTGGTCTAGGGAACCGGTGAAGGGGGTTCAATGGACGAGTGGCGAGGAAGGCGGAGCCGCTGTCGCGTCGGGTGGGCGCGTGGGAGATTCCGGGTGTCGGACGGAGAGTCCGAGCTGGAGGCCGCGCCTGAAAGCGTCCCGGACGAGGGATACGATCTTCTCGTCGTCGAGTGCCTGGCGGCGGCAGAGGTCCTTGGCGATCTTGCGCGCGAGCTCGTGGTAATCGATCATGGTTCGTCTCCGTGTCGGGAGAGGCAGGGAACGAGGACTGCCGGCGACCGGTCTGCAGTCGCCGGCTCGAGACCGAGGATCAAGTCGGCGGGTTCCAGAGGATGACCTTTTTCGCGGGGTCCCCACCGGGGGCGGGAGCGACATTGCCGAAGATCTTGCCGATCTCGGGGGCGGCAAGGGAGACGGAGATGTATTCCTCTCCGCTCGTCTTGCCGGTGCGCTTCCAGCCCGCGCCGAGCTCAAATCCATTTTTTCGAGAGACGACGCGGTAGTCGGGCTCCATGTCGGCGGCCTTTCCGGCATTGGGGATGAGCGCGATGGGGACGCTCAGCGCGAGCGTCTGGAGCATGCCTTCGAAGGTGTCACCCTTCTCGGTGAGGGTTGCGATCGTAGTGGCCATGGCCTGTTCCTTCCTTGGTTGTGAAGCTTCTCGCTTCATGAGGTCGAGCGAAGGCGGGCCGCGTGCCGCCGTCACCGAAGCCGAAGGCTGAGGGGAACCCCTCGCGGGTTGACGGTCAGGCGCGCGGTCCGGCTATCGGGATTTCTCGGTTCTCGTTCTCTCCTGCTTCTTCGTCGGCTTCTGGTCGTGTACGACGAGGGTGGTGGTGTCGTAGGATGAAGGATCGTCGTCCTCATCGTCTTCGGAGATTTGGTCGATCGGATCGGCGTCCGGATCGATCTCCACAGCATCGTGAGAGGATCCATCTTCGTTGGTGGTTTCATTCGGTTCGATCGGCGCGTCGGGATCGTCGTCGAGGCCCGGGTCGAAGGGGACGTGCTCGAAGGAGGCGAGCTCGTCCTCTGTGAACGCGAACTTCGCTCTCGGATGCGTGAAATGCCCCTTGTCGATGTGGGCGATGATGGCGGCTCTCGTGTCCTTGGCGCGGGCCTGGGGCGTGAGCCCGAGGTCGGCCGCGATCTTCTCGAGGGCCGCCTTCGAGCAGCAGGAGAGGAACTCGTCCGTTGCCATGTTGGGGAGATGAATGTCGGCATTGATCGTGTCGCCGGCGATCCGTGCGGCGCTGCCGCTCGAATGATAGTGGGTTCGGCACGAGAGGATGGTGGCGAGCATCTCGCGGGCCGTGGTTCGGAGCAGCGAGAGGTCCTTTGTGATGCGTCCGTCCTCGGCGATTTTGGCGACGAGGGCTTTGCGCTTGTTCTGCGCCTCGTAGCTGCCGAGCCTGACATCGACGTTCGAGGCAGCGAAGGCGGTGACGAGGAGCCCGATGAGATCGGAATCCTCGATCGGATCTTCGAGGAGAGCCTTGTGAAGGGCCTCGGTCCGGAAATCGCCGATCATCTCCGCGCCCTTTTTCGTGATATCGGGCCGGCTCTTCACCGGGGCGGGGATGTCGCCGTCGTCCTCGGAGACCGGAGAGCTCGAGCCCTTCTTCGGCTCGGGTTTCGGGAGACGAAAGGCGACCTCGCGGATCTCTCCGGTGCGGGGATCGAGGTATTTTCCGACCATGTCGCTAGCGGAGGGCTTGCTCCAGAGCTTGATGGCTTTCGGTGGGAGCTTCGGCTCACCGTAGTCGCCGGTCGGCAGGATGACGGCTTTCTTGGGGAGATGGCTCTCGAGCCAGGCGGTCTGCGCCGCGAGGAAGGCGTCGACATTCGTCGTGTAGCGGCTGTCCTCGTCGGCCGGGGCGAAGAGGTCCTCCTCCCAGGTGATGCCGAAAGCTTGCCGTTCGTCCTCGCCGAAGGAGGCGTGGATCGCGAGCATGTGGCGCTTCGAGAGTGCATTGGCGATCGTGTACCAGGATATGCCGGTCTCGCCCCTCTTCGGCTTGTGGAGCTTCCAGACCGAGGCCTGCTCCTTGGCGCTCGCCGCCGTGATGGTCCGTAGCTCCTGCTCCTTGGGCATGTCACCCTTGGCGATATAATCGAGCATGGGTGGATGGATATGGGCGAGGAGCCGGAGCTTCTTGATCGTGCGCACCGGGAGCGCGAGGGCGGTCGCGATGGCGTCCTCGGTCCAATTGTCCGAGACGAGGGCCTCGATGGCGCGCCATTGGTCGACGGGGCCGAGGTTCGCGCGCACGACATTCTCGGAGACGGCCCGAAGCGTGTCGGCTGGGTCGGCCGCGTCGCGGACGAGGACCAGGATTTGCTCGAAGCCGGCCGTGATGGCTGCGCGGACTCGGCGATGGCCGGCGACGATGACGAGTTCGTCGTCCTCGGCTCGCACGACGGGCGGCTGGATGATTCCGATTTCCTTGATATTGGCGACGAGCTGCTCGTCCGGGAGCTCGCCGGCGTTGGATTTGCGTGGATTGTCGGGGTTGGGCTTCAGCTTGCGGGGATCGATCGTGAGGAGGTCCATGTGCGGAATCCTTGTGCTTTGTCATGCGGGGGTCGGTTCTGATCGAGTCCTCTGCTCGAGGGCTTGGAGCTGGTCGAGGAGCAGGGCCCGGGCCTCCTCGGTCGAGGAGGCGATCACGCAGCCCGATGGTCCGTTCGTGCTTCGCAGGACGTGCCATCGACAGCCGGGCCAGACCGTATTGACGGCGTCGAAAAATTCGAGGCGCGTGCGGAGGCTTGCGCGGATGTCCGGGTCGGCGCGATCGGTCGGAGCGACTATCCAGACCCACTGTGAGCCGCACGGGCGGGCGCACCAGAGCGCTGTATTTCCGGTCTGAAGCGCGGCGCACGAGGCTTTGTCGTGGACGGTGATGTCAGTCGTGTAGTATTTTGTTACCTTCCACGCGATCGACGCGATGGCTCGGTAGATCGAAGTCGTCATGATTACCGCCTGCGTCGAGCCTAAAGTGCTGGATGTGTGGTTTCGCGGGCCGGGGTATCCTCGCGAAGGACGGTGACGACGTGGGGATTGGAGAATCGGTCATGGAGGATGCCGCCTTTCGTCGTGGCGGCATCGAAACCGGCCGGTTTTCGGTAGCCTTTTTCGATGCCGACGAAGATGCGGAAGCAGGTATCGGGGTAGGTGGTGGAGAGCTCCTTCTGGAATTCCTCGACCGAGGGTATGATCTCCGAGACCTTCCGGGCTTCGATCGTCCTTTCGGGCGTCTTGCCTCCGGCGCCTATTTCGAATTGGACGCTTTTGATGCGTCCGGACTGGTCGGCTTCGATCTTGTCGATCTTGATCGTGGATATGCGAAATCGTGCCATGGTTACTTTCCTTTTCGTGGTGGATGGATCGTCCGTCGTCGAGAGTTCTGTTGCGGACGCAATGGCGCGACCCCAGCCCGCCAGGCCGGGGCAAGGGCGCGCGTCCGGGCGTGCCACGGCCGCGCGGGAGCGAAGCGACATCTCCTTGCGGCGGCTGGCGTGGGTGGGGTAGGGGCAGCTATGCTGCGTGGATTTCTTTGCTCATGGTTTCGAGCGGAGTGGCTGTCAGCGAGGTGTCGTCGTCGTCCGGGGTCGACAGCCGGATTCGCAGCTCGGCGAGATCCGACGCGATTTTCTGATCTTCTTTCGAAAGGGTCGCGATCTTGCGGATCGCGTGGATGACGGTCGAATGGTCTCTTCCGCCGCACCGATCTCGTTGAAGGGATTTCCTCGAGGATTTGTCTCGCATGGCGGGAGTCGCGCTTTCGGGGTATCGGTTGTGGGCGGCATGGCATGACCTACTGATCTTGGTTGCGGGCTTCGGGTCTGGTCGGCATGGATGGATCCGAACTCGTCAGATCGTCTCGAAGAGATCGGCTTGATGGCGAGCTATGGTCGGGTTCGGCACAGGCTCGTATTTGGCCTTCAGCCTCGTGAGCTCGGTGCGCTCGGCTGCGACCTTGCTCGATACGAGCGTGGCTTCGTAGAGCGCAATCAGGTTGGTCTGTTTCAGGCGGGAGATCACGACGCGCTCCACATCGGAGAACGTGTATTCGGGATCGCCGTAGCAGGGGTGTTGCACGGTCTCGCGGAGGAAGGCGATCTTGTTTGTGGTCGTTTCGAAGAAGTATTGGTAGAAGCCCGATTTATTGTGGTGAGCGATATGGCCGAAAGTGTTGGAGAGCCGTTCGTAGAGGAAGTCGGTGAAGAGGGCTTTCGGCGCGTCCTTGGCGATGAAGCGAAGAAGCCCATTGCCGAATTTCGCCTTGTCCTCGGCCGAGCTCCATTTGGTCGGCCGGAACGAGGCCGGTTCGAGAGGCGGTGTGACGAGCGCGCGCTCGATCGACGCGGGAAGCATCGTCGTGTCCTTGTCGTTGGGTCTCGAGGGTGCTGGTGTGGGGATCGAGCGAGGGTCAGCTCGCGAGGGATTCGAGCGTTCCCTGCTTGCCCTCGCTGCTGTTGGTCGCTTTGAGCGAGGCGTCGATATCGTCGAGCTCGCGGCGTTTCGCGGCGAGTTCCTCGGCGTAGGGGAAGGTTGCGTCGAGGCGCTGGCGATAGGCGGGGAGGCGGGTGTCGGCTTCCGCCGCGGTTCTCTTCTCTTCCGCGAGCTCGACCTCGAACCGCGAAAGCGTATATTCGAGGCGGGAGACGATCCCGAGCGCCGTGAGATCGTGGGAAGTGCGGATCTCGGTGTCGAATCCCGTGCGGTTCATGGTGAGATCGAGGTCGTAGAAGCGTTTGTCGTTTGTGAACTTCGCTGTCAGTGTGAGAGAGAACCCGCCGATCGAGGCGATGGGCCAGCAGCCGTCCTTGGCCTCGAATTCGCGGTGACGGATAGCTTTGAGGAGGGCTTCACCGGCCTCCTTGCGTTCGGCATAGGCGGCGTCCTCGACTTTCATGGCGAAAGCGTCCGCGCGGGTCGGTAGGCGGAGCGCGATGTCCTTCTCGATCTGTTCGACACGGCGCTTGGCGCCGGCGGATCGCTGCTCGGCCGAGAGGATCGCGTGGCGGACAGCGTGCTGGTCGTCGAAATGGGCGGCTTTCAGCCGTTCGAGGCGGGCGATCTCGGCTTCGAGCCCGGCCTTTTGCATGAGGCGTGGGTCGCCCGACGCGATCGCCTTCGCGAGCGCAAATTGGTTGACCTGAGAGCCCGCGTCCTCGATGCGCCGGATCGAGCGGTCGCCCGACATGGCCATCTCGATGAATCGGGCTTTGCGTTCGAGGAGCTGCCAGCCGGTCGCGTCGACACTGCCGGTCGTGGCGTAGGCATAGAGCTCGATCTCGTCGTTCTCGTTGCCTTGACGCTCGATCCGGCCTTCGCGCTGCTCGATCTGCGAGGGGAGCCAGGGGACGTCGAGGTGGTGCAGAGCGGCGAGTCGGCGTTGGGCATTGACGCCGGTTCCCATCGTGTCGGACGAGCCGATCAGGATGCGGACCTTCCCTGCGTTGATGTCGTTGAAGAGGCGCTGTTTCTCGCTCGACTTCTTGTAGTCCTGCATGAAGGCGATCTCGCCGGCGGGGACGCCCTGCTCGACGAGCCGTGTCTTGATCCAGCGGTAGGCCGAGAAGCCTCGGGATTCCTCTACGTTGAGCGTGCCGAGATCGGAGAAGATCATCTGCGCGCTGCCGGGTAGGGCATAGGGGATGCCGTCCGGGCGTGTGTAGCGGCGACCTGCGGTGTCGCGCCAGATCCGGAACGTGTTGTCGATCAGGCTATTCAGCTTGTTCTCGGGCTCGTTCACGTAGCCCGGCAGGACGAAGCGTAGATCGATCGCCGCATGACGGCCGTCGGTGATGACGGAGAGCAGGATGTCGTCGCCCTTCTTGGGCTTGCCGCGGCGCTGCTCGATCTTCTCGATCCGCCCCGCGAGGACCTTTTGGTAGTCCTTGAAGGCCGGGCTCGGATCGGACGTGACGATCTGGCGCTTGCCTCCCTTGATCGACGGCAGGCGGAGATATTGGCGAAGATCCGATTTCAGGACGACGTCGGCGACCGAGCGATACATGGCCATGAGGTCGGCGACGTTCACGAATTCCGAGAAGCGCGTGACGGGCTTGTAGTTGCCGGAGGGTTGGAGCTCGAGCTCGGTTCTCGTCTCGCCGAAGGTCGAGGCCCAAGCGTCGAAGACATGGATGCCGCGGGCCTCGAGCGCGTCTTCCTGCAGGAAGCGCTGCAGAGTGAACATCTCGCCGAGGGTGTTGGTGATCGGCGTGCCCGAGGCGAGGACGAGGGAGCGGCTCGGGTTCTTTGTCGCGACGAAGCGGGATTTGACGTAGAGGTCCCAGGCGCGTTGCGAACCGTCGGGATCGACGCCCTTGAGGCTCGTCATGTTGGTCGCGAAGGAGAGCTTGCGGAACTCCTGGGCCTCGTCGACCATGATCTGATCGATTCCGATCTCCGAGATCGTGAGGAGGTCGTCCTTGCGGGACGCGAGCGCTTCGAAGCGGGCTTCGAGCCCTTCCTTCATCCGTTCGATGCGCTTGCGCGAGATCCGGTCGTCGCGGTCGACATTCTCGAGGAGATCGGTGTAGCTCGCGACCTGGTCCTTGATGAAGCGTCGCTCGAACTCCGCGGGCGCGGGAATGAACTTGAAGGCCGAATGGGTGATGATGATGCAATCCCACAGGGCCGTGGCCGCGCGGGCGAGGAAGCGCCGGCGTTTGTCCTTCACGAAATTGGTCTCGTCGGCGACGAGGATCCGGGCATTCGGATAGAGCTGCAGGAACTCGCGAGCGGCCTGCGCGAGGCAATGCCCGGGCACCACCATCATGGCCTTGGTGACGAGGCCGAGGCGCTTCTGCTCCATGACGGCCGCGGCCATGCTGAAGGTTTTCCCCGCGCCGACGCAATGCGCGATATAGGTCGAGCCTGTCGAGACGATGCGCCAGACGACGCGCTTCTGATGCTTGTAGAATTTGATGATGCTGCTCGCGCCGGGAAGCTTCAGATGGCTCCCGTCGAAATGGCGCGGGACGAGATTGTTGAATTGGTCGTTGTAGATGCGAGCGAGCCGGTCGGTGCGCTCGGGGTCGGTCCAGACCCATTGCTCGAAGGAGGACTTGATCTTGGAGAGCTTCTCCTTCGCTGCTTCGGTATCTTCGACATTGAGCTCGCGGCGCTCGGTTCCGTCCTCCACGATGACGTCGAAGATCTGCGGGATCGTTGCGTTGAGCGCGTCCGAGAGCAGGAGCCCGGCGTGGCGGCGCGAGGTTCCCCATTCGGAGGTTGCGGCTGCCTCGCTGAGGAAGGGCCGCGGATCGACGGTCCAGGCGGCGATCTCGACGGTGTGATGGATCGTGGTCTCGATGCCGATGACCTCGGCTGAGAATTTTCTGACGACATCTGCGGGGATCCAGGGGGCGCCGAGCCTCGCGGAGATGTCGGAGGGTTTCAGGTCCTCGGGCTGAACGCGTTCGAGGGCTTCGACGTTGCGGGTGAAGCGCGGATCGAGGGTGGCTGCGGCTTGCGCGAGCGCGAGCTTGGTGCGGACCGGGCCCGAGAGATAGTCGTCGGCCATCCGCCAGGTTTCGGTGCCGCCGTTCGTGGGATCGGGATCGAGGTAGATGCGCTCGCCGAGGTCGGCGATCGTCTCGTCGCGGCTTCGACCGAGGAGGGAAGCGGCGTGGTCGAGATCGACGCGCCCAATCTCGTGGAGGGTGACGGCGAGTGCGTCGTCGGCTGTCTCGATGACGGGGGGCGCCGGCGGGACGAGGACGCGTTCCGAGAAGATCGGGCCTTGCGTCGCCTTCCCGGTGTCGATGTCGTAGTCCTCGATCGAGGAGACGAGCCAGACGTCGGGATCGTCGAGGAAGGGCTGGAGGTTCGGCCGCCGTCTCGTCTCGCGGGTCTCTCCGGTCTCCGGGTCCTTCGTCTCGTGGATGGTCGTGAGGTTGATCGGCCCGAAGTTGCGGACGAACCGGTTGTGGGCGACCCGGAGGCGCGTTTGCGCTTCTCTCCAGGGTGCATTGGTCTCCTGGGCGCGTAGGACATCGCGGATCGCATCGCGGATCGGGATGAGCTCGCGGATGAGTCGAGCGTGCTTGGCCGGGATGCCGTCCGTTGCCTTGGGGCTTCGGATCGGGACGGGGACGGGGATGCCGTCGAGGACCTGCATGAGCCGGTCGTCGTGGATGAGATAGCTTCCTTCCTTGATCGTCGCGCCTTCGGCGGCGGTGCCGATGTCGATCTCGGGAAACGAGAAGGTCCTCGCCTGCTCGGCCTTCTCGGATGTGCTGAAAATGGCTTCGGGCAGAATGGCGAGCGCGGCGTGGAGCGACGCTTCGAGGTTCGTGTCGGGAAGTGGCCGGCACGTGTAATCCATGCCGTAGGGTGTGCTCGTCCGCGCGTGGGAGCCGAGGACCATCTCGGGATGGTCGAGGAAATAGCGGTTGATCGAGAGGGTTTCCTCGCCGTCCTCGGCGGGAACAGCTTCGGCGAGCCCGATCCAAGGGGCGTCGCCGGCGGCAGTGTCCTTGGCGCGCTTCTGCAGGAAGAGAATGTCGACGACGACATCGGTGCCGGCAGCGGCGGCCATGGCGCTTTCGGGGAGGCGGATGGCGCCGACGAGATCCGCGAGCCGCGCGATGTGGACCCTTGCCCTGGGGTCGGGCTTGTCCATCGTCCAGCGGCTCGTGACGAAGGCGGCGAGACCTCCGGGCCTCAGGCGCTCGATGGCGCGGGCGATGAAGTAGTCGTGGAGCGAGAGCGAGAGCTGGCCTGAGGCGTGCTCGTCGCGATCGACGGAGAGAGGCACCTGGCGGGTGCTGAAGGGGGGATTGCCGAGGACGAGCGCATAGGTGTCCGGGAGCCGGGCCTTGGTGAAATCCTCGTTGCGGATATGGGCGGTTGGAAAGAGGAGCTTGGTGATCCGTGCCGTGACCGGATCCATCTCGATTCCGGTGAGTGTGGTCGCCTCAGCGAGGGTGTCCGGGAGGAGCGCGAAGAAAAGTCCGGTGCCGCAGCCGGGCTCGAGTACGGGGCCGCCGGCAAACCCCATGCGCAGGAGGGCCTGCCAAATGGCTCTGACAATGAATTCGGGCGTGTAATGCGCATATTGGGTCGTGCGGGCGAGGCTCGCGAGCTCGTCGCGCGAGACGAGGGTCTCGAGCTCGAGGCCGAGGTCTTCCCAACCGGGGGCGAACATCTCGCCTTGGCGGCGGAAGAGGCGGGTGGCGAGGTCGCTCGCGCCGAAGCCGGTGAAGCGGGCGAGGATCTCCTGCTCCTCCTGCGTCGCGGAGCGTTTGTCGTTCATGATCTGTTCGGACACGCAGATGGCCGCGAGATTGTCGGCGGCGCGCGCCTTCCAGCCTCGGGCGAGGCGTCGATCCTCCGTGAGGCGATAGTTTCTGACGCTATGACGAGGAGGAGACGGGTCCGGCTCGTCCTCCTGGACGGCTGTGATCGTCTTGGAGGATCGGCGTCCAGGATCGAGTGTGAGGCTCGCTCCCCCGCTGAGGCTCGTCGTGTCGAGGAAGGAGAGGGTGAGCTGAAGGCCGTCTGTCATGGGTCGGGAGTCCTTGTCGGAGGCGCGTCGGAACGGCGGCGGTCGCGGTGGCCACCGTTGGTCTTGTCGGGGTGAGGGCTGGTCGTTTCGTCAGTGCTCGGGTCCGAGGACCTTCACGAAGGCGCGGAGAACGGCCTGTCGTGTCGCGGACCAGGGGAGGCTGTGATCGTTCGCGACTTGGTCGAGGATCTCCGTGAGGAGATTGGAGTGCTGCTCGTCGAGAAAGAGCGTGTCGTCGTGGCTCGTGGACTCGCTCGGGCGGATGTGGAGGAGCTGTCCACCCTCGTCTGTGATCTTGGTCGTGAACCAGTCGAACCTTGGTTGTTGTTGCATGTCGGCCATCCTGTCGGATTCGAGTCGGGTGTCTTCTCGTCGAAGACGCGGATCTCGAAGCCGCGGACGCTGGATCGGTGCAAAGGCGGCGCTCGCGCCGGGATCGGCGCCGCCCAGCGAAGCGGCGACGCCGACCCACCCTTTGCGGCGGGCCGGCGTGCGTGGCAGCTCGTGTTGTTCTCTTTGTTCTTGCTGTGGTCGTTCAGAACTTGACGCCGACGCCGATCCTGAAATTGTGGCTCTGGAAGCGGGCGGCCGGGAATTGCCGGTAGAAATATTCAGCGCGGAGAAGAAGCGTGGGGGTGAGATGCTGCTCGATGCCGACGCCGGCGGTCCATCCACCGTAGAGGCTTTTGTGGAGCAGCCCGTAGGTGCCCTTCGCGAAATTCGCGAGGGCGATGCCGCCTGTCACGTAGAGGACGCGGCCGCCGATGACGGTCCCGATGCGGGTCGAGACGGTTGCTTCGAGCCCTGACGGGCTGAGGGTCGCGAAGTTGCCCTTCGATCGAGCGTTCTGGATGACTCTATATCCGAGGCCGGCTTCGACGCCGATAACGGTGGAATCGATTTGCTTGTCGACGCCGGCGAAGCTGCGAAGCGTCAGGATCTCCCGGGGTCTTGTCGGACGGGCTAACGGGAAAGGGATGAGTGTGCCATAGGGGGTCGGATCGATCCTGCTTTCGAGAGACGTCTCGATGTCGAGCCCGAGCCGCGGTCCGTCGAAGGAGACGACCGCACGTCTGGATGGTGCGGGTGTGCTCTGCGGATGGCGGGATCGGACGATCCGTGGGGGAAGCGGAATGGCCCAATAGGTTCTGCGAGCTCGCCGGCGAGCTTTGCGGCGATATTTCTTGCTCTTCGAGAGCTTGCCGGGCTTGGTGAATTTCTCGACCCCACGTGGACCGAGAATCGGGTGGAGCTCGAGAGGTCGGTTGTCGAAGGTGGTGGGTTCTCGGGCCTGGAAAGGTCGAGGCTCTCGGGTGGTTGCGAATGGTAGTGTGCCTGCCGCGAGGGGTTCCGAGGTGGCTAGGAAGGTCAGCGTCAGGCTCGCTGTGATGGCCGAGGATGAAAGGCGCATGGTCGGATCTCCATCGAGTCTTTCGTTCGAAGACGCGGATGGAGCGGCGCGGGCGGCTGGAGGGGGCAAAGGCGGTGCCGGGTCGTGCCGAAGGCACGAGCACCGCGGCACCGGGATCTCCGCGGTCGAGCGGAGCGGCCGCGGAGACCCGCCCTTTGCGGCCTCCGGGCGGACGTGGCAGACGGGATTTCGTCCATCTGCCGACTTATCTGGTCAGCTCGGAGTCGCCAGGTCTGATCGGTGCTGGTGGTTTCCTCGATTTCCGAGTTCTGTCGTCGCGAGGATCTTCGGTTGCGACGGTCACGGCTCGATCGAGAAGGGCAGAGAGATTTCGCGCTTCCGCGAATGTGAGGGAGGTGTGGCCGTAGGAGTCGGTGAAGCGCATCTGTAGCGAGATCTTCCGCGCGCCTGAATGGGCATAGACGCGGATCGTCTCCTTGCCGTTCATCGGAATCTCGCACTTCTGGAGCTTCGTCAATCGGGGGGCCCGTCCTCGGGCTTTGATATCGAGGATCTCGTCCATGGTTGTGTCCCGTATTCTCGTGCGTCCTTCGGGGCCTGTTCAGGGCTCGCCGAATTGCCGATCGAGCACTGCCTTCTCCTTGCGGAGCTCTTCGGCGGCGGTTTCGAGGCTGGACTGATCGGTGACGATGCGTCCCGCGTTGCGTGCGGCACGGGCATAGACGGACAGGGGCAAATCGGCCGAGAAGGTCGGATTCCGCCTGATGCAGAGGCCCGGAGGAGTCTCCGCGTGCCGGATGTGTGGCAGCGCGAAATAGCCCATTCGCGGGCGGTCGGATTTCAGGTGGAACAGCCCGAAGGCGCAATCGGGCTCTTCTGGGGACAGCTCGCTGACGAGCCAGATCTCACCGGTTTCGGGATTGATCAGCCCGAGAAGAGGGATGTGATCGTCGTTGTCGCTGATTTCCGCGCCGTTCTCGAGGAGACGTCCGACGAGGTGTTCGGGGATGAGAGTCATTGCTCGATCCTTTCCGAGGGTTCGAGCCCCGGCCGTGGAGGGTTCGCGGTCGGGGTTCGAGCGTGGTTCGCGAGCTAATCGAGTCGTCGGATTTCCTGATGGAGGGCGGGGTCGACAACGAACGGGCGCTGTGAGGGGCGTTTGTCGTAGAGGGCTGCGGGGACGAGGAAGAACCGGTCCTTCGATGTATCCCGGTTCATGATACCGCCGAGGCGCGCGCATAGCCCGACCATTCCCTCGGGCACGCCATCCTTCCAGTCGCCAAAAGCCGCGACCGTGAGCAAGGCGTTCCTGTTGGAGGCATAGAAAATCTGCTCGTCGCGCTTGTGGCACTCTCCCGCACCGAGCTTCGTTCGGTAATAGAGCTCGTAGATGTCGGGGTGCCAGTCCTTCAGAATCTTCTTCGCGCTGTAGAGGATATCCTGGGCCTTCTCGGTGCTTTCCTTCGCGTAGTAGGCGCGAAACTCCGTCTCGAAGACGAGGATCGGCATGGGCCATTCGCAATCTTCCTCGTAGCAGGCGAAGCGTCCGCAATAGAGGGGCTTGTGCATATAGTCCGGCATGAGGGCGAGACGCTCCGGAGAAATCAGAATGCCTCCGTGAGACGGGGTGGAGACGATCAGGAGCCCGTCTGACACGTTCTCGATCGTGTCGGGCCTGCCCCAAGGTGTTTCGATGTCCATCCTATGAACTCCTGTTGCTCTGAGCTCGTGTGGTGGGTGAGCGCTCACGCCGCGCGATCGAGCGGCTCGTCGTCTTTGGGCTCGGCGGATTTCCCATCGTGATCCGCGTCGGCGCGAAAGCCGCTCTCGGCGTGATGGGGGTGGAAGGCGAGAAGGAAGTCGGCGATCTTCTGCGCGTCGGCCGCGGCCTTGAAGATCTCGCGCTTGTCGCTCTTCAACGACTCGACCCACGAGCCCACATAGCTCGCGTGGTTTTCGATGTCGGTCGGCAGGCCGAGAGTCGAGCACACCAGAGCCGATGCTATTTCGGCTCGATATCCTGACAGTCCAGCTCCGATCTGAAATTTTTCCGCAGTGAAGACGGTGCTGATCATGCCGCCATCTCCTCTGCCTGGGGCTGCTGGGCGTGCATCCAGTCGGCTGCCTGCTGAGCCTTGCTGGCGGCGGTGAAGATGGCCTTGGGATCGTCCTTCAGGACCTCGAGCCAGGAGGCGACATAGGCTGCATGATCGGGTCGTGGATGATGTGCGATGCCCAGACCAGCCAGGACGAGGCCGCTGAGAATCTCCACGCAGCATTCTTCGGCGGCGTAGGCCGCTGATCCGAAGCAACCGGAAAGATCGCGGTCGAGCCTGTGCTTTGCGCCACTGGCATGGCCGGTCTCGTGCAGCCAGACACCATAGAATGACGCGGCGTCGCGGAACGAGGTGAACGGCGGCATGAACACGGTGTCGGCCGAGGGGCGGTAATAGGCTTCTGACCCGCCGAACTCAGTCTTGACGCCCAGGTTCGCGATGAAAGCTTCCGCATGGGCGAGACGTTCGGCCTCGGGCAGCACGGGTGTATCCGGCCGCTCGTAGCCGTCAACCTGCGCGATGTTGAAGACGGAAAATGCGCGGGCGAACATCCGCCGATGTCCGTCATCATCGTCTTCGTTGTCGGCCTGCTGGGAAACCTGGATCTCCTTCCACAACACCACTGTGGTGGAGCGTTCTCCTTCACGCACCTGCGCGCCGGCATCCTGCCATTGCTTGTAGGTGCCCCACAGGCCGTCGCCATATCCGGCCGCGAAGCCCGCGGCCCAGAGCGCCAGCGTATTGATGCCGCGATAGCGCTTGCCGGATGAGACGTTGGTCGGACGCGCGATGCTGGTGCCGTTGTGGAACCAAGGTGCACGCCATTCGCCGGCGCCTTGCTCGATCGCGGCAATGATCTCGGCCGTGACGCGGGAATAGACGTCGGCGCGCTGGACAGAGGTAGATGTGCTGGACATTGGGGAATCTCCACGGCCGGCGGCGCGAGCCTCTCTCGCCCCTTCAACCGACCGCCCGACTCCGGCCGTCCTCTTCCTCTCCCGCCGCCCGTTCGGGCGGTTGTTCCTGATTTTTTGTCTTGTCATGATCAGTGCTCCTTCTCCGCCGGGGACCTGTCCCGGCGTTGGAGCAGCGGATTGCGATGCCTCAGGCGCGGCCGCGCACTCGCAGAGCCGAAGCGTAAGCGGAGGACGGCGATCAGCCGTTGCGCGGATGCGCCGGGCATCGCGCGCTCCGACCACGCCGGGCGGGCCACCGGCGCAGGAGCACACCAGGCTCCCCTCAGGAGCCGGGCACGGATTGGTTCTTGTCTATGCTGTTGAGGATCGCCCTCGCTCGCTCAAGGTCCTGCTGAAGGATGCTTCGTTGAAGCTGGGAGAGCCGCTTCTCCTTCAACAGGTTTGCGGCTTCCTGGGCGGAACGCGACCATGCTGGCCGGTGTCTCGCGGTGATGCAGGCATTTGGACAAACGGTCGGCTGGCAGAGCGCGGTCAGCGGGCCTTTGGCTCCGGTGGCCTGCTTCAGGCAGGCGGCCGTACCGGGATCAAAGAAGCAATCGGCCAGCACGCCGACATGCAATGTCCGTGCGAGGCTCGCGAGCATGGTGCGGAGCCGGGCACGATCAGCGATCATGGCCGGAAGCGGGCCGAGATCGTCCGATATGCTGTCGAGTGTCTTCGCGATACGTGCCGCCGCAGGCCCGGACAGCGTGGTTCCGGCCTGTCGTTCGTCGAAATAGATCAACAGGTCATCGATCTGGCCGAGACTCCGCTGGTTCTCGACTTCCGCCCGAAAGCCGGATCGGCTGGAGCCGGCATAGCCTTCGAAAGCGGCGACGGAGGCATGCTTGTACTGGATCATGCCGGCGATGGTGCCGAAGGGACGGTTGGCGATGTGCCATGCGATCGTGCGCCTGAACTGTCGCGTCGTGATCCTCCATGGCTGGCCAGCTGGCCCGTTCGGGACCGCCGGCGTGCCCGGTGTGCCGAACAGGTCGTTGAGATGGTCGCGGAAGCGGTTGAGCTGGCGGACGATCTCGGCCGAGAGGTGATCCTTGCAAACAGGCCGTGCGATCAGAACGGGCCAGAGCGTCTCGAGGCCGCGGGCTGATGCAACCCGGAACGACAGGCGTTCCAGAACCTCGACAGCTCTGGCAACGGGCTCGATGGTGATCCACTCGGCAGGTTCACCCTGGGTGGACTTGCCTTTATAGGCGACGGACCGAACGCGATGGCGCATGATCATGCCGTCTTCGCTGCGCGTCAGGGACAGACACCCACGCTGCATCGCCTGGACTTCGCAGTCCCGCATGCCGGTCAGATAGGCGCACAGGATATAGGCCGCCGATTGCAGCATGCGCTCTTCCGCTGCGAGGGTCTTGGCGTCGAAGCGGGGTCGCCAGGGCTTGCCGGTCTCGGGCAAAATGGAGACCGGCGTATCCATCCCGCCGGCTTCCACACCGAGTTCACGTAGGGCGGCATCGATGAGATCGGACGCACCGCGTGAGAGTTGAACATGCATTCGCTTCTCGGCGCGGGCGTCGATGCCGATGTGCAGATGAAGCAGGTGGGAGTTGACGGGTGGTGACAGGTCTCCTGTCTCGGGGTGCCGGAGAAATATGCCGTTATGGGCGGTGCCCCAGATCGGCACCCCGCGACCTTCACCGCGAAGCCGCCCGAAATAGTCTTCAAGCCGGTTACGCTGCTGGCGCCGTCGGTCTTGACGTTCGAGAACGCTGTCCTGCTCGATGAGCGCGGCGCAATGAGCTTCGAGACAATCCATCTCCTTGCGGGCTGCGAAGATATCGGCAGCAAACTCGGTGACATACCGGATCGACCAGGCCAGCAGCGGCGATATGATCCCCTCGGGAATCCGTGGTGTCCGGTTCTCGCGAACCTCACGATAGCCCGCGACGCGCGCAGGAGGTCTTCCGGCCCACGGCTGGAATGGTAACCCTCCGGAAGGAAGATCATCGCGATAGGCATAGAGATCGAACGGGACCTCCAGCAGGTGGGTGACAATGACCGGCCGACGAGCACGGTCGGCCTTAAGGTGACGGGCGTAGCGGTCAAGAAGTGGCTGGTCGACACGGCGGAGATCAACCACACCGAGTTCATCACGCACGAACTCAAAGAAGCGTCGCGCGCGGTTGAAAACCTGTCGGACACTACCGGGAGAAAGAATCTTGCGGTGACCCGGCAGGTCGACGTTGAGCCGGGCATAGAGAAGTTCGCGCAACGCCTCGCGGACGCTCACATCCTCGACGGCCCCGAAATGTACGGTGACATGACAGCGGCGGGCGCTCTCGCGGAACACGGCCGGACCGAGGTCCCAGCTCGGATCGCTGTAGCGCGAAAGAGCGTCCCGCGCGAACCCCGGCTTTAACGGGGCGGACGCAAGAACCGGGCGCAGATCGAGTTGCCGGGAGGAAGCTGCTGGCGACAATCCCCTCATTGCCGGGCCTCCGGCGGCAGATAAAGGGTATGCACTTCCGCCTCACGGCGGGCTGCGGCAATCATACTCTCGGGAAATGCAGGCAGAACCTGCCTGGTGATGCGAGCATGGGCGCGGCCAAACTTCATCGCCCAGTCTGAAGCGGAGAGACCCGCCCGCTGCTCCTCGATAAACTGCAGGAACGCGATGATCGCTGGCAGCTTGCGCGCGGTGATGACCGCGTTGCGGCACTCGAGACAGCCCCAGAACGGTTGTGGGCAAGGCTCGCCGGGTTCTCCGAACGGGCTGCGATCAAAACCTGAGCATGCCGCCAGCCAAACGTCCTGTTCGCCGCGCAGGATACCATCGCGGTCCTTGCGTCCTTTGGGCGGGGCATCGCATTGCCGCCAGGAATCTTCCTCGGCAGGCGTCAGGACGATCGGACCGGCGGTCGCCGTGACCTCGGAAAATGCCTCGGCAACAGTGGCTTCGTGCAGCGATCGCAGCGAAGGGATATTCGCGTAGTGGCGCGCGGCGATCTCCGGCGTATGCCCGAGGGCGAAACGGGTCATATGGCCCTCGGTCTTCAGATACCAGAGTGCCTTGTGGGTCTTGCGCAAGCGGGAAAGAACGAGGCGGAGCGGCTCACCATCATCATCGACGAGATTGTGCCCCTTTATCCATCTGGCTACGAGTTCCTGCTGATGCTCCAAGCCTGCACGAAGCTGCTTCCGCCCGGTGTAATAATAGAGCCAAAGGTTCTCGCTTGGGACGAACTGCCGTGTGAATGCCGTTGCCTCGATCAACTTGCGGATCAGACCGCCCGGTGTTCCGATCCCGCCGTCACGGACGCGAATGTGCTTGTGCTCGGCGCCGCGGGCACGCCGCTTGACATACGCGATCTCGATCGTGCCGGGTCCGGGATTCTGAAGGCAGTCGATCGTCAATGCCTTGCAGCATTCGAGCTCCAGGCCGGTCTCCAGAGACAGGTAGGTCAGAAGTGGTGGAATATCCATTGCACGTAGATGGAAACGTGCGTGCAGATCCTCAGCCAGGTTCGAGACCGGAAGACCGCGCCGCAGCCTCATCAAATAGAGACGATGGAAGGCGCGGTCCCCACTGCTGAGCCTGCCGGAGGTGACGATCCGGGCGTTGGCTTCGTCAGTCACTCTACGGAGATTGGCATCGCCGTCGTCACTCTCGAGCGGCTTCCCGATCCGCCGCAATATCCTGGCGATGTCGCCGCGGGCTGCATCGCGCAGCTGCCTTGCGACGAACGGGCTGTAGGCGTCTCGTGGTCGGGATCGTCCGACGGATTGTGCACTGGTGTAGCGCAGCCGATGACGAACCCCTTCATCCAACAGATTAGGCTGGTCGGCGTCGATCGAGCGCAAGGCGAGGATGGCTTTGGCGAGAACAGTGTACCGGTGGATCGGGGTCATCCCGCTAGCTTCGAGGAAATCCTCATATCCATCAATGTCGTCAGCACGCAGATCGGCGGGCTTCTTCGCCGTGGAGTGCTCGCGCAGATATGCGAAATACCGAAGGTAACCTTGGAGGTGCTGTTTAATGGTGCTCCGCGCACCTAGCGGGCCACCAAGTTCGGACTGCCGACGCAGAGCCCCTGCAAAAGCAATGGCCAAGGGGCGCGGATGCACGTTGGTGAGGTCAACCTCAAGCGTCCCGCCGTAGCGCGCCTCGATGTCGAAGCGCAGACCGAGCACCGGATCGCTGGCGTGCGGGGGAACAACGCCATCGGCTGGCGCAAAACGCACCGCGGTTCCCTTGCATGGGCGCCGAGTCATAGCGTGGTCTCCGAGGGGAGCAGTCCCAGGAGTTCCTCGACGGCCGCATCGACGGTATCGGCGCGCGTCGCGATGTGGTCTAGGTAGATGTAGGTCGTCGTCAGGCTGGCATGGCCGAGAAGCCGTTGCACCTGCTGGAGAGGATCACCGAGCACCTGCCGGTATCCCTCCATCGGTCCGGCAGGCAATGCAGCATCGCGGAGGCGGTGCTGAATGAGCATCGCCAGCATGTGAACGGCGAAGGTGTGACGGAGCTGGTGCGGACTGATGCTGATATCGAAACCGAAGGATCTGCATCGGCCAGCGGCACGGGCGAAAATGACTTCCCAGGAGTTCGGCTGCACCGGCATGCCGATCTCCGAAAGCCACAATACCGCCGGTTCGCTCGGTGTGCCGTCGCTGTCGCAGATAATGATCCGGCAGCGTTCCTCGGGGCCGAGCAGGTCGAGTGCGATATCGCCGCCGTCAAGCAATCGCAGCCGGGCAGCGTGCCGCTCCTGGTGAACGAAGATCGGTCGGTCGATCGATTGCCACGTCGAGCGCTGCTGGAACTTCGCGACGGCATGAGCACGTTCGACATCGACATAGGCGCGCACATGTTCGAGCAGTCGAGCGGGAACGAGAATCTGGCGGCCACGATCGCCCTTGGTCTGGGCATCCGGCAAATCCAGCCAGACCTGACGGCCCGGACGCTGATCGGCGGAAACGAGATCGGAGGTGAAGAGAGATGACGCTTCTGCCAGCCGAAGCCCTGTGGTCACCAGGAGATCGGAGAACAGCGCATTACGAATACCGTTGCGATCTCGGGCGCCGGGGCGTGTGTGGCCGTCAGGAAGGAGCCCTCTATGCCCGATATCCCGAAACCGCCGATAGTCGTCGAGCGTGACGAACCTGACGTCCGCTCGACGCGCGGCGGGTTCATAGGCATCGTTCCGTGCTGCAATCTGCGCCCGCCGCCCAGCAAACCCTTGCCTCCAGACCGAGCGGTGCCTGAAGGGTGCTTCCGCAATCAGTCCTTCCTGCACACCCCAGCGATATAGCCGATCGAGGCAGGCGACGGCGCGATTCCAGGAAGCAGCGGAGATGCGTTGCCCGGCGCCAGCGCGGCGGCGGATGCGGTGATAGGCAAGGACATCATGCCGGTCGGCTTGCCATATCGTCTTCGCGCAGGCTTCCGAAAGAAAACGAGCCCAGACAAGAACGTCGTACCCGTAGGCACGAAGAGATTGGCGGGAGCGAACACCGTTGAGAGGAAGGTCGCGGAAAAAGCGATCCAGATCAGGATCGTATAGCGCCCCGTCCCGGAGGATCATTGGGACATGGGCATCAAGGCCCTCCGCTGACCTGCGCTCCTGAATGGTGATGCTTGAAGCTGCGATTACATTTTCCACAAGTCGTTCAACCTTCCCCCGGACCGCCATCTGTCCAGCGACATTCGGAACTGACCCCTTTGCGTCACGTAGAACTGACCCTTGTTTCCGGGTGCCCTTTTCAGGCGGATGTGGGTTGAACTGCGGGGCTCTTTTGC
>JALJOM010000007.1 GCA_024304885.1 Beijerinckiaceae bacterium
TCCGTGACCATGGTCTCGGCGATCGGCTTCTCGGCCTTTCTCGCCCTGTCGCTCAGCCCCGCCCTTTGCGCTGCCTTGCTGAAGCCCGTGGAGGCCGGCCACCACCACGAGAAGCGTGGTCTATTCCGGTGGTTCAACCTCGGCATGGCGCGCGCGACCACGGGCTATGGAGGCTTCGTCCGCTGGACGCTCGCCCGAACCGGCCGGCTCATGGCGATCTATCTCGCCGTCGTCATCGCAGTGGTGGTGGGCTACAAGCAGCTTCCCGCGGGCTTCCTCCCGGTGGACGACCAAGGCTTCCTGATGGTCGACATCCAAGCCCCGCCAGAGGCCTCGTTCAACCGGACCTTGGCCGCGGTCGAGCGTGTCGAGGCCTATCTTCTCGACCGAAAGGGGATCGACCAGGTCACGTTCCTGACGGGCTTCAGCTTTCTCGGCCAGGGGATCAACACGGCGCAAGCTTTCGTGACCCTGAAGGACTGGTCGAAGCGCGGCGAGGACGACTCCGCCGAGGCGATCGTCGCAGACATCAACAAGACTTTCGCGAACTACAAGGACGCCGACATCAACGCCCTGGAGCCGCCGCCGATCGACAATCTCGGCAATACGGCGGGCTTCAGCTTCCGCCTCCAGGACCGGGCGCAAAAAGGCTATGTCGAGCTCATGCGGGCGAAGGATCATATCCTCACCGAGGCCGCCAAGAGCCCCGTCTTGCAGGACGTTTATGTGGAGGGGCTCGCGCCGGCGCCTCAGGTCGAGCTCGTGATCGATCGCGAGAAGGCGGCGGCGCTCGGGGTCAGCTTCGAGACGATCAACAGCACGATCTCGACCAATCTCGGGTCGAGCTACATCAACGACTTCCCCAACCGCGGTCGGATGCAGCGAGTCATCGTCCAGGCCGATCGGTCGGGCCGCATGCAGCCCGAGGACATCCTTTCCTTCAACGTCCAGAACAGCAAGGGTGAGCTCGTGCCGTTCTCGTCCTTCGCCGCCGTCAAATGGACGATCGGCCCGACCCAGCTCGTCGGGTTCAACTACTACCCCTCGGTCCGGATGAGCGGCACCGCCCGCCCCGGCTATACCTCGGGCGACGCGATCGCCGAGATGGAGCGCATCGCCGAGGGTCTGCCGGCGGGCTTCGGCTACGACTGGACAGGCCAATCCTTGCAGGAAAAGCTCGCGGGATCGCAAGCGATCTACCTTCTCGCTCTCTCCGTGCTCGTGGTGTTCCTGCTGCTCGCCGCCTTGTACGAGAGCTGGACGATCCCGTTCTCGGTCCTGCTCGTCGTCCCTCTCGGCATGCTCGGCTCCGTGCTCGGAGCGATGGTGGGGGGCATGCCGAACGACGTCTATTTCACGATCGGTGTCGTGACGATCATCGGCCTATCGGCGAAGGATGCGATCCTCGTCATCGAGTTCGCGAAAACGCTCCACGCCGAAGGCAAGGGCCTCGTAGAGGCCGCCGTCGAGGCTGCGATCCTGAGGTTGCGGCCCGTCCTCATGACGGGCTTCGCCTTCGTCTTCGGCGTCGTGCCCATGGTCCTCGCCCATGGCGCGAGCGCCAAGAGCCAGCAGGCGCTCGGTACCGTCGTCATGGGCGGCATGATCGCGGTCGTAATATTGGCGAAGATCTGGGTTCCGACATTCTATGTCTGGGTTCAGCAGTTCTTCGAGCGGCGCGGACATCCGCCCGTGCCGCCGGCCCGCATCGGGGAAAGGGCATTGGAGGCGATCGCGGGCGTGCCATACCACAGCCGGAGCCGGGGGAGAACGTGACGACCCTCCGAAGGCCGGTGCCCGCCGACGTCGTCACGGTCCGCAGCGCGACGACTCCAGCCGCCGGACCAAGACCTCGGGACTCGAAAATGTGGGACCTTGCGCGGCTCGAGTGCCCGCCGCACCTGTCGTCGATCCCCGAGTTCGTGTAATCTGGCCTGAAACCCGCTCCAGAGCGGGACGAGGAAAAGCGTACAGCGGTTTTCCGCCCCGCGTCCCGCTCTAAACTTTTGGAATCGATAACGTTTCATGACTTTGGATCGATTCGATCCAAAGTCGTCGTGATCTAGGGGTGCGTCACCGCGCGACGCCGTCCGAGAGGCGTTCCATGGCCAGCTTCTTCATCGACCGCCCGATCTTCGCGGTCGTGGTGGCGATCTTCATCTGCCTCGTCGGCGTGCTCGCGATTCCGTTCCTCGCCGTCGCGCAATATCCGATCATCGCTCCGCCCTCGATCGCGATCGCCACGGTCTATCCCGG
>JALJOM010000008.1:0-472500 GCA_024304885.1 Beijerinckiaceae bacterium
GGAGTTCCGAGCCGCCGCGCCCCCCACCCGGCGCCTTCGGCACCACCCTCCCCCGCTTTCGCAGATGAGGGATTGCGCCCTGCCTTGCCGAACCATACCGGATTATCCCTCCACTGAACGGGCGAGCAAGCAAGCGGACGGACCCGCGCTCGGGGGCCGACGGACCATGAGCACGGGCCGCTTGCGCTGCGAGGGAGGGTGGTCGCCATAGGGCGTGCGTCAGGACGCCCGTCGCAAGCGACGGGCTATGGCGACCGGGTGGGGTCCACATCGAACAGCAGAGCGTCCGGCTTCAGCCGGTTCCCCGGTGCCGCAAAGGCGAGGTGAAGCCGAGAAACCGGTTGGGGCGCCGAAGGCGCATTCCGCTGGGTATCCACGATCGAGTGTGTCTCGGTTCGAACTTCAGCTTGCGACCAAAGGGGCATCCCCTTGCCCAGCCTGCGATGACTGAACTGGGCCGAAACCGGAATGGACGCATTGGACGCAAGATAATGCGATTCCGGACATTCCTGCGGCATCGTTCATTGAGCTGACAGAGCCCTGCCCTTTCCGTCGCCCGCCGGAGCTTGGCCCGGCGGAGGCGGAGCTTTATATAGGGGCGGAACCCCAATCCGAAGAGCGAGAAGTAAACGATGGCCGAAATTGAAATGTATGCAACGCCGACCTGCGACTATTGCGCGGACGCGAGAGCCTTATTCAAAAAGAAAGGCGTGACATATAAAGAAATCGACGTTACCGGCTCGAAGGAGCTGCGCAAGGAGATGACCAAGCGCGCCAACGGCGGCGACACGGTTCCGCAAATCTTCATCGACGGAAAACATATCGGCGGCTACGACGACATGCGTGCGATGGACAAAAAGGGCTTGCTCGATTCGTTGCTCGGCACGGGCGGATAAACGCTTGCATGATCGCCGGTTTGCTGATGAACGCAGGCAACGAAACAGCGTCCGGCTTCAGCCGGTTCGACGGTGCCGCGAAGGCGAGGTGACGCCGAGAAACCGGGTGGGGCGACAAAAGCACTCTCCGCCAGTTTCCCACAATTGGATAGTATCTCAGTTTGAACTTCAGTGTGCAACCAAGTTCCGTCCTTCCAGGCCACGCGGTCGATTGACCACTTCAGCCGAAAGCAGCACGGCTGCTTCGAGTATCCAAAAAGCGATGGGAGACATTCAACCAGGTGGATCGCCAATTATATAGCGATGACCTCTACGGCGACGGGCCCCTTTCTATTAAATCGAACGCGAAAGGTTACCTGCTGACCAAATTGGACATCGTCAACGACCGCTTCGTCAAAAGCTGATCGATGGGCGAAGACATGATGAGGAAACGAACCGGACCGAATGAAGAAGAAATTCTCTGCAACGGTTTCAATGGTTCCCCTGTAGGTCGGAAGCAACTTCGTTATGGAGTTGTCCAGTTTGGGAGCGAGACGTCGAAATTCTCTCGGCGCTCGCCGATCGATCTCCTCAAACATTGCGTGCGCTTGATCTTTGTTACCCTTCTGAAATATCAGTTGCGCAAGCGTGTGGCGGGCTTCAAAGTTCTGGTCGCTTTGCACAAAGCTGTCACGCAGATGCCTTTCTGCGGCTTCCAAATCTGGGGGCTGTCGGGACAGTAGATATAGTGCCATCGCGAAGTGCGTTTCGCGATCCTGCGGGTCGCGCTGCAACGCCTCCCTCAAAATCGCTTCTTGTTCCTCCGTGCGCCCGGCAGCACCATGAATCTTGCTGATGCGGATGGCCACGCCCGTCTTCTTGGGCAGCTTCTTCCATGCTCGTTCCAGAGCCTTCAGGGCGCGCCCCTTATCCTTCAGTTCGCTCCAAAGCCGAGCTTCGGTTTCGAACATCTCCGGATCGTCCGGAAAGTCTTGCTGCGCCCTGGCAAGAGCTGCCGTGGCCTCCTTGAGCTTCTCAGCGAAGAAGCGATCATCGGACTCCCGCTCCGCATCGGAAAGGGTATCGCACATGTCCGCAACCTCATCGACTAACAGCTTGCATCTGCTTGAGACCGCAAACCGATCACCGCTCTGCATCTTGCTTAGGTGCTTGTCTGCCATCCGTCGAAGTTGCTGCTTCAGAACGGGAGAAGATTCACGGTTGGCTCTCTTGCGCGCAACTTCTGCTCGGGTGTGAAGGAACGAACCGTTCCGCGGCTCCGCGTCGCTCGCCGTTGCTGCTAGGGTCTCCGCTTCGAGGAAGTCGCCGTGGGGATGATTAGACTCGAAGATCGCCCATTGCTGGTAAAGGTAAGCTTGCTTGGGCGCCATCGCCACAGCTGCGCGGTATATGTCGCGCACTAGATCGGCATCGCCAAAGGTCTCAACCAGCGTCCGCCCACGGCAGATGCTTTCCAAAACTCTTCGGTCGGACGAGTACCCGACATCTAATCCCTGGACTATGTGAATGAATTGCTTAGCCTTCGCGCTATCATCGTCACAGGATAGCCTGAATACGATTTCTGCGACGTGCACGTGACGTGTCTTATACACGTAGTCTTGCGTGTAGGGATCTATGTTCGTACTAATGATGTCTTTCAGCGGTTCGAAGAACTTCTCCTTGTAGTCGATGAAGTCGATACCTGACGCTCTGGAAATCGTGCCGGCCCGAACCGGGACCGAAAACTGGTTCATTGTAGCGATGTCGAGATACAGCCGCCGTGCCTGCTCGGGATACACCGCGTCGTATTCGTTCATGACGATCTTCTCGAAGGGGAGGCCTTTCGTGAGCACGTGCAGCGCCACAAGCAGTTGACGATCCGCATATTCCTCGCTCATGAAGGCAGCGATCTGGTCGGCCCGGCTCTTCTCTTTCAACTCTCCGAGACAGTCATTCCGCTGTAGTTTGTCGAGCAAGTCCTCGACCTCGGTAGATCGGAGCGTACCAACTCTCAGAAACTGTGGCACAAGCACATCTTCCAATGGACCGCAATAGGTGGCCCAATCACCCTCTCGCTCCGCACCGATGATCACGACGGGAATGTTCCTCGTCTTCATCGTCTTAACGAAAGGGATCAGCTTTTCGACGTGCAGTGCCACTTGGTCGACGAACAAATATATCGTACGACGAACAAGGTCGGCGATTTCAACGAACACTTCTGGCCGCAACTGCCCCGTTTCTCGCAGCCATAATACCAGCGCCTGATTGGCGGTGGCTGCGTCGAAAGCGGCACGCTTAAGCGCGATGGTCTTCCCTGCTCCACCAGGACCACGAAGAACGAAGAAGTAGGGGCCGCTAGGCGCCTCTAGCTCAAGCAGCGCTTTGAACAGGAGGTCATCGGTCACCTTGCGGCGCGCATCTAGCCGCTTAAGGATCGCGCCGAAGCCCGTGTCGTAGCCGGAATAGAAGCGCTCTGCCGTTTGTTCAGCTACTGCCATGCTCGCGTGGATCAGCAGAAGATCCTTATCCATAGCAGATTTGATAGCATCAGATTCCTCGATATCAGCAGCATAATACTCTCGAATTGGAAATTTCGAGTCCTCTGGAGCTGGCGTCATGAATCGTAGCAATTTCGGCAGGGCCTGATCGAGCGCCTTCATGAATTCGCCGAATCTACATTTGAGGATTTCAACATTCTTCGAGTTCCAGAACTTGATGTCCTCGTCCTCGGCTGCAGGGTCGATAATGTACCACCGAGGCCTGCTTTTCTGGCTGAGACGGTAGATGAGCTGGCGCACATGGCCATCCGCAAGGGCATAGCCCACGAAAATCATTGTCGCCTCGTGAGCCAAATCGTTGAGGCGGCCAAAAAGACGAGTTCTGTTCTGGGAATACTGATCGTACTGCTCCCATGACAGAATAAGCGGAATGTCTTTGTCTAAGCGGTGATTCAAGCAGCCATGCAGCTTCAGGTATTGGACTGGATCGGTCGCACGTCGCATTCTCTCGTCGACCGGCTCATCATCCTTCACGAACGGAATGAGCGTCTGCTTTCGACGCTTGGAATCGCCATAGGCTTCCTCGACGAAAAGGTCGTAGTTCGTAGTGGCGATGGTGCGCCAATAAAAGTCAGTCAGCAGCCGGTGCGCCTCGGAAGGCTCAAACCCCTCGAATGCATTATTGACAGTCTCAAAAACGAGGCTTTGACCGGCGCCGTTTTCGATGGCCATCTCGGCGACAGTCTGGACATTTCGGGTGGGCATCTTCTTGCCCATGTACTTCTGAGATATGATATCTCGAAGGCCGTTTCCGTCCGGAGGGCTGTTGCCCTTGGCATTCTTGCATTCCTTGGATGCTCCAGCACCGAGGAATAGGACCGTCCTTCTATTTTTGACCGCATCGATTAGAAGAAACGGTATTTCGATAGTTTTCTTGGCCATGGATCACCAGCACATCACCTCTGGGCAATGTGCCTTAGGAACGGGGACCACGCAAATTAAGTGGCACTATCTGCGGCGCTCCATGAGGTCGCCGGTAAGGTTTGCTTTTTGGCAGTGGGTAAAGCACGCTGAACGACCGACCCGGGAGCTTTGCGGCCCTCCGACCGGCGAGCGTCCGATTTCGGGTTTCCATCCAAAGCCGAAATCCGAGCCGAGACGCTACCCACGATCGAGGAGGGTTTTCCGCGCCTCTCCGAGAGCTTTCTCGAAAATGTCGAGGCGCTCCACCGCCTGGGCGACGATCAGCGCGCCTTCGATTCCGACGATGGCGGCGGTGGCACGCTCGGCCGCCTCGGCCTTGCTAGAGCCTTCCCGTTCGAGCGATTGCGTCAGCGTATCGATCCAGTCGCGGATCAAGCCGCCGACATCGGCATCGACCGGATCGCGCCCGCGCGAGAGCAGCATGCTGGCGACGAGGCAGGGCGCCGCGCCGCCGCGATAGAATCTGTGGACCGCTGCGAGCATGGCGTCGATCCGGGTCTCGAGCGGTACCTCCCGGCGGAGCGGCGCCAGGACATGGGCGTCGAGCCAGACTTTCGCGAAGCCGACGACGACATTCGCCATGTCGGCCTTGCCGCCCGGGAAATAATGATAGAGGCTCGACCGGCCGAGCCCCGTGGCCTGCGAGATGTCGCCGATCGACACGCCTTCGTAGCCCGCGTGGCGGAACAGGTCGAACAGGCGAAGGACGATCTCTTCCTTGGAGGTCGGCGCGCTCGGGTGGTCCTTGGTCATGGCCGGACAATACCTGTCCCTTGCCGTGCCGTCACGAAGGTCGCTCGACGGCGCCGGCATCGCAGGTCTCCCTTCGACAGCTACGGCCCGGCCGCCGAAGCGACCGGGCCTCGCGAACCGACCCCGGGGGATTGGGAGGGACCCCGAGGTCAGGCGGCGCGACGGGCCTCCGCGACCGGGAAATCGACCTCGGTCGCGAAAACATTGTTCACGAGGTTGGTGAGGACGTTCACCGCCACGTTGGCGACGATTTCGACGACCTCGGCGTCCGAATAGCCGGCCGCCCGGACCGCCTGCAGATCCGCATCGGTCACGTGGCCGCGCTCGGCCGCGATCTTGCGGGCGAAGCGGACGGCGGCATCGGCCTTCGGATCGTTCGAGCGCCCGTCGCGGTTCGCCGCGATCTCGGCCTCGTCGAGCTTGCCGAAGCGGGAGCCCAGATAGGCATGGGCCGAGTTGCAATAGGTGCAGCCGTTGACATTGGCGACCGCGAGCGCGATCCGCTCGCGCATGGCGGCGTCGAGCTGGCCCTTGGAAAGAGCACCGTTGAGGCCGAGATAGCCCTCGAGCGCGTGCGGGCTCACCGAGAAGACCCGGAACATGTTCGGGACCGAGCCCAAGAGCCGCTTGACGGCTTCGAGGTTCTGCTTGGCCTCTGCGGGAGCGGTCTCGATCGAGGCGGGGACGGAAAGACGTGCCATTCGGGTCTCCTTTGCCGTGAGGGTGCAGGCCGTGCCCCACACCCACCCCAACAGTTTATGCCGAACGTTCGGTACATACACAAGAAGGAATTCGGTGCGTCGGGTCACGCTCTCGTGAAAGGCGCGCGACCGGAGGCTTCGCTGGCGGCCTACCGGCAGCAGGTCTCGTCGAGCAACTCCTCGGCCTCCGCTTTCTCGGTGCTCGTGGTCGTGGTGTCGAGGAGATAGAAGCCGCCGTCCGCCGCGCCGATCACGGCGAGCGATTGCGCCCCCATGTGGTGCCTTGCATTGCCGAGGTCCCGGAGGACGCCGAACGGGCTCCTCCGGAGGGACGCAACCTTGATCGCATCGTAGTCGTGGCCGCGGAAGGTGAAGGCCCCCGGCTGCCATGTGGTGGGGACGGTCGCGCGGGCCAGGGCGTCACGCACGGCCGCCTGCACGCACGTGATGTGGATGTGGAGCTGGTTCTGGCCACGCCCGGCGACCGAGTTGATGGCGAGCCCCATATCGACGGCGGGCTTGCCCAAGAAGCGCTTCGCCGCTTCCCAGCCATAGGACCAGAGCTCGGCGACGGGCGGAACCCACGCCCTCGGATCCTCGATCCCGGTGACCGGGACGGTCGGCACGATGAGATAGGCATCCGCCTTCGCCGGATCTATGTCGTGCAGGACGACGTAGCGGGCGGGCCGGTCGATCAGCATGCAGGGTGGCTTCGGAGGAACTTGCTCGAGGCATGCCTGCACCTCCTTCCACAGGGCATCGGGATCGTGCAACCGCCGCTCCAATTGCTCCACCGGCAAGGCTTGCGCATGACCTGGAACGGGCAAGACCACGATGCCGAGGCTTGCGACGAGCACCGTCACGCTACCGACACCCGGCAGGGCGTAATATCCCGGCATCGAGGTTCCCACGGCTCGGCGCGCGATGACCCACGCTGCAAACGGGCCGTGCCGGGGGCTCACGTTACGCCGCCCCGGGCGAGCTCGGCGAAAGCCGCGTAGAGCCCGGCGGTGACACGGGTGAGCTCCGGAAAGGCGATCTTGTCCGGCGTGTCGCTCGGGAGATGATAGTGGTGGTAGCGGTGGAAGGCCGTGTCGGTGATCATCACCGCCGGGTAGCCCTCGATCCAGAACGAACGGTGGTCGCTCCACCCCACACCGGGAATGAAGGGAAAGGTCGCGGTCGTCTCGAGCGGGAAGTCCGAATGCGCGCGGAAGGCCTTCGCCAGCCGCCGCATGGCGCTCCGCGAGCGGAAGTTCGACACGAAGCCGATGAAGTTGCCGCGATCGGGATGGAAATATTTGAAGATCGGGGGATATGCTTGTGTCTTCGGCGCGTCGAAATAGCAGCCGATGGTCTCGAGCGAGGCCATGAGCCCGATCCTGTCGCCGCGCGCCTTGGCGGCCCGCGCATAGACCATGCTGCCCTGCATGCGGTTGGCGAAGAAGGGAGCCTCCTCGTTGACGAAAGCGACGAAGCGCACCGTCAATTCCGGGTGGGCAACGGCGAAGAGGCGCGACAGCTCGAGGAGCGCGGCGACCCCGGTCCCGTTGTCGTTCGCGCCCGGACTACCTCGAACCGTATCGTAATGCGCGCCGACGAGGAGGATCTCGTTCTTGCGCGCGTTCCCGAGGCGCGTGACCTCGAGATTCTCGCACGTGATACCTCCGACCTCGTAGGTTTGACGCACGACGTGGTAGCCCTGGAGCGACCATTGGTGGGCGATGTAATGCGCCGCCGCGTGGAGCTTCAAGGGGTGATGGACATTGCGCTCGCCGATCGTGCCTGCGAGGTGCTCGACGTGAGCACGCAGGGCACACGACAGAAAATTGCCCGAGTCCATGATAGGCCCTCACGATCGTCCGAGCAGGCTCGCCGTCTCGTAGCGATTCCCCGCCGGCTTTCGCTGCGACCGGTTGACAATTCGGCCCGGATCGCGCTTGTTCGCCTCGGAAGTCTCGCCTCTCCGCGCCTCGCGGGTCAATAGGTTGCCTGTCTCGAGCACGCGTGCGCAGACCGCCGCAATTCCGTGACGGAGCGGAGTTTCGCGGTGCAGGCGGCTCGAGAGATCGCGCATTTTTCGTTCTGAAGGTTCCGTCGAGGACCATTTACAGCAATTTCCAGCGAAGCGGATACCACTTCGCGTCGCGAAATTGCGACAAGCCAAGGACGTAGAGCGGCTTTCGAATCCTCCGGATCGGAAACCGTTCCAAGCGCGTTCGGATGGACCTCCGAGGCCGGAATGGAGCGTCACTCCCGTGACCGACCAGTACCGAAAGAGGGATCGCATGACCATCAACCTGGCGCTCGCTACGACGACCGAGGATCCCCGCGATCCGCTTGCCTGGTCCGGCACGCCCCACGCGATCCTTTCGGCTCTCGAAAGGCTCGATGGCGTCCACACCCACATCCTGGGTCCGCTCGACCCCGGCCCCAAGATTTTCGAAGGCATGCTCAAGGTGTACTGGGCTTTGCGCTCCAAGCGATTCATGTGGGAGCGCGAGCCCGGCATTCAGCGGCGGTACGCCGCGCAGCTGGCGTCGAAATTGAAGGCATTGGACTATGACTTCGTTCTGACGCTCGGCTCGATGAGCGCCGCGGCGCTGCCCGACTCCGTTCCTTATGTCCTTTACGGCGATTCGACCTTCGAGCTTCTGGTGGATTACTACCCGAGGTTGTCGCGAATTTGCAGCCGCAGCAGGCGTTACGGCGAGGCGATCGATCAGAAGGCGTTCAGCGGCGCCCGCCACATCGTCATGACGAGCACGTGGGCGGCGGACAGCGTGATCAATCATTACAAGGTGCCGAGCGAGCGCGTCTCCGTCATCCCGATCGGGGCGCAGCACATCTGCCGGCAAGATCCGGCCGAGCTGGAGAGTCGGTGGCAGTCCCGCTTGAACGGGCCGATGCGCCTGCTCTGGATTGGTGTCGAGTGGGAGCGCAAGGGAGGCGACATCGCCGTCGCGATCGCGAGTGAGCTCCATAGGCGTGGCATTCCCGTCCAGCTCGACCTGGCAGGCCTCACGCCATCCGCCGAAGTCGTGTCCCTGCCCTTCGTGAAAGCGCACGGATTTGTCGACGCGAGGACCCAGAAGAGCAAGCTCGAAGATTTCTTCCTGTCGTCCTTTGCGCTGCTGCTCCCGAGCCGGGCCGATTGCACATCCGTGGTTATCGCCGACTCGGCCAGCTACGGCCAACCGAGCTTCGTGTCGGACACCGGTGGAATGCGGTCCATGGTGATCGACGGCGTGAACGGCGAGGTTATTCCGTCGGACGCGCCCGCCTCGACCTATGCCGACGCGCTCGTCAAATATTGGAAGGACCCCCCGTCCTACCTCGATCTCGCGCGAGCGAGCCGTTCCCGCTACGAGACCGTTCTTTCCTGGGATGTCGCCGTCCCGCACCTCTTGAAGGTCGCGACCACGGCCGTGAAAGAAAGCGTCTGCCTCTAGGGCCGGACGAGAAAAAGTGTCCAGCGGTTTTCCGGCGCAATCGCGTTTACGCAGATTGCGTGAACTTGTCTGCCTATCCCGCTCTAAACTCTTGCAATCGATCACGTGTCATGACTTTGGATCGATTCGATCCAAAGTCATCGTGATCTAGAGCCGCTTCCGATCCGATCGGAAACCCACTCTACATTTTTGTCTTGTCGCAATCTCGCATCGATGGCGATCTATCGAAACATCGAGATCGATATGCGAACCGGTATCCGGTTCGCTGCAAATTAGCCCAAGAGTCGGCGCGCCCGTGGCTCACGTGCCGTTCCCGCCGTGGTGCCGCCGCGACGTTCTGCCCGTGGGTAGAGCGATGTCGTCGTCCGGGCCGGGACGTATGCCCGCCCGAGGGTGCCGAAGGAGATATCACCTCGACAGGTTGACAGGGGCGCTTTTGTTGCCCGGCCTCAATCCGAGGCAGAGGAAGGACAGCGCGAAGAACCACAGAGAATATTCGAGATGGGTCAAGAGCGGATTGAACGATATGTAAAAAGCATAAACCGCCGTGCAGATCGGGACGGTTCGCCGCAAGACCTCGCTTTCGGGCGAGCTATCGCCCCTTCGATGCAGGAACGACAGCTCGCAGAAAAAATAGGTCATTGCGACGAGGGAAACGAACCCGCCGCGATAGAGCATTTGCACGAAATCCGAATGCACCGGCGCGATGACGTCGGGTTGCGTGAAAATGTCGCTCAGGTCGAGAGGCGTATCGGGCGCGAAATAGCTTCCGAACAAGAACGACCCCTGCACGAATCGTCGCTGTGTGGCAACGATGAGGGCGGCACGTGTGTCCGAGGTCGATTCGCCGCCGAGGATGGTTTCCTTGACGAAGGCCTCGAGGTCACCGACCACATTCGCCCACTCGGGATCGCTCATCGCGGCAAGGGCCATCATCGCCAATGCCGTGACAGCCACACATGACGCAATCGATGCGAGCTTGGGCCGGGATCCGAAGCAATACACCATGGCGATGCCCAGGAAGGTACCGACGAAAAGGTTGGAGCTCGGACGCCGAGCGAGACACACCGCGATCACGAGGAGGATTGCGACCGCCGCATAGCGATGGCCGAGCACGAGCGCGAAGACGAGGCCGTAGATCAGGACCAAGCTGAACATGTTGATCTGGGCAAAGGTGTCCCGGGGTGCAATGAATGCCGCAATCAGAATTGCGCCGCATGACGCGTAGAGCAGCAACACGTAACGCTGCACCTCCCTCCTGCCTTGTCCTATTGTCAGATAGCCCAATGTAGTCACGATAAAAGAAAACAAGCCCGACCCGAACGATCCGCCGCTGGTAAGCTTCGCATAGCCTGCAACAAACAAGCTCAAGAAACTGAAGAAAATTGCGACAGATACTCCGATTGTCGGAGGCTCGCGTACGCAACACACGAACCCGGCGATCAGGATCGAAGCGCCGAAAACCACCCAGCACAAATAATTATAGTACCTCATAGCTTCCATGGACACATATTCGCTGCCGAGGCTCATTGCCAGCAATGCCATGAGGAGGATAAAAAATGCCTCGCGAACGCGCGAAGTGTCCCGTGCTTCAATTCGACTGTCCGACGAACGAACATGTACGGCGTCCGCGCTCATGCTTGCCTCACGAATTGGATCGATCGCATGGTTAGAGCGGTTTCCGTTCCGATGGAATCGGAAAGCGCTCTGGAGACCATGACACTCTCGCCGATTTGCCTCGGGCCACGAACCGCCTCGCCGAGGCCGAGCGCTTCGGCAGGCGCACTCTTGCGATCGACCAAGAAGCAATGTGCCGAATCATCTCGATACGGCCAGCGGCCGCGCCAGCCTCGCGCGCATGGCACCGAAGCCGACCCCATCCGGCCGCATCGGCGTATTCGAGTCGCGTCTCGCCGAGATCGGCGTTTCGCCGCGCCGCAAGGGCGCCGACGGGAGATGCGCGAAGTCTACAGAGATCGAAACCCCTCACCCGACGCCTTCGGCGCCACCCTCTCCCCGGCGAGAGGGGTCCACCTTCGCTCGCGAACCGGATGCGAGGTCGAGTCGCGGAAATACGACTGAGAATAAATCAAGGTCGCTTTCCGGTCGTATCGGATCGGAAAGCGCTCGTATGTCACGCCTCTGCGGGCGCCCTTACTTCTTCGCGCCCTTCTCGTCGAACTGGGAAAGGAAGGCGAAGAGATTGTCGCGATCGGTCTCCTTGGGCAGGCCGGCGAAGACCATCTTGGTGCCCGGAACCTTCGCCTTGGGGCTGGTGATGAACTCCTTGAAAGTCGCCTCGTCGAAGACGAGGCCCGAGGACTTGAGCGCGTCCGAAAAGCTGTAGCCCTCGGTCGTGCCGGCCTTGCTGCCGATGAGGCCGTTCAGCTCCGGTCCGACCGCGTTCGTAGCCCCCTCGCCGATCTTGTGGCAGGTCTTGCACTTCTGATTGAAGAGCGTCTCGCCGGCGGCGGCATCCCCGGCCGAGGCTCCGGCGGCCGACAGCGCCCAGGCGGCCGCGGCGGCGATGCAGACGGATTTCCAGCTCATTTGCAGTTTCCTTCCCTTTATGCGACGGGCTTGGGTTCGGGATCTCGCATGTCGTCCAAGCGATCACCGACGGGCGATCCGTTCAGGCTCACGCGAAGCCGCATCTATCCCGACAAATTGGGGCAAGACAACCTGAACGTGGCGTGAAGACCCGCGCAAGCGGTTTCGAGGCAAGGGCTTGATGCGCATTCGAGAACTCTTCTCGGGAAGGCTGTTCCCCCGCGACGGGTTGCTCACCCTCGTCCTCGCCCTGCTGCTCGCCGCCGATCCGGCGGCGGCCGAGGTGCTGCGCCTCGCGGTGCAAAAGACCGGCACCTTCGCCTGGGAGCTCGAGGTCGTCCGGACGCAAGGGCTCGCCGCGAAGGCGGGGCTCGAGCTCGAGGTCACCGAGCTCGCCTCTCCCGAGGCGACGCGGATCGCTCTCGCGGGCGGCGCCGCCGACATGATCCTCACCGATTGGCTCTGGGTGTCGCGCGAACGCTCGCTCGGCCGCAAGCTCGTGTTCAAGCCCTACTCGACGGCGGTCGGCGCGGTCATGGTGCCGAAGGGCTCCGCCATAGCCTCCCTCGCCGACCTCGACGGCAGGACGCTCGCCGTCGCGGGCGGACCGCTCGACAAGAGCTGGCTCCTGTTGCGCGCGCTCGCCTTGCGCTCCGGGCTCGATCTCGCCGAGCGCGCGAAGGTGCTCTATGGCGCGCCGGCGCTTCTCTACGAGAAGACCGCCGCCGGGGCGGCCGATGCGAGCCTCACCTATTGGACCTATAGCGTCGCGCTCGAGGCGCGCGGCTTCCGCCGTCTCCTCGGCATGGAGGAGGTCGAGCGCCGGCTCGGCGCCGAGGGGCCGGTTGCCATGGTCGGCTATGCCTTCGACGAAAGCCTCGCTCGCGAGCATCCGGGCCTCGTCGAGCGCTTCTTCGCGATCGCGGACGAGGCCAAGCGGATCCTCGCCGCCTCGGATGCCGCCTGGGCCGGGATCGCGCCGAGGATCGGGATCGACGATCCCGCGCAGCTCGCGCTCTATCGCAAGACCTATCTCGACGGGGTTCCCCGGCGCAGGGTCGAGGCGGAGGAGGCCGACGCGCGGCTGCTCTACGCCGTCCTCGCCGGCATCGGCGGGTCCACCCTCGTCGGTTCCGCTCCCGAGCTCGATCCCGGGACCTTCTACAAGGGCTTGGTGGCGCCGGCCTCGCCGGATCGGTGAAGCCGTGTTCACCCGCCTCGCCTCGTTTCTCCTGATTCTTCTCGTCTGGGAGGGTGCGGCGACGCTCGCCGCCTCGCGTGCCTTGCCGCCGCCGCAGGCCGTCCTCGAGGTCATCGCCGCAGAGGTGCGCTCCGGGGCGCTAGCCCTTCATCTCGGCGCGACGCTCGCCCGCGTCGCCGCGGCCTTCGTGCTCGCCATGGCGGCGGGCACCGGGCTCGGCATGATCATGGGCCGGCGCGAGACGATCGACCGGCTGCTCGACCCTTGGATCATCGTGCTTCTGAACCTCCCGGCGCTCGTCGTCATCGTGCTCGCCTATATCTGGGTCGGGCTCACCGAGGTCGCGGCGATCGGCGCCGTCGCGCTCAACAAGCTGCCGAACACGGTGGTGACGATCCGCGAAGGCGCCCGCGCGCTCGATGCCGGCCTCGACGAGATGGCGGAGATCTTCGTGATCCCGTTGCGGAGGCGGCTGCGGCATATCGTGCTGCCTCAGCTCGCGCCCTATCTCGCGGCGGCGACGCGCTCGGGCCTCTCGCTCGTCTGGAAGATCGTCCTCGTCGTCGAGCTGCTCGGCCGCTCGAACGGGATCGGATTCGAGATCGGCGTCGCCTTCCAGCTCTTCGACGTGACGCGGCTTCTCGCCTATGCGCTTCCCTTCGTCGGCGTCATGCTGGCGATCGAGACTCTCGTCGTGCAGCCGATCGAGCGCCGGGTCACCCGCTGGCGCCCGAGCCGGGCCTGACCTAGTAGCTACTGCTAGTCTAGTCTCCAAGATCAGCAATCAATTCCGTGCCGTATTGCAGGTGAGCCACCTCGCAAGCAGTCTCTATAATTCGACCAATCGTTGCTCGGCTATGGTTAGTGCTTATCCACCATCCAGAACTTAGTCGTTTCGAGTGATCGCGCACCAAATCCGGTCGGCCTGGATACAAGTCGTCGGCATTTCGTGAGAGGTATCGGCGTGTACGACCGTGCCTCGGTAATGACGCGAATCGCTCCGGAAATGAATTGTCTTGCTTTGCAAGGACCTCGAAGACATTTAGAAGAACCTCACAAGCGTTGCGTGCTGGATACCACCTGCCTTTAAGTGTAAATCCGACTGTGCCATGGGATTTATCAGTTTTTGAATGTATTGTTGGTACCGGCCCAGGAACACGCGGCCGCGATGTCATGGCGGATGGCGTCTGTATCTGTGTAGGTCGGATGAGATTTCGCTTTAGAAATGCCGCAACGGAGTCGGGGTCAGGCTTGTATCCACAAAGGCTTTCGACGCGATCCGCCAGGAGCTCCAGAAGAAGTTCATCCTCGTCGTCGATTAGCTGTGCCCATGCTTGAGGCAAGGTCGCCTGCATTTGCCGCTCGCGTGAGACATTCCGATAATCTTCTCGGGCGGCCTCTATAGCGGCGCCTGAGAGAATTGCGTCGTACTTGAGGTATCGATTGAGCCTTTGAACGCATTCATTTAGGTCTCTTTCAACTATATCGAGTTTATAGACACGACGCTCGCCATAGTCACCCTGTTCACCGGGAAGAAATAAGTTCCATTCTTGTCCATCCGTTAATATAGCGAGTTGTACTCCCTTATGAAAGGCATATTCAAACAACTGTCGTTCAGCTCCGTCGGTTTGACCAAGATTCTTCACCTCGACAAATGCTATAGGCCTATTTTGCGGATGGCATAATGCATAATCTACACGCCGCCCTTCAAGTGCATACTGAGGGCTCACCGTCTGTGTGTCGTATGCCGGCCACCCGAGTGCATTCAACAGTCGGAGGACGATGCCCTGAGAAACGGCTGCCTCATTTGCAAAGCGGCCGGCTTTGATGGCAGCACGAATTTCTTCTATTTCTTGCTCCAGCGTCACCTTAGCACCCAAAAAGTGCGGCTGGGTTCTTGAGCCGACCCGCGTGTCATTTGTAGCTGACAATACGAACGGAATATAGCACGGCAGCACGGGGCGAGCGTGGCGCATGCCTAGGATCCAGAGCGCGTTCCAATCGACCTCGATTCGAATATCCGAGACCGGGGTACTCCCTTGCTCGAGGTTTCCATCGCACGAAAAACCCTGCGGACCGCCGCGGGCGAGACCCGCGTCGTCTTGCAGGACATCGCTTTCTCGCTCGCTCGCGGCGAGGTCTGCGCCCTTCTCGGGCCCTCCGGCTGCGGCAAGACCACGCTTCTGCGGCTGATCGCCGGGCTCGACCGCGACTACGAGGGCCGGATCGGCCTCGCCCCGGCGCGCAAGCTCGCCATGGTGTTCCAGGAGCCGCGGCTTCTGCCTTGGCGCAGCGTCGCCGAGAACCTGCGTCTTGCCGGCGCGGTGCCGGGCAAGGCTCTCGACGACATCGTCGCGGCTCTCGGCCTCGAGGCCCATCTCGACCATTATCCGGGCGAGCTGTCGCTCGGTCTCGCGCGCCGCGTGGCGATCGCCCGCGCCTTCGCCGTCGCGCCCGACCTGCTTCTGCTCGACGAGCCTTTCGTCTCGCTCGAGGCCGCCTTGGCCCAACGCCTGCGCGGGGAACTCGTCGGCCTCGTGGGCCAGCGCAAGGCGACGACGCTCATCGTGACCCACGACGTCGGCGAGGCCATCTCTCTCGCCGATCGGATCCTCGTATTGTCCGCGGCACCGGGGCGAATTCTCGGCGATCTCGTGGTGCCGACGCCGCGCCTCGCCATGACGCCGGCTTGCGCCGCGCGGCTCGAGGCCGATATCGTCGCGCTAACGCAAGGGTCGGCTTGAGCCGCGAGACAGCATGCGCGACGCCGAAGCAGCCGGGCAGCGAATGGACGAGGCGCATGACGCGCTCGGGCGCGTATTCGGCTTCGCCTCCTTCCGACCGGGGCAGGAGGAAGTCATCGCCGCGGTGCTCGCGGGCGAGAACGTCCTCGCGATCATGCCGACGGGCTCGGGCAAGTCGCTGCTCTACCAATTGCCGGCGGTCGTTCGCTCAGGGCTAACCATCGTGGTCTCGCCGCTCATCGCCTTGATGCGCGACCAGGTGCAGCACTTGCGCGAGCACAAGATCGCCGCCGCGGCGCTCTCGTCGGCGAATACCGCCGAGGAGAACCGAGCGATCGAGGCGGGCGTGGCCGAGGGCCGCATCCGGCTCCTCTATGTCGCCCCCGAGCGCTTCGTCCGCCCCGAGACGATCGCGCTTTTACGCGCCGCAAATCCCTGGCTCCTCGCGATCGACGAGGCCCATTGCGTCTCGGACTGGGGCCATGATTTCCGCCCCGAATATCTCGATATCCTCCCGACCGCGCGCGCCATCGGCGAGCTTCAGATCATCGCGGTGACCGCGACCGCGGGCCCCACGACCCGCGCCGAGATCATGGAGCGCGTCTTCGAGCGCCCGCCGCGCGTGTTTCTGCGCTCCTTCGACCGCCCGAACATTCGCCTCGCCTTCGCGCGGAAAACCAACCCGGTCCGCCAGATCGAGGCGATGATCACCCGCCACAAGGGCGCGAGCGGGATCGTCTATTGCGCCTCGCGCAAGGGCACGGAGCGGCTGGCCGCCGCCCTCGCCGTGACAGGGGTTCCCGCGATCGCCTATCATGCCGACCTCGACGCCGACACGCGGTCACGCGCCCAGGACGAGTTCATCGCGAACGACGGGGTCGTCGCCGTCGCCACGATCGCCTTCGGCATGGGCATCGACAAGCCGAATGTCCGCTTCGTGTGCCACGCCGATCTGCCGCAGAGCGTCGAAGCCTATTACCACGAGACGGGCCGCGCCGGGCGCGACGGCCTGCCCTCGGACACGCTCGCGCTCTATGGAGAGACCGACGTGTTCCTGCGGGAGCGGAAGCTCTCGGAAGAGGGGTTGTCGCCCTTCGGCGAGCGGGAACGCCGCAAGCTCGAAGGCATGCTCGCGCTCTGCGCGGCGCCGCGGTGCCGCCGCGAGACCCTGCTCGCGGCCTTCGGCGAGGCGACCACCGGCCCCTGCGGCCATTGCGACCTCTGCGAGCGCCGCCTGCCCGTCTTGAACGAGGCCGTCGTCACCGCCCGCGCCCTCGCCGCAAGGCTCGGGCGCGTCACGAGCCGCGCGGCCGTCGGCCGTCTCGCCGCGCAGGCGGCCGAGCTCGCCTCCACGGCGATCGCCCGGCATGCACCCTCGTTCCTCACGGGTCCTCTCGCGGCGCGTCCGTTCAGCCCCGCCGACTGGCGAAGCATCCTCTATCAGCTCCGGCGCGCGCATTTCGTCGAGACCGATCCCGACGACGAGGAGCGCCTCGTCCTCACCGAGGCCGGGCTCGCCGTTCTCGCGGGAACCACCGAGGACGCGGCCATCATCTTGTCGTCGGGCCGGTCCATCGAGATCCGCCGCGCCTTGGCCGAGATCGAGGCGGCGCAGGCGCGAAACCCTGCCGTTGCAGTGCGCGCGCCCGAGCCGGAGGCCTTGCGAGCCGAGCCGCGCGCGCGGCTCAGCGTCACCGAGCTGAGGCTCCTCGCGGCGCTGAAGGCTTGCCGGCTCGAGCTCGCCAAGGCACGCAAGGTCGCGGCCTTTGCGATCCTGCACGACGAGGTCCTGATCGAGATGGCGCGGAAGCGGCCGCGGACGGAGGACGAATTGGCACGCATCAGAGGGTTGGACAGGAAGGCGCTGGAGCTTCACGGCGCGGCCTTTCTCGCGGTATTGGCACGCCATGACGTGGAGTGATCCTGGACCCGTGCCGGCCACGCGGCGCGGCGCCGTCGCCTTCCTCGCGCTCGCGATCCTGCTCGCCGCCCTCCTCGGCTTCGGAGCGCCCCGCGCGGACCCTCTGCAGGTGCCGATCCCGCTCGAGGGCACGCGGATCCTGCCGGTCCTCGCGACCCGTGGCATGGTCGTCACCGAGGAAAAGAGTGCGACGGGGATCGGCGTCGAGATCCTCCGGCAAGGCGGCAACGCGGTGGATGCAGCGGTCGCCGTGAGCCTCGCCCTCGCCGTGACCCTGCCGAAGGCCGGCAATCTCGGCGGCGGCGGCTTCATGCTGATCCATCTCGCCGCGCCCGAGAAAACCATTGCGATCGACTATCGCGAGACGGCACCCGCGGCGACGACCGCGGATGTCTTTCTCGATGCCGAGGGACGCGCCGTCGCGGAGAAATCGCGCGACACGGGCCTTTCGGTCGGCGTGCCGGGCACGGTCGCGGGACTCGCGCTGGCGCTGCGGACCTATGGGAGCGGGAAATTCGGCCTCTCCGATCTCGCCGCGCCGGCGATCGCGCTCGCGCGGGCGGGCATTCTCGTCGAGGACGATCTCGCCGATTCCCTGCCCAAGGCTGCGACCCGGCTCGGGCATTGGCCTTCGAGCGCGAAGATCTTCCTGAACCCGGACGGCACCGCGCCGGCACGCGGCACGCGGCTCGTCCAGGACGATCTCGCCGCGGTCCTCGAAAGGATCGGCTCCGAGGGTGAGCGCGGCTTCTACGAAGGCCCCGTCGCGGAGAAGATCGTCGCGGCCGTGCGTGCTGCGGGCGGTCGCATGACGCTGGACGACATGAAATCCTATGCGGCGATCGAGCGGGTACCCGTCCGCGGGACCTATCGCGGCCACGAGATCGTCTCCATGCCGCCGCCCTCCTCGGGCGGTGTGCACGTGATCGAGCTCCTGAATATCCTCGAGGGCTTTCCGCCAGCAAAGGCCGGCTACGCGGCGGCCGACCTGCATCTCCTCGCCGAGGCGATGAAGCTCGTCTATGCCGACCGCGCCGCATATCTCGGCGATCCCGACCGTGTCGCGGTCCCGGTGCGCGGGCTCGGCTCGAAAGCCTACGCGGCAAAATTGCGCAAAAGAATTTCTCCCACATCGGTGTTGCCGCCGGCAGAGAGCCGCCGGCTCGACCCCACACCCTACGAGAGCGCCGAGACCACCCATTTCTCGATCGTCGATGGCGCGGGCAATGCCGTCTCCTGCACCACGACCTTGAATTTTTCCTACGGAGTCGGGCTCGTCGCGGAAGGCACCGGGATCCTGCTCAACAACGAGCTCGACGATTTCGCGGCGGCGCCCGGGACGCCCAATGCCCATGGGCTCACAGGTGGGGCCGCCAACGCGCCGGGGCCGCGCCACCGGCCTTTGTCGTCGATGACCCCGACCATGATCTTTCGCGATCATGCGCTCGTCCTCGTCACCGGCTCGCCCGGTGGCGCTCGCATCATCACGACGGTTGCGCAGATCATCCTCGATGTCATCGACCGCGGCATGAATATCGCGGAGGCGACCGAGGCTCCCCGCATCCACCACCAAGGGCGGCCAGAGGTCCTCGAGGTCGAGCGTGGGCTCTCGACCGATACGATCGCCCTGCTGCGCGCATTGGGCCACGAGGTGCGGGTCCGTGGCGCCTGGGGCTCGGCGCAGAGCATCACCCGGATGCCGGGCCTTCTGCTCGGCGCCGCCGACCCGCGCCATCGCGGCACGCTGGCGGCGGGGCATTAGAACGCGTTCCGGTCTTCGTCTCATGGACGGCGCCGGAGGGAATCGATCCCGACCCGGAAGCTGTGCCCTATCGCATTCGCGCCGATCCGGTATCATTCGAAAAAATTCGGGGGGATCACATGACCACGGGTTCCGGACGCCGCTTGCTGCTTGCTTGCGTGATCGCGACGGCTGCCTCGATGCCCGCCGCGAGCCGCGCGCAGAGCTACAATCCCGTGACGCAACAAGCGCAGACGAGGCTCGCGGCGCTCGGCTACGACCCGGGGCCGCTCGACGGAGACCTCAGCCGCGCGACTCGCGCTGCGATTCGTGCCTACCAGAAGCGCTCCGGCCTGCCGGAGACGGAAAACCTCGATCCCGCGACCTTGCGAAAGCTCGGGGTCGGAACCTCCGTCGCCTTGGCAGGCTCCGTCAGGAACTGGGGGAAGCTTCCGACGCCTGCGCGGCTCGATCGGCTGCTCCGCCAGCCGATCAACGACCCACGGTTCCCCTACAGGGACTACCGGCCGAACGCGCCGGGCGCCGATCTCGATATCCCCGGCGCCGCGATCCTCGCTGCCATGAACGCGAGCGCCGATCGATTCGGGAGCCGGGCACCGGGACGGCGCGGGCATACGGATCTCGGCTACGAGGAGGTGAAGGCCTGCCTCTTGTCGCCGTTCAGCACGACCTATTGGTCCGACCTCATGTACCACTACTACTGCCAGCTCTCGCTGCCGACGCGGTCGTGCTACTCGCGCGCGCTGACGGGGCTGTCGACGCCGCTCGGGTGGACCTATCCGCGCGTGGAGGCCTATCGCGGTTGCGCGAGCGGGTCCCTACCGCGTGCCGAGGAATTCGCATGGGTGGCGAGGAGCCAGCCGATCGTCATGCAATACGTGACCTTTGCGCAAACCAATGGATTCGACCACGAGCAGGAGCAGGCCGTCATCAATGCGTTCTACGGGATAAGAAACCCCGCGGACCGAGCCGAGTGCCTGGCGAAAAGGCCGTTGCGCATCGAGGATCCGATCGACGGGACCCATTGCCTCGTGAACAAGACGATGCGCACGCGCCTCGTCGGGCAAGGCAGCTGAGAGAGCTTTTCGACTAGTCGTCCAGCCTGTGCTCGGGCACGGCGCGCGCGCGCCAGCGCAGGCCGAGGTCGCAGAGCTCGACCTCGAGGCATTCGACCTCGAGCCGCAAGCTGCGTCCGGCCGAGAAGACGAGCTCCACGATGCCGCCGGGCGCATTGGTCTCCTTGAAGCCGATGCTGAGAAGGTTGAGGACGGCCGAGGTATCGCGCGGGGAGAAGCCGCAGCTCGAGACCCTGAAGACTCGCTCGAAATGCAGGCCCGTGCGGCAGCGTTCCCAGGCCCTGCAGGCGCTCCCGCCCTCGGAGGCCGCGAGCCAGTCGAAGCGCGAGACGATCAAGGCGAATTGCTTGGTGCGCGGCAAATAGGCCATGTCGGCGACGCGCGCGAGCGCGTCCTGGAGATTGGCCGAGACGACCTCGAGATCCTCCGAATCGAACGCGACCAAATGCAGGAGATCGGGCATCGGCGCCTCGCATCCGAACTCGCCGTCCGCCGAGCCCGCCATCGCGGCTTCGGCCTCCTCGCCATATAATGCGTCGATCGCCGGTTCGCTCGAAATTTCTGCGGCCGTCGGGCGGGTTCGCCGGGTGCGCATCAGGCGGGCTCGGAGAGCCGCTCGACGATCGCGCCGCATCCCGAGAGCTTCTGCTCGAGGTGCTCGAAGCCGCGGTCGAGGTGATAGACGCGATGGACGATGGTCTCTCCCCGCGCCGCGAGCGCCGCGATGACGAGGGAGACGGAGGCACGCAGATCCGTTGCCATCACCGGAGCGCCCTGGAGCTCCTCGACGCCCTCGACGACGGCGAGATCGCCGTGAAGCTGGATCCGTGCGCCGAGGCGGGCGAGCTCCTGCACATGCATGAACCGGTTCTCGAAGATGGTCTCCGTGATGCGCGACGTGCCCTTGGCCTTGGTCATCAACGCCATGAGCTGGGCCTGGAGATCGGTCGGGAATCCCGGGAAGGGCGCGGTCGTGACGTCCACCGGGTCGATCCCCGAGCCGTTGCGCCGCACCCTGACGCCTTCGTTGGTGACCGAGATCTCCGCACCCGCCTTCTCGATCACGTCGAGGGCGCTCTGGAGGAGGTCGGCGCGGGCGCCGTCGAGAAGAACGTCGCCGCCGGCCATGGCAGCGGCCAAGGCATAGGTGCCGGCCTCGATCCGATCGGACAGGACGGTATGGCTCGCGCCCGAGAGGCTCGCGACCCCCTCGATCTCGACGACCGCTTGTCCCGCCCCCTTGATGCGGGCGCCCATCTTGACGAGGCAATCGGCGAGATCGACGACCTCCGGCTCGCGCGCGGCATTGACGAGGCGGGTATGGCCCTTGGCGAGCGAGGCGGCCATGAGCGCGGTATGGGTGCCGCCGACCGTGACCTTGGGAAAGGTGATCTCGGCCCCGACGAGGCCGTTGCGGGCGAAGGCGTGGACATAGCCCGCCTCGATCTCGATCGTCGCGCCGAGCTTCTCGAGGACCATGATCAGGAGATCGACCGGCCGCGTCCCGATCGCGCAGCCTCCGGGCAGCGAGACCTTGGCCTCGCCCATGCGCGCGAGCAGCGGCGCGATGACCCAGAAGCTCGCCCGCATCTTCCGCACGAGCTCGTAGGGGGCGGTCGTATCGACGATTCTCCGCGCGGAGAGATGAATCGGCCGGCTCGCCTCGGGAGCAGCCCCCGGCTTGCGCCCGTCCACGGAATGATCGACGCCGTGATGGCCGAGAATGCGCAGGAGCATGCCGACATCGGCGAGGTTCGGGACATTCTCGAGGGTCAAGGTCTCGCTCGTCAGGAGCGAGGCGATCATCAAAGGCAGCGCGGCATTCTTGGCGCCGGAAATGCGAATCGTGCCCTCGAGCGGCGGGCCTCCTACGATGCGGATGCGATCCATCTGTCCCCCGTTCTCACGCGCCGCTCGGCGGGGCCGAGGCACGGGCGCGTCGCTTCTCTCATCGGTCCTCGGCGCTCGCCTCGTGGTCGCGGCGCGCGCTCTTCTGCTTTTTGCGCCGCTCGAGGTTGGCCCGCAAGGCCTCGGCGAGGCGACGCCGTTCCGTGTCCTTGGCCGTAGAACTCGCCGTCGGACGGGATTCGTCGCGACTTGTGCCGGCCATGAGATCCCTCTCGATTCGTTTCGAGTCGCGCATTTTCACTAAAGATCTTGTAGAAGTCCTGCTCGAGGCGCACAAGCCGGCGGCCTTGCGCGAGGCAGTGCCCTATGGCAGAACCGCGCGGTTCCACGTTCGGTTGCTCGCGGCGACTCGGGTCTGTCGAGCCGCTTTCCGACCGAAGCGCATCGGGCATCCATGCAAGGGCTGCGGTAGCTCAGTGGTAGAGCACTCCCTTGGTAAGGGAGAGGTCGAGAGTTCAATCCTCTCTCGCAGCACCATGTAAGTTGTTATTACAAATAATATGCGAGATTGCGCGATTTACTTTCCGGAAGAACGAAGCATTACAGCGCAAGACCCTGCAGGTTCGATGTCTGCGGAACCGGTGGGACCGATTGTACGCCTCTTGCCACCTCGGCGCCCATTTTCCACTCTCGTCGAGAGCTCGATTCGGTGATCGTGGGTCAAGTGCCGGTCGGGCGGTTGCCGCCGCTCGGCCGGTGCAGCTATGTTCCTTTCGCACCTTGCCCTTTCAGGGCGTTGGGGCTTTTCCCTGTGCGCGCAAGGTCACCTCGCGCACGAACCTTTCGAGCTCAGTCAAGCGCTCGCGCAATGCGCCCATGGTATCCTGCGGCGTCGCGAAAGTTGCGATCCTCGTCCTCACCTCGTCGATCTGCTGCTGCAAGCGATCCATCCGACCTGCGTCCGTCTGGTTCTTCATGCTACGCCATATGTCGAGCGCTTTGTCGAGCGCCGCGAGCTTGTCGGTGAGGTTGGCTTTCGTCACGGATTCCGCAAGCAGCCTCTCGATCCGCTCTGCGTTGCGCTTCGACCTCTCTTCGGTGAAGCTGCGCAGCTCGTTGGCGATCCGGCGCTCCGCCTCGAGCCTGGTCGAAAGGTCATCGCGGCTTACCGTCGACTCACGCAGCTTGATGATCTCCCGCTCGTTCGATTCTGACTGCGTTGCGAGCTGCTCGCGCATGTCGCGCAGCCGAGTCCCGAGTGACTCGAGGCTGCTTTCGATCGGCTTGTTGAGCAACATGACGAACAGACCGACGAACGTGATCGTGACGCCGAGCGCGGACCAAATCACGGTCCAAGGCGTGCGCTGGGCGGAGTCGATCTTTTTTCCGAGCTCGCCGACCACGTTGGCGACCCGATCGACGCCCTGCTCCAGGCCCAAGACCCTTGTTTGAAGGGACGCGACCGCGACCTCGACATCATCTCCGACTGGCATGAACGTATCCATTTCCGTTGTTGCGTATGTATGGTGAGGAAGAGCACGCCGAGTCGGCCCTCACCGTTTCCTCGACAGCCAGGCGGCTGTGGCGGAGACGAGCGGCATGGCCGGCGCCACGATGAAGAAGCTCTGCACGATCGCCCATTCGTAGCTGTCGTAGGGCGCCGGAACCTTCGGGATGCCCCACCCGAATTGAAACGTGGAATCGAGCATCACCGCGGCGAAATGCAGCGCGGCCGGCAGCCCCGCGACCATGGTGATGATGCGCGCACCGATCCACGAGTTGGCCGAGGCGCGGATGCGCGAGGTCTCGATCTGCGCATCGAGCGCGGCCTTGTAGGCCTCGAGATCGAACCCCGTCGCGTTGCGGAATCCGTCGAGCTGGACCTCCTGCTTCTTGCCGAGATAGCCGAAGAGCGGCGCGGCGATTCCGGAGATGACGCTGTGCAGAAGCGACCCGATGGCGGTAATGACGAACATCGACAGGGCCCTGGTTCGAGCAGGCCACGTCGCTTCGCAAGGATCGCCCACCAGGGGTCCGACGTGACTCGTGCTGGCGATATGGATCGCCCGCCTCCACCCCGCAATTCCGGCGCAGCGTGCACTGTTGTCGATCGGACCGATGTGGGTCGCGAGCCGGTAAGGCGCGCGAGCCGTGCGGGCATTGCGCGGCTCGAGGTGCCCTACGCCGTCGGGTAACGGGTCGGTTCGGGCTTTCGCGAGGTGACGGAAGCAATCGTTCTCTGCGCCTACGTGCCGCAGTTTGCCACCGGACCCGAGCAATTACGTATGTCGCAGCTAGGATCGTACTTTACGACAGCGTTCGAAGGCGAAGAAAACGATGCAGAGGGTCTCCTTCAGTCGCCGACGGTTCTTGTCGAGCGTGGGCGCTGCTGCCGCCTCGCTCGCGGTTCCGAGTACCGGCGGCGGCGCGATGTCGATGAAGAGAATTGCGCCCAATCGGGCCTCGGACAGCTTTCGTGCCGATGTCGATCTCGAGCTTGTCGCCAAACCCGGCTCCGCGCCGATCCTACCAGGGCGTGAGACAAACGTCTGGCGGTACAGTGCAAGGCTGCTGGCTGGGCCGGCTGACACGCTGACGTCGATTGCGGACAGCTTCCTCGGGCCGATCCTACGCTTCACCAAGGGCCAGAAAATCCGCATTCGCCTGCGCAACGAGCTGCCCGAAAGGCACATCACTCATTGGCACGGCCTCCATGTGCCGGCGCTGATGGACGGTCATCCGGACTATGCCATCGATCCGGGTGAAACCTTCGTCTACGAGTTCGAGATTCGCAATCGCGCCGGCATGTATTTCTATCACCCACATCCACACGAAGCGACAGCGACGCAGGTCTATCGTGGGCTGGCCGGCGCCATGATCGTCGATGACGACGAGGAGCGCGCGCTCGGTCTGCCTTCGGGCGAGTTCGAGCTCTCATTCGTCATTCAGGACCGTACCTTGAATGATGCCAATCAGCTGATCTACGGCGGCGGCATGCATAGGAGCATGTTCGGCTTTTATGGCGAGCGCATCCTCGTCAACGGTCGGACGGACGCGCGTTTCGAGGTAGCGAGCCGCGCTTACCGCTTGCGGGTGCTGAATGCCTCCAACGCCCGCATCTACAAGTTCGCCTGGGACGATGGAACGCCGATCACGGTTCTCGGGGTCGACGGCGGCCTGCTGGAGGCGCCCGAAACGAGACCCTATGTCATGTTGGCGCCGGGCGAACGGCTCGACGTGTGGGCGGATTTTTCGGGGCGCGCCGTCGGCTCGAAGCTGACCTTGCGCAGCTCCCGCTTTTACGGCGCGCTGCCGCGAATGGGCGGCCATATGATGGGCGGTATGATGATGGAGTCCGACCTGCCGCCCGGCAGCGATTATCCGATCGCCGTGTTCGACGTCGCGCGCGCCGTCAACGACAGCCCGGCCTTACCCAGGAGCCTTGCGAAGATCGCGCGCTGGCGCGAGGAGGACGCGGCCAACGTCGGTCATCCGGCCGCAATCGAGATTTCCGAAGCGCCGATGAGCATGCTTCTCAATGGCCAGCCTTACGACGACGACATCCAGCCCGGCGAGCGCTTCCCGGTCGATAGCCTGCAGATCATCGACATCTTCAGGGCCCGAGCCAGCGGCGGCATGGGTGGAATGGGAGGCATGGGCAGGATGGGCATGATGGGACGAGGCATGGGCATGATGCTGTCCATGCGGCATCCCATTCATCTGCATGGCCAACAATTTCAGATCGTGACACGCGCATTCGAAGGAGGTGACGAAGCATACGCCTCCGTGCGAGACGGCTTCGTGGACAGCGGCCTCAAGGACACGGTTCTCGTGTCCCCGGGAGAACGAGTCCGCATTCTCAAGCCTTTCGGCGATTTCAAGGGCCGCTTCATGTTCCATTGCCACATCCTCGAACACGAGGACATGGGCATGATGCGACAGTTCTCGGTGGAGTGAGGCGACATTTTCGGCGCTTCGGCCGGGCCGCGATCAGGAGCCCGAAATAACCCGATACCCGTCGCCGGCCTTTCTTGACAAGTGCGACGCGATCCATAATGGTCCGCCCTTCCGAATTTCCCCCTGATCCGTGCCGGAATCGGGGCGGAGAGCATTTTCTCGCGAAGCAGCCAAAGGCTCGCGCTTCGATCGATCGATATCGATACGAAAGCGCGCTACTTCAAAGCTCTGGATGCGCTCGACGAGATTCGAGCTTCGAGGACTCGAGAGATGGCCAAGGCCGCGATGATCAAGATCAAGCTTCTGTCCACCGCGGACACGGGCTATTTCTACGTCACCAAGAAGAACGCCCGCACCAAGACCGAGAAGCTGACCTTCAAGAAATACGATCCGGTCGTGCGCAAGCACGTCGAGTTCAAGGAAACCAAGATCAAGTAAACCGGTCCGCCGGACGTGCAGCCCGCGAGGCCATAGGCTACGAGGATAGCGCGGTCCTTTTCTCTGCGATGTCACGCGAAGGCCGTCGATCCATCCGGCCGAGGCTCGTTGCTCCGCTTGCGACGGGCATGGTGCTTGCCGTCTCCGCGCAAGCTGCCGCGCCGCGACCCGAGCCCTCCTGCTCGACCGACCGGGCGGAGCCTGCCGAGGTCCAGTCGGTCGACAACCGGCTCGACCTGACGCTCGCGAACGGCATGGTCCTGAATCTCGCCAGCGTCGATCCTCCGTTTCCGACCCCCGACGACCCTCTCCTCGACGAGAAGGCCAAGAAGCGGCTGTCGGCATGGCTCGCCGGACGCAAGGTCCTGTTTCGCGCCTTGAACGACCGGAAGGACCGCTGGGGCCGCATGCCGGCCCTCGTCTTCGCGGAAGCGGGAAGGCCCGGCGCGCCCCTTCTTTCGGTCAATGCGGCCGTGCTCGACGCGGGATTCGGCCGCTTCGCGCCGGGCGCGACGGTGCGTCCATGCCGGTCGGCGTTCCTCGCGGCCGAGGCAGCGGCGCGCAAGGCGAAGCTCGGCGTCTGGGCCGATCCCTATTATGCCGTGATCGCCGCGAGCGACCGCGACACCCTCTACGCGCGAACGGGGACCTCGGTCGTCGTCGAAGGCGTGGTCGCCGGCGTCGTGGGCGGTCGATTTCGGACCTCGATCCTGCTCGGGCCGCAGCGTGGACGCGATCTCGCGGTTTCCATGACGCCGCGCAATCTCGAGACGTTTCGCGAGGCCGGGCTCGATCCCGACGCCCTGCGAGGAAAGACCCTGCGCGTGCACGGGCTTCTCGACACGCGGTTCGGACCCCAGATCGAGGTCTCGTCTCCCGACGAGATCGAGATCGTCGCGGACACGGTTTCGGTCTCGGCGGGCCCGCGGACCCGTTCGAAAGCGAGATGAGAGGCAGCGCGTTTCCGGCGAATTGGACGCCTGCTCGCGCTTCGCCCACGATGCTCCATGCTATCGATTACGGCGTTTCGACAGATCGAAATCGATTGATCTCGGTACGTCGATCGATCGACATCGGTGTGAAAATGCGACAAGGCAAGAACGACGAACGATCGGTGGGCGGCAGGCCCGCCGAGTCCCCGGTCCTTCGGAATACGGAAGCGGCTTCGTGAGCTGATCATGCGGGATCGAGCAGGGAAAGCGCGCCGGGCCGCCGGGCCGCCATCCGATCCGAAGCGACCGGAGTGCGGCTCCGGTTCCTTGCTCGGTCGCATCTTCGCATCGATGTCGCTGTTGCGAAACATCGCCGGCGAAATGCGAAGCGGTCTCCCCCTCGCTGGAACGTGCTCGAGGAGCGGGCGCGCGGCGGCGGGGCTCCTCGCGTGCCTTGCCGGCCTTCTGCTCGCCTCCTGCGCCGCCATGGACATGCACGTCGGAGAGCCGCTGGCGTCGCGGGCCGTGCTCCCGCCGCGCAGGCCCGAGCCGACTCCCTCGCCCGAGCACGCGCGCATGATCGAGCTGTTCGACGGCGAGTACAAATATCCTTCGGCCGAGCGCTATCTCGACGAGATCCTGGTCAAGCTCGCCGCTCAGGGCGATGCGGCGAGCGAGCCCTACAAGATCACGATCCTCAATTCCCCGTCCGTCAACGCCTTCGCGCTGCCGCCGTCGCGCCTCTACGTCACGCGGGGCCTGCTCGCGCTCGCCGGCGACGGGGCCGAGGTCGCTTCCGTCATGGCCCACGAGATCGCTCACATCACGGCGCGCCACGCGCTCCAGCGCGAGGAGGAGGAGAAGCGCGCGGCCCTGATCAGCCAGACCGCGAGCGTGATCCAGAGCCGCGCGAAAGGCGACGAGGTCGAGGCGACCGCACGGCGCACGATCGCGAGCTTCTCCCGCCAGCAGGAGCTCGAGGCCGACCAGATCGGCATCAAGGTCATCGCGAGAGCGGGTTTCGACCCTTACGGCGCATCGCGGTTTCTCGCCGCGCTCGGGCGGTCCTCGGAGCTGCGGACCTCGCTCGTCGGCCAGACCGCGAGGGCCGGAACGCCGGATATTCTGGCCACGCATCCCTCGACGCCGGAGCGGGTGACGCTCGCCGTCAATGCCGCGCGCCAGATCGGCGCGCCGGGCCTCGGCGCCAAGGACCGCGCGGCCTTCCTGACGGCGATCGAGGGCATGATCTTCGGCGCGGATCCGGCGGAGGGGGCGATCCGGGGCCGGAAATATCTCCACGGTCGGCTCGGCTTCGCCTTCACGGCGCCGGACGGGTTCGAGCTCGAGACCTCCTCGCAAGCGGTCCTCGGGGTCGCGGACGGCGGCAACGAGGCCTTGCGCCTCGACCGGGTCAAGCCGCCTCGATCCGGCACGCTCGAAACCTATCTCGCCTCGGGCTGGATCGACGGATTGATCGAGGGCTCGACCGAAGCCTTGGACGTGAACGGCCTTCCGGCCGTGACCGGCCGCGCCCGCGCCGGCGAATGGTCCTTCAGGGTCGCCGTGATCCGCCTCGACCCGGACAATCTCTTTCGCGTGATCTTCGCGACGCGGGCCCTGACCCCCGCCGCCGACGCGCGCTACCGCGCCGCGCTCGCGTCGTTCCACCGCGCCGGCTGGGAGGAGGTCCGCACGGTCCGCCCTTTCCGTGTCGGCCTCGCGACGGCGAAGCCCGGCACGACGCAAGAGCAGCTCGCGGAGCGGATGGCGCTCGGAGAGCGCGCGCTCGACGTCTTCCGTCTCGTCAACGGGCTCGCTCTGTCGGATCGCCTCGTCTCCGGGGAGCGCTACAAGGTCGTCGTCGAATAGGCTTGAACCGGCCTCGAATTCCGGCGAAGGTCGCGCCGCCCCCGATCTGCGCCAGGTCGCGGTCTCGCGTCGGGAGACCGCACGCAACTCGTTGAAGAAGGTTGGTCGTGCGTAAGGTCTCGCTTCTCCTCGCCGTTCCCTTCGTAGCGCTGCTCTGGGTGCCCTTCTACAACTTCGGCAGCCCGTCCCTGTTCGGGATTCCTTTCTTCTACTGGTATCAGCTGTCGTGGATTCCGATCACGTCGCTCGTCATCTACACCGTCTTCAGGAAGGTCCGTGATGACGGCTGAGCTGGATGTCGTCGCCGTCGCGGTTTTCGCCGCCTTCTTCGCCCTCGTGACCGTGCTCGGCTTCGTCGCCGCCCGCTGGCGCCGCCCGACTACGCTCGCGCATCTCGACGAATGGGGCCTCGGCGGCCGCAAGTTCGGGACCTGGGTCACCTGGTTCCTTCTCGGCGGCGACGTCTACACCGCCTATACGATGATCGCCGTGCCGGCGCTCGTCTACGGCCTCGGCGCCTATGGCTTCTATGCCGTGCCCTATGCCATCATCGTCTACCCCCTCGTCTTCCTCGTGATGCCGGTCCTGTGGAAGGTCGCGCATGCGAAGGGCCACGTGACGGCTGCCGACATCGTGCATGCCCGTTTCCCATCGCGCCCGCTCGAGCTCGCCGTCGCGGCGACGGGCGTCATCGCCACCATGCCCTATATCGCGCTGCAGCTCATCGGCATGGCGGCGGTGATCCATGCGCTCGGCCTCCAAGGAGAGCTTCCGCTCGTCGCGGCCTTCATCGTGCTCGCGCTCTACACCTATTCGTCGGGGCTTCGTGCGCCGGCCTTGATCGCCTTCGTCAAGGACACGATGCTCTACATCGTGGTGCTCGTGGTGGTGGTCGTCGTTCCGCTCGAGCTCGGCGGCTTCGGTGCGATCTTCGAGGCGGCCGACAAGGCCTTTCGCGCCAAAGGCGCGGGCGGCATCCTCCTCGAGCCGAGCCAGTATCTGCCCTATGCGAGCCTCGCGCTCGGCTCGACGCTCGCGCTCTTCCTCTACCCGCATGCATTGACGGGCGTCATGGCTTCGGCGAGCGCCGACACGATCCGCAAGAACGCGATCCTGCTCCCGGCCTTTTCGCTCCTCCTCGGCCTCGTCGCCTTTCTGGGCTTCATGGGCCATGCCGCGGGGCTCGAGATTTCCGACTCGAACCACGTCGTGCCGGCCTTGCTGAAGGCCTATTTCCCCGGCTGGTTCACGGGCTTCGCCTTCGCCGCGATCGCGATCGGCGCGCTCGTCCCTGCCGCGATCATGAGCATCGGCGCGGCCAATCTCTTCACCCGCAACTTCTGGAAGGCCTACATCGACCCGAACGTCACGCCCGCAGGCGAGGCGAGGATCGCCAAGCGCACCTCGCTCGTGGTGAAGTTCGGCGCGCTGCTCGTGATCCTCTACCTTCCGACGCAATTCGCGATCTACCTGCATCTTCTCGGCGGCATGTGGATCCTGCAGACCTTCCCGGCCTTGATCCTCGGGCTCTTCGTCCCGCATTGGTTTCGCGCCGAGGGCCTTCTCGCCGGCTGGGTCGTGGGCTTCTCGGGGGGCACCTTCCTCGCGTGGTGGAACGGGTTCAAGCCCGTGCATACGATCGTCCTCGGCGAGACGAGCCTGACCCTCTACATCGGGCTCCTGGCGCTCGCCGCCAATCTCCTCGTCGCGCTCCTCGTCAGCGGGGTCATGGCGATGGGGTCGCGCAATGGTTCGCTGAGCATAGGCAAGTCGTAGCCGGTCGAGTCATGGAGCCGAACGCGATGACAGAAGAGCCGGGCTCCCTCGCCTGCCGCTGCTGCATCGTCGGCGGCGGACCCGCCGGCATGATGCTCGGGCTCTTGCTCGCACGGGCCGGGATCGACACGATCGTCGTCGAGAAGCACGCGGATTTCCTGCGCGACTTTCGCGGCGACACGATCCATCCCTCGACGCTCGAGGCCTTGAACGACCTCGGGCTCTTGACCGATTTCCTGAAGCTGCCCCACTCGGAGGTCCGCTCGGCCCGAGCCGAGATCGGCGATGTCACGATCCCGCTCGCGGATTTCACGCATCTGCCGACCACGGCGAAGTTCGTCGCCTTCATGCCGCAATGGGATTTTCTCGACTTCCTCGCCGCGCGGGCGAAAATCTATCCCGGCTTTCGCCTGATGATGAGCACCCGCGCCGACGGGTTGATCCTGGACGAGGACCGGGTCGCGGGCATTCGCGCGGAAGGCGAGGACAGCAGGCGCGAGATCCGCGCTGATCTCGTGATCGCGGCGGACGGGCGCCACTCGACCCTGCGGGAGGCCGCCGGATTCGTGCCCGACGAGATCGGGGCACCGATGGACGTGCTCTGGTTCCGGCTGCCGCGCCATGTCGGCGACGGAGATGCCGTGTTCGCGCGGATCGATGCGGGGCAGATTCTCGTTCGGTTCAACCGTGGCGACTATTGGCAATGCGCCTACGTGATCCCGAAAGGGTCGGCTCGAGCGCTCGAGGCAGAGGGCATCGACGTGTTGCGCCGAAGGATGGCGGCGCTCGCGCCGGTGATCGCGGATCGGCTCGGCACGCTCGAAAGCTTCGACGACGTGAAGCTCCTCACCGTGGCTGTCGATCGGTTGCCGCTGTGGCATCGGCCAGGGCTCTTGTGCATCGGCGACGCGGCCCATGCCATGTCCCCGGTCGGCGGCGTCGGGATCAACCTCGCGATCCAGGATGCGATCGCGACGGCCAACCTTCTCGCCGAGCCGCTGGCCCGGGGCGACTCGATCACGGACCGGGATCTCGCGATGGTGCAGAAGCGCCGTGCCTGGCCGACGAAGGCGACCCAGGCCATGCAGGTCTTCTTCCAGAACAATCTCGTCTCGCGCGCGCTCGCGGCGAGCGGCAAGTTCGAGCCGCCGTGGGTCCTGCGGCTCTTCGTCTATTTTCCGATCTTGCGCCGCCTGCCGGCCCGGCTGATCGGGATCGGCGTGAGGCCCGAGCGCGTCACCTCGCCCTGCGCCTCCACGAGCGGCGCCGGGCAGCCACCGCGATCCTAGAGCGGGATGAGGAAATGCGGACACCGGTTTTCCGGCGCAATCGAGTTTACGCAGATTGCGTAAACTTATCTGCTTATCCCGCTCTGAACTTTTGGAATCGATCACGTTTCATGACTTTGGATCGAGTCGATCCAAAGTCATCGTGATCTAGAGATCTCGCGCATCGTGTCGTCGCCTCGGGAGGCAACCGTGCACCTCCCGACGCCGAGGAAAGGCGCTGTTGTCGCCTTCACTTGCGCTTGCCCGCGATCACCTCCATGCACACCCGGTAGCGCTCGCTGACATGATAGGCGAGCGGCGTGAACCCGTGCTCCTCGAGCAGGGTATAGAGGCGCTTGCGCGAGAAGTTGTGGTAATGCTCGAGCTCGCCCCAATAGAGGTTGACTCCGTTCGCGTGCAACAGCCGCCAGACCATATTGTCCATGTTGGGCATGGAGAGCAACAGGACTCCATCGGAACGCAGCAGCCTGTGGGCCGCCGCGAGCCCGACCTTGGGGAACGGCAGATGCTCGAGCACGTCCGCCATGCTGACGACGCTGTAGCGCCCGTCGTGGGGAAGCGCCTCGATCGAGACGCAATGCGCCTCGTAGCCGAGCGTCGCGAGGGCCTCCACATTGGCCTTGCGGAGATCGAGCCCTACGGGGACATAGCCCCATTCCTGCGCCGTGAAGAGCAGCGAGCCGTTGCCGAAGCCCACATCGAGCCAGTGCCCGCCCTGCTTGTGGAGCGCGACCCGCTCGACCATGCGGGCCGAGACCGGGCGCTGCCGTTCCATGTCATAGCCGACGGTCTGCCCCGGATGCGTCCTGGAGAAGACCACCTCCAAGGCGGCATCGCCGAAAAATCCCTCGGTGAAGACATGGCCGCAGTCATTGCATTCGTGCCAGGTCATGACCGGCGGCAGGATCGGCTGGTAGAGCGCATGCTTCGTGCAATCCGCGCCGAGCACGGCGGGGATATCCGTCCCGCCGCAGAGCGGGCAGGCGAGATAGGGAACGCGCGCGATCGTCGCGGGTGGGGCGCTCGCAACCTGCGGCGGCGCCTCCGCTACCGCGAAGGCGCGTGGTGATTCGCCCTTCGCCCATGACTGCCACATCGTCGTCAGCGCGGCCTCGAAATGGCGCGTGTAGGAGGCGCTGTCGAACAGCGGCGAATGAAGCCGGTTGGCGTTGAGCTTGTGGCGGATCCGAGCGAGAAGCTCCGGCTCGCGCGCGAGGCTCGAGGCGAGCGCCTTGTATTCGTTCAACGAGTGAGTCACGAGCTCGGGCAGACCGACGGCATGGAGCAAGCTCGCGGCGACGCGTCCCGCGAAGGTCTCGCCGATGCAGGTCAATACGGGAAGCCCCGCCCACAAGGCATCGCTCGCCGTCGTATGCGCGTTGTAGGGCAATGTGTCGAGGAAGAGATCGGCGAGCCTGTGGCGGGCGAGATGATCCGGCGAGGAGCGCTTCGGCGCGAAGACGAGCCGGCTCGGATCGATGCCACGCGCCGTCGCCTCGCGTCGGAGATTGTCCTTCACGAGCTCGTTGGCATCGAGAAGCCAGAGCACGCTGCCCGGGACCGCCGCGAGGAGCCCCATCCAGAGGTCGAAGAAGGTCGGCGTGATCTTGTAGGTATTGTTGAACGAGCAGAACACGAACGCCTGCTCCGGCAGGCCCCACTCGGCGCGCGTCGGTGCCAGATCCGAGATGATCCTCTTCCCGTCGTTCGGCTGGTAGCTGTGCGGGAGATGAACGATCCTCTCGTCGAAGAAGCGCTGCTGATCCATCGGCAGGACGACGGGATCGGCGATGACGTAATCGATGAAATCCGCCCCCATGGTCGCCGGAAAGCCGAGAAAGCTCACCTGGATCGAGGCCGGCCGGCGCGCCGCGATGCCGGTGCGCGCATCCTTGGTATAGCCTTTGAGCTCGACGAGAATATCGATCCCGTCGGCATGAATGCGCCGCGCGGCCTCGTCGTCGTTCAGATCGGCGAGATCGACGAAATGGTCGAAGGCCGCACGCAGGCGCGCGGAGAGCTCGCTGTGGTCGTCGGCATTCAGGGCATAGGCGAAGACCTCGAACCTCGCATGGTCGTGGCGCTCGAACAGCTCGGCCGTCAGGAGCGCGGTCGCATGGCGGCAGAAATCGGCCGAGAGATAGCCGATCCTGAGCCTCCGGCCGGGGTCCGGCACCGGCCTTTCGTGGGCATATTTTTGCACCGACCCGGAGACGCCAGCGGCGTAGGAGCGGCAGACATGCAGCTGCTCGGCCGGGCTCGTCGCCATGTCGAGGACGGCGAAGGGATGGGTATTCGCCGGATCGACCGCGAGCTCGGATCGCAGCTGCGCCTCCTCCGCGTCGATCTCCGCCCAGTCGCAGATCATGCGGCGCTTGTGGTGCAGCCAGGCCCGGACCGACAAGAGCTTCGGATCGAGCGCGACCGCGGTCCGGTAGGAGTCGATCGCCTCGCCGAGGCGGCCGAGGTTCTCCAGCGCGGCGCCGAGGTTCACGTGGGCGGCGGCGAGATCCGGGCGCACCGCGATGGCTTGCCGGTAGGCTTCGGCGGCTTCCTCGTAGGCCCCTCGACCTTGAAGCACGTTGCCGAGGTTGATCGTGGCCTCGGCATAGGTCGGCCGGAGCGCGAGCGCATGGGCGTAGGCCGAGGCCGCTTCGCCGGACCGGCCGAGCTCCTTCAGAATATTGCCGAGGCTGAAGAAAGGCTCGGCCGAATCGGGACGCTGCGCGATGGCCCGCTCGCAGGTCTCGAGCGCCTCCTCGCGCCGGCCGAGCTTGCGCAAGAGATTGGCGGCATTGACCGAGGCTTCCATGAAGCCCGGATTGCGCCGCGCCGCCTCCCTGTAGGCGTCGAGCGCGGCATCGAGCTTCCCCTGATCCTCGAGCGCCCCGCCGAGATTGGAGAGGGCCTGGACGCAATTCGGATCCGCCGCGATAGCGCTCCGGGTCGCAGCGATCGCGTCGTCGAGCCGCCCCATCGCCCGATAGATCGCGCCGAGATTCGACCAGGCCTCGACATAGGCCGGCTCGAGCGCGACGGCACGGCCGACCAGCCGCGCTGCGGTCGCGTTCTCGCCCTCGCGATGCGCGATCAGGCCGAGATGATGCAGGCAGAGGGGATGGTCCGGCACCTCCGCCAGGACTTGCGTGTAGATCTCTTTCGCGGCGTCGTATCGCCCGGTGCGCAGAAATTCGAGAGCCGCCGTCAGGAGGTCCGCGTGTGACGGCCGCAGAGCCGCGACCGCGTGCTCGTTGCTTTCCTCACCCCTCTCGCTCCGCACAGCCGCCATCGCCAGCCCCTTCCCGCTCTTGCCGTCGAGTCACAGGATAGGGTCTCTGCCTTGCCTCGAGCCTGCCGCGCGGCCGGAGGACGACGTGCCGATCCGCACGGACATCTCGCATCCCGCCGGCCTAGAACGAGAATGGACCACGCAAGACGGCCGTCGGTCGTCGAGCGGGAGCTCGAGGCTGCGCGCTCACGAGGCGATCGGCGGCACCAGCCAATAGGTTCCCGCTTGGTCCTCGTGGGCGCGCACGACGAGCACCGAGCACTCGGCATGGCGAACGATGTTCTCCGCGTTGGACCCGAGAAGACGAGGGGTCTTCGACAGGTTGTGCGAGCCGACGATGACGAGATCGGCCCTCCAGGCCCGCGCTTCGGAGAGGACCTCGTGATAGGCGACACCGGTACGGACCGTGAAGGAGGAACGCCCGATCGGAAGATCCGCCTTCGCCGTGATCTCGCGGAGCGAGAAGCGGGCGGATGCCTCGAGGTCCGTGGCGAGGGTCGGCGGCAGGAGCACTCCGAGGCCGTAGGGAAGGTCGGCGACGACGTGAATGGCTCTCACCTCGCCCGAATCCATGGCTGCGAGCTCGGCCGCGAGTTTGATGGCGAGCTCGGCGAGCGTGGTTTCGGCGATGTCGATAGGAACGAGAATTTTCTTGAACATGCGTCGTTTCCAGAGGGCTCAGCCGACTCGCGATCGAACCGGACGAGCCGGAAGCCGGAGCGCCATCCGACCGGACCGAACGGGAAGGCGGCGCGACCTCTTTTTATTGTCGCATTTTCGCGGTCCGAACAGTGGCGCGGTTCGCGGGACAATGCTCGCGCAAGCTTCGGCGCGACTCTGTCGATCGAGGTCGGCGAGCTTCGACCGCATCCGTCGAATGACCAAAGGCTCTCGGCTCGGGAGAATCGTACATCATTCCGTAGGAGCGCGTCGTCGGGCTCCCCAAGCCTCGGAAGCGCCAGTCGTTACGGTCCCGCTGCGAGACGATGCGCGCTCGCAGCTCTCGTGTCCCCGGCGGGCGGCTCGGCCAGATCATGGGACGTTTCATGAAATCGAGCATGAGGTCACGATCGAGAATTCCGGCGTCTCCGCCGGCTAGCCACTTCCTGCCGGACGACATCACGATGAAGCTCGAGCTGAGGCTCGGTCGCGTGCATGCTCGCCAGCGTCTCGGAATCGAGATGGACCACGAGGCACAAGCCTTCGGTCAGGGGCTCCGTTTCTTCCATATCGAAAATCTGCTCTTCTCGCATCGCCTCATCGAGTCGGTGCTCAAACTGTCCGGGTTCTACTGGCTGGGTCGAAAAAATGCCGCCGAGGTCCGGCTGACCGCGACCGAGATCGCCTCGCCGGCAATTCCCGAGGCCTTCGACGGCTTCCGGATCCTGCATATGAGCGACCTGCACACGGACATGAACGAGGTCGCGATGGCGCGCCTCGCTCGCGTCCTGCCGAAGCTGCGCTACGATCTTTGCGTCCTGACCGGCGATTATCGCGGCAAGACCTTCGGGCCGATCGACGCCTGCCTCGAAGGGATGGCCCGTTTGCGCGCGGCCCTCGTCGGTCCGGTCTATGGCGTCTTGGGCAATCACGACACGGTCCGCATGGTGCCCGAGCTCGAGGCCATGGGCGTCAGGATGCTTCTCAACGAAAGCGTCGCGATCGAGCGTGCCGGCGCGAGGATCAGGCTCGCCGGGGTCGACGACGCGCATTTCTATCGTGTCGACAATATCGAGAAGATCGCGGCCGCGATCCCGCACGAGGACTTCTCGATCCTCTTGTCGCATACGCCGGAAATCTACCGGCAAGCGGCGCATGCCGGCTTCGATGTCCTGCTCGGCGGGCATACCCACGGCGGCCAGATTTGCCTGCCGGGAGGCATCCCGATCACCCTCGACGCCGTCTTGCCGAGATCCTTGGGATCGGGGCCATGGACCTATGCGGCGATGGCCGGCTATACCTCGGTCGGCGCCGGGTCCTCGGTCGTGCCGGTCCGCTTCAATTGCCCCCCCGAGGTCACCCTGCATCGTCTCCGCTTCGTGCCGCGTGGCGCGACGTCAATAAGGTCGATCCCGTATCCGGAGCTTGTAGAGCAGTCGCGAGAGGGCGAGCTCGCCGACGAGAAACAGCACGGTGACGCAAAGGATGTCCGCGACCGTGATCGGTAGCACCCAGCGCCCGGCGATGGCCGGGAGAATCGATTCGGGGATCTGATCGAGGCCGAGCGCCATGCTGCTCGGGGCGAGCCGCAGGCGGCGCTTGGCGAAGCTCGACAGAAGATCGCCCGTCATCGCCGCCGCAGCGACGACAAGGCCGATCGTCGGCGCGAGGCCGAGCAAAGGGGCGCAGGCGGTGGTCGCGAGGAGCGACAGCACGACGCCGCGAATGGTCTTGGAACGGCCGAGGAGGGGCTGGCCGTCGGCGAGGACGAGGCCGCCGTCGAGCGGACCGGCGAGGGTGCTGCCGAAAATCCGCGTCGCGATGACCGGCGTGCCGTTGGCCACCGTCAAGAGCACCAGGATCTGCGCGACGAGCAGCGGCTGGATCTCGATCATCCCGGCATTCTCCTCAAATCCAATTGGCGGCGTTTCGGATCGCCCGGAGGATCGAAGGGCGCCCGTGCCCAATCTCTTTTCGAGAAACGATGTGATACCGCCACCCCGGCCTCGCCGAGCGAAGCGGTGACGGCTATACAACTATAAGACGCAATTTCCTCGGGCCAAGCCGCAAAGCAGCCCTCCACCCCTGCTCTCGCGCATTTTCGCGGCGCGAACCGACGTCCGGCTCGCCGGCGCGCTCACACCGCCGAGCCATAGAGGTCATAGGATTCCGCGCGGTCGATCTTCACTTTGACGATCTCGCCCACACGGAGCGGACGCCGCGAGGCGACGTGCACCGTCCCGTCGATCTCGGGCGCGTCGCCCTTCGTGCGCCCGGTCGCCGTGCGCGGTCCCGCCGCGTCGATGATGACGGCGAGGCGCTGTCCGACCTTCCGGCCGAGTCGCTCCGCGCTGATCCTTCGGCTCGCCTCCATGAAGCGCCGGTAGCGGATGTGCTGCAGCTCGGGGGGGACGGGGGCGAGCCCGAGAGCGTTCGCCTGCGCTCCCTCGACCGGCTCGTACTCGAAGGCCCCGACCCGATCGAGCCTCGCCTCGCCGAGCCAGTCGAGAAGGAGCCGGAAATCCTCTTCCGTCTCGCCGGGAAAGCCGATGATGAAGGTCGATCGGATGGTGAGATCGGGGCAGGCCGCACGCCACGCGCGAATGCGCTCGAGCGTCTTGTCCACCTCGCCCGGGCGCTTCATCGCCCGCAGGATGCGCGGGCTCGCATGCTGAAACGGGATGTCGAGATAGGGCAAGACCTTGCCCTCAACCATGAGCTCGATCACCTCGTCCACGTGCGGGTAAGGATAGACGTAATGGAGCCGGACCCACACGCCGAGGCTCCCGAGCTCGCGGACGAGATCGAGGAACCTCGCGCGCACCGAGCGATCGTGGAAGCGGCTTTCCGCATAATGCAGGTCGAGCCCGTAGGCGCTCGTATCCTGCGAGATCACGAGGATCTCCTTGACCCCGGCGGCGACGAGCCGTTCCGCCTCGTGCAGCACATCGGCGGCGGGACGCGAGACGAGGTCGCCGCGCAGCCGCGGGATGATGCAGAAGGTGCAGCGATTGTTGCAGCCTTCGGAAATCTTGAGATAGGCATAATGGCGCGGCGTCAGCTTGACGCCTTGGGCCGGGACGAGGTCGAGACGGGGATCGTGCGGCGGCGGCACGGCCCTGCGCAGCGCTGCCATCACCGAATCGGCATCCTGCGGGCCGGTGATTGCGACGACGTTCGGGAAGCGCGCGAGGATCGTCGCCTTCTCGGCGCCGAGGCAACCGGTGACGACGACCTTGCCGTTCGCCGCCAGTGCGTCGCCGATCGCGGCGAGCGATTCGGCCTTCGCGCTGTCGAGGAAGCCGCAGGTGTTGACGACAACCGCATCGGCGCCTTCGTGGCTGCGCGTGAGCGCATAGCCTTCGGCCCGGAGCCGGCTCAGGATCTGCTCGCTGTCCACCAACGCCTTGGGGCAGCCGAGGGAAACGAAGGAAATTTTCGGTCTCGGCAAATCGTCGGCGACCGGTGCGGTCGCAATATCGACGTCGAACGGGTGATCGAGGCTCATACCTTCAGGTGCCATGCGCAGGAAGCGATGGCAAGCGGGAGGTGCGAAGCCTCGCCGTGTGCGCCGAGCGCGATGCTCGCGCCCTCACGAGAAAACCCGGCCCCGAGGCCGGGTTTGTGCACGTCCCGAAAAGAGGACGGATCGCTGGATCCGGTAGGCGTCAATACTTGGCGACGACCGGAGGAGGCGGAGGGCTGAAGTGGTAGCTGAAGCCCACCTGGACCTGGTTCTGCGTGAAGTGCCGGTTGACGATCGGCGCCGCCGCAGCCAGCCCCACCCCGGTGAGATCGAAGGCCGCGCCGAGGTTGTTGCTGTAGGAGCCGAAATCGCTGTAGCGATACTCGGCGAAGACCGACCAATTGTTGGTGACGGCATATTCGACGCCGCCGCCGACGGTCCAGCCGACACGGGTCGTCGAGGCGGACACCGAGCCGAAAGGCGAGTTGATGCTCGCATTCACCCCGGCGAAGGCGACGCCGCCCGTCGCGTACAGGAGCACGCGGTCCCAAGCCACACCGATCTTGCCGCGAATCGAGCCCTCGATCGGCACGCTCGTCGTATAGGTCAGGCCGAACGGATTGGCGAGAACCCCCGGGTAGATGTCGACCCCGGGAATGAAGGTCTTGCTGATGCTCGTGCCGTCGACCGAGCCCTCGATGCCGAGAACCCACTGGTTGACCTGGTAGAGGTAACCGACATGGGCACCACCGATCACGCCTTCGGCCGAATAGCTGCCGAACACCTGCGAGCCGGGCGCGATGACGGCGCCGTTGACATCGATCAAGTCGGGAGCGAAGACGTTCGCCCGCTGCTGCCCCCAGGCATAGCCGATCTGGCCGCCGAGGTAGATGCCGGTCCAGGTGAAGATCGGGACCGGGGGAACATAGACCGGCGGCGGAGCACGCGACGGGAGGTCGGCCGCGAAGGCCTGGCTCGCGAGCGCGATCGTGCCGGCGGATGCCAACAGAATTTTGCGCAACATGGGATTCTCCGTAAGTGCAGCTCGTCAGTGCAACTCGTCGAGCTGTCTCTTCAGATACTCTGTTTTCCGAACGGCTCAACTACAATGACCTGGCAATTCGGGCTTCGACGCCCGAATTTGGGGCGAATGTGTGATTCGAGCCACATCGGCGCTCGCCGTGTGCGCCGAGCGCGATGCTCGCGCCCTCACGAGAAAACCCGGCCGCGAGGCCGGGTTTGTGCACGTCCCGAAAAGAGGACGGATCGCTGGATCCGGTAGGCGTCAATACTTGGCGACGACCGGAGGAGGCGGAGGGCTGAAGTGGTAGCTGAAGCCCACCTGGACCTGGTTCTGCGTGAAGTGCCGGTTGACGATCGGCGCCGCCGCAGCCAGCCCCACCCCGGTGAGATCGAAGGCCGCGCCGAGGTTGTTGCTGTAGGAGCCGAAATCGCTGTAGCGATACTCGGCGAAGACCGACCAATTGTTGGTGACGGCATATTCGACGCCGCCGCCGACGGTCCAGCCGACACGGGTCGTCGAGGCGGACACCGAGCCGAAAGGCGAGTTGATGCTCGCATTCACCCCGGCGAAGGCGACGCCGCCCGTCGCGTACAGGAGCACGCGGTCCCAAGCCACACCGATCTTGCCGCGAATCGAGCCCTCGATCGGCACGCTCGTCGTATAGGTCAGGCCGAACGGATTGGCGAGAACCCCCGGGTAGATGTCGACCCCGGGAATGAAGGTCTTGCTGATGCTCGTGCCGTCGACCGAGCCCTCGATGCCGAGAACCCACTGGTTGACCTGGTAGAGGTAACCGACATGGGCACCACCGATCACGCCTTCGGCCGAATAGCTGCCGAACACCTGCGAGCCGGGCGCGATGACGGCGCCGTTGACATCGATCAAGTCGGGAGCGAAGACGTTCGCCCGCTGCTGCCCCCAGGCATAGCCGATCTGGCCGCCGAGGTAGATGCCGGTCCAGGTGAAGATCGGGACCGGGGGAACATAGACCGGCGGCGGAGCACGCGACGGGAGGTCGGCCGCGAAGGCCTGGCTCGCGAGCGCGATCGTGCCGGCGGATGCCAACAGAATTTTGCGCAACATGGGATGGTCTCCTTTCGAGAAGTTGACGCTTGCGCAAGCTACGCGGATTTCCCTGCCAAGCAATTGCCGCGGCCCGAAAACAGGGGCTCGAGGGGCGCTATTCGGGACGGTGTTGCTCGAGCGCAACGTTCGTGTCTCGAAAAAGTTGAAATCTTCGTGAGTTGCGCGGCTTCCGGCAGTCAGCTTCACGTCAGGAAGCCACGAACGCCCCTCCGGCCATGCGCGCCGGCGCCGAATCCTTCCGCGCCCACGTCCCTCGACGGGACGGAGAGCACAGGCTGCGCCCCGGCGCTCCGGGGTCCCGCGACAAAGCGTGATCTATTCAAGGCCTTCCGGCGGCATTGTGGCGCCGAACGGCCGCTTTTCGGATCGACGGCTGTCGCGGCGACGCCTCGACGCGAAGAAAGAGGGCCTCACACGAGCGCGATCGCCGCGACCTGGCGGCCATAGTCGGGCTCGCCCCGATGCACCGACCGCCGGTAGGAATAGAAGCGCGTCTCGTCGGAATAGGTGTCGAGCGCGAGATCCTCGAAGCACCCGATGCCTGCGCGAGCGAGCCGCGTCGCGATGAAGCCCGGGAGATCGAAAAGAAAGCGCCCGTCGCCCCCGGAGGGTACGAAGAAGCGTGCGTGATCCTTCGAGTCCGCGACGAAGCGCTCGTAGAATTCCGCGCCGACCTCGTAGCTTTCTCGGCCGATCGTCGGGCCGAGCACGGCCGTGACCCGGGCGCGGGCTGCGCCGAGGCTTTCCATGGCGTCGAGCGTCGCCTCCAGGACGCCCCCGAGCGCGCCTTTCCAGCCCGCATGGGCCGCCGCCACCACCCGCGCACGCGCATCGGCGAAGAGCACGATCCCGCAATCGGCGCCCGTGACCCCGAGCGCGAGGCCGGTCACCGCGGTCACCAGCGCGTCGCAGCGCGGCCGCTCGGCGAAAGGCTCGGTCACGATCAAGGCATCCGGCGAATGGGTCTGATAGGGCACGAGCAGATTCTCGGGGGCGACCTCGAGATGCGCCGCCATCCTGCGGCGGTTCTCGGCGACCTTCTCCGGCGCGTCACTCGACCCGACCCCGCCGTTCAGGGAAGCGTAGAGCCCGGTGGAGACCCCGCCGTGCCGGGTGAAGAACCCATGGGTCAGGCCGGCCGATATCAAGAGCGGGGCCTCGAGCGGCGTCGGCTTCATGACCCCTCCACAGGAAAGCCCGGCGGGACCGGCGCGCCGGGGCCGGTGACGGCCAGCACCTTGAAGAGCTCGCCCATGGACCTCGGATCCGGCGTCGCCGAGCCACAGCCCGTCAGCCGGGCGAGCGCGGCGTCGATGGCGGCACATTGGGCGGCATCGGCATGCCGCCGCAAGGTGGCGGCGCGCTGGAAGATCCCGAGCCGCGACAGGAATTCTCCCTGTGTCACGGGGCCATGCACCGCGGCTCCGGCGGAAAGCGCGGCGCGGCGCATCGCCTCGAAATCCACATGGGCGGTGAGGTCCGCCTCGCCCGGCGCCTCGAGCGGATCGGCGGAGCGATGGCGCCTCGAGGCTTGCAGGGTTTCCCCGAAACGGGCTCCGTCGTAGCCGTAGTCGATGACGAGCAGGGCCCCGCCCTGCGTCGCGATCCGGCCCGCGATGTCGCGCATCACGCGCACCGCGGCGATCCCGAGCTCCAGGATCGCGCCGGCCTCGGCCGCGGCGCCGAGCCCGAGCTCCGGCTCGGCGGAGAGACCGAAGCGGAGGCGGCCCTCGGCGTCGAGCCCGACCAAGCGCTCGTGCCAGGCTCCCGCATCGCTCACGAAATGGCGAACCGGCAGGCAATCGAAGAATTCATTGGCGATCGCGATCATCGGACCCCTCGGCACGTCCGCGATATCGGCGTGCCAATGGGCGGCGATCGCGCAGGAGGCGATGGCGTGCTCTTGATGCCGGCGCAAGATCTCGCTCGTCTCGACGAGGTGAAGATCGAGCGCGGCGCGAAACTCCGGGGCGACCTTCGCGGCCCGCAGGGCATCGGCGAGCAAGGTCCCGCGCCCGGGACCGAGCTCGACCAGGCGCAACGGCACGGGACGCCCGAGGCCGTGCCAGACCTCGACCGCCCAGAGCCCGACGAGCTCGCCGAACATCTGGCTGATCTCGGGCGCGGTGACGAAATCCCCTTCGGCGCCGATGGGCATCCTCGCCTTGTAGTAGCCGTGCTCGGGATGGGCGAGCGCGAGCGCCATGTAGCGGTCGAGGGAGATCGGCCCGTCGTGGAGGATCATCTCCTTGATCAGCGTCGCGAGCGCGGTCATCGCGGCCTCGTCAGGCGAGCGCCGGCTTTCGGCGCGCCGCACGCAGGATGAGGAATAGGCCGATCGCGATCAAAGGAAGCGACAGGGCCATGCCCATGGTCGCATCGCCGAACAGGAAGCCGAGCTGCGGATCGGGCTCGCGGAAGAATTCGCAGGCGATTCGCGCGACGCCATAGCCCGCGCAGAAGAGCCCGGTGACGAGGCCCGGGCGCCGCAGCGCGCCGAGCCGGATCGCGAGCAGAAGAACGAGAAAAAGTGCCAAGCCCTCGAGACCCGCCTCGTAGAGCTGGCTGGGATGGCGGGGCTCCGGCCCGGCGCCCGGGAAGACCATGGCCCAGGCGACGTCGGTCGGGCGCCCCCACAGCTCCGGCTTGATGAAGTTCGCGATCCGGCCGAGAAAGATACCGATCGGCACCGCGGCGGACGAGATATCGGCGAGGGCGAGAGCCGAGCAGTGCCGCCGCCAGGCGAGCACGAAGAGGGCGAGCGTCGCGCCGAGGAAGCCGCCGTGGAAGGCCATTCCTCCTTTCCATACGGCAAGGATCTCGGCCGGCTGGTCGAGGTAATAGGGCAAGTTGTAGAAGAGCACATAGCCGAGCCGGCCGCCGAGCACGACCCCGACCGCCGCATAGACGAGGAGATCGTCGATCTCCTCGGGCTCCGGACGCGGCGAAGCGCCCCAGAGCGCGGGCTTGGCGACGAGAAGCCGCGCATAGGCCCAGCCGAGCACTAGGCCCACGATATAGGCGAGCGCATACCAGCGGATCGGAACCGGTCCGAGCTCGACGAGAACGGGATCGATGCTCGGATAGGGGATGAGGAGCGGCATGGTCCCTCCGGAAATCGCCGCTTGATGCGACGAAGGTGCGCGAGCGTCAAGGCCGTGCCGATCTTGCCGCCCCCGCACGGCGGACCCATGTCACCGGATGCAGGGCCGTGCTAAGGAGGCGCGAGAACCGCGGAGAGGATCATGTCGCAGAACAAGGTTTTCGAGGATTTCGCGCGTCTGATGACCGATGCGACGGAAGTGGCGCAAGGTGTCCGTCGCGAGGCGGAGACCGCAATGAAGAGCCAGTTCGAACGCTGGCTCTCGACCATGGACGTCGTGACGCGCGAGGAATTCGAGACGATCAAGCAAATCGCGATGAAGCTCTGCGACGAGAACGAGAAGCTCGGCAAGCGCGTCGCCGATCTCGAGGCCAAGCTCGCGACGAAAGGCAAGGCCGCGGCCAAGGAAAGTGCCGAGGCCACGAAATAGGACGCGACGGGGTCTCCGCTCGCCGGAAATTGGCCTAGCGCGGGACGAGGAAAAGCGGATACCGGTTTTCCGGCGCAATCGAGCTGACGCAGATTGCGCAAACTCATCTGCTTATCCCGCGCTAAGTCTTGAGAATCGATCACGTTCATGAATTTGGATCGGTTCGATCCAAATTCGTCGTGATCTAGCGCGGTCGAACCCGGTGCCGCCGTCCGCCCTCGATCGCAGCGGAACGCGATGGAGCACCCGGATCGGGCTCGGCCGCACCACTCGGCGCAATGGTACCCTCCTGCCCGAGGCCGGGCATGAGACCGCGCCGGCCCCGCCATGCCACGCGCTCGTCCTCGTGGACGGTGCTTCGCAGCTCGATCTCGATGCTTCATCGATTCGAAATCGTGACAAGAACAAGAATGTAGAGCCACTTTCCGATACGGTGAATCCGAACCCCCTCCGACCGCTTGGAGTGGCTGCCATTGTATTGATCCGGAATTGTGACGACTTGATCTTGGCGGATCTTGTGCTATGTTGAGCGCATGCGCAAGGAAAACGAACAGGTACAGTCGCTCGACGCGGCCATCCGAGATGTTACCGATCGAGCAAGAGGTCTCGGTGCGAGCCGTCGGGAAAGATCCCGAACGCTAGAGCAGTTTCCGATCGAGTGGAATGGGAAACCAGCCCTACATCCTCGGGTTGGCGCGATTTCGCATCGATGTCGATCTGTCGAAACATCGAGACCGATATGCGACCCGGTGCCCGGTTCGCCGGAAATCGCTCTAGAGCGGGATGACTTTGGATCGACTCGATCCAAAGTCATCGTGATCTAGGGCTCCACCCCACGACGTCCGATCCGGCGCTCCTGCGCGCAGCGTCCTGAAGCAAGACCTTCCCGATCCTCGACGACGCGGGCGACCACCGGTCGAAGCCGGTCGAGGCGAACGATCGGCTCGGCTGCTTCCGCTCGGCGAGACTCGAAAAATTCCACGAGCCGGGCTCTCGGCGAATGTGCCGGCGGATCGCCCGGCTCCCGCGTGTTGGGGTGCGTCATGAATGTCGTCGGGAAGAACCGCTTCGTGCAAAGGGTTGCGCGATTCGTAGGGGCTGGACACGATGGCGGATCCGGCGAAGGGCTCGCGGGATCGGAGATCGAGCCACGGTCCGAGCGAGCGGCAACGCGCTCGGCGCGCTCCGTCAACATCCTCGGCATCCGCGGAATTCCCGCAGCACACGGTGGGTTCGAGACCTTCGCCGCCCGTCTCGCCCCCGACGCGAGAGATGCCGGGTGGACGGTCACGGTCTACTGCCAGGCCGAGGAGGGAATGTCACGTCCGCAACGCCGGATCGACGCTTGGGAGGGCATTCGCAGGATCCACTTCGAGACCCGGACGCGGGGGTCGCTCTCCACGATCGAGTTCGATCTGCGATGCGTTCTCGATGTCATCGGTCGGCCGGGCGTCGATCTCGTCCTCGGCTACAACACCGCCGTCTTCACCGTCCTCCAGCGCCTGTTCGGACGCAAGATCGTGATGAATATGGATGGCATCGAGTGGAAGCGACAGAAGTGGGGTCGCTTGGCGAAGAGCTGGTTCTGGGTCAACGAGTGGATCGGCGCGCATGCCTGCAGCGTGCCGATTGCCGATCACCCGGAGATCGCCGCTCATCTCGCGACTCGCGGTTGCCGCCGAGCTGTGGTCATCCCCTACGCATCCGACGAGATCCGCGATGCTCCCGTCGATGCGCTCTTGCCCTATGGGCTTGCGCCGAAAGCCTATTTCATCTCCATCGCCCGAATCGAGCCGGAAAACTCGATCCTCGAGATCGTAGAGGCGTTCGTGAAGGCGCGAACCGGCCTCCGGCTGATCGTGCTCGGCAAGCTGGAGCCCGAGCGCAACAGCTACCACGCGAGGGTGCGCGCGGCCGCCGACGATCGGGTCGTCTTTCCCGGCGCGATCTACGAGAGGGGCATCGTCCAAGCTCTTCGCTTCCACTGCCTCGCCTACATCCACGGTCACCAAGTCGGCGGCACCAATCCCTCCCTGGTCGAAGCCCTCGGCGCCGGTAACGCCGTCATCGCCTATGACAACCGGTTCAATCGTTGGACCGCAGGTGAGGGACAACTCTTCTTCGCGAGTGTCGAGGAGTGCGCCGCTCACATGGCGCGGCTCGCCACCGACGACTCGGGCAGGCTCGCGCACCAGCAGAGCGCGAGCCGTGCTCGGCACGAGAGGGATTTCACCTTCGAGCGGGTTCACCGCGCGTACCTCGATGTCCTCACGAGCATGGCAGTAGCCGCTGATAGGGTGTGACATGAAGACGTTGTTGTCGATCAATGCCCATCACCATATCCGGGGCGGCTCGGACGTCATGTATTTCGAGCATTCGCGGCTCTTCGAAAAGCACGGCTGGCATGTGGCGTATCAAGCGATGCATCACGACGAGAACCTGAAGAGCGACTACGACAGATATTTCGCGGACGACATCGATTACAAGCGCGACGATGGCTTGTATCGAAAGATCGTCAATTCCTTGAAGATCATCTATTCCGTCGAGGCTCGTCGCAAAATGTCCGCGCTCCTCGACGATCACAAGATCGACGTGGCTCACGTTCATGTCGTCTTCCACCATCAGTCCCCGTCGGTCCTGTTCGAGCTCAAGAAGCGCGGCATCCCGACCGTCCTGACGGCACATGATTTCAAGATGATCTGTCCCGCTTTCCAAATGAGGAATCGTGATGGGATCTGCGAGAGATGCAAAGGCAAGCGCGTGTGGAATGTCGCCATCCACCGCTGCATGATGGACAGCCTGCTGATCAGCTCCGTCATAGCCCTCGAATCCGCCGTGCACCAATGGTTCGACTTCTATAGCCGGAATGTCGATCGCGTCGTCGTCCCCAGCAGGTTCTATGTCGAGAAGTTCGTGGAGTGGGGCTGGCCGAAGGAGCAGCTCATCTACGTGCCGAACGTGATCAATGCGCCTCCCGTTTCCGCGAAATCGGCGCCCGGCGACTACTTCCTCTATTTCGGGCGCTTGTCGCCCGAGAAGGGCATAGCGACGTTCATCCGAGCGGCCGCGCGCTCGGGCATTCCCGCCAAGATCGCCGGCACAGGACCGATCGAGGCCGATCTCATGGCGCTCGCAACCGAGCTCGGCGCGGATGTCGAGTTCCTCGGCTTCAGGTCCGGCCAGGATCTCTGGGACATCGTCGATGCCTGCAGAGCCATCGTCCTGCCCTCGGAGTGGTACGAGAACGGACCCATGTCCGCGATCGAGGCCAACTTCCGCTCGAAGCCGATCCTCGGCGCATCCATCGGCGGCATTCCGGAATTGATCGAGCACGGCAAGACCGGGTGGCTGTTCCGTCCCGGCGATGTCGATGATCTCGCCGAGAAGCTGAGGCTCGTCGCCGATTCGAGCGACGCCGACGTTGCCGATATCGGGCGCGCGGCTCGGATCGCCGCCGAGGAGCGACATTCGCCGGAGGCTTATTACGACCGCATGACGTCGATCTATCGCGATCTCGGTGTTGCGATCTGATGCCGGGCGGAAAGCCTCGGCGTCACGGAGCTCGAGGAATGGACGGCCGCTCCAAGCGCGGCCGTCTCGACCAAGGGCTGTTATGCGATCTAGAGCGGGACGAGGAAAAACGTACAGCCGTTTTCCGGCGTAGTCGCGTTTACGCAGAGTGCGTAAACTTATCTGCCTATCCCGCTCTGAGCTTTTGGAATCGATGACGTTTCATGACCTTGGATCGAATCGATCCAAGGTCATCGTGATCTAGTAGGTAGCGACGACGGGCGCCGTCGGAGGTCCGAACTTGTAGGTGACGCCACCGCGAATGGCGTGCTGGGTCTGTTGATGCTGCACGAAAGTGCCGAGACCATAGATCGGGGCCAGGGAGCCGACCGGATAGTCGCGGAAGCTGCCGAAGTCGGCGTAGCGATACTCGGCTCGGATCGACCAGTTCGGGTTGAGCGCATATTCGATGCCGCCGCCGATCGTCCAGCCCGTCCGGGTCTTCCCGAACGTGTCGTATCCGGCGAAGGTCGCATAGGTGGTGTCGATCCCGGCGAAGGCGACGCCGCCCGTGACATAGAGGAGGGCATGGTCCAGCGCCAAGCCGAGACGTGCCCGGATCGAGCCTTGCACCGGAATTTCCGTGGTGAGCCTCGCGAAGCCCGCGGTCCTGGAGCCGGAGTAGCCTGTGCCGTCGACATCACCCTCGACGCCCACGACGAATTGGCCGACCTGATAGTTGTAGCCGACATGGGCGCCGCCGATGACGCCGTTCGGGTTGTAGCTGTTGTTGGCGAAGGTGCCGAAGAAGGGGTTCGTCGCGGTGAAGTCATCGAAGCCCCAGGCGTAGCCGAGCTGGGCGCCGAGGTAGAACCCCGTCCAGCTGAAGAGCGGCGGCGCGACATAGGGTGGCGGAGCCTGGCGACCCGGCAGGTCGGCCGCCACGGCCGCGCCGGCCATGGCGACGACGCCGGTCGCCGAAAGCAAAAGCTTGCGGATCATCGTCTGTCCCTTTCAGAATGGTGCTCGCCGGAGCGAGAAAGTCCCGTCGGACGGGTCATGCCTTTACGAGCCCGGACTCTCGCCGGGCGTCGGGGATTTGGGTCGCGTGCCCGAGGCTCGGCGACAGGCCCGAGCTCGGTGCCACGGACGCGTGGCGAGCCGATGCGCGCCTCGGGTGAGCGCGGAACCGGTGGAATATGCTGAAGTTAGTCTTACCAAAACGTCTCGAAACATGATTACCGGAGGCTTACCGGGCTGCCGGTTCGGATCGATCGGCGAATTGCGCCATAGCCTTGGAACGAATATGCGAAATGATGCATTCTCGCGCTTGAGGCTTGGTCCGGCGCGGGACGCATGGGGAAGGGTGGCCGAGTGGTTTAAGGCAGCGGTCTTGAAAACCGCCGTGGGTGCAAGCCCACCGTGGGTTCGAATCCCACCTCTTCCGCCACGAGCAATCTCGAACCGCTCGCGACGGCTCTGCGCGATCCCCTCGTTCGCAAAAGCGGCACGAGGATGGATGAAGCACAGCCTAGGACAAAGAAGTATCTTCAGTCCGCGAGCCCCATGACGAAGGCCAATGCGAGGTTCAGGCGCCCGACCTCACCCTCGTCCACGTGACCGATCGACCGTGCGATGCGCGACCGCCGCACGGTCACGGGCTTGTCGGCCATGATCTGGGACCGCGTCCGCAAGCCGTTTCGCTTGCCGGGATCGATGGTGACTCGGAAGTCCGGGGTGTCGACAAGCTCCGACGTCATCCGGCAAATGATGAGCGAGGCTTGAGCCTCGGGAAAAGCGTCGGCCTGAACGACAACTGCCGGGCGCGATTTCCCGTACTCCCCCGCTGCCGCGACGATGACGACGCTACCGCATTTCATCGCCCGCCCGGGGCTCGGGCGCATCGAACTCGGAAGCCGCCTCGATCCAGCGCGACGCGTCCTTCTCCTCGCCCGAAACGAGACGGGCGACCTGATCCGCCACACGGCGGCGGACAGACCGCGAGCGCGAGTCGGGAACGACGAGGCGCAGCTCGCGCGAGCCACGCTTGCGGCGTCGCTCACGCATCATCCTCATTCGCTCGACCGGCGAAGTCATCCTCGGCTTCTCCATGATTCGAGAAGCCGATACCGTTACGCATCCGGAGACAACGCCTCGGATATGCCCGACCAGCGCAAGTGGGTCGAAGGGAGGTGACGCGGACCCGTGTAATGGAATTGGCGTCCCGGAAGGGATTCGAACCCCTGACCTACGGTTTAGGAAACCGTTGCTCTATCCTGCTGAGCTACCGGGACCACGACAGCAAAATGGGACGGGTTCGTGTCTAGCATTATTCGCAGGCGCGGCCAACGGCCGCTGCGTTCGCTTCCGACGCGCCCCCCTGACGTCCGCCGCCCTTGCGGCGATCCCCGATTTCGTACCTATGTTAGGCTGGAATCCCGCCAGCACCAGACCGTTTCCTCGAGGACAAACCGCATGTTCGAAGGGCTTTCCGAGAAGCTCACCGGCATTTTCGAGACGCTGACGCGCCGCGGCGCCCTCACCGAGGCCGACGTCGGCACGGCGCTCCGCGAGGTCCGCCGCGCCTTGCTCGAGGCCGATGTCGCGCTCGATGTCGTGCGCAGCTTCGTCGACAAGGTGCGCGAGCGCGCGGTCGGGGCGAGCGTCATCAAGTCGGTCACCCCCGGCCAGATGGTGATCAAGATCGTCAACGACGTCCTGATCGAGACGCTCGGGTCGGAAGCCGAGCCGATCGACCTCGGCGCGACGCCCCCCGTCGCGATCATGATGGTCGGCCTCCAGGGCGCCGGCAAGACGACGACCACGGCGAAGATCGCCAAGCGCCTCGCGGAAAGGTCGAAGAGCAAGATCCTCATGGCCTCGCTCGACGTGAAGCGCCCGGCCGCACAGGAACAGCTCGCCGTGCTCGGCCGCCAGGTCGCGATCGACACGCTGCCGATCGTCCCCGGCCAGACCCCGGTGCAGATCGCCAAGCGCGCCGAGCAGGCGGCGCGGCTCCAGGGCTATGACGTCGTCATGCTCGACACCGCCGGGCGCACCCATATCGACGAGGCGCTGATGCAGGAGATGGTCGAGATCAAGGCCGCCTCCAGTCCGCACGAGATCCTTCTCGTCGCCGACAGCCTCACCGGCCAGGACGCCGTCAACCTCGCCAAGAATTTCGACGACCGGGTCGGCATTACCGGGATCGTGCTGACGCGCGTGGACGGCGACGGGCGCGGCGGCGCGGCGCTTTCGATGCGCGCCGTCACCGGCAAGCCGATCAAGCTGCTCGGCACCGGCGAGAAGATGGACGCGCTCGAGGATTTCCACCCGGCGCGCATCGCCAACCGCATCCTCGGCATGGGCGACATCGTCTCGCTCGTCGAGAAGGCGGCGGAAGCCATCGACACCGAGAAGGCGCAGCGCATCGCCGAGCGGATGCGGAAGGGCAAGTTCGACCTCGAGGATCTCTCGGAGCAATTGGCGCAGGTGGAGAAGATCGGCGGGCTCGGCGGCATCATGGGGATGCTGCCGGGTGTCGCCAAGATGAAGGATCAGCTGGCTTCCGCCAATCTCGACGAGCGCATCATCAAGCGCCAGCGGGCCATCATCTCCTCCATGACGCGGCAGGAGCGGCGCAGCCCCGACATCCTCAAGGCCTCGCGCAAGAAGCGCGTCGCGGCGGGCGCGGGCGTCAAGGTCGAGGACGTGAACAAGCTCCTGAAGCAGCACCGCCAGATGGCGGACATGATGAAGATCATGGGGACGAGCAAGCGCGGCGGCGCCATGGGCAAGATGGCCTCCATGCTCGGCCTGCCGGGCGGCGCCATGCCGCAGCCGACGCCGGAGCAGATCGAGGCCATGCAGAAGCAGCTCGGTGGGAAGAGCGCGCGCGCGATGCCGGCAGGGCCGGGTCCGGCCAAGGCGCCTGCGTCGCTTCCACCTGCGCCGCCCGCCGGAGTTCTCGCCAAGTCGCCGACCCTGCCGGGCCTCGGCGGCGGGGAGAAGCTGCCGGGCCTCGGCGGCGGAGGCGGGTTCCTGAGCGGCCTCAACCCGTTCGGCAAGAAGAAGTGAGGCAGGCTCACACCTTCTCCTGCACGCGGCAGAAGGTGCCGCGCGGATGCGCGGCGGATGAGGGCTAATCCGCTAGACCAGTAGCTCCGCGGATCTCGTCGAGAACGAGGTTCCCGCCGCCGATGTCGAGGTCGTTCGACAAACGGAGCACCCGCCAACTTCGGGCGCGAAGGACGGGAGGGGCCGCCGCACTTGGCAAGCGCCCTCATCCGACCCTTGGCTGACGCAAGCGCACCTTCTCCCGCCTGCAGGCGGGAGAAGGGACGATCCCGTCGTGTAAGACTCCTTACCCCTCTGGGAGAGCCTCTGTCCGCCTGGGGAACGCTCGAGCATGGTATGACATGCGCCGAAGGAGCCCACGTGAGCAGAGATCCCGCCGCAAGACCGACCCGACCGCGGGGAGCGCTGCTCGACGTGCTGCTCGTCTTCCTGCGGCTCGGGGTGACGAGCTTCGGCGGGCCGATCGCCCATCTCGGCTATTTCCGGGCCGAGCTGGTGGAACGCCGCAAATGGCTCGACGAAGGATCCTATGCCGATATCGTCGCGCTCTGCCAGTTCCTTCCCGGGCCGGCGAGCAGCCAGGTCGGCATGATCCTCGGGATGGTGCGCGCCGGCCTGCCGGGTGCTCTCGCCGCCTGGGCGGGCTTCACGCTGCCGTCGGCGCTCGCCATGATCCTCTTCGCCTATGGCGTGGGCCAGCTCGACGATCTTTCCCGGGTGGCATGGCTGCACGGGCTCATGATCGTCGCGGTTGCCGTCGTCGCTCAGGCCGTGTGGGGCATGGCACGCACGCTCTGCCCCGACCGCGTTCGCGCGACGCTCGCCGTCGCCGCGGCGCTGCTGACGCTCGCCGTCCCTTCGGCCCCGGGCCAGATCGGCGCCATCCTGACGGGAGGCCTCTTCGGGTGGAGGTTTCTCGCCGGCACGGGCAGCACCTCGGTCACGCCGATCGCGCTCCACATCTCCCGCACGACGGCGATTTTTTGCTTGGCCTTGTTCGGCGGGTTGCTCGTTGTCTTGCCGCTCGTCGCCCTCGCCACCGGAAGCCACATGATCGCGTTGATCTCGAGCTTCTACCGGTCGGGCGCGCTCGTCTTCGGCGGCGGGCATGTGGTGCTGCCGCTGTTGCAGCAGGCCGTCGTGCCGCAGGGATGGGTGGGGGACGGCACGTTCCTCGCCGGCTATGGCGCGGCACAGGCCGTGCCCGGCCCCTTGTTCACCTTCGCCGTCTATCTCGGCGCCGTGATGGCGGTGCCGCCGAACGGCTGGGTCGGCGGCCTGCTCTGCCTCGGGGCCATCTTCCTTCCGTCGTTCCTCGTGGTCGTCGGGCTCGTTCCTTTCTGGGACCAGCTCCGCCGCCAGGCCGCGGTGCAATCCGCGCTGAAAGGCATCAATGCCGCGGTTGTCGGCATCCTGCTCGGCGCACTCTACACGCCGGTGTGGACGAGCGCGATCTTCACGCCCGCCGACTTCGGGCTCGGGCTCGTCGCCTTCCTGATGTTGGTGTTCTGGCAGGTGCCGCCGTGGCTCGTGGTGGTCCTCGGCGCGCTCGGCGCGACAGTGCTCGGAGCCGTTCCCCGACTCTACCCGTTCGGCGCCTGGTCGTAGCTCGCCCAGATCGCCTCGAGCCCGAGCTCGGCGACGAAGGCGCGATGGCGCTCGAGCTCTTGCGCACTGAGCCGCAGCGGCAGCGGCTCCGGCCGGCTGGCCAGCAAGGGGCCGCTCGTCGAGAGGCTCGTCCTCCCCGAGGAGCCGAGAGACAAGGAGGCCTGCCGCCCGCCGAGAAGCTCGGCATAGACCTCGGCGAGAAGCTCGGCATCCAGCAGGGCACCGTGCTTCGTCCGGCGCGAGAGGTCGATGCCGTAGCGCTGGCAGAGCGCGTCGAGGCTGTTGGCGCCGCCCGGAAACTTTCGCCGCGCGAGGGCGAGCGTATCGACCACACGCTCTGCTTCGATCGCCGGCAAGCCCACCTGAGCAAGCTCCGCATTGACGAAGCGCATGTCGAACTCGGCATTGTGGGCAACGATCTTGCAGCCGTCGACGAACCTCAGGAGCTCGCCGCTGATCGCCGCGAACAGAGGCTTGCCGGTCAGGAATTCCGCCGAGAGACCATGAACCCGGAACGCCTCTTCCGGCATGTCGCGCTCGGGATCAAGATAGACGTGGAAGCTCTGGCCGGTCGGGATCAGGTTGAGAAGCTCGACGCAGCCGATCTCGACGATCCTGTGGCCCTTCGCCGGGTCGAGGCCGGTGGTCTCGGTGTCGAGCACGATCTCGCGCATCAAAATCGTCCCTCTGTCAGCCGGCTCCCGCGAGCGAGCGCAGAATCGCGTGCACCTGCCGCTCGGCAGCGGCAAATCCCCGGCCCGTGTCGATCACGAAATGCGACCTCTTGCGCTTTTCGGCGTCAGGCATCTGCTGGGCGAGGATGGCAGAAAGCTTGTCCTCGGTCATGCCCGCGCGGCGCGCGACCCGCTCTTTTTGCACCGCTTCCGGCGCGCTGACGAGAACGACGACATCGACACTCCGGTCGAGGCCCGTCTCGAAGAGAAGCGGCACATCGACCACGACGAGCCGCTCGCCGCTCCGCGCCGCCTCGGCCAGGAAGGCCTCGCGTGAGGCAGCGACGAGCGGATGAATGATGGCCTCGAGCCGGCGCAAAGCCTGTGGGTCGTCGAGCACTCGCTCGGCCAGGAGGCCACGATCGACGCAGCCGTCGCGAACCGTTCCCGGAAAGGCGCGCTCGACGGCTTCGGCGGCCGGCCCGAGATAGAGCTCGTGGACCGTCGCGTCGGAATCGTGGACCTTCACGCCCTCCGCCCGGAACATCGCCGCCGTGGTCGTCTTGCCCATGCCGATCGAGCCCGTGAGGCCGATCACGAGCATCAGTGCGAGCTCGTGATGTCGGCCTCGACGAGACGACGCAGCTCCGGGGTGACCACGGGCGTCGTCCCGAACCAGCGACGAAAGCCCGGCACCGCCTGATGCAGCAGCATACCGACCCCCGACACGCCACGCAATCCGCGCTCGCGGGCACGACGAAGCAGCTCGGTCTCGAGCGGGACATAGACGATATCGCTGACCGTGGCGGTGGGCGGGAGCGCCGTGAGGTCGATGTCGAGCGGCGGCTGGCCGACCATCCCGAGCGATGTAGTGTTGACGAGAAGGTCCGCGCCCGCGAGAAGGCGCGAACGCGCGTCCCAGTCGGCGACCTCGACCGGCCCGCCGGCCCGCGCGGCGATCTCCTCGGCGCGCGCGCGCGTCCGGTTGGACACCACGATTCGGTTCATGCCGCGTGCCAGGAGCGCATCGACGATCGCTCGTGCCGCACCTCCCGCCCCGAGCACCACGGCGACATTCTTGCGCGCATCCCACCCACAGGCATCCTGGTCCAGGGCGCCGAGAAAGCCGGCACCATCGGTATTGTCGCCGTGGAGGTGCCCGTCCTCGAGCCAGAGCGTGTTGGCGGCCCCGAGGCGGGAGGCCGTCTCGGTCACCGAAGCGCAAAGCTCGAAGGCCCTCTCCTTGTGGGGCAGCGTGACATTGCCGCCGATATAGCCTTGCGCGGCCAAGCCGCGCACAAATGCCTCGAACGCCTCCGGCGCGACGGCCGCGCGATCGTAGGATCCGTCGATGCCGTAATGCGCCAGCCAGTAGGTATGGATCATCGGCGAGCGCGAATGTGCAACCGGCCAGCCGATGACACAAGCGCGGCGCCCGCCGCCTGCGGGGTTCATTCGAGGATCATCCCCTCTGCGCGGAGATAGCCGAGAAGCGGAAGCAACGGCAGGCCGAGAATGGTCGATTGGTCCCCCTCCACCTTCTCGAAGAGATGGATGCCGAGCGCCTCGATGCGATAGGCGCCGACGCTCGAAAGAACCGCATCGCCTACGAGATCCAGATAGGCCGCGATGAAGGCTGCCGACAAGGGCCTGACCGACAGACGTGCCATCGGAACCGCCTCAAGCAAGACCTCGCCGGACCGCACGAGGCAGATCGCCGAATGCAGCTCGTGGGTGCGCCCGGACAAGAGCCCGAGCTGCGCGACAGCCGCCTCCCGGCTCGACGGCTTGCAGAGCACCCGTCCGTCGACCGCCAAGGTCTGATCGGCCGCGAGCACGAGCCTTCCTTGCATCCTCGCCGCGACCGCCAGCGCCTTCTCGCGCGCGAGAAAGCCGGCGGTCCCGGCCGCATCCATGCCCTTCGCGCGCAACGGCGCCTCGAGGGCCCGCTCGTCGAGCCCGGCATCACAGGCCTCGAACGGGAGCTGTGCCGCCGCGAGCAGGGTGCGGCGCGCCTCGCTCTTCGAGGCGAGCACGAGCGGGGCGCCGGCGCGCCAGAGGCCCTTCGTCACGACGCGATGAACTTCAGCCGGTGGACACGGTAGAGATCGATGATCGCGGCCGCCGTCTCCTCGATCGAGCGCCGGGTCACGTCGATGACGGGCCACCCGTGAGCGTTGAAGAGCTTGCGCGACCGGGCCACCTCGTCGGCGACCAGCACCCGATCGACATAGGGAGAATCCTGGCTCGCGTTCATGGACAACAGCCGGTTGGTGCGAATCTGGACGATCCGCTCGGGCGACGCCAAGAGCCCCACCACGAGCGGCTTGCGCAAGTGCTCGATCGACCGCGGCAAGGGAACATTCGGCACGAACGGGATGTTCGCGGTCTTGATCCCACGATTGGCGAGATAGATGCTGGTCGGGGTCTTCGAGGTGCGGCTGACGCCGACGAGAAGGACATCGGCCGCCTCGTAGTTCTCGGATTGCTGCCCGTCGTCGTGCATCATCGTGAAGTTCAGGGCCTCGATACGGCGGAAATAGTCTGCGTTCAGCGTATGCTGCGCGCCCGGCCGCGGCGTCGAGACCGTCCCTATATAGGACTGGAACAGGTCGAGGATCGGCCGCAGCACCGAGAGGCACGGCGCGCCGATCTCCTTGCAGGCCGCCTCGAGCCGGCGCCCGAGCTCGGGATCGACGAGCGTGAACAGGACGATGCCGGGCGATGCCCCGATCTCGGCGATGACCTTGTCGAGATGGGCAAGGCTGCGCACCAAGGGATAGATGTGCTCGATCGACGACACCCCCTGATATTGCGCGGCGACCGCGCGGCTCACCGTGATCAAGGTCTCACCGGTCGCGTCGGAGATCAGGTGCAGATGGAAGTAATGGCGTCCCAAAGGCCGATCTCGAAGAGGCCCGCTCCCGGGGGATAGGCTGCGAGCGAACGGGGATAACTCGGTGGCCCTGGAGCGACGCCTCGACATCGGCGGCTGATCCGGGCTCGGCACTCCACAGGCACGCCCTTCAGGATAGGCGATCCGCGAGGTCTGTGAAAGACGGTGAAAAAGGAGAAAGCCGCGGGTCGCCGACGGACGGATCGCGACCAAGATACGGATGATCCACCTGAAATTCCCTGCACGTCTCTAGCCGGGCCACGGCTGTGAGTCCCGGGGACGGCGGAATTTCCGGGGACCGGCTTGCCTATGGTTCTGCCCTAGCCTAATCGACCGCCTTAACGAATAAGGAATCCTCGAAAGGATTCTTTGATATAGGATTTCTGAAAGATCGAGGATCTGTGAGCTCGGAAACCAAAGGTACCGCCGAGAAGGCGCTTCTTCGCGTGCTCCGCGGCGAGATCCTCTCCCCGCCACCGCTTTGGCTCATGCGGCAAGCCGGTCGCTACCTGTCGGAATACCGAGCGCTTCGGGCCGAAGCCGCGAGCTTTCTCGACTTCTGCTACACGCCGGGCCTCGCGGCCGAGGCGACCCTCCAGCCGGTGCGTCGCTTCGGCTTCGATGCGGCGATCCTGTTCAGCGATATTCTCGTCGTTCCCGACGCCCTCGGGCAAAAGGTCACGTTCGAACAAGGCGAGGGGCCGAAGCTCGCGCCGATCCTGACCGACGAGGATTTCGCGAAGCTGAACGACGAGATCGACCTTCGCAGGCTCGCGCCCGTCTTCGAGACGATCGCTCGGGTTCGATCGGCACTCCCGCCCGAAACCGCCCTGATCGGGTTTTGCGGTGCGCCTTGGACCGTCGCGAGCTATATGATCGCCGGGCATGGAACCCCGGATCAGGCTCCCGCGCGGCTCCTGGCCTATCGCAACCCCGAGCTCGTTCAGCGCTTGATCGACCGTCTGGTCGAGGCCTCGACGAGCTATCTCTTGCGCCAGATCGAGGCGGGGGTCGATGCGATCCAGATTTTCGATTCCTGGGCGGGCGTGCTTCCGCCGCACGAGCACGACCGCTGGTGCATCGCGCCGGTCGCGAGGATCGTCGCCGGGATTCGGCCGCATGAAAGGAATGTTCCCGTGATCGGATTTCCGAGGGGCGCCGGGTCCTGGCTCGAAACCTATGCCGCGCGGACAGGAGTCGATTGCCTGAGCCTCGATACCGTGGTTGCGCCGGATTGGGCCGATCGGAGCCTGCCGCGGGGCCTCGCGGTCCAGGGCAATCTCGATCCCCTCGCGCTTCTCGCGGGAGGCGCGGCGCTGGACCGAGCGGTCGCGGCCATCAGGGACGCGCTGCGCGAGCGCCCGCATGTCTTCAACCTGGGCCACGGCATCCTTCCGGAGACGCCGATCGCGCATGTCGAACGTCTCGTCGAGCTCGTGCGCCGGGAGGTCGGCTGATGCAAAGCTTCCTCTGGATCAAGGTGCTGCATATCGTCGCCATGGTGGCCTGGATGGCGGGGATGCTCTACCTGCCGCGGCTTTTCGTCTATCATGCCGGCGCCGCAACGGATTCCGATCAGGCACGGACCTTCGTCGTGATGGAGCGGCGGCTGATGCGGATGATCATGCTGCCGGCGCTCCTCGTCACCTGGGCGAGCGGACTGGCTCTCGCCGTCCAGGCGGGGTTTCTCGGCCAGGGGTGGTTGCACGGCAAGCTTCTGCTCGTTATGGTCCTGACGGCTCTTCACGGCTATTTCGGGCGGGTCCGCAAGGATTTCGCGCAAGGCGAAAATCACCGTTCCGCAACCTTCTACCGAATCGCCAACGAGATCCCGACGCTTCTGCTCGTCGGAATCGTCATTCTCGTCGTCGTCAAGCCGTTTTGACCCGGAAGGGCTCATTTTCGCGCGTCCTCGCCTTGTCAAACGTCCGGAATCGACCTATTCATAGGATCTTCCCACGCAGGTAGCGAAGTTGATCCGGCGCGTTCCTTGCGCCAAGCCGCAATACCTATGCCTGCCTTCCAGGACGCCATCGCAGGGCGATCGTCCTGCATTGCCGTGATTACGATCTCGGCACCTTCCAAGGACTACATCCCGATGCGGGAAATCAAGCTGCAAGACTTGAAGCTCAAGTCGCCGACCGAGTTGCTCGCATTCGCGGAAGAGCACGAGGTCGAGAATGCCTCGATCATGCGCAAGCAAGAGCTGATGTTCGCGATCCTCAAGCAGCTCGCGAGCCGCGACGTCGAGATCATCGGCGAAGGCGTGATCGAGGTGCTCCAGGACGGCTTCGGCTTCTTGCGCTCCCCCGAGGCGAACTACCTCGCGGGACCCGACGACATCTATGTCTCGCCCTCGCAGATCCGCCGCTTCGGCCTGCGTACCGGCGACACGGTAGAGGGCCTCATCCGCAGCCCGAAGGAGGGCGAGCGCTACTTCGCCCTGCTCAAGGTCAATACGATCAACTTCGAGGACCCGGAGAAGATCCGCCACAAGGTCCATTTCGACAATCTCACCCCGCTCTATCCCGACGAGCGCCTGAAGCTCGAGATCGAGGATCCGACCAAGAAGGATTTCTCCGCGCGCGTCATCGATATCGTGGCACCGATCGGCAAGGGCCAGCGTGCGCTGATCGTCGCGCCGCCGCGCACCGGCAAGACCGTGCTCCTGCAGAACATCGCCCAGTCGGTCACGGCCAATCATCCCGAGTGCTACCTCATCGTGCTCCTGATCGACGAGCGGCCGGAGGAGGTCACCGACATGCAGCGGTCGGTGCACGGCGAGGTCGTGTCCTCGACCTTCGACGAGCCGGCAGTGCGCCACGTCCAGGTCGCCGAGATGGTGATCGAGAAGGCGAAGCGCCTCGTCGAGCACGGCCGCGACGTGGTGATCTTGCTGGACTCGATCACGAGGCTCGGCCGCGCCTACAACACGGTGGTGCCGTCCTCCGGCAAGGTGCTGACCGGCGGCGTGGACGCCAATGCCTTGCAGCGACCGAAGCGCTTCTTCGGCGCCGCGCGCAACATCGAGGAGGGCGGATCGCTCACCATCATCGCGACCGCGCTGATCGATACCGGCTCGCGCATGGACGAGGTGATCTTCGAGGAGTTCAAGGGCACCGGCAACTCCGAGATCATCCTCGACCGCAAGGTCGCCGACAAGCGCACCTTCCCGGCGATCGACATCACCCGCTCGGGCACCCGTAAGGAGGAGCTGCTCGTGCCGACCGACATCCTCAAGAAGATGTATGTGCTGCGCCGCATCCTCAACCCGATGGGAACCGTGGACGGGATCGAGTTCCTGCTCGGCAAGCTGCGCGAGACGCCGAAGGGCAATGCCACCTTCTTCGAGGCGATGAACACCTGACGAAGCTCCCTTCTCCCGGCGGCGAGCAAGCAAGCGATCGGACCCGCGCTCGGGGGCCTACGGACCACGAGAGCGGGTCGCTTGCGCGGCGAGGTAGAGGGTGGCGGCGAAGCCGGCGGGTGAAGCCGACACGCCTTTGCCGCAATCGCCTGATCCGTTCCTCGGACAGTCGAAACGATGGGATGGTCAGGCAGATAATGGCTCGAATCCTCGCACGTGTGGGTTTCCTTCTGGCTCTCCTGGGCATGGCTCCGGCCTCGGCCCTCGCCAATCCTCTGAGCCGAGGCCCGATCGCCGATTTACTCGGTCTTTTCAGCATGCCCGCGATCCCGCGCCAGGTCGTGATCTGGAAGCACGGCGAGTATGGGCGCGGCACCGTCGTCGTCTCCACGAAGGAGCGCCGGCTCTACTACGTGCTCGGGGATGGCTATGCGATCGAATACGGCGTAGGCGTGGGCCGAGAGGGCTTCACCTGGTCCGGCACCAAGAAGGTCTCGATGAAGAAGGAATGGCCGGATTGGCGTCCGCCGCCGCAGATGATCAAGCGCCGCCCGGACCTGCCGCGCTACATGCCGGGCGGCATCGACAATCCGCTCGGCGCCCGCGCGCTCTATCTCGGCTCGAGCAACTACCGCATCCACGGCTCGAACGAGCCGGAGACGATCGGCGCCGCGGTCTCGTCCGGCTGCATCAGGATGACCAACCAGGACGTGATCGACCTCTACAATCGGGTGAAGATCGGCACCAGGGTCGTCGTGCTGTAACCCTGCCCCTCCCCTCCAGGGGAGGGATTTCCTTCTCCCGCTCGTGCCGCGAGGGAAAAGGTGTCGCGCGAATGCGCGGCGGATGTGGGGCTCAGCCACGCTCCCACCGAAGTTTCGCGAGGCGCGGGTCGCCCGCGAACGTGTCGCGACCGAACCCGACCCGGTCCGCGGGAAATTCACAGATGGCTTGGGCACCGTAGGCTCCCACCCTCATGCGCCAGGTCTGTCGCTCGATCGGCCGCGGCTCGGCGAAAGCGCCGCACGCGAGCACCGCCACATTGGCGCGCCTTTCGGGATCGCGAGCGGATTCGTAGCGGATCACCTCCACATCGACGGCACGCGCCCGATCGGCGAGAGCCTGGCACGCGACGTAGTCGGTCGGATCGGTCCAGATCTCCCGATCCGCATCGAACGGGGCCTCGCGAAGATCGAGCGCTCGCCGCGTCGCGATCGCGGCCGAGAAGGCCGTGTATTCTGCGGCATCGCTCGGCCAGGGCGTGTCGGGAGATTCGGCGAAGAAGAGCAATCGGTAGAAGGCGATTTCGGCCACGGCCGTCCTCGGGCATTCCGCCGCGTAGAAGACTCCGGGCGTTCGGCCCGGCCGCCGAAACCGCGAGCCTTTCGGATAGGCCGCACCGTAGCGAAACGGCGTCGCGAGGAGATAATCGAGATCGCGGCACTCGACGGGAAGGGTGGGCTTCGTCGCCTCGACGAGCTGCTCGAGCAGAGCCTGCTCGTCGAGCGTATCGACCAGCTTCAATGTCGAGACATTGTGCTGGGCCTCGACCAGCCGCCAGCACCGACCCTCGTAGGCCATTGCTTCAGACGAGAGCGCGGCGGGCGTCGAGATAGGCGATGACATCGGAAAGACCGGCGACGGTCTGGATCTTGTCGAGCGGTCGTCCGCCGAGCGCGGTGTTCTCGTTCCGCAGCCAGGTTCGCGCGACGGTCTCGTCGCCGCCGACGATAGCGTCCAGCGACCGGAACAGGCGAACGAAGAGGACGGCGAGCTCGAAAGGCTTGGTTCCGGGCTCGAGGCCGAATTCCCCCTTCTTCATTCGCGAGACCGTCGGCTCCGAAACGCCGATGATCCTCGCGAGGCATTTCGCGGTCAGGTCGAGCCGCGCCGCCGCGCGCAAGGCCGCCTTGGTGACGGTTACGCTTTCAGCGAGCTCGGCCGGGGCTGGTCGATGATGAAGCGACATGTTCGTCTCAATTTCGGAGCAAGATAGCATATAAAACATTTCTGGAGAAATAAGACTGGCGGCTCGTCAGCCGGTTTCGTCGCAAAAGCACACCCTGGTCCTGTGGCCTTCGACCGGTCGGCGCAGGGCGATCAGGCTTGCCGCCGCCAGGCGCTCGCGAGCCAAGGCTGCCGTTCCCGCGGCAGGCCGGGCGGGCGGTAATAATGGGTCAGCTCGACGAAGCCTGCCGCCGACACAAAGCGGCGCCACGCCTCGAGGTCGTGATAGACGCAATAGCAGCCCCGGTTCCAGCCTTCCTCGTTGTGGCCGTGGGGATTGGAGCTGAACAGCACGCCTCCCGGCTTCAGGCAGGCATGAAGCTCCTGCAGCACGCGGGGCAATTCCCGGCTCGGGACATGAAACAGCGTGGCATTGGCGAAGACGCCGTCGAAACGGGCCGCCGGCAGGTCGAGCGCGAGGAAATCCTGCTGCCAGACCTCGCAACCGCTGTGGGCGCGGGCCATGGCGACGAAGCTCGGGGCGCCGTCGAGGCCGATCGCGATATGGCCGCGCGCGGCGAGGACCTTCAGGTCGCGCCCGGGGCCACACCCGAAGTCGAGCAGCGTGAAGGGCGGTTCGCCCTCGATGTGGTTCAACAGCGTCGCGATATTCTGGCTGACATCGTGGTCGTAGGTGCCGCGCCAGAAGGCTTCGGCGCGCCGATCGTAATGGTCGAGCGTGAGCTCCGTGATCTGGTCGAGGTCTCGCAGTGTCATCTTCGATCGGGACCTATCGCTCGCGCCTCGCGACATGCGGCGTTCGTTTGTTGCGCATTTTGCCTGCCCGCGTCGATGTCCAGGGCACGTCGCATGCCACCGGATCCGCGGATGGCGGGTCAGTCCTCGGGGCGCGCGCTGCCGCGCCGTCGAAGCAGCCCCGAGAGCCAGCCTCTTGCCGAGGCTTACTTTCCGCCCCCCTCCGCCAGGCGCGCGACGAGCGCGCGGGCTTGCGGCAAGTGCGATTCGAAGATTGCGGCGAACGGCGCGTGTCCGCCGTTGCTCAGCGTCGCGAAGGCTACCTCGATCTGCTCGAGCGCTTGCCTCGCCATCTCGCCATCCGAGCGCCGTTCCGCGAGCAGCATGTGAGCGAGGCCTTGGTTGCCCGTGCTCATGGCCCAATCGAGGGGCACGCAGTCGCGGGAATATTCCTCGAGGGCGGCGCGAAAGGCTTCGACCGCCTCCTCGAGACGCTGGGTGCCGCTCTCGCGCTGGCCGAGGCTCATGAGCGCGCTGCCGAGATTATTCTGGGTCGTGGCCCATTGGAGGGGCGCGCGGTCACGGGAATATTCCTCGAGGGCGGCGCGAAAAGCTTCGACGGCCTCCTCGAGCCGCGCGGTGCCGCTCTCGCGAGCTCCGAGGGTCGCGAGCGCACCGCCGAGATTCATCTGGGTCATGGCCCAATCGAGGGGCACGCAGTCGCGGGAATATTCCTCGAGGGCGGCGCGAAAGGCTTCGACGGCCTCCTCGAGCCGCGCGGTGCCGCTCTCGCGCTCGCCGAGGGCCTGGAGCGCGTTGCCGAGATTCATCTGGGTCGTGGCCCATTGGAGGGGCACGCGGTCGCGGGTTCTTTCCTCGAGGGCGGCGCGATAGGCGGCAACGGCCTCCTCGAGCCGTGCGGTGCCGCTCTCGCGCTCGCCGAGGGACTGGAGCGCGTTGCCGAGATTGTTCTGGGTCGTGGCCCATTGGAGGGGCGCGCGGTCACGGGAATATTCCTCGAGGGCGGCGCGAAAAGCTTCGACGGCCTCCTCGAGCCGTGCGGTGCCGCTCTCGCGCTCGCCGAGGCGCCTCAGCGCGATGCCGAGATTGTTCTCGGTCATGGCCCATTGGAGGGGCACGCGGTCGCGGGAAAATTCCTCGAGGGCACTGCGATAGGCGAGGACGGCCTCCTCGAGCCGCGCGGTGCCGCTCTCACGCTCGCCAAGGCGCGAGAGCGCGAGCCCCAGATTGTTCTGGGTCGTGGCCCAATCGAGGGGCACACGGTCACGGGTCATTTCCTCGAGGGCGGCGCGATAGGCGGTTACGGCCTCCTGTAGCCGTGCGGAGCCGCTCTCGCGCTCGCCGAGGGTCTGGAGCGCGGTGCCGAGAAGGTTCAGGGCGGCGCCACGCTGATCGGCGTCGCGCGCCGCGAGCAACCTGCGGCGCGCCATCTCGGCCGCGACCTCGAGCGAGAGATTGACGCCTTTCTCGTCACCCTCGCGATAAAAGGCGTCCCAGCGCTTCCGATAGGCTGCCGACCAAGGCGGATTGTCCGGCACCTCGACCGCGACGATGGCCTCGATCCGCGCTGCGGCGGCGAAGGCATCGCGGCGCAAGAGGTCTTGCTCGAGCCCCAGCTCGAGCAAGACCTCGCGGGTTCGGCGGGCTGTCTGGCGGGACTCCTCCTCGCGCCGATTTAGTTCCCCGAGCGCTGTTTCCACAGCCTCCGCAGCTCGATCGAGTTCGCCACGTGCGGTCGCCTCGGCAACCTCTTCCGAAAGCGATACCGTCGCGGTTGCCACCTGGGTGATCGGGTCGAGGGTCTGGCTCGCGGTGGCAGAGATCGCGTTCTGGTTGGTCGGCTGGCCGCCCTTGGCGATGACCTCGCGAGCGATCTCGACCGCGTTTGCCACCTCCTTGACGGCCTGCTCGATGTCGAGGGCCTCGTCCGGCTTCAAGCGCCGCGCCAGCTCGCGAACGATGTTCTCCCCGAGCCCGCCGGCGGGCGTCTTTGCGACGATCGTGTCTATGACATCTTCCGCCCTCGGCCTCGCTTCGACGGATTCCGCGTGTGCGCCCCGCACCACGGGACGCAACTGCTCAACCATCTCGCTTATTTCGCGGGCAATCTTGTCGACTTCCTTGATATTCGGCCTGGTCGAATCGCCGGCGAGAACGACCACGAATTGGCGTTGCTTGAGCTTCGCAAAAGTTTGCTTTTGATCGTCGTCGAAATATCTTTCTTGGTTCTCGACGTCCCGAATGAGAATCGGCGCGACATAATTCTTCTCGGCCGCTTCGACCTCCTCGAAGATCGTGTATTCCTTCCGGCAATACTCCGATTCGATCCACTTCGGGCTCAAGAGAACGATCAATATGTGCGATGCGCGGATCTCTTGCTCGATCTTCTGGTCCCATCTAGCGCCGGTCCGGAGGCCTTTCTCGTCGCGCCAAATCTCGAGGCTTGCATTGGTCAGCGTCGAGCTGACGGCGTTTTCGAGCCTGTCGGTGAACGCTCTGACGAATGTCGGATAGGTCCTCGCGTCATGATGCGCGTAGGAAAAGAATCCTCTGAAAATTTGTATCTGCGCCGCCATCGCCGACCTGCCGCGAGAAACGCTCGATCGTCCTCGAGAATTCCCCAGACTCTAGCGGAACACCTCCACCTCGCAAGCATGATTTCCCACGTCGATGACGCGCTCACCCAGGCCCTCGCGTGGGAAAGCGCGCGAGGATGTCGATCACCTCCTCATCCGTGCACTGGGTGAAATCCTTGTAGAAATAGCCGATGGCGCCGAAATCCACATGGGATTCGAGGCAGACGATCGTATCGGCCTCGCTCTCGAGCGAGTAGATCGTGTCGGTCGGGGCGACCGGCACCGCGAGCACGAGCTCCAAGGGCTCGCGCAGCCTCACCCCACGCAGGGCGGCGCGTGTGGTGGCGCCGGTCGCGATCCCGTCGTCCACGACAATCACCACACGGCCCGCCAAATCGATCGGCTGGCGGGTGCCGAGGTAGGCACGGCGGCGGCGCTCGATCTCGGCGAGCTCCTTCTCGCAGGTGGCCGCGAACGCCTCCTCCGTGACGCCCGCCATGCGGATCACGTCCTCGTTGCGCACGACGATCGGCGCGGCGCCGTCCACCACCGCGCCCATCGCGAGCTCCGGCTGGTAGGGAACACCGATCTTGCGCACGAGGACGAGATCGAGCGGCGCACCGAGCGCGGCGGCCACTTCCGCGGCGACGGGCACGCCCCCGCGCGGCATGGCGAGGACGATTGGACGACGGTCCTTGTAGCCGGCGAGACGCGCCGCGAGGCGCTGTCCCGCGTCCTTGCGGTTCGCAAAGCTCATCCGTGCCCCCCTTCCGACATGTCGGTCACGAGCCAGGCGGAGAACCAGCGCCCCGCGAGATCGATGATCTCGTCCATGGCGCCGGGCTCCGGGAAGAGATGGGTCGCGCCTTCGACGATCTCGAGCGCCTTCCGCCCCTGCAATTGCGCGAGCGCCCATCGATTGAGCTCGAGCACTTCCGTGTCGAGGCTCCCGACGATGAGAACCGTCGGCGTGCGCACGCGCGCGAGCGCCTCCGCGGCGAGATCCGGGCGCCCGCCGCGGGAGACGACCGCGCGAACGAGGCCCGGCTCTCTCGCCGCCGCGACGAGGGCCGCGGCCGCTCCGGTGCTCGCGCCGAAGAGCCCGAGGTGCAGCGCGCGGGTGAGCGGCTCGTGCGCGGCCCATTCGACGGCTTGCAGGACACGCTCTCCGAGCAGCGGAATGTCGAAGACGTTTCTGCGGTCGGCCTCCTCCTCGACGGTCAGGAGATCGAACAAGAGCGTCGCGAGACCGCGCTCGTTCAGGGCCGCGGCGACCGCGCGGTTGCGCGGGGAGTGCCGGCTCGACCCGCTGCCATGCGCGAAGACGACGAGCGCGGTCGCGCCGAGGGGGATGGTCGCGGTGCCGGCGAGCCCGAGCGGGCCGATCCTCACCTCGTAGGCGGGGGCTCCGCGCCTGGCGTCGGGGGACGGATCGCCGGCTTCGATCGGTTGACGGGGCATCGGACCCTCCGTCGGCACGGGCACGCGGCACGCGACAGCGCGAGCCCTGCGGACATTCGGGACATAGTGCACTACGATGCGATCGATCAGACCTTGTCGCAGATCAAAGGCGTGCGCGGATCGCGCGGAACGATCTAGAGCGGGATGAGGAAAAGTGGACACCGGTTTTCCGCCCGCAGCCCGCTCCACACTCTGGGTTTCGATCACGTTCATGACCTTGGATCGATTCGATCCAAGGTCATCGTGATCGAAGGATCTGGAGCGCCGGAGCCGATGGCTGGACCGCATTCATCCCAGCAGCGCAGGCAAAGGCCTCCCGCCGGGCGAGCCGCATGGCGATGGCCGCGGTCCGTCCGCATCGTGCGAGGGCATTTTCGCCTCGCCACGGGGCTCGCGGCGAGCCTCTTGGCCGGGTTTCTCCTGCCCGGCGAGATTCCGGTTCCGACCAAGGCCCTGATCGCCTGGAACGTCGGGACCTGGACCTATTTCGCGCTCTCGGCGCGGCTCGTGCTGAAGGCCACGCCCCAGTCGCTCCGCCTCAATGCGACGACGACGGACGAGGGGAAGATCCTGATCCTGGTGCTGACCGGCCTCGCGGCGGCGGCCTCGGTCGGCGCGATCGGCGCCCAGCTCGGCGTCGCGCAGAATCTCCATGGCGCCGAGAAGGCCCTGCATGCCGGGCTCGCCGCGACGACGATCGTGAGCGCCTGGCTCCTGATCCACCTCGTCTTCGCGTTCCATTATGCGCATGAATATTACGACGAGCTCGACTCCAGGCCCGGCGAGCCCGCGGAGCTGCGCGGCGGGCTCGTCTTTCCCGAGACGCAGAGCCCCGACTACTACGACTTTCTCTATTTTTCCTATGTGGTGGGCACGTCCGGGCAGACCGCAGATATCAGCGTCTCGTCACGCGCCATGCGACGCACGGTGATCGTGCATTGCGTGCTCGCCTTCTTCTTCAACAGCGCGGTATTGGCCCTCACGATCAATCTCGTGGCGGGCCTGATCTGACGACTCGCGGCGGCTGCCGCGGCTCAAAGGAACTCGCGCTTCGTCTGCTGCAGCTTGAACCCGTTGTTCTCGAGCGTCTCGTCCTTGGTGGGATCCACCTCCTTCACCGGCTCGACGGGGGTGTCGAGATCGATGTTGATGCCGGCCAGCACGACGTCGTCGTCCTCGTCGACGAAGCAGAGGATCTTCTCGAGCTGCGCGCCCTTGCAGGGCCCGGACAGTGCGACACCGGTCTCGGGATCGAAGGTCGAGCCGTGCTTGCCGCACATCAAGACCTTGAGATAGTTCGGCTCGAAGAAATTGTTCTTCTCCCAGTCGAGCCGCGTGTTGTGGTGCGGGCATTCGTTGACATAGGCGTGATATTCCTTGCCGAAGCGGCAAACGAAAATATCCCACGGCCTGAGCTTGCCGTCGGTCCAGCGCCGCATGACCGGGAAGCTCTTGCCCATGCGGTCGCGGATCTCCTTCTTGTTGCAGATGCCGTAGAGCTCGCCGCTCGGCGGTGCCGGCTCGGCGGCGACCTTGGGCGGCGGCTCGTTCTCGGGCTTGGGCTGCGCGCGCATGACGAACTGGCCGCGCAAGCCGTCCTTTGTCCAGGCCACATGGGCACCTGCGCAACCGCCGATCGGATAGGCGGGTTTCGCCTCCCGAGGTGCCGCTTCGGGTCCGTCGGTGGGTGCAGCAGCAGCCGTCTCGCTCGCAGCTGTCGGAGTCCCGGCGGGGGTGGCGGGACCCTCGGTCGAAGCTGTCTCGTCGGACATCTGGTCGCTCCTGGCTTCGTGCCGCCCCGCGCATCGGGCGGCCGGTGCATCGTGACTGGAAGGGTCATCGGATCGTTCGCTCGAAAGCCGAGCACGAGGCTCCGTAGCGGTCCGTTCCGGCACTCGAGCAAGCCATCCCTCTCGACACCGAACGGCTGCTCTGCGTGTCGGGAGCCGCCTTCCTTGGACCGGCTCCAAAGCAAGATCGATGCCGAGGTTTCGCTCGCCGCGCCACCGCACCTTGTCACCGCACCTTGGCATCCGCTTCAGCCACCATGAGCTGTGCCCGCGCCAGCCGCGCGAAGGCCCCATCCCGGCGGACGATATCCTCGAGGCGCCCGGCCTCGACGATCTCGCCGCGGATACGGGTGAAGCTCTGCACGACCGCGATGTTTCCGCGGGCGTCGGAGCCCTGCTCGGCGAGGCGGGTGTTGTGGCGCTCGACCGAGTGCTGCAAGTCCTGCGTCCGCCTGACGGCGAAGCTCGTCCCGAAGCCGGCCCAGGCGAGAGGCAGCGGCGCGAAATCCGAAAGGGTCAGGGGATCGGCCGGCGTGCGCGATCGAAAGTCGCGCCAGAGATCGGGCTTTGGCGGCGAAAGCGGCAACGAGGCCGAAATTCGGGTCGCGCGAAGACACGGGATTCGTCGCGCTTGTGCTGTGGCTTTTCGCCCTCGAGGGCAGTCTCGCGGAAGATGGTCGGTCAGGCGGCAGTGCCGATCGTCGGCTCGACGCGCTCGCGCTCGGGTGCGGCATCGACGAGGTCCATACCGAGAGCGCGCGGCGCGGCGACGGGCAGGGTCGGCGAAGCGTTCTCGCATGTGGGATCGGCCGCGCCTGCCCGTTCGACACGATTCCTGCCGAGCTCCTTGGCCCTGTAGAGGGCCTCGTCGGCGGCCCGGATGACGGCTTCGGGTGTGTCGCCGGAGTCCGGGAAGGCGGCGACGCCGATGGAGACGGTCATCTTCGGCAAGTTCCGGCCGAGGTAGCGGATCACCAGGGATTCGACCGAAGCCTTGAGCTCCTCGGCGCGGTATGCAGCCTCGTCCGACGATGCTCCGGGCAAGACGACGATGAACTCCTCGCCGCCGAGGCGGCAGGCGATGTCCTCGCCTCGGAAGCTCGATTCCAGGCATTCACCGAACGCGCGGAGCAGCACGTCGCCGGCATCGTGCCCATGGTTGTCGTTGTATTTCTTGAAGTGATCTATGTCGATCGACAGGATGCCGACGCTGCTGCGTGTCCGCGCCGCTTTCGAGAATTCGCGGTGACAGGTCTCCAAGAGGTAGCGTCGATTGAACAGGCCCGTGAGCGTGTCGCGGATGGCTTGGTCCTGCAGCTGATCGCGCAGCTTGACGTTGGCGATCGCCATGCTGATTTGCTCGGCGCAGCTCAGTCCCAACCTCCGCTGCCTCGCGAAGGCCTCCTTGCGCGTAGCGCCGTCCCAGGCAGGGTCCGGATGGAAGGTCACATGGAGCATGCCGATGGTCTCGCCGTGCGCGAGGATAGGGATGCAGCAGTAATCGTCGCATCTCGTCGGATCGACGTGCGCGCAATCGAAATGGATTCCGTCGTCGTCACGAACGACGGTGTGGCCACGCCTCAGGCTCCAGCAATCGTCCGGGCGCATCGGCTGCGCGACTTCGGCGCCGTTCCAGGATTTGACGTTGTCGAGAACGTTCCTGGAATTCGCGTAGATGTAGAGCGACCCCGCGCAATCGGGGAGCATGAGGGTCAGGAACTTTCCGACGATCTCGTAGAGCTCGGCCAAGGACTTGCAGGATTGCAGCCATTCGTTGAGCTCCGAGAGCAGCTCGCTTTCACGATGGGACTTCTGGCGCTCGATCAGCATGTCCTGGAAGACGTGAACCGCTCTCGCCATCTCGCCGATCTCGTCGGTCCGCGCCTGGCCCGCGACAATGATGTCGAGGTTCCCCTGCGCCAGGCGCAGCATCGAATCCTTCGTCTCGAGCAATGGAACGAGCAGCCCGCGCGTGACGAGGGTCAAGCCGGTGTACAAGGCGAGAGTGCTGAGAAGCGCCAAGACCGTCAGGGACGCCAAGAAGCCTTGCTCCTTCGGGCCGATCTTGCTTTGCGCCTCGGCGCTTTCTCGATCATAGGCGCCGGCGACGGTGCTCAGGATGTCGTCGAGCGTGGTTCTCGTCGCTCGATTCGCGTCGTTGTCGCCCATGGCGCGCGCGGCCGCCGGGCCTTGCTCCCCGGCGATCCGCACGAGCTCGGTCTGGAGCCGGATGAAATCGCCGAGGCGAAGGATCAGCTCCTCGACATTGGAGGATTGCGAGGCGATGACCTCGGACGCCCGGATCTGCGCGAGCTTCTGGAGCTCGGCGAGCTTGGCCGAGACGTTTCGCGCGAAAGGCTCGGCCGCCTTCCAGTCCGCCGACATGTAGATGCCGCGGGACTCCGCGACCACGGCGTTGACGAGCCCGTCGATTCGTTGGAGCGAGATGCTTCCGCGGGCCAGACGGTCCAAGGCGGCGGCGTCGCGCGTAAAGCTGTCGATCGTGACCTTGGCGATCATGGCCCCGGCCGCAGGAAGCACGCCGAGCAAGACGATGATGGCATAGAGGCGCGTCTCAAGGCGAAGCTCGTTCCATCTCGACGTCGAGGACCGGACCACTCCCGCGCAAGCACGCCGCAGCAAACCGCCGAAACGGCGGGTCGTGGTCATCGAGCTTGCGATCATGGTCGTGAGGTCCCCGCCCTCGTGCCGAGCTGCGGCGTGACGACGTATGATGTTATAAGATAGTTCATAATGCATTATAATCAATCTCTTGATTGGTCCGCGGCTTCGGGCCCGGCGGAAGCCACACGGAACGGCAGACGCCTGCATCGGAAGCGGCTCGCGAGGAGACACCGCGCGGCGCGATCCGACGAGACGGGCCCCGATGCACCTCGGAGGCGCCTTCGAGGCCGGAAGGCTCGCGGACGAGCCTCGCGTCACGAGGGAAGAGACGATAGGATGACGATAGGATGGAGCGAAGGGTCACGGCGGCGTGGCGTCGCTCGCGAGCAGGGTCCGCCGACGAGCGGTCCGGCATGCCCCGAGCGCGGGCAGCCGGCTTCCTCGCCGCGCGCGGACCATCTACGGACAGGGACGGCGTGAGGGCGGCACGAGAGAGCGGCGAAGGACCCACGGATCGGATGCGATCGCTCCACAGCGTCACGCCGGATCGCGCCGGGGAAAGGCTCGACCGCTTCCTCGTCGCGCAGTCCGAGGGTCAGGCTCTGTCCCGGACCCGCCTGAAAGCCCTGATCGAGTCCGGCTACGTCCGGATCGACGGCGCGCGCGCGACCGAGCCGAGCCTTTGCGTTCGGGCCGGCCAGGTCGTGAGCCTCGAGGTGCCGCCGGTCGCCGACCCGCTGCCACGGGGCGAGGCCATCGCCCTCGATATCGTCTACGAGGACGCGCATCTCCTCGTGATCGACAAGCCGGCGGGCCTCGTCGTCCACCCCGCAGCAGGCCACGACAGCGGCACGCTCGTCAACGCCCTGATCGCGCATTGCGGCGAAAGCCTCTCGGGCATCGGCGGCGTGCGCCGGCCGGGAATCGTGCACAGGCTCGACAAGGATACTTCCGGCCTCCTCGTCGTCGCCAAGTCCGACGCGGCGCATCAGGGCCTCGCCCGCCTCTTCGCCGATCACGGCAGAACCCTCCAGCTCGATCGGGAGTATCTCGCCTTTTGCTGGTGCGTGCCTGACCGCGCCTCCGGCAGCGTCGTCGCGTCCCTCGGCCGGCACAGCCGGGACAGGGAAAGGTTCGCGGTCGTCGCCGCCTCGAAAGGCCGTCATGCGGTGACGCATTGGCGGATCGTCGAGGCCTATGGCGCGGAGGCGAGCCTCCTCGCTTGCCGGCTCGAGACCGGGCGTACGCATCAAATCCGGGTGCACATGGCCCATATCGGTCACGCGCTCCTCGGCGATCGCGTTTATGGTAGCGGGTTCAAGAGCAAGGCAGCCCGGCTCTCGGCTCCGGCGCAGCAGGCTCTCGCTGGCCTGTCGCGCCAAGCCTTGCACGCGGCCGTTCTCGGGTTTGCCCATCCCGTGACCGGCGAGCCGCTGCGCTTCGAGAGCGCGCTGCCGCCCGATCTCGAGGCGCTACGAGATGCACTGGCGGGGCCGACGGTCGGGGCCTCGCGCTGACCCTGCGGGAGGCAAGCTCGGGGCAGGGGAGACGTGGTTATCTTGCGGGAGAAACCTATAAAGCGCGCCCGCTCGTCGGTGCGCCGACTTCTGTCAGCGGCGATGTTTCGGACCGGCGTCGTCATGGCGACCCGTCGGATGGATTCAGCTTCCGTTCACCGGATCTCGCTTTAATTGATCCACAGCAAATCGCCGGACGAGCGAGACGCCATACTTGCCCGCGTCGAATATTCGAGCAACTTTTCGAGGGGACGATCTTTGGTCCGAGACGAAACGATTCGGTGCCGGATGGAGCGTGTCGCCCCCGAGGACGTTCAGCATGCCCGGCGCAGCCCGCTCGAGCCGAGCGGCGCTCGCGCTGGTTCCGCCGATGCGATGCCGGAACCTGCAGCGCTGGCTCGCGTTGTGGCGGTTCCACGGCTCCAGCCGGGTTCGCTGCGCGGAACATGCCTCGGCCCGAGCCGGAGAAGGTGCTGGCGAATGGGCGAGAGGGTCTCGTGGCGGGCGTTATTGCTCGGGTCTCGCCCGAATTCTTTCGGTCGATCGTGTAACAATTGCGCCCGACGTTTCGTAATGAGGGCAGGAGCTTTCGGCGCGGCAGGTGTCGTTTCGCACATGGCCTGCGCTTCATCCTGAGGAATATTGCGAATTTGTAACCTGGAACCGTGCTCGATTTGCTTTCGGCCATGGTCGAGGCGGGTTATATTCAGGCGATGCTCGGCCGGCTCGAACGAGAGGCCGTGCGGGAGCCCGCCGCTCCCGGGGGCTCGCGAGGAGGATGTTCGATGAGTGCTGCACTGCCGGTGCTTTCGGGCGAGTCGGGTCTCGCTCATTATCTCAACGAGATCAGGCGGTTTCCCATGCTGGAGCCGCAACAGGAATACATGCTCGCCAAGCGCTGGCGCGAGCACGCCGATCCCGAGGCCGCGCACAAGCTCGTCACCTCGCATCTCCGGCTCGTCGCCAAGATCGCCATGGGCTATCGCGGCTACGGCCTGCCGATCAGCGAGGTCGTGTCGGAAGGCAATGTCGGCCTCATGCAGGCGGTGAAGCGATTCGAGCCCGACAAGGGCTTTCGCCTCGCGACCTATGCCATGTGGTGGATCAAGGCCTCGATCCAGGAATATATCCTGCGGTCCTGGTCGCTCGTGAAGATGGGCACGACCGCGAGCCAGAAGAAGCTCTTCTTCAACCTGCGCAAGATGAAGAGCCAGATCTCGGCCCTCGACGAGGGCGACATGCGCCCCGACCAGGTCGCGAAGATCGCGCACAAGCTCGGCGTCACCGAGCAAGACGTCGTGGACATGAACCGCCGCATGTCCGGCGACGCCTCGCTCAACGCGCCCTTGCGCGAGGAAGGTGAAGGCGAATGGCAGGATTGGCTCGTCGACGATGCGACGAGCCAGGAAGCGAGCCTGGTCGAGCGCGAGGAGACCGACAATCGGCTCGGCGCTCTGCGCGTCGCGCTCGGGGTCCTGAACGAGCGCGAGCGGCGCATCTTCGAGGCCCGCCGCCTGACCGACGATCCGATCACGCTCGAGGCACTCTCCGACGAGTTCGACATTTCCCGCGAGCGCGTGCGCCAGATCGAGGTCCGCGCCTTCGAGAAGGTCCAGTCGGCGGTGAAGGCGGGCGTCGCCAAGCTCGAGGCGATCCCGGCGCAGCCTCGTATCGAGAGCCCGGCGGCCTGACCACGACCAGCGAGCGCTTTCGGTGCGACCGAGAGCGCTCGTCCAGCAAGGCCGAGACCCGGAGCGCGCGTCGCGTGACGATAGGGACTCCGAGCTTAAGGCTCGGCGTCGCGCTTGCGGGACAGGGAAAGTGCGCCGGTCTCGAGCCTTCCGGGGCCGGGCCGGAGCATTTTCCGACGAGGAGGACCGCCGCGCGGGTTCGCACATCGCCGGCGATATCTCGCAACAGCGACATCGCGATTCGAAAATGCGACGAAGGGCCTGTTCCAAAGGCCCCGACCTCACCCCGAGGAGGGCGCGAAGCGAGTGTCTCTAAGGGCGAGGTCTCAGCTCGTCGCAGCTTCCGATTCGAAGTCTCGGAGACAGGAACCGTTCGGCTTGGGCCGCGTCGGCCGGGCTCGACCCGGCCATCCAGACGTAATCGATCCCCCCGATTCTCGAATTCTCGGGCTGATTTGGCCAAAGGCCCGGGAACCTGGCGAGCCCTCAGTGAATTAAATTTATGGATATACTCGTTAGAAGTGCGCGAGGACGGCGATGATCGATCTCTATTATTGGACCACCCCGAATGGTCACAAGATCACGATCTTCCTCGAGGAGGCCGAGGTCCCCTACGCCCTTCATCTCGTGAATATCGGCCGGGGCGAGCAGTTCTCGCCCGAGTTCCTCGCAATCTCGCCGAACAACCGGATCCCGGCCATCGTGGATCGGGCCCCGAGCGACGGCGGCGCCCCGATCTCGGTCTTCGAGTCCGGCGCGATCCTACTCTATCTCGCCGAGAAGACGGGAAAGTTCCTGTCACCCGACCTCCGGCGGCGGGTCGCGACGCTCGAATGGCTGTTCTGGCAGGTGGGCGGCCTCGGTCCCATGGCGGGACAGAATTATCATTTCCGGCGCGACGCGCCCGAGAGGCTCGACTATGCAGTCGAGCGCTATAGCAAGGAAACGGGCCGGCTCTACGCCGTGCTGAACAAGCGCCTCGCGGACCGGCCCTTCGTCGCAGGCGACTACTCGATCGCGGACATGGCGATCTATCCGTGGATCGTGCCTTGGGAGGGGCACGGCCAGAGGCTCGCGGATTTTCCCGCGCTCGAGGCCTGGTTCGAGCGGATCGCCGCGCGCCCGGCGGTGCAGCGCGCCTATGACCTGGCCGCAAAAATTCATGGCGCCACGCCGCGCGACGAGGCGCAGGCCCGAAAGGTTCTCGATGGCGAGACGGCCGAGACGCTGCGTTGAGAGGGAGGATTTTCCAGCGAAGCGGGGACCGGTTCGCGTCGCGAAAATCCGATAAGGCGAGAGATGAAACAAGAATAGCGGGCTTGCTCGAGCAACCTTGCTGCTCGAGCGTCACGCCGCGCTTTATTTCCCTTTTTCGCCGGACTATATCACCCGGCGCGCTCGTGCCGGGAGCGCGGTCGCGGGACGGCAGCGGAGGACGGGTAGGCGGGGGACTTATGGCGGGACACAGCCAGTTCAAGAACATCATGCACAAGAAGGGCAAGCAGGACGCGATCCGCGCCAAGCTCTTCTCCAAGCTCGCCCGCGAGATCACGGTCGCGGCCAAGCTCGGCCTGCCAGACCCTGCCATGAATGCGCGCCTGCGCGCGGCCGTCCTCGCGGCGCGGGCGGAGAACATGCCGAAGGACAATATCGAGCGGGCGATCAAGAAAGCCGCCGGCGCCGACACCGAGACCTATGACGAGGTGCGCTACGAAGGCTACGCGCCGGGTGGCGTCGCCGTCATCGTCGAGGCCTTGACCGACAATCGCAACCGCACCGCGGGCGAGGTCCGCTCCTACTTCACCAAGGCCGGCGGGTCGCTCGCCGAGACGGGCGCGGTCTCCTTCATGTTCGATCATGTCGGGCTCATCGAATATGCCGCCGCCGCGGCGACCGAGGACGCCATGCTCGAGGCCGCGATCGAGGCCGGTGCCGAGGACGTCGTGTCGACCCCCGACGGCCACGAGATCCTCACCTCGATCGAGGGGCTTCGCGACGTCGCCCAGGGGCTCGAGGCGCGGTTCGGCGAGCCGCGCAAGGTCGGCCTCGTCTGGCGGCCGCAGAACACGGTCGGCGTCGACGACGAGGCCGGCGAGAAGATCCTGCGTCTCGTCGGCCTGCTCGAGGACAACGAGGACGTGCAGAACGTCTATGCCAATTTCGAGATTTCCGACGCCCTCGTCGCCAAGATGGGCGGGTGAGGTCTTGCCGGCCCGGCCGAGCCGGGAAGCCCCACGGCCGCAAGCTCGGACCTGCGCCGGCGTGCTCGACCGAGAGCGCGATTTGTACCTTGACCCGGGCACTATATTACGGCTTGGTCTTGCGCGTGCCTTCGAGCCGATGCGGTGAGAGGCCTCGCTTCCGCGCCCGCGCAGACGACGGAAGCGACTTGCCGGTCCGTCTCACGCACTCGCATCGTGACGTATCTGTCACCCACAGCATTTATCGAACCCGGAATGTATCGACAGGCTCGTCGTGCGCCGGAACGGGGAAGCAACGCGACGAATTCGCTTTTCCGCTTCGTTCCGCCGGCACAAGCCCGCCTTGCCGTCGCGCCTTCCTACTCGTCTACTCGCGCGCGTGATGCCGTGCGGACGAGCGATCGGGTGCCCCGCGCGATCGTAACGGTCGCTCCCTCCCCGGTCGAAGACTTGTCGACCTGTTCCATCCCTGCCAGGCCCCGCGAGGACTCGGTTCGTGATCAAGCGTCATCTCGTCCTGCCCCTCGTCGATCAGGCCGTCGTCAGCGGATCCTCGTTCGTCTCGACGGTGCTGATTGCCAGGCATCTGTCGAAGACCGAGTTCGGGGTCTATTCGATTGCCTGGATGATCGCCATATTCTTTGCGGGGCTTCAGTCCGCGTTGATCTTGTATCCGCTGATCAGCCTCGGGCCACAAAAGCCCAGCAATGAGAGGGGCAAGTTTTTCTCGGATTTGTTGTCGCAGCAATTCGTGTTCACGTCCTCCTGCGCGGTCGCGATCGCAGCCTGCGCCGTGCCTTTGGGACTATATATTTTTTCCGAGCCGGTACCGGTCTCCTTCGCATTGGCGCTCGGCGCTGTCTGCGCCAGCAGCCAGATACAGGAGTTCCAACGGCGGCTCCTTTTCACCGAGGGCAAGCCGGTCGCCGCGCTCGTCAGCGACGTGCTGCGCTATGGCGGTCAGGTCGCCGTGCTCGCGCTGGGCTTTCTCTTCGGGCTGGAGAGCAGCGCCGACATTCTTTGGGTCACGGCCGCGACCGCGGCCGCCGCGGTCGTCGCATTCCCTCCACGTTTCGAGGGCGCCCGATTGGCGCCGAGATACGTGCTTCGGCAGTTTCGGCGCAATTGGCATTTCACGAGCTGGCTGGTCGGATCGTCGCTCTTGACCGGAGTCTCCAACCTGGCCTTCTACATGCTGCCGGGACTCGTGCTGGGCCCCGCCTCCGTCGGCGCCTTGCGCGCCGCCGGGGTTCTCGAGAACGTACCCTATGTCTTCCGGCAAGCGCTTCAGAACGTGATTCCGCAGCAAGCCGCCCGGCATTTCGCGGACGAAGGCGCGAAGCGCCTCGTGCCCTACCTCGTCCAAATGGGATTCGTGGTCACGACCCTCACGGGCATCTACTGCATCGCCCTTGCAGCTGCACCCGAGCTCTGGCTTCATCTCCTCTACGGCTCGAAATACGAGGGGTACGGCTATGTCCTTGTCTGGGGCGCGCTCTGGGCTTACGTGGCTTCGTTCGAGTTCCCGCTGGGGATCGGATTGCTGACCACCGCGCGCACACGCCCGAGCTTCGTCTCCTATGTGATCGGTTTCACGCTCACCATCGTCAGCATCTATCCTCTCGCGACCATGTTCGGCCTCGTGGGGTTGCTGATCGGCAGCACCGTGATCACGGTCGTGCAGCAGTTCGTCATGCTGTCCGGATTGCGCAAAGCCCTGCGTGAAGCGAGAGCGGCTCCGACGGCCTGACGAAACCTCGGACTCTTGCGAGCGGGGGGTGTCGTCGCATCGGCGCCGAGGTTTGCTCGCGGTCCCTGGAGCGGGCAGGCGAATTTGACTCGAAGCCGGTCCCTCCTCCATCTTCCCGCCCGGAAAGCAAGGAGCAACGCCTCGCTCGCAAGCTCGCGAACGAGGTCTCGCCCCGGCCGGGCCACCCCTTCGGCACCTCATGGCATCGAATGGTCGTGATCGGCGAGGTCTCCGGTCGCGACGAGGTGACGCCTGCAAGCCGTGATGAATTCCGTATTATCTGGCCCGGGCATTCCGGAGCGAGCCGAATGGCGGTTCGCGGCCCGAGGATGCGAAATTATTGAAGAATGCAGCACGCGGGCGGAAGCCGGGAGGGTCTCGACTTCGGTCGAGGCGGCCAGCCGCGCGCGTGAATACGGGGACCTTCGCCCATGAATATCGTCATCGTCGAATCGCCGGCGAAGGCCAAGACCATCAACAAATACCTCGGCAAAGGCTACGAGGTTCACGCGTCCTACGGTCATGTGCGCGACCTGCCCGCCAAGGACGGCTCGGTCGATCCCGCGGCCGATTTCGCCATGCTCTGGGACGTCGATGCCAAGGCGGCGAAGCGGCTTTCCGACATAGCCAAGGCGGTGAAGGACGCCGACCGGGTCATCCTCGCGACCGACCCCGATCGCGAAGGCGAGGCGATCTCCTGGCACGTTCTCGAGGTCTTGAAGGCGAAGCGCGTCCTGAAGGACAAGCCCGTCGAGCGCGTCGTCTTCAACGCGATCACGAAATCCGCGATCCTCGAGGCGATGAAATCGCCGCGCGAGATCGACACCGCCCTCGTCGATGCCTATCTCGCCCGCCGCGCGCTCGACTATCTCGTCGGCTTCAACCTGTCGCCGGTGCTCTGGCGCAAGCTGCCGGGCGCACGCTCGGCAGGCAGGGTCCAGTCGGTCGCGCTCAGGCTCGTCTGCGACCGCGAGCTCGAGATCGAGAAGTTCGTCGCGCGCGAATATTGGTCGATCCTCGCGCAACTGAAGACGGCGGCCGGCGCGCCCTTCACCGCCCGTCTCGTCGGTGCCGACGGCCGGAAGATCACGCGCCTCGATGTCGGCACCGGAGAGGAGGCGCGCGCCTTCGAGGCCGCGCTCGAGGCCGCGCAATTCTCGGTCGCGAAGATCGAGTCGAAGCCCGCCAAGCGCCATCCCGCCGCGCCGTTCACGACCTCGACCCTGCAGCAAGAGGCCTCGCGCAAGCTCGGCCTCGCTCCGGCGCGCTGCATGCAGCTCGCTCAGCGCCTCTACGAGGGCATCGAGATCGACGGCGAGACGGTCGGCCTCATCACTTATATGCGCACCGACGGGGTCGATCTCGCTCCCGAGGCGATCACGGCCGCGCGGAAAGTGATCGGCACGGAATTCGGCCCCGACTACGTGCCGAAGGCGCCGCGCAAATATTCCGTGAAGGCGAAGAACGCCCAGGAGGCGCACGAGGCGATCCGCCCGACCGATGTCGCGCGCCTGCCGGCCCATGTCCGCCGCAGCCTCGACCCCGAGATGGCGAAGCTCTACGAGCTGATCTGGATCCGGACCATCGCGAGCCAGATGGAATCGGCCGAGCTCGAGCGCACGAGCGTCGATATCCTGGCCGAGGCCGGGGCACGCCGGCTCGACCTCCGGGCCACCGGTCAGGTGGTGCGCTTCGACGGGTTCCTCAAGCTCTATCAGGAAGGCCGCGACGACGAGGAGGACGAGGAGAGCGCGCGCCTGCCGCCGATGCGGGAAGCCGAGCGGCTCGGCAAGGACAGAATCGAGATCGCCCAGCACTTCACCGAGCCGCCGCCGCGCTTCACCGAGGCGACGCTCGTCAAGCGCATGGAGGAGCTCGGCATCGGGCGGCCCTCGACCTATGCCTCGACCCTCGCGGTGCTGAAAGACCGCGACTATGTCCGCATCGAGAAGAAGCGCCTCGTCCCGGAGGACAAGGGCCGGATCGTCACGGCCTTTCTCGAAAGCTTCTTCAAGCGCTATGTCGAATACGACTTCACCGCCGGTCTCGAGGAGAAGCTCGACCTCGTCTCGAACCACGAGATCGACTGGAAGGAAGTGCTGCGCGACTTCTGGGCGGATTTCTCGAGCGCCCTCGCCGGGACCAAGGATCTGCGCACTTCGGAAGTCCTCGACAGCCTGAACGAGCTGCTCGGACCGCACATCTTTCCGGCCAAGGAGGACGGGACCAATCCCCGCGCGTGCCCCGCCTGCGCCGACGGGCTCCTGTCGTTGAAGATCTCGAAGTTCGGCGCCTTCATAGGCTGCTCCAACTATCCCGAGTGCAAGTTCACCCGAACGCTCGCCACCGGAAACGGGGACGGCGAGGGGGACAGCGGGAACGGGGTCAAGGTTCTCGGCCTCCATCCCGACACGGAGGAGGAGATTTCGCTCCGCGACGGGAGGTTCGGGCCTTATCTCCAGCAGGGCGGCGGCGAGAAGCCGAAGCGCGTCTCGGTCCCGAAGGGCATGTCGCCGGCCGATCTCGACCTCGAGAAGGCCGTCGCGCTCTTGTCCTTGCCGCGCGAGGTCGCCCGCCATCCCGAGACAGGCGATCCGATCCTCGCCGGGATCGGGCGCTTCGGCCCCTATGTCCAGCACGGCAAGACTTACGCGAATCTCGGCAAGGACGACGATGTCCTCGAGATCGGCGCCAATCGCGCCATCGACCTCGTCGTCGCCAAGGAGAGCGGCCTCACCGGGCGGCGCTTCGGAAGCTCCGAGAGCGCGCCGTCACGGGTGCTCGGCGAGCATCCGCAAGGCGGCCCCGTCACGCTCAAGGCCGGGCGCTTCGGACCCTATGTCAATCACGGCAAGGTCAACGCCACGCTGCCGCGCGACGCGGACCCGACCACGGTGACTCTGGACGCGGCCCTCGCGCTCCTGGCGGCGAAGGGCGAGGGCAAGGCGGCGGCGCAAGGGCGTAGCCTCGGCGCGCATCCGGACGGCGGCGAGATTCTCGTGCGCGAGGGGCGTTTCGGCCCCTATGTCAGCCACGGCAAGACCAATGCGACGCTGAAGAAGGGCATGTCGCCCGAGACGATCACGCTCGCGGAGGCACTCCGCCTGATCGAGGACAAGGCGGCGGCGGCGGGGCCGGCCAAGAAGAAGGCCGGTCCTGCTGCGACCAAGGCCAAGGCACCCGCGAAGGCGAAAGGCACATCCGTCGAGGACGAGGACACCCCGCCGTTCGAGCCCGACGCGCCGAAGCCCGCAAAGGCAGCCGCGAAGAAAACGGCAGCAAAGCCATCGAAGGCGAAGGGGGCATAGCCCGCGGCGCGGCCGTCGGACGAGGCTCGCGAGCCGCGCGCACTTGCGACAAAGTCACGTCACCTCGAAGAAGGTGGCGAGGCCACGGGACCGGGCCTCGTGCATGAGGCCTTCGATCGGCCATTTGCCGGTCGCATCGGCGACGAAGGCGACCCGCTTCGTCTTGCCGGGCGGCACCAGCACGCAATTGCGCCAATAGGGCTCCCAGCCGTCGTCGAGACCGTGGAGAATCCGCATGTAGTGGCCGTGCACGCGCATGTGGTGGACGGCGCTCGTCCGATTGACGAAGCCGAGCGAGACCGGCGTGCCGCGCTTGACGCTGAAGATCGGCTTCTCCGGAAATCCGGTGACGGCGGCACCGTTCAGCTTCCAGGACCCGGCGTTCTCGGCGGCCTCGATCACGAGGTCGGCGCGGCGCGCGGCCTCGAGCTTGATTTTCGTCGGCAGCGAGGGAATGGGCTCGAGGGAGGCGATGGGCGGGAGCTCGGCGCGCGGCTCGCCCTCCGTTTTGAAGGTAACGAGAGGCAGGTCTGGATTCCCCCGCACCACGACACTCGCCTCCATGCCTGGCGCGCTCGGCACATCGAGCATGACGTCGTAGAGGGCGCCGGGGCCGACGGGAAGGGTTCCGCGCGCGGGCTCGAAAGCCTCGCAAGGCGCGCCGTCCACGGCGAGGACCAGGGGCCGCGCCCCGGTAAACCCGATCGGCAGCACCTCAGACGCGATGGTGCTCGCGATGCGCAGCCTCATGCGTGATCGCGGCGCCACGACTTCGCGCAGCGGGACCGGTCGTGAATTGACGGTGAGAAGCGGTGCGCCCGCGCTGTCGCCGGTCGGACCGACGAGCGCCCGCGCCTCGGCGTCGAGCGACCATTCGGCGAGGAAGAGCAACATGCCGCGATCGACCGGCGGCGGCTTTGCCTCGTCCACGATCAGCGCGCCGGCGAGGCCCTTGCCGATCTGCTCCGCGGTCCTCGGCAACACATGGGACTGATACCAGGAGAGGCCGGACTCCCGCGCCGTGAACCGATAGTCGAAGCTCGATCCCGGCGCGACGGCGGGCTGCGTCAGCCCGGCGATCCCGGCCATGGCATTGGGCACGCGCAGGCCCTGGAGCGAGAAGGTCACGGGCTCGTCGAGCTTGTTCACGAGGCGCAGCGCGATGTCGTCGCCTTGCTCGAAGCGCAGGAGCGGCCCAGGGATGCTCCCGTCAAATCCTAGGAGCGGGGTCGCTTTCGCCGGCTCCGGCAGAAGCTGCAGCGTGGCTTCGCGCGCCTCGACAACGCGCAACGCGCCGGCTCCCGAGGGAGCTTCCGCGCGGGCCGGAAGCGGGACGAGGCAGGCAACGATCTGGCCGAGAATGTGCCGGCGGGTCGGAATCAGCAAGGGCGAGTGCATGCGCCGCCACCTCAAATCCAGCGGCGCACGCGGGCCTTGTAGCGCGAGTAGTCCGCGCCGAACTTGGCTTCGAGATAGGTTTCCTCTCGCGCGATCACGCCATGGTGCAGGATCGCGGCGAAGACCGGCGTCACGAGGAGAAGCCAGAGCGAGCCGGCGATCAGCGCGATGCCGAGGCAGAGCAGAACCATCGCAAGATAGATCGGGTTGCGGCTCAGCGCGAAAACCCCTGTCGTTACGATCGTGCGGGCGGGCTTGCGGACGTCGAGGTTCGTGCCGGCTGCCACCATCTCCCGCGCGGCGAGCCCCGCGATGCCGATCGCCGCGACGACCACGAGGACTCCCGCGGGACGGGCGAGGTCCGAGGCCGGCAAGCCCAGCGGCCACAAGGCCTCGAGCCCGAAGCCCGAGGCCAGCGCCGCCGCGAGGATCAAAGGCGGAAGCGCGATGACCTTCGGCCTGTCGTTCTCCTGGCTCGGCATGCGGCTTCCCTTTCCGACAAAGAGCGTGATAGCCGAGGCTGTCATCGGGTCCATTGCACCCGGCTCGACTCTTGCCCGTCCCGCCACCTTACGCTCGAAAGCCGTAAGCCGGAATGCGCCGGACCGGCCCTCAGTCCGGGACCGCCGCGGGCGGCAAGCCCGCGTTGCGTCTGGCGCGCCCGCGACGCGGCCGCGGGTCCTCGCTTTCACTCCATTGGGTGCGAGCCGGAAACGCCTCGGCCGCGGCAAAGATCGTCTCGAACCGGCGCAGGAAGCCCGCGACCGCGGCCCGGCTCTCGATGACGATGAGATCATTGTCCTGGCGCTTCAGGCCCGAGGCCGAGAAGTTCGCGGCTCCGGTGCGGAGCCACCGCCCATCGACCTGATAGGACTTCAGATGCATCAGGGGCGCGCCCGCGCGCTTCACCTTGATCGTCACGCCCGGGTTGGCGAGGAGGGCGCGCAGCGGCGCGACCGGCGCGCGATCGAGCATCGAGCCTCCGTCGAGATAGAGCCGCACCGCGACGCCTCGCCTCCCGGCGCGGTCGAGCGCCTGCATGACCGGCCAGTCGGTCAGGACATAGGCGGCCATGTCGAGTCTCGTGCGGGCGCGGTCGATGAGCGCGACATCGATCCGCTCGAGATTCTCCTCCGGCGCATAATGCACGACCGGAGCCGGATCGGCGGTGCAGGAAAGCGGCGCGGCGAGGAGGAGGCAGAGCGCTAGAGCAATTTCCAGCGAAGTGGATACCACTTCGCGTCGCGAAATTGCGACAAAACAAGGATCTAGAGCTGGTTTTCGATTCTGCTGGATCGGAAACCGCTCAAGTATCGCACGAGGAAAGCTCACCATTACACGTCCAGGTTGTCGCTCTCCCTTGCTTGGCACGTCTTGGTTACAAAAGCATCAATGGACAGGCTTGCGCGATCCGAAGGGCGCGGGCTCGTGCGCTGGCTGCGCCCCGAGTATCAGCGCGCGCGGGCGCGCGTCGGCTTCGTTCACACGAGCGACGGCATGACCTTCGCCTCCCGCCGCGTCGCATGATGCGCCTGCCCCGATCCCATGCCGGGGCAAGGTCGGAATGCGACACTGCTCGTCTTTCGCGCCGCGGCTCTCTATATTGTGCACGTCATGGCGTCGTCGGCGCGCTTCCGAACGCCGGCTACGCTCCAGCAAGGGACAAAGTTTCAACATAAAGGAGCCGCAAGGATCCGGCCCTAAAGCATCTTCCGGCGGGCCGGAGACCCGCTCGCGCACCGGACCGCGAATACTCGGCGCACCGGCGGATTCCGAGCCGCCTCCCTGTCGATCCGGAGAGCGAGGGAACCGGTTTCCGACGGTTCGGCGTGAAACACTGCCGGCCGGAGCGCCGCTAGGGCCGCGACGCCGAGGCGACGCCTCGCCCGCCGAGCCGGTCCCCGCTGCAGGGAGACCGGTCGGCATTTTCATCGAAGGTGACGGGGGCAGCGGCCCGCGGAGCACGAGGGACCCTATTTCATGCGTTTGATCGCCCGGTTCATCGGTTTCCTGTTCGCGACCACGGCGCTTCTGTTCGTCGTCGGTGCCGGTGTCGCCGGGCTCCTGCTCTACCAATACACCCAGGACCTGCCCGACTATTCCCAGCTCAAGACCTACGAGCCTCCGATCATGACTCGCGTCCACGCGAGCGACGGGTCGCTCGTGGCCGAATATGCGCGCGAGCGGCGCCTCTACCTGCCGATCTCGGCCATCCCGCCGCTCGTGAAGGAGGCCTTCATCTCGGCCGAGGACAAGCATTTCTACACCCATGCCGGCATCGATCCCGAAGGCATCGTCCGGGCCCTGATCGTGCTCGGCCAGGGCGGGCGGCGGGTCCAGGGCGCCTCGACGATCACCCAGCAGGTCGCCAAGAACTTCCTCCTGACCAACGAGCGCTCGTTCGAGCGCAAGATCCGCGAGGCCATCCTCTCGTTCAGGATCGAGAGCGCCTATACCAAGGACAAGATTCTCGAGCTCTACCTGAACGAGATCTACCTAGGCCTCGGCAACTACGGGGTCGCCGCCGCGGCCCTGAACTATTACGGCAAGTCCGTCCACGAGCTCACCGTGGCCCAGGCCGCCTATCTCGCCGCGCTGCCCAAGGCGCCGTCGAACTATCACCCGTTCCAGAATCGCGAGCGGGCGATCGAGCGGCGCAACTGGGTCATCGATCGCATGGTCGAGAACGGTCACCTCGCCCGCGATGTCGGGGAGAAGGCGAAGGCCGAGCCGCTCGGCGTCAATCCGCGGGTCCTCTCCCCCAATGATTTCGCCGCCGGCTTCTTCGCCGAGGAGGTCCGCCGCGAGCTCGGCGAGCGCTACGGCGAGAAGAAGCTCTACGAGGGCGGCCTCTCGGTCCGCACCACGCTCGATCCCAAGATGCAGCTGATGGCGCGCCGCGCGCTGGTCGACGGCCTCGTGCGCTACGACGAGGCGCACGGCTTCCGCGGCCCGATGCGCCACATCGACATCAGCCACGACTGGGGCGTGCCGCTCGCCGAGATTCCCGCGCTCGGCGATGTCGCGCCGTGGCGGCTCGCCGTCATCCTCGACCTCGCGGACCAGTCGGCGCGCATCGGCCTGCAGCCCCGGCGCGAGAAATCCGGCGAGGTCGAGCGCGAGCGCGAGGTCGCCACGCTGACCAATGCCGGCCTGAAATGGACCCGCGGAACCGGCTCGCGCGCCTCGCTCGTGCCGGGCGACGTCGTCTATGCCGAGCCGCTCGACGGCAAGCCGGGGCAATACCGGCTGCGCCAGATTCCCGAGGTCGGCGGCGCGATCGTCGCGATGGACCCGCATACGGGCCGGGTCTTCGCCATGGTCGGCGGATTCTCCTTCGACCAGTCCGAGTTCAACCGGGCGACCCAGGCCTATCGCCAGCCGGGCTCCTCGTTCAAGCCGATCGTCTATGCGACCGCGCTCGACAACGGCTATACGCCCTCCTCCATCGTCATCGACGCCCCGATCGAGATCGATCAGGGTCCGGGCCTGCCGCCCTGGCGGCCGGACAATTTCGAGGGCAAGTCGAGCGGCCCGCACACCCTGCGCTACGGCATCGAGCACTCGGTCAACCAGATGACGGTGCGGCTCGCGCGGGACGTCGGCATGCCGCTCATCGCCGAATATGCCAAGCGTTTCGGAATCTACGACGATCCGCCGATCTATCTCGCCATGTCGCTCGGCTCCGGCGAGACCACGCTGCTCAGGATGACGACGGCCTATTCGATGCTCTGCAACGGCGGCAAGAGGATCAAGTCGACCTTCATCGACCGGATCCAGGACCGGTCCGGCCACACGATCTACCGCCACGACGAGCGGACCTGCCAAGGCTGCGACGCCCCGAGCTGGCAGAACCAGGCCGAGCCGCGGCTCATCGACCGGCGCGAGCAGGTCCTCGATCCGCTCACCGCCTATCAGATCACCTCGATCATGGAAGGCGTGGTCCAGCGCGGGACCGGCCAGAGGGTCAAGGCGGTCGGCAAGCATCTCGCCGGCAAGACCGGCACGACCAACGAGGCGAAGGACCTCTGGTTCATCGGCTTCTCGCCCGACCTCGCGGTCGGGGTTTTCGTGGGCTACGACCAGCCGCGCTCGCTCGGCGGCTCGGCGCAGGCCTCGCAGTTCGCGGCGCCGATCTTCCGCGACTTCATGACGATGGCGCTGAAGGACAAGCCGGACGTGCCGTTCCGCGTGCCCCCGGGCATCAAGCTGATCTCGGTCAACGCGAAGAGCGGCCTGCGCTCGACGGGACAGGGCTCGATCCTCGAGGCCTTCAAGCCGGGGACCGCGCCGCCCGACACCTATGCGGCGGGCGATTCCTCGCCACGCGCCCAGGCGATCCAGCCCGACGCCGACCGCCTCGTCGGCACCGGCACCGGCGGGCTCTACTGAGCCGCTTCGCAGGCGAGCATGGCGCGAGACACCGTCAGCTCGGCTTCGGCCCGAGCTCGTCGGCGCGACGCAGCTCCGGAAAGAGCCAGGCCCAGAGCAAGACGACGAGAATCGTGCCCGTCCCGCCGAGGAGCGCGGCCCCGACCGCGCCGAGCAAGGCCGCCGCGACGCCCGACTCGAAATCGCCGAGCTGGTTCGACGCGCCGATGAAGACGAAATTGATCGCGCTGACGCGCCCGCGCATCTCGTCCGGCGTCGCGATCTGGACCATCGTGTGGCGGATGACGACGCTCACCATGTCGAAGCCGCCGAGCGCCACCATCGCCGCCATCGAGAGAGTGAAGGACGTCGAGACGGCGAAGAGGAGAGTCGCGGCCCCGTAGCCCGCGACGCACCAGAGCATGATGGCTCCGACATGGCGGCGCAGCGGCCATTGCGCGAGAGCGGCGCCGACGACGAGCGAGCCGACGGCCGGCCCGGCGCGCAAGAGCCCATAGCCCGCGGGACCGACGAGAAGAATGTCGCGCGCATAGATCGGCAGGAGCGCGGTGACGCCGCCGAGCAGCACGGCAAAAAGGTCGAGAGATATCGTGGCGAGAAGGAAACGGTTCCTGCCGAGATAGACGAAGCCGCCGAGGAGCCTGCCGACGTCCGGGGTCGCGGCGTGCGCCCGCGCGGTCCGTGGCACCGCGAGCCCGAGGAGCAATCCCGCGGCGACGAGCACCAAGGCGGCGGCGATGGCGAATGGCGCCGCGCTGCTCCAGAGGAGAAGCAGGCCGCCCGCGGCCGGACCGCCCGACATCGCGAGCTCGTTCATCGTGCCGACGAGCGCGACGGCGCGGGGAAACTGCCGGGCCTCGACGATATTCGGCAACAGCGCCGAAAGCGCCGGAGCGGAGAAGGCGCGCGCCGCGCCGAGCACGAAAACGAGGGCATAGATCGGCCAGACGCCGGCACCGGGGTCCATGGCGAAGGCGAGGAGCGCGACCGAGGCCGCGGCCTGGACCAGGAGGCTCAGGATGGCGATGCGACGGCGATCGAACCGGTCCGCGGCATGGCCGGTGAGGAGCACGAGCAGGATCGTCGGCAGGAACTGGAACAGGCCGACGAGGCCGAGCGCGAGTGCGCTGCCCGTCACGGCATAGACGTGCCAGCCGATCGCGACGTTTTGCATCTGCATGCCGAAGGCCATGCAGACCCGCGCCGCGGCGAAGCGCGGGACGTTCCCGTTCCGCAGCAAGGAGGCACGCGCGCCGGCCTCGGAGGCCGCATCGGGGCCTAGCATTCCTGCCCGCTACCAGCGGATTCCGAGATCGCGCCGAGGCGAGGTCCTTTTGCCGCACGATGCGAAGCAGGGTTGAAGCCCAAAGACGCGGCGGGTCGAGCACCCCGGCGACATCGGTGCGGCGCATCCGTGCCCGAAGCACGCAATCGCAATTTCATGATGACCGCTCATACGACATGAATGTCGAAATGCAATATTTCCTCGCGATGACCCAGCTTGGTGTACAGGGCGACCGCCGGATCGTCCTCGTAGTCGGCCTGAACCATGACCACCCAGCCGCCGCGCTGCTTGGCGATGTCGCGGATCGCGGCGATGAGGGCGGTCGCCACTCCCCGGCGTCGATGGCTACCGGCCACCGCGAGGTCATAGATATAGAACTCCGATCGTTCCTGCTCGAATTTCGGGAGCTCGTAGCCCGCGAGAGCCCCGACAACGGCGCCTTCCTCGGTGGCGACGAGGCCGACGAAGGCGCAATTGGCGAGGAGCTGCCCGATATAGGCCGAGCCGGGCCGCTTGGCCCCGTAGGTCTCGGGGTCACCGAAGGCAGACCCGAAGAGATCGAGCATGCCTGCGAACAGGCGGTCGTCCCCTGGCTTCAGTCGATGAATTTCGGCCATCGCTTTCCAAGTCGTTGTCGTGGTGCCCTACCGCACGAAGCCCAGGATATCCTTCACCGCGGCCATGTTCTTCTGCGCGATCCCACGGGCGCGATCGGCGCCGTCCCTCAGCACATTGTCGATATAGGCGGGATCGGCGTTCAGGCGTTTCATCTCGTTGCCGATCGGGCCGAGCTTCGCCACCGCGAGATCGACGAAGGCCGACTTGAAGGCCGAGAATTGTGCCCCGCCGAAGCTCTTCAGGACGCCCTGCTTCGTCTCCCCGTTCAGCGCCGCGAAGATTCCGACGAGGTTCTCCGCCTCGGGTCTTCGGGCGAGGCCTTCGACCTCGGAGGGCAGAGGCTCGGGATCGGTCTTGGCCTTGCGCACCTTCTGCGCGATCGTCTCGGCGTCGTCCGAGAGATTGATCCGCGAATAGTCGGAGGGATCCGACTTCGACATTTTCTTCGAGCCGTCACGCAGGCTCATGACGCGCGTCGCCGGGCCTTGGATCAAGGGCTCGGGCAGAGGAAAGAAGGCGTCGCCGTGGCCGCAGGCGGCGATCGATTCGGAAAAATCGAGGTTGAACTTCTGCGCGATGTCGCGGGAGAGCTCGAGATGCTGCTTCTGGTCCTCGCCGACCGGGACATGGGTCGCGCGATAGACGAGGATGTCGGCTGCCATCAGGCAGGGATAGGCATAGAGCCCGACCGAGGCATTCTCCTTGTCCTTGCCGGCCTTCTCCTTGAACTGGGTCATGCGGTTCAGCCAGCCGATCCGCGCCACGCAATTGAAGACCCAGGCGAGCTCGGCATGCTCGGCGACCTGGCTCTGGTTGAAGACGATGTGCGCGCGGGGGTCGATCCCGGCGGCGATGAAGGCGGCCGTCACCTCGCGGATGCTCGCCTTCAATTCCGCGGGCTTCTGCGGCAAGGTGATCGCATGGAGATCGACGACGCAATAGATGCATTCGTGCGTGCGCTGCAGCTCGACGAACTTGACGATCGCGCCGAGATAATTGCCGAGATGCAGGTTGCCGGTCGGCTGCACGCCGGAAAAGACACGGGCCGGAAAGTGAGCCATCGGACTGGGGATCCTCGAGTATCCGCCGCCTCCGAAACCTGGGTTGCCCCGCGACACAGGCTTCGGAGACGACAAGCGGATACGGTGAACATGGGTGCGCGGTCGGCAGGCCTTATTGCGCCGCGCGCCCCCTGTGGCAAGGCCGCGAGCGCCGCTCCGTGAGCCCCGAGGAGTTTCGCGCCTATGGCCACAAGCTGATCGACTGGCTCGCCGACCTGCAGGCGCGCCGCCACGAGCGGCCGGTGCAGGCTCAGGTGAAGCCCGGCGAGATCGCCACGCTCTTGCCGAGGGAGCCGCCCGAGGAAGCGGAGCCGATGGCGGCCCTGCTCGCCGATCTCGACCGTATCGTGATGCCGGGCGTGACCGAATGGCAGCACAAGCGCTTCTTCGGCTTCTTCCCGGCGAATGCGCTGCCCGTCGGCGTGCTCGCCGACCTCGTGAGCACGGGGCTCGGGGTGATCGGGCTCTCCTGGCAATCGAGCCCGGCGCTCACCGAGATCGAGGAGGTCGTCACCGGCTGGTTCCGCCAGATGGTGGGTCTGTCGGAAAATTGGTCGGGGGTCATCGGGGACACGGCCTCGACCGCGACGCTCGTCGCGCTGATCTGCGCGCGCGAGCGCGCGACGGATTATGCGCTCGCGCGGGGCGGTCTGCAGGCCGCGACGCGCCCGCTCACGGTCTATGTCTCGGCGCATAGCCACAGCTCGGTCGACAAGGGGGCGCTGCTCGCCGGATTCGGCCGCGAGAGCCTGCGCGTCGTTCCTTGCGACGGCACCTATGCGATGGAGGCCGGGGCGCTCACGGGGCTCATCGAGGCCGATCTCGCGGCGGGGGCCAAGCCCTGTGCCGTGGTCGCGACTTGCGGCACCACGGCGACGACGGCGATCGATCCCGTCGCCGAGATCGCGGCGATTGCTCGACGATACGGCCTGTGGCTCCATGTCGATGCCGCCATGGCCGGCGGCGCGATGATCCTGCCCGAATGCCGGCCTCTGTGGGAGGGCATCGAGGGCGCCGACAGCCTCGTGATCAATGCGCACAAATGGCTCGGGGCACCCTTCGACTGCTCGCTCTATTATGTGCGCGACCCCGAGCATCTCGTGCGGGTCATGTCGACGAACCCGAGCTTCCTGCAGTCCTCCGTCGATGGCCAGGTGAGGAATCTGCGCGACTTCGGCATTCCGCTCGGGAGGCGGTTCCGCGCGTTGAAGCTCTGGTGGGCGATCCGCGAGCAGGGCGTGGAGGGCTTGCGCCGGCGGCTGCGGCGCGACATGGAGAATGCGCGCTGGCTCGCCGCCGCTGTCGCCGCGGCGGAGGATTGGCGGGTGCTCACGCCCGTGACCCTCCAGACGGTCTGCGTGCGCCATGCGCCGCCGGGCCTCGAGGGCGCCGCGCTCGACCACCATACGCTCGCCTGGGTCGAGGCGATCAATCGATCCGGCTTCGCCTATCTGACGCCGGCGCAGCTCGACGGGCGCTGGATGGTGCGCGTCTCGATCGGCGCGCTCGCGACCGAGCGCGAGGACGTCGCGGCGCTCTGGGAGGCGATGCAGCGAGCGGCCTCGGGTGCGTGGACGAGAATCGAGGACCGGCCCTAACCGCTTGCTTTGTTGCGCTGCGATATAAAAATTGACCTGATTGTGCTCTGCGGTATAGACTCGCGCAACGGAACGAAGCCGCGCCGCACGATCGCGCCGCGCCTGCGGCGAGTCGCTGCCCTCAACCAAGGATGTGACGACATGGCCAGAGCCAAGCAACCTGCTCGGGGGACACCCAAGGACGAGGCCTCGGTGAAGGTCGAGGAGGAGGCCGTGGTTCCGGCGCCGGCCGAGGCGGCGATCGATGCCGAGGGTCGGACCACGGACGTGACCGAAGCCGCGCTCGCGATCGAGGCTGCTGTAGGGGCCCAGGACATCGCTCCGGCCGTGACCGAAGCGCCCGCGGCCGAGGAAGCGCCTGTTCCGGCCCCGGTCGAGGTGGTCGCTGCCGCGGCGCCCGTGATCGAAACGGCGGAGATTCAGCTGATCGCCCTCGCGGCGACTGGCACCACGACGAGCTATCAAACCATTGTCGCGGAAGTGACCGACTATTCGAGGAGATCCGTGGAGAACGGCTCCGCCTTCGTGAAGAAGCTCCTCGGCGCCAAGTCGCTCGAGAGTGCGATCCTGATCCAGTCGGAATATGCCAAGACGTCCTACGTCGATTTCGTCACGCATCTGACGAGGATCGGCGCGCTCTATTCCAAGCTCGCGACCGAGATTATCGAACGTCGCTCTCGGGTCGCCTGACGACGCCCAGAGCGGGATGAGGAAAATCGTACAGCGGTTTTCCGCCCGCATCCCGCTCTGAACTTTTGGAATCGATCACGATGACTTTGGATCGATTCGATCCAAAGTCATCGTGATCTAGAGCAATTTCCAGCGAACCGGACCCGGTTCGCCTTTCGCTGGCGATGTTTCGCAACAGCGACATCGATGCGAAATTGCGACAAGACGAGAAAATAGCGGTGCTTTCCGTTTTCGTCGGATCGGAAAGCACTCGAGCGCCCCGATCGACGATCGGCTCGGGTCGAAGGCCTCGCGGCGAAGCCTCGAGCCGTCGCACCCCCGCAAGGCCGGGTCGCTTTGCTCCGCCGCCTGCGACCGTTTCGATGCGACACGCATCCGGCACGTGAACGGAGTCCGCGATGGAAGCGAAACGAGTCTTCGGGATCGATCTCGGCACCACCTACTCGTGCATCGCCTATGTCGACGAGCACGGCCGGCCCATCGTCGTCCCCAACTCCGAGAATGCGCTCACCACACCCTCCGTGGTCTATTTCGAGTCTTCGAGCAACATCGTCGTCGGCCAGGTCGCCAAGGACGTCGCCAAGGTCGCTCCGGACCTCGTCGTGGAGGCCGTGAAGCGCCACATGGGTGATGCTCTGTGGTCGCGCGAGCTTCACGGGCGGACCTATCGGCCCCAGGATGTCTCGGCCCTGATCCTGCGGAAGGTGGTCGGTGACGCGGAGCAAGTGCTCGGCGAGACGATCGAGGATGTCGTCATCACCTGCCCGGCCTATTTCGGCAATGTGGAAAAGGAGGCGACGCGACAAGCCGGCACGATCGCCGGCCTGAACGTGCGCTTCGTCGTTCCCGAGCCCATGGCCGCCGCCTTCGCCTTCGGGGTGGATGCGAAGGAGGGGGAGACCCTCATGGTCTACGACCTCGGGGGCGGCACGTTCGACGGCACGCTGTTGCGCGTCCCCGGCACGATCCTCGCCACCGTCGGCGACCAGAACCTCGGCGGGAAGGATTGGGACGACGACCTCGCCGCCTTCATGGCGCGAAAGCTCGAGGAGGCGACCGGGGCCCCGGTCGATGCGCTCCTCGCCGATCCGCAGGCGGTGCAGGATCTCGCCCACGAGGCCGAGAGATGCAAGATCGCTCTCTCGTCGTGCACGACCTACAAGACGAGGCTCAATGTCGGCGCCCACAATGTGGCTCTCGAGGTGACCCGTGAGGACTTCGAGAAGGTCACCCGCCACCGGCTCGACCGCACCATCGACGAGACCAGGATCCTGCTCGAGCGCGGTCGGGAGAAAAGGGTTTCGGTGGAGACCATCTTGCTGGTGGGTGGCTCGACCTTCATGCCGCAGGTCGAGGCGCGCCTGCACGAGGAGTTCCCTTCGTGCAAGCTGCTTCGGCGCGACCCCAATCAAATCGTCGCCAAGGGCGCCGCGCTCGTCGGCTACAAGTATCAGATCGACGAGGAGATCGAGAGGTCGATGACGCCCGGGGTGAGCCGGGCTCGCGCCATCGAGATGGTCGCCGCAGCCACGGGGATGCCGGCCGAGGCCGTCGGCCGCTGGAACAGGATCGCCTTCACCCCGGTCTCGGCCAAGAGCTTCGGCGTGGTGACATTCAACAAGAAGACGAACGTGGACGAGGTGATCAACCTCATTCAGGTGGACGATCCCTTGCCGGCCGAAGTCACCCGCCCTGTCTACACTGTGGCCGATCGACAGACGAGCGTCTTGCTGAATGTCGTGCAGAACAAGCTCAGGATGACCGGCGAGGAACATGTCGTCCCCTTGGAGGCATGCGAGCTCATCGGCACGGCCGAGGTCGTCTTCGAAAGTCCTTTGCCGGAACGGTCGCAGATCGACGTGACCTTTACCCTCGACCACGACGGGATCCTCGTGGTCGAGGCGCTCGATGTCACGACGCATGCTCGAGCCGTGGGTGCCTTCACCTCCGATGCCCTGCTGTCGGCGGACGAGCTGGCGGCGTCGCGCCAAGAGCTTTCGTCCATCGACGTTCGGTAGAGCCGAGGTCGAGCGCGGTCATTCCACGAGCAAGAGCAGGTTGGTGCCGCGCGGGAGCCGGGTCTCGCTCGAAGGGTGCCCCGGGCGCGGAACCACATCTTTCCACGCGAGGCCGAGACGGGTTCAGATTGGCGCCCAGTACAATTTGCCGCAGCCAGGGACGAACTTAATTACTATTGCGCCGCGAAAGCGGCTTGACGGGTCTTGTGCGCTGCATAATATTGACGTTGCAATGCACAAAGTCCAATCGTGATACCTGAATTTCACGTATTCCCCGCGCAGCCGAGCTCGGCGACGCCCATCACGGAGCTAGACACATGGCCTATCAATCCGAGGACCTTCAAAAGTACGGCAAGGAGCAACTCGAGGCACTGACGAGCTCGTCCACGGCCGTTGCCAAGGGCCTGCAGGTCATTGCCGCAGAGTCCACGGAATATTCGAAGAAGTCTCTGGAAAGCGGGTCGGCTTTTGTCGAGAAGCTGCTCGGAGTCAAGTCGCTCGAAGGCGCGATCAAGATCCAGCTCGAATATACCAAGGCGTGCTACGACGAGCACCTCGCCTACGTGACGAAGCTGACCGAGCTCTATTCCAAGCTCGCCAAGGACGCCTTCGCTCCGGTCGAAGCGATCACCAAGGTTCAAGCCTACAAGGACTAGAGCGCTATCCGTTCCGATGGAATCGGAATGCAGATCTATTTTGTAGCTTTGACGCATTTTCGTATCGATGGCGATCCGTCGAAACATCGAGACCGAAATGCAAGCCGGTGTCCGGTTCGCTGGAAAATGCTCTGGAGCGGTATCCGATCCGGCTGAATCGGAAACCGCTCGAGGGCGCCCGACCGCTACGATCCAACGGCCGAAGCGCCAGTGCCCGAAGCGTGATGTCGAGCACCGAGGCCGAGCCGGTCCGACGACCTCCGGCGCTCGACGAGACCGCCGCCGCACTCTCGCAGACTCGTCGCAACTGCACGAGCGACCTTCCGCCACCCTTGCTTCCGCCTCGGGCCGATAGCATGATCGGGCTCTTCGGGCATGGCGTCGAGTGATACGCGCCGGCTCGGCTGCATCCAGGTGGCGGGGGCTAAGGATGGCGCGACGTTTCTTGCTCCTTGTTGCGGTGCTGCTCGCGACACCGGCATGGGCGCCGGCATGGGCGAAGGACACGATCATCCTCGCCTCGACGACCTCGACCGAGCAATCCGGCCTCTTCGGCCATATCCTGCCCGTCTTCGAAAAGGCGACCGGCATCGAGGTGAAGGTCGTTGCCGTCGGCACCGGCCAGGCGCTCGCGATGGGCGCCAAGGGTGATGCCGATGCGCTGCTCGTCCACGATCGCGTAGGCGAGAGCAAGCTCGTCGCGGACGGCCACGGCATCGACCGGCGCGACGTCATGTTCAACGATTTCGTGCTGATCGGGCCGAGGAGCGATCCCGCCGCGATCAAGGGCGTGAAGGACGCGAAGGAGGCGTTGCGCAAGATCGCCGCCGCCGCGGCGCCCTTCGCCTCGCGGGGCGACGACAGCGGCACCCATCGCATGGAGATCCGGCTCTGGAAGGCGGCGGGAATCGACGCCGATGCGCGCGGAAAATGGTATCGCGAGACCGGGTCGGGCATGGGACCGACGCTCAACATCGCCGCCGGGCTCGACGCCTATGTGATCGCCGACCGCGCCACCTGGGCGAACTTCAAGAATCGGCAGAACCTCGTGATCCTGAGCGAGGGGGACCCTGTTCTCTACAATCCCTACGGGTCGATCCTGGTGAACCCCGCGCGCCACCCGAGCGTGAAAGCCGAGGCCGCGCGGCGCTGGCACGAGTGGCTCACGTCGGCGCCGGGGAAAGCCGCGATCGCCTCCTACAAGATCAACGGCGCGCAGGTTTTCTTCCCCCTCGACGGGAGCGCGCCTGTCCGCTAGAGCAATTTCCAGCGAAGTGGATACCGCTTCGTATATCGATCTCGATGTTTCGAGTGATCGACATCGATGCGAAATTGCGACAAACCAAGGATGTAGAGCCGGTTTCCGATTCAGCCGGATCGGAAACTGTTCTAGTGCGGACTTCATGGATGATCTCGGCGAAGCTTTCCTCATAGCTTTGCAGCTGATCGCGGTGGGCGACCGCGAGCTTCTCCGCACCGTCGAGCTGTCGCTGCGCGTGAGCCTCACCGCCTCGGGCCTCGCCTTTGTCCTCGGTGCGCCGCTCGGCACCTTCCTCGCGATCCAGAGCTTCTCCGCACGGCCTGTTCTGCTCGTCGTGTCCAACGCGCTGCTCGGCCTGCCCTCCGTCGTCGTCGGGCTCGTCGCCTATCTCGTGCTCTCGCGTGCGGGACCGCTCGGCGGCCTCGGCCTGCTCTTTACCTGGGAGGCGATGGTCTTCGCCCAGGTGCTCTTGACCTTGCCGATCGTCGTCGTCCTGTCCTATCGGGCGACCGAGACCTATTGGACCGACTATCGGGATTCGCTCGTGGTGCTCGGGTCGAGCCGGCTCCAGTCCGTCTCGCTCTTGATCGCGGCTGCGCGTGGCGCGCTCGTGACCGTGTTTCTCGCGGCCTTCGGCCGCGCGATCGCCGAGGTCGGCGCGATCATGATGGTCGGCGGCAACATCCGCGGCCACACCCGAACCATGACGACGACGATCGCGCTCGAGACGAGCCGGGGTGACCTGGCGCTGGCATTGGGGCTCGGGTTGATCCTCGTCGCGCTCACGCTTCTCGTCAGCAGCTTGGCTTTCGTTCTCAACCGGCGCATGTCGGATTTTTGAGGGGCAGCAGAGCTTCACGGAGTGCCCGCGCAAGAAGGCAAGTTTCGACATGAATGCGGTATTGTAAACATAGTATGGACAATATTCTGTATATTGACGTGAAATGCAATGTGATATACATCGCGCTCTTACACCTCGAGAACACAAGCCTCAGCTATAGGCTTGATTTCTGGTAGCTCGAAATCGGCAGTAAAGAATTTACTTCCTTGTATCGCGCGCTAGGGCTAAGGTTTGCTGGCTAGAGCGGGATGAGGAAAAGCGTACAGCGGTTTTCCGCCCGCATCCCGCTCTAATATTTTGGAATCGATCACGTTTCATCACTTTGGATCGATTCGGTCCAAAGCCATCGTGATCTAGCACCGGGAATGATCGATTCCCGGTACGAGGGCTTCGTTCGAGAATTGGGTCCGGCGGCCGATACGCGCGCGAATGACTGCCGAAAGCGATCAGGATCATCGATTTGAGGTCGCTCGCAGTCGCGCATTCAGGGCCACGACCCCGGTCTCGAACGGAGCTTCACCCTGGGGAGGGTCTGGGAATGAGCGCCGACGAGAGAAACGAGCTCGATCACGACACGATACAGTCGGATCGCCGCGGCTTCCTGATCAGAAATGTTCTGGCGATCGGCGCAGTCGCGGCGACAGCCTTGGCTGATGCGAGGCCGGCTCGGGCCGGGTCCTTGCTCGGCGGTATTGTCGATCTCGTCCGGGACCTCCTGGGACAGCCGAGTTCGGATCCGACCTCCCCGTCGGGCGACACGGGCTCGGCGAAGTGCTTTCTGCGGGGCACCGAGATTCGCACGCTCGACGGCGATCGCCGCATCGAGGATCTCGTCGTAGGCGACGTGCTGCCGACCCTTTTCGGGGGAACCTGTTCCGTCCAGTGGGTCGGGCGCTATGCCTACAAGAAGAGCGACGCCGCCAAGCCGTGGCAGGGTCGCGTCCGGCCCATTCGGATTGCCCGTTCGGCGCTGGCCCCCAACGTTCCGAGCCGCGACCTCTTTGTCACCAGCTGGCATTGCCTTTATCTCGACGGCCTTCTCGTGCCGGCGGGCCATCTGGTGAACGGGACGACGATCGCAGCCTATCCGGCGGACGAACTCGACGAGCTCGAGTATTTCCACGTCAAGCTCGAAAGTCACGACGTGATCTATGCCGAAGGCGCGGCGTGCGAGACGCTACTTTCGGTCGGGGAAAGTGCGAGCAATTTCGCCGAGTATTATCGGCGCTATGGCCAGCCGGAGGCCGAGGAAACGCCCTGTGCGCCGCTCGTCTGCTACGAGGGACGGCGCGGTCAGATCGCCTCGCGGCTCCGCAGTGCCGTCTCGCCTTGGCTCGATCGGCGCACCGAGCTCGATATCCTTCGCGATCGGCTGGAAGAGCGCGGTCTCGCCCTGGCGGCGCAGCCGGCCTGAGAGCTTGCGGCGTGGACCGCTGCCTCTCGATGTCACCGCTTCGCGGCGGTGACATCGAGAGGGCCCCCGAGTTGCGTGCAATGCTCGTACAGCAAAGCAAGTTTTACATAAATGCGCTGTGGCAAATATAATGTGGGTGAAATCATGGCTACAACTTGAAATACAATCCGTGCCACATCAGGCGCAAGCCGCGCGATCGACTCGTACAAGCAAGGCGCAGCTATAGGCTCGTTTTCTGCCCGGCTCGCTATGGCAGTAAAATAAAAATTACTTTCAATAGTGCCGCGCCAGCGATAGCCTCCTCTAGCTGGTACAGTCAGGCTTCGTTCGAGAATTCTGTTCAGCGGCCGATCCGGCGCGGGAGTGACTGTCGAAAACAAAAAACAATTATAGATTTGAGGGCGTCCCTCGGTCGTTCACAGTCGCGCATTCAGTGCCTCGACGCCATTCTCGAACGGACCTTCACTCTGGGGAGGGTCTTGGCATGAGCGTCGAGGAGAGAAACGAGCTCGATCACAACACCATTCAGCCGAATCGCCGCAGCTTCCTGGTCAGAAATGTTCTGGCGATCGGGGCGATTGCGGCGACGGCATTGGCCGATTCGACGTCCAACTCGGTCGCTGGCCCGCCCGGTCGCCCGGACTGGGCACCCCCGGACTGGGCGCCCAGTCGCGCGAAATGCTTGCTGCGTGGCACCGAGATTCGCACGCTCGAGGGTGACCGCCGCATCGAGGATCTCGTCGCAGGCGACGTGTTGCCGACCCACTTCGGGGGAAACCGAACCGTCCAATGGGTCGGGCGCTACATCTACAAGAAGAGCGACGCCGCCAAGCCGTGGCATAGTGACGTCCGGCCCATTCGGATTGCCCGTTCGGCGCTGGCCCCCAACGTTCCGAGCCGCGATCTCTTCGTCACCAGCTGGCATTGCCTTTATGTCGACGGCGTTCTCGTGCCGGCGGGCAGTCTCGTGAACGGGACGACGATCGCGCCCTATTCGGCGGACGAACTCGACGAGCTCGAGTATTTCCACGTCAAGCTCGCGAGCCATGACGTGATCTATGCCGAAGGTGCCGAATGCGAAACGCTCGTGAGGGTCGACGAAGGAGCGAGCAATTTCGCCGATTACTATCGGCGCTACGGTCGGCCGGAAGCCGAGGAAGCGCCCTGCGCGCCGCTCGTCTACTACGAGGGACGACGCGGTCAAATCGCTTCGCGGCTCCGCAGTGCCGTCTCGCCTTGGCTCGACCGTCGTACCAAGCTCGATCTCATTCGCGATCGGCTGGAGGAACGCGGTCTCGCATTGGCGGCGTAGCAGGCAGGCGTGTTTGCCGGGGTGTAGAGCACGATCCAACGGTGCGGAACGCTGCAGTGCCTACGGGCATTGCTTCCGATCCGCGAAGACGGCCGTGCGCGCTAGAGCGGTTTCCGATCCGGTTGAATCGGAAACCGGCTCTACATTCTTGTTTTGTCGCAATTTCGCGACGCGAACCGGTGTCCGTTTCGCTGGAAATTGCTCTAGGCGTTGCTCGCGACCCTCGTGACCCACGAAACGAGCCACGGCGAGCTCGCGCCGGCTTCGGGCTCGGCGTTCGTTCCAGCCGGCGGATGTCGGACTTTTCACGACAGGCAGCCGCGGTCCATGGAGTGCACTCCCAAGGAAGGGAGATCCTACCTAAATCGACCTAGGTACATAAATCGATCTAAGTACATAACATTCTAATCACGTTACACGACGGGATCATACGACGTATTCGAGCAAAGCTCAGCTCGAGATATCATTTCTGCCCAGCTTGATAGTGGCGATAAAATAAAAATGACTTTCTGATGCGGCGCTATGGGGCTATTACTTCTCGGCTGGTTCATTCAGGCTCCGTTCAAGCATTGCATCCAGCGATCGATCGCGGGTGAGCGAACGACGAAGATGATGAGAATCATGGATTTGAGCAAGTCAATTGGTCGTTCGCCGACGCGCATTCAGTGCCGTGACACCGATCTCGAGGCGATTTCCTCGGTGAGGAGGGCTTTGCAATGAGCGTCGACGAGAGAAACGCCCTCGATCATAGATCCAATCTCCAGAATCGCCGCAGATTCGTGACGAGAAATGCCCTGGCGATCGGGGCAATCTTGGCGACGAGCGGTTGCACCGAGAGCGTCGGCGGCCGCAGCGACAGCCTCGACAACAGAAGCAGCGACAACCCCAACCACAAGTGCTTTCTCCGGGGCACCGAGATTCGCACGCTCGACGGCGATCGCCGCATCGAGGATCTCGTCGTAGGCGACGTGCTGCCGACCCTTTTCGGGGGGAGCCGTTCCGTCCAATGGGTCGGGCGCTATGCCTACAAGAAGAGCGGCGTCGCCAAGCCGTGGCAGGGTCGCATCCGGCCCATTCGGATTGCCCGTTCGGCGCTCGCGCCGAATATTCCGAGCCGCGACCTCTTCGTCACCAGCTGGCATTGCCTTTATCTCGACGGCCTTCTCGTGCCGGCGGGCAATTTGGTGAACGGGACGACGATCGCGGCCTATGCGGCGGATGAATTCGACGAGCTCGAGTATTTCCACGTCAAGCTCGAGCGTCATGACGTGATCTATGCCGAAGGCGCGGCGTGCGAGACGCTACTTTCGGTCGGGGAAAGTGCGAGCAATTTCGCCGAGTATTATCGGCGCTATGGCCAGCCGGAGGCCGAGGAAACGCCCTGTGCGCCGCTCGTCTGCTACGAGGGACGGCGCGGTCAGATCGCCTCGCGGCTCCGCAGTGCCGTCTCGCCTTGGCTCGATCGGCGCACCGAGCTCGATATCCTTCGCGATCGGCTAGAGGAACGTGGCCTCGCCCTGGCGGCGCAGCCGGCCTGAAAGCTCCCGGCGGGGACCGCTGCGCCGCTCGAGGTCACCGCGTCACGAGCCTCCTCGGGAGATAGGGGCGATCCCACAGGGCGTCGAAATCACGCTCGGGCCCGCCTGGCCGGCCTCGGCATGTGGCATGTGGGATCGTCCTCAGGTCCACAGCTTCGTGGTGTCGAGCCAATGGGTGTGGCCGGCGCGGCGCTCGACCTCCTGCATCATGTGGCGGGTCCCGCCGGGGCCGTCGCCCGCCTGGCCGTTCCACAAGCAGACGAGCTCCACCTTCTCGGGGCCGAAGCGCATGGCGGATTCGAGCATCCAAAGGTTGTTGCGCTCGTAGGCGTTCTCGCCGTCGCCCGTGGAGCCTCGCTCCAACGGCAGGACATGGAGGGCCGCCCGGGCCTTTGCGGCGTCGAATCGCGCGTGCCAATCGGCATCGGCGAAGGTCACCGAATTCTCGAGAAACGTGGGCTCCTCGAAAGGGATGTAGATTTCGAGCGCGGCCCCGCGCGCGAGGGCCGCTTCCGCGAACAAGAGATCGCCGCCGCAGGCCCCGCCGCAGATCGCGAGATCCTCGGAACCGGCGCCGATCGACTCGACGGCTTCCGCGATAGCCCGCCCTGCGATCCCCTCTTGTTCGGGCGGAAAGCGGGGCTCGGCGCGGCCGGGCGCGTCGATCATGTGGCCGCTGAAGAGCAGCACCTTGCGGGGAGGGACGGCAGGTTCCTGTGTGCTCATTTCTACCCCCACCGCTTCCACCCGCGCGCGGCCTCTACGACCGGCCCTTCATGAAGGCTTCTTGCCCTTCAGCTTCTGCAGCGCTTGCGCGCATCCCACGCTCATCGCCTTCGTGTTGGCCTTCAGGCATTTGAGGATGCGCCCGCCGCCGGGCTCTATGCCTTTGCACAGGCGGTTGATGTCCTCCATGCAATAGGTCTCGATATCCTGCATCTCCTGGGCCCGACCGGGTGTGGGTGCCACGATGACGGCAATGGCCGCAAAACCACATGCCACGACAATGCGCATCGTTCCCTCCCTGCGTGCCGTGCATCGCCCGTTTCGTTCCGCGTGTCCGAGTAGATCACAAGAAGCTCTGCGGGTCGATATCGACCTCGACCCTGATCCCGCTGCGCTCCTTCGGCCCCGCGGCGAGCAGCGCGCGGAGAAAGCCCTGCAGGTCGGCGGAGCGCGGTGCCCGCACGAGAAGCCGAAACCGGTGCCGGCCGCGGATGACCGCGATCGGCGCCTCCGCCGGGCCGAGCAGCGTGATCTCGCGCTCCGAGGGCAGGCCGCCCGCCGGAGCGAGGCGCCAGGTATCGCCGGCCGGCAGCGAGTAGGCCGCGCGCGCCAAGGCCCGCGCATGGGCTTCCGTCGCCCCGGCGTCCTTGCCGGTGACGACGAGGGCGGCGAGACGGGTAAACGGCGGCAGGGCGCCGCGCCGGCGCTGCTCGGTCTCCGCCTCGTAGAACCGCTCGGACTCGCCGCAGACCAGCGCGCGGATGACCGGATGCTCGGGCTGCCAGGTCTGGATCAGGGCGCGTCCACTCGTCTCGAACCGACCTGCTCGGCCCGTCACCTGGCGCAGGAGCTGGAAGGTCCGCTCCGCCGCGCGCGGATCGCCCGAGGCGAGGCCGATGTCCGCGTCGATGACGCCGACGAGCGACAGGAGCGGAAAATTATGGCCCTTGGCGACGAGCTGCGTGCCGATGACGATATCACAGGCACCGCGCGCGATGGCCTCGAGCTCCTCGCGAAGGCGCTCCATGCCGCCCGGAAAATCGGACGACAGCACCAGAATGCGAGCCGAGGGGAAGAGCGCGGCAGCTTCCTCGGCCAGCCGCTCGATCCCCGGGCCGCAGGCGACGAGCGACCCGGTCGCGTCGCAGGCGGGGCACTGGTCCGGACGGGGTTCGACATGGCCGCAATGATGGCAGACGAGCGCCTTGCGAAACCTGTGCTCGACGAGCCAAGCAGTGCAATTGCGGCATTGGAATCGATGGCCGCAGGTTCCGCACAAGGTCAAGGGCGCATAGCCGCGGCGGTTTAGGAAAAGCAGCGCCTGCTCGCGCGCGGCGAGGGCGGCCTCGACGGCGGCCGCGAGCTTCGGCGCAATCCATCGTCCGCGCGGCGGCCCGTGCGCCCTGAGATCGATCGCCTCGAGGCAGGGCAAGGCCTTGCCCTTGACGCGGGTCGCGAGCACGAGCCGAGCGTAGCGGCCGAGCTCGGCATTGACACGCGTCTCGATCGAGGGCGTCGCCGAGACGAGGACGACGGCGGCGTCCGACAAGCGGCCGCGCATGACCGCCATGTCGCGCGCGTGGTAGCTGACCCCGTCGTCCTGCTTGTAGGCGGCCTCGTGCTCCTCGTCCACGACGACGAGGGCGAGGTCGAGGAAAGGGAGGAAGAGGGCAGACCGCGCGCCGATGACGCATTTGACCTCGCCGGTCGCGATCCCGCGCCAGACCCTCGCGCGCTGACGCGGCCCGAGCGCCGAGTGCCATTCGGCCGGACGCGCGCCGAAACGGGTTTCGAACCGGTCGAGAAACTGCGTGGTGAGCGCGATCTCGGGCAGGAGAACCAAGGCCTGGCGGTCGGCTGCGAGAGCCGCGGCGATCGCCTCGAAATAGGTCTCGGTCTTGCCGGCGCCGGTGACGCCTTCGAGCAAGGTGACGGAAAAGCCACGTGCCGCGACCTTTTCTGCGAGAGTGCGCGCGGCCTCCGCCTGGTCGGGCTCGAGCCGTGGGGCGGGCGCTTCGAGGCGAAAGCTCGGCGCAAGCGGCTGGGCTGGCAGGACGAGGGTCTCGAACGTGCCCTCCGCGATCAACGCGTCGATGACGGCGGTCGAGCAGCCCGCGGCCTCGGCGAGCTCGGCCTTGGAGAAGACATTGCCGCTTTCGGCCGCGGCGAGCAGCCGCTTGCGTGCCGGCGTGAGGCGCGACGGCGGCGGGCCTGCGAGGCGAACCCCTCGGCGCTGAGGCTCCGGCCCGGCCGCGAGCGGCGGGCGCACCGCCATGCGCAGCACCATGCCGCGGGGGGCGAGCGTCCAATGCGCCACGAAGTCGATGAAGGCGCGTGTCGCGGCGCCGATCGGGGGCAGCTCGAGACGCGCGCCGACTCGCTTGAGGTTGCCGCCGCCCGTCGCGGGCCGCAGCTCCCACACGATGCCGGGCGTCGTCCTCGGCCCGAGCGAGACCTCGACGAAGTCGCCCTCGGCGAGGTCGCCCGAGCCCGCGACGAGATAGGAATAGCACTGATCGACGGCGACCGGCACGAGCACGTCGGCGACGAGGGATCCTGCCTCGCGCGCTTCGGCTCGTCCCTCGCGCTCCATCTCGCTCGCATCACTCCGGTCTGTGCCTGCGCCGGTTCCGGGCCAAGGTGTTCAAGGCCTCGACGCCGGCCGAGAAGGCCATCGCGAAATAGACATAGCCCTTCGGAACATGGAAGCCCAAGCCGTCGGCGACGAGCGTGGTGCCGATCAGGACGAGGAAGCTCAAGGCGAGCATGACGATCGTCGGATTTTTCCGGATGAAGCGAGCGAGCGGGTCGGCGGCGACGAGCATCACGAGGACCGCGAGAACTACCGCGAGGACCATGATCGGGACGTGATCGGTCATGCCGACAGCGGTGATGATCGAATCGACCGAGAAGACGATGTCGAGGAGCACGATCTGGCCGACGACCACGGCGAAACCCGTGCGCTTGACCTTGGCGCTCGCCGGTTCGTGGTCGGGATCGACATTGTGGTGGATCTCGGTGGTCGCCTTCCACAACAGGAAGAGCCCGCCGGCGATCAGGATCATGTCGCGCCAGGACAAGTCGTGCCCGAGGACGCCGAGCACGGGGGTCGTCAGCTTGACGACGAAGCCCGCGGCGGCAACGAGCGCCAAGCGAAACACGAGCGAGAGGCTGATGCCGATGCGGCGCGCCCGCGAGCTTTGCGGATGGGGGAGCCGCTCCGACAGGATCGCGACGAAGACGAGGTTGTCGATCCCGAGCACGATCTCCATCACGACGAGCGTGACGAGGGCGAGCCAGGCGGCGGGATCGAGGGCCAAGGTGAGAAGCTGGTCGGTCACTCGCTGGTCTCCATGAAGTCCCCGTCGCCCTCGAGAAGTGAGATGCCGGCCCCGACGCCGAGCAAGGGCGGCGCCGACCCGCTGTCCCGGGATTGAAGGCAGCGTTATGGGAGCCGGGCTCGCGGTTCACCTCAGGATGCTTGTATCTCGTGCGGCAGGTCGAGCGGCTTCCGATCCGGCTGGATCGGAAATCCGCGTATCATGCCCGCCTCGGCGCAATTTCAGGTCGACGACATCCCATGGCGAAGCATCGCCGGCGACATGCGAGCCGGCGCAGCGGTCCCCTTCGCCGGAACGGCTTCAATCGACATGCTTGTAGCTGGGATATTGGCGGTAATAGTAATCCGTCCGATGCCGCTCGTAATGCTCCAGCATCGCGAGATCGACCTTGTTCAGAACGACCCCGAGGAGCCGATCGTAGATTTCCCGAGCGCTGGCAAGGCTGTGCTGGACCACATCGACCTTGGTTCGGCCCCATTCGATGACGTAGACGTAGGAGTCGATCGCTGCGACGGTCGTTCGTGTGTCCACGACCGGGGCGAGAGGCGGCAGGTCGACAATGACGTAATCGTAGGAATGGCGGAGCTCGTCGATCAGCCCCTTGAGCACCGCCGAGCCGAGAAAATCATTGGGGTGCGCCAGCTTCGTGGAATGCGTCCCGGCGCCGAGGAAGGCCATGCCGCTCGCCGGATCGGTCCAGATCGCGGCGTCGAGATGTGTCGTCCCCGCGACGACATCGACCAGCCCGACCTCGGTGGAGCCGAGATGCTGCGAGAGGGAGGGATTGCGCAGGTCGGCATCGATGAGGATCACGCGCGACCCGGCATGAGCGAGCAATGCCGCGAAATTGCCTGCGACGGTCGATTTGCCCTCGTTCGGCAACGACGAGGTCACGCCGATGACCTTCTTCGTCTTGCCGCAGCTGTTGAGGTCGACGATGACCTTCAGCGCGCGCAGGGATTCCGTGTAACGGGAAAACGGTGCCCTGACGACGTGGTCGAGAAAGCTTCTTCGGGCAACGGGCGTCGCAGCTTCCTTCCTGTCCTCGGGGTTCGGAGCGTTGGTCTTCAGAATCGGGAGCAACGTGATGCACGTCACGCCGAGAACGTCCTCGACCTTTGCGCCGGTGCGAAACACGCGATCGGAAACTTCGCGCAGCGCCGCGATCCCGAAAGCGGCGACCAATCCGCCCATGGCGGCCACCGCGAGGGTCATCAGCGTTTTCGGATCGCTTTTCCACATTGGAGGAAGAGCCGCGCTGATCATCCGAGCATCGGAGACCGGAAAGGACTGTTGCTGCACCGTTTCCATGTATTTCTGGAGAAAGTTGTCGTACATCGTACGGGAAGTCTGAGCATTGCTCTCGAGCTCACGCAGCTGGACTTGCGCATGCTCCGTCACGATGGATTCGGTAACTGCCGCAGAAAGACTTTTCTCCAGGGCCGCCTCACGCGTTCGAGCGATCTCGTACTCGTTCTTGTAGGTTTCCGCGATCTTCTCCAGCTCGTCGGCGATGTTGCGACGCAATTCGAACATCTGGTTGCGAAGGGCGACCGTCGCCAGATGAGAGTGCCCGTACTTGTTCGACAAGACGGCCTCCCGCGCGGCAAGATCGAGGTATTGCTGACGTAGCTTGACGATCACCGGGCTCTTCAAGGCGTCTTCCGTCGGCGAGCTGGGGTTCTGCTCCGCCGCGATCTTCTGGACGAGATCGAGCCGAGCTTTCGCTTCGGCTGTCGAGGCGCGAGCCAGGATGAGCTGGCTGTTGACCTCGCTCATCTGCTGGTCGTTGATGAGCTTGCCGTCGCTGGCGACGAGATTGTTTTTTTGCTTGAATTCCACCAGAGCTTTCATGTCCACCGAGGCCTGATCCCTCAGCGTATTGATGCGATTCAGCAACCATTCGGTCGCTCGCCGAGTGGATTGGTACTTGGCCTCCAGCTGATCGGCAATATAGGCATCCACGACGGCGTTCGCGATTCGAGCGGCCTTCGCCGGATCGAGCGAACGAAACGCAATCTCCATCGTGTGGCTTCGTGCGCGGCGTTTGACCGAGAGCTGTCCTGCGAACCTGTCGAGGGCTCGTCGCTCCAGGTCGTCCGAGCTCTGGGCCTTCCGGGAGAACAGCGAGGAGAGAAAATTCGAGACCCTGCTGAATGCGCCGGTGCCCGGACCGACGAACTCGGGATCATCGGTCAGGTGGAGGGCCTTGACGACCGCACGAGCGACGTTGTCGGAAGTGAGCACGTCGACCTGCGTCTCGACGGTTGAATTGTCGATGGCTTCCCCGATGACGGTCTGCTGCTCGGAGAGAGGGACTTTCCTCGTCTCGAGGACCATCGTGGCAACGGCCGTATAGTGCGGTGGCGTCGTGGCGACGAACACCAACCCGATCGTCACGGCGCAGGCCACCATGACGACGAAGATTGGCAGCTGACGGCGGACGAGGGATGTCAAGAAACCGAGGATCGCGACGAAAATGGGCGCGTCGGTCCCCGATATCTTGTCGTGCGAAGCTGGAGAACCCTGATTGACCCACAGCATGTCGGCGACACTTCCTCATATGTGTGTAGAAGCTTGACCCAATACGTCGATACGATACGAATGTGACTTGCTCGCATCAGACGTTCCGCTCGCAGAGCGTCCTCGTGGACCTCTCGCGCGGCAGTGATACGCGACCGGCGCGCTGCGCAAGAGAGCCCGAATCTTCCCCGAGAGTGGGTCGGGGACGCGAGACCTCGGCCCCGTTCCCGAGGTGACGACGGGCGCGATCCTCATATCGTCGCCCGCTTTCTTCATGTAGACCAGGGTCAGGTCAAATTCACAATGACCTTATTCATTCGCTCGTGTTCATATAACGCAATAAGACCGCGAAAAACATTCGTTACTCCCCAGAGCCGAGCCGGCCCCCGGGTGTTCTCGTTCCCCGATCTTGCGAGCATTGCCCATCTCGCGCGCGACGGGTTCCCAACCCCGTCACAGCGGCACGACTCGGAAGCCTCGGGACAATTCACGAACGGGTGGATGCCGAGCGCCGACGATCTGGTCGAGGAACGATCCGACAGCTTGCCTGTATCACGGGCGTTGCCCGTAAACAATGACGCGGAGCTTTCGGGGGCAACCCGCCCTTGGTATCGCGCGAAAGACGTCGTAGAATCGTCACGGCACAGGGCGTCGTCCTCGAGGCCCTGCCGACATTCCGTCCGGGACGAAGCCGCGGCGACATGGATCCGATCGACGAAAATCCCTCCGCCGGACCGGCCGGAAGCCCGGCCGAACTCCGGCGTCCGATCCTCGCTTTCGCGACCGCAGGCGTTCCCCTCCGCACCACGGGAGCTCCGGAGCTCGTGTCCTTCGATCGCCGGGAGCTGCGCGAGATCCTCGATCTCTACGCCCGCAAGGTCGCCGAAGGCGAATGGCGCGACTATGCGCTCGACTTCTCCGCGCAGAAGGCCGTGTTCTCGATCTTCCGCCGGTCGTCCGAGTTCCCGTTGTATCGGATCGAGAAGGTGCCGAGGCTCGCGCGCAGGCAAGGGGCCTATGCGATCGTCGCGGCCACCGGTCTCGTCGTCAAGCGCGGCCACGAGCTCGGCCGTGTTCTCGCCGTCCTGGACAAGAGGCTGAAGCTCGTCGCCGACTGAGGCGGGCGCGCGATCCGAGCCGCCGCGAAAAAGCCCCGCAAGAGCAATTTCCAGCGAGCCGGATCGCGGCTCGCGTCGCGAAATTGCGGCAAGGCAAAAATCTAGGGCGGCTTCCGAATCCTTTCGGCTCGGAAGCCGCCCTGGTACGGGGCTTTTCTCGTCCTGCCGAAACTCCTACTCGTTCCGGGAGCCGGTCAGGTAGAGCAGCGACTGGAAGATGTTGATGAAATCGAGGTAGAGCATCAAGGCTCCGTTCACCGATTTCTTCGTCGCGACCTCGTAGTCGTCGTCCTCGAAGTACATTTCCTTGATCGCCTGTGTGTCCCAGGCGGTGAGGCCGGAGAAGATCAGCACCGACAGGATCGACAGGCCGAACTGGAACGCCGTGCTCTGCACGAACAGGTTGACGAGGCTCGCGATCACGAGGCCGATGAGGCCCATCACCAGGAACGAGCCGAAGGCGGAGAGGTCCCGCTTCGTGGTGTAGCCGTAGAGGCTCAACCCGGCGAAGGCGGCCGAGGTCACGAAGAAGGCGCGCGCGACCGAGGTGCCGGTGAAGACGAGCAGAACCGCCGACAAGGACAGCCCGATCGACGCCGCGAAGACGAAGAACATCGTCCGCGCTGCCGATGCCGACATCTGGTTGATGCGGAACGAGAAGAAGAAGATGAACCCGAGCGGCAGCAGCATGACCACCCATTTGAGCGGGCTGCCGTAGAGCATCGCGCCGAACGACGTGAGATAGAGCTTGCCCATCTGCGCGACGGCGAGCGAAGGATCGCTCGTGACCGAGAGCATGTGGACACCGAGCGCGACAAAGCCGGTGAGGGCGAGGCCCACCACCATGTTGTTGTAGACGCCCAGCATATAGGTGCGCAGGCCTTGGTCGATTTCGGCGCGGCCTGCCCGTGCGACGCCCTGGCCCCAACGGGCGCTGGCATTGCGGTCGAAGTCGGACATGGGTACCTCTGAGGTTGGAAAGGCGCGAAGGCCTCGCGGTGCTGCCGCCGGACCGAAGCTCGCGCGCGCAGCGTCGGCGCTAATATGGCGCAGAGCGACGAGACGAACAAGGCCGCGCCGGATGAACAATCCTTAACCTGCGGCCGTGGTGCCGGGGTCGCGAATCCGGCCGTCGTATCGCGCGATGGCGCCCGGCATGGTCAACCCGGCACGGGGGCCGTCACGGCCGTCTCGGGTCTCGTCTCGCGGGTGTGTGGGGCGAAAGGCCCGACGCCTCGGCGCGAGCTGCGCGCGAGCCCGTGCTCGGTCTTGTGCCAATGGAACGGGCGCAAGAACAGGTCGAAAAGCGCCACCCAGGCCGCGACCGACATCAAGAGATTGTAGGGGACCAGCAAGGCGAGATAGGGCCAAAGGCCAAGCAGGTCGCGGCGCCGCATGCCGAGAAGCGCGAGCCATACGAGCGAGCCGGTCCCGAACACCGCGACCGAGACCCACAAGGTCGCGCTGACGAGCTCGAAGCTCGTGACCGGCGCCGGCACGCCGTGCGCGAGAAGCCCGTAGGCTGTCAGGGCGGCGAAGACCGGCCAGAGCGGCGGCACGACGACGAGCGCCGTCATCATCATGACGAGCACGGTGGTCTGGCGAAGGCCGACCTCGCGCAGGAGCCGACGCGGGTCGCGGCTCAAGGTGAGGCAGGTCTGCATCCAGCCCTTCGACCAGCGTCGGCGCTGCGTCAGCCAGGCCGTCAGGCGGGCTGGGGCTTCCTCGTGGGTGCTGGAGGCCAGCGTCGCGGTGCGATAGCCGAATCGCGCGAGCCGCATGCCGAGATCGGCGTCCTCCGTCACGTTCCAGGCATCCCAGCCGCCGACCTCGCGGAGCACCCCGGTGCGAAAATGGTTCGACGAGCCGCCGAGCGGGATGGGCAGGCGCAAGCCGGCCGTGCCGTGGTGGAGGACATCGAAGAGGATCGCATATTCGATGGCGAAGAGCTTGGTCAGCCAGGAATCGTCGATATTGTCGATGGCGAGGCTCGCTTGCAGGCAGGCGAGCCGGCGCGGCGCATGGAGGAAACGCTCCGCGGCCTCGCGCAGCTGACCCGGTGCCGGAACGTCCTCGGCATCGAAGACGGCGACGAGCTCGCCGCGCAGGAGAGGCAAAGCCACGTTGAGCGCGCGGGGCTTGGTCCGTGGAAAGCCCGGCGGCGCAACGATGATCTCGTAGGCTGCAGAGAGAGGCAAGGCCTCGAGCGCGTCGCGCGTCGCGACATCGTCGGCCTCGAGGACGAGCTTGATGTCGAGCTTGCCGCGCGGATAGTCGCGGCATTATGTAGGAAGCTCACCAGGTAATTTTACCGAATTGGATAAATCGATAACAACGCGCGTTTTATAGCTTGCCAGCACATGCGGAATCAGCCAATCTCTTGACTATGGCATCTGATGAATTGGGAAGTCATGATTTCGAAGCGGCTATCCAGAACCTTGCGGGGCAGGCTCGTGAGGCGCTGAAAGCCGCCTATGATGCGGGCTATGCGGCCGGACGCCGATCAATGGCTGATCAATTGCAATGCCGCCTTGAGAACGTCATCGCAGAAGTTGCTGGCGGCAAGGTAGCCACGCTCCAGATTTCAACGAGGCCGCAGCCTACTGTCATCGTCGAATCAGCAAACGTTGACGCGGCCCAGCCTCGCAAACACGCATGGTCTGACCGGGAGAAGCGAGCCGAACGCGGCTCTGTGCGGCCTGTTGTTATTGAGTGGTTGTCGAATAGCAACAATGGCGGCAAGCCCTTCGATATCGCAAAAGATACAGGGCTTAACGAAAACACGATTCGCGGGATGCTCAATACGCTCGGGAAAGAGGGCCTAGCCGAGAAGCGTGGCGAGCTATGGTTCAAAAAAGTGTCGTCAGTATCCGTGAGCGAGGCGCTGATATAACGAAGGCTCCGAAGCTTTCGCCTCGGAGCCTTGAAGAATTGGGGGTGCACAGTGCAGGGCAGGGATTTCCAGCCATCGCCCGGCGGGTGCAAGTCCCGCTACCTCCACCTAGTCGCCGCTAGAGGGCCAGTCTTGGCCGATCAACCCTCTGGCATTCCATGAGACACCCAGCCGCTCACGGGTAAGAATAGTGGGCGGAGAGTTAGGAGTACCCCATGTGGCAAGCCGCCAAAAAATAGCACCAAGGGCTTAAAGCTCTCGTGCCCTGAGATCTTTGGCTCGGCCGCCGTGCTAACCAACAGCACGGCGGTTTCCTTTCATATAAACAAGTCGTCTGAATCTGTCTAGTGCGCGTCGACCTTCTCAGACGGCGCGTAGGTAATGCCACATGTCTCGACGAAGACGATCCCCTGCGCCTCCAGGGCAGCTCGAACTGCCTCTCGGTTGTGAACAACCGGAGTCCGCTTGCCGCTCTCGAAATCCTTCACTGTCGAAAGCGCGACGCGCGCGGCGGTGGCAAGATCCGCTTGCGTCCAGTTTAGCCACCCTCGGGCAGCCCTGCATTGCTCAGGCGTCATCCCGAAAGGCTAACATCGTCCAAAAAATTTCGCAAGGTCAGCCCTTTTGGTTGACTGCGCCTATTTCGTCTATTATAGATGAGGTCATCCAAAACGGATGGCCGAACCGTGTCGCAGCACTTCCTTCTCTCAAAGACTGCAAGGAGCTTGAGCCTCGCTCGAGTTGCTCGCATGTCCGACGAGGAAGCTCACGACGCCTTCCGCATGATCCGCTGGCACGAGACCAAAGGCGAGCCGGTTTGCCCGCGCTGCCAATGCGCCACGGTCTATAAGTACGAGACGCGCAAGCTCTGGAAGTGCAAGGCGTGCTCGCACCAATTCTCGGTCACGTCCGGGACGATCTTCGCCTCTCGCAAGATGCCGATCCGCGACATTCTCTTGGCCGTGGCGATCTTCGTGAACGGCGCCAAGGGCCATAGCGCCTTGCAGCTCTCCCGCGACCTCGATTGCCAGTACAAGACCGCGTTTGTGCTCGCTCACAAGATCCGCGAAGCCCTCGCGGCCGAGACGAAAGACGAAACCGTCTCGGGCGAGGTCGAAATCGACGGCGCCTATTTCGGCGGGCACGTCAAGCCGGCCAACTGGAAAGAGAACCGCCGCGATCGGCGCCTCGCGAAGAACCAGAACGGCAAGCGCCAAGTTGTCGTCATCATGCGCGAGCGCGATGGGATCACGCTTCCATTCGTCTTCAAGAGCGAGGCCCAGTCAGTTCAGACGATTGCCCGCCACGTCGAGGCCGGCTCGGTCATTCATGCCGACGAAGCGGCGGGTTGGGATATCCTCGCCACGCGCTACCTCACGAAGCGGATCAATCACGAAGAATGCTATTCGGACGGCGAGGCCTGCACCAACCAGGCCGAGTCGTTCTTCTCGCGCTTGCGCCGGGCCGAGATCGGGACGCATCACCATATCTCGGGTCGCTACCTTGCCGCCTATGCCTCGGAGATGGCTTGGCGCGAGGACAATCGCCGCGTCTCAAATGGTGAGCTTTATCTCATTGCCGCGAATGCCGCGCTTAAGCATCCGGTTTCGCGGCAATGGAAGGGATATTGGCAGCGATAACCAGGGTCAGCTTAAGCATGAAATTGCCATAATCCGAGCTGGTGACGTGCGATTAAGCACCGCGCAAGAAATTTCGGCCATCTTGCACCCATAGTGGATATTGACGCGTTATGGCGTTATGCTCTTTAACATTGGTGTCAAAGATGGCCTCCCGGACCAATGAAATGGGCTCGACAAACAAAACCCCATTCAAAATCACGGTCTTATTTGAGACTCGCGAGGATGGCGGCCTGCGCGCCTACAGCGAGGATCTGCCCGGATTCGTGCTTTCTCATGCGGATTCCGATGCTGTTATGGCCGACATTGAGCCAAGCCTAGAGTGCATTCTTTCGGCGATGCTCGGCTATCCCGTTCGCGCCACATTGCTGCCGAGTGCTGCCGAAGTGTTCCAGCACCGCGTCGATCCGCTCACCAAAGACTATCTAGCCTCAATCGCAGCCTAACCGGTGATCACTCGCTTCCTCTCGCGTCCCGAGTGGGAAGCGAAATTGCTACGCTGGGGCTGTGCGCCCTTGAATGGCAAAGGCAAGCTTAATACCGCAGAGTGGTGGAAAAGGCCTGGTGGGCTCCCTTTTACTGTGCCGATTGAGCATGATGGACGCTGCGACTTTTGGGCAATTCAACGGTTAGCTAATGACTTCGGGATTCCGCCTGATAAGCATTAACCTAACTTTTTGCTCCACACCCTCACCCCGCCGCGCCGCCCTGCATCCCAGACCTGCCCGCGCCTCTCTTGCCTAGCCATGATGTTCACGATCGACAGCGCGAGCGCCTTCCTGAGCACTCTGTCGTCGCCGTCGAGGCCCTTGGCGATTGCGACGGCTCTCGCCAGCTCACGCGTGTCCAATGGCCGTCCAGCGGCTTCTAGGGCTTCCTTACAAAGCCGGAACAGCTCATTGCGCTTGAAGAGCCTGGACAACCCCATATGAGGCCGAAGCTCGCCGTCTTGCTGAAAGAGCACGAGAGTCGCATTGATCGTTGCCAGATCCCGGCGGGCGTTCTCGATCTCGCGCTCATAGGCTGCGATGCGAGACTCGATCTCGTTTCGCTTGTTCGTGAGAGTCGTGACGATTTGCGGTTCGGCCATGCCGCATTGTGGCGGTTTGGCCGGCCGAAGCCCATATCGGGATAGGTGAGCTTCCTACATAATGCCGGATAGTCGATCGCGTCGAGCGCCGCCGCGAGGTGCGCGGCAACGGGAGCCTCGCGATGCAGGGCGACCACGATCGAATAGGTCGGCAACCTGTGGTCGGCGACCGCGCGCCATCGCGCCGGCGAGCCGTCCTCGAGGCTGGCGGCCCCGGCGAAGAGGCGCAAGAGAATCGAGGGGAGAAACAAGCAGCTCATGCCGAACGAGAAGCTCGCTTGTGCGATCTCGGGCGCCAGGCCGAGCGCGAGCGCCGCCGCGACGGCCGTCCCGAGCCCCATGCAGGCCTGGGCGTCGGTCAGGCCCGACCGCGCCGAAAGGCTCGCGTCGCGCGCGCTGAGCAGGGTGCTCGCGTCGCGGGCGATCTTCACGCTCGCGAGGGCTCGGACGCATCGCGACAGGTGCGAAGGGGTTGTGATCGCGAGGCTCAGCGGCGACAGCCGGCCGAACCTCGCCTTGCGGATCAACGCGACGACGGCGGCGCTGCGCGGCGCAGCGAGCCATTCTTGCCGATGAGTCCCGCCGAGCGGAGCGATCCCCGCGCGAATCGCGTTCGGATAGCGCGTGCCGGGGCCGAGCACGATGTCGCCGTCCAGGAACGCGACCCCGAGATGGCTCGCCAAGGCACGATAGAAAAAGGATTCCGCCACCGCGCCGCTCGCCAGGAGTGCTATATCGACGCTGACGCCCTGAGCCTGCGCCTGATCCACGGCGCCGAACAAGATCGCATGGTCGATCCCGAAGGCCGCGAGGAAGCCGACCTCGAGCGGGAGCGTCGGCCCGAGGCCCGTCCGGCCGGGCCGAAGCGCGGGAGGTGGCGAAAATGCCGAAGCTCGAGCTCCCGGCGCAGGCCGAAGGGCCTCCGGCCAGCCGGCTGGTACGACGTTCATGGGCGCAGGCCAAGGTGGAAAACCCGCGCAATTTAGCAAATATGTCTGTTAAACGGTATCAATTTTCGTCATTGATCCAATGACATTGCTCAATCATAGACAGAAGCGTGAAGCTTCAGGCTGCGCCCGCGGCGACGCGCTGCGCGCCCGAGCCCCGGCGGAGCAGGCGGCTCACTGGAAGGCGACGCCGAGGATCTCGTAGCTCTTGCCGCCGCCGGGCGTCGAGACCTCGACCGAATCGCCGACCGTCTTGCCGATCAAGGCCCGTGCCGTCGGCGAGGTGATCGACACCCGCCCCGCCTTCACGTCGGCCTCCGCCTCCCCCACGATCTGGTAGGTCTTCTGCTCCTCCGTGTCCTCGTCCACGAGCGTCACCGTCGCCCCGAACTTCACCGTCGTCCCCGACAGCTTCGACACGTCGATCACTTCCGCCCGCGACAGCTTGTCCTCGAGCTCCGCGATCCGGCCCTCGTTCAGGGACTGCGCCTCCTTCGCCGCGTGATACTCGGCGTTCTCGGAGAGATCGCCATGCGAGCGCGCCTCGGCGATCGCCTGGATGATCCGCGGGCGCTCGATCTGCTGGCGCCGCTTCAGCTCCTCCTCGAGCGCGCTGTGACCCTGCGCCGTCATCGGGACCTTGTCCATCGTCCTGCTCTTTTGCCTTTCCCCACACTCCGGTGCCGCGCGCGGCGACACCGATCGCTCAAGAGACACCTTCGTGAGGTTGCGTGCAAGAGGGTGCGATCGGACCGGAGTGCGTTCCGATCCGGTGGAATCGGGCCGCAGCCCTACAGTCCAGTCCTGTCGCATTCTCGCATCGCGATGTCGCTGTTGCGCGAGCCCCGTCTCCGAGCGTTTTTCGACCGAAGGGGCGGACGAAAGCCGCGAAGGCGGCGGCGGCTCCGCAAGGGCCCGTCCTTTCGTGCCTATGCAACGGAAGCACGAGCGCGGCAGCGCCCGCCGGGTTTCGCCGCGGCGGGAGCCGCCCGGAGGTCGTTCGCGATCAGGGCTGCTCGCCACTCCCGTTGGATCGGAAAGCAGCTCTACATTCTCGTCTCGTCTCGTCTTGTCTAGTTTTCTCGAGGCGAGCCCGCGCCGCAATCCGCTTCGCTGGCGACAGCTCTATGGCGCTCGATACACTCTCACATAATCGACGCTGAGCACTGCCGGGAAGATCGTCGTCGCATCGACCGCGTTGCCGTTCCATCCGCCGGTGTTGTTGTTCAAGATCATATACATGATATTCTTCGGTATGTTGGAGGTCGTGCTCGCGCGCGCGATGCCGTCGACATACCAGGTCATCGATCGCTGGGTCCACAACATGCCGAACTTGTGATAGCTCGCGGAGAAATCCGGCCCGGTGTAGGTCGTGCTGTATTGCTGGTGCGTTGCGGCGGTGCCGTAGTGGAGAGTCATGTAGTTCGTGCTGGGCTCGGTCCCCAGCCATTCCATGATGTCGATCTCGGGCGGCCAGCTCAAATCGGTGGGCACGAGCCAGAAGGCCGGCCAGATCCCGTGGGCATTGCTCGGCAGCTTGATCGAGGCCTCCCAATAGCCGTACCTCTGGGAGAATTTTCCGCGGGTGGTCGCGACACCCGTCCCATAGGTGCGCGAGGCGGGCGTCGGTCCGAGGGTGACAGCGAAAGTCGCGATCCCTTCGGTGACCGTGACATTGCCGGGCAAGGCCTCGTCCGTGGGATAGGTGTTGTTGATGCCGTTGCCCCATCCCCAGGTCGGGGACCATTTGCTCGCATCGAGGGACGATCCGGTGAACTCGTCCTCGAACACGAGACTATAGCCCGATGCCGTGGGGTCGTTCGGATCGAAGCCGGCGGCCGGAGGCTTCGCCTCGGCTCCGAGCCCGAGAGGCAGGAGCAGGAGTGAAATCGTAATGCAATTCCGAAACAGGATCTTCGCCATGACAATATTCCAAAATTCTATCGGCGCGGCACCCGATTCGGTGCCGTACCAAATCTATTCAGGAAGAGCCGTGCCGTCAAAGCGCTGGCCGAATTCTACGCTAACGCAACATGAACACCGAGCGTCGAATTCCACGCTCGGGGCGAGTCTCTACACAGGAGCCCGGCACCATTACGGCGCCCTCGCGCGGCCCTGCCGGCCGGCGACGCCGATCAGTTCACCGCGACCATGACGTCGGACGACTTGATGATCGCATGCGCCTTCTTGCCCGGCGCGAGCCCGAGCGCATCGACCGATTCGTTGGTGATCGAGGCGGTCACGATGACGCCCGTCGCGATCTCGATCTCGACATGCGCCGTCGTCGCGCCCTTGTGGACGGTCTTGATCGTGCCTTCGATCGCGTTGCGGGCGGAGATTTTCATGATGCGTCCTTTCGGCTATCTGTCGCGGCTCGCGCCGGCAGCGAGCACCCTTCCGGCGACCTTCGGCGGTTTTGCTATGACCGTCGGTAATCAGCTTTGTCCGTCCACGCCGCCCGATGCAATTCAATTCTCGCGCGATCGGCCGCGCCGCAGGAGGGAGATCCTTAGTGCTGCCGCCGCTGCCCGACGCCATCCTCGACGCCTTTCTCGCCGACGACGTCCCTCTGCTCGACCTCACCACCCATGTCCTTCACATCGGAGCCGCGCGCGGCCGCATGAGCTTTTGCGCACGTGACGGCATGGTTCTCGCTTGCGCGGAGGAGGCGATGCGCCTCGTCGAGCGATGTGGAGCGACGGCGGTCTTGCACAAGATCTCGGGTCAGTCGCTCGAGCCGGGGGAGGCGATCCTGACGGCGACGGGGCCGGCCGCGGCGCTCCTGCGGTCCTGGAAGATCGCGCAGAACCTCGTCGAGGTCGCCTCGGGCATCGCGACCGCGACCCGCGACATCGTCTCCGCCGCCCGTGCCGCGGCGTCCGAGGTTTCGGTCGCCTGCACGCGAAAAAGCGCCCCCGGAACCAAGCTCTTGTCGGTGAAGGCGATCCTCGCGGGTGGCGCCGTGCCGCACCGGCTCGGCCTCGCGGAGACGATCCTGATCTTTCCCGAGCATCGGGCCTTTCTCGCCGGCGTGCCGGAGAAAGCGATCGTCGCCTCGGCGCGACGCGGGGCCGCCGAGAAGAAGATCGTGGTCGAGGTCGGCGGGGTCGCGGAGGCCCTCGCCTTCGCCGTGGCCGGGGCCGATGTCGTCCAGGCCGAGAAGTTTACGCCGGACCAAGTCGCCGAGCTGCGCAGGAAGATCGACGGGCTCGTCCCGCGGCCCCTGATCGCGGCGGCCGGCGGGATCAATGCCGGAAATGCCGCGGCCTATGCCGCGGCCGGGGCGGACATCCTCGTGACCTCCGCGCCTTATTGGGCGAAGCCTCGGGATGTCGCCGTTCGCATCGAAGCCGGGTGACCTCGATGCTCGACCGATCCGAGACCCTACGGCCACGCCCGCGCCTCTACTCGAGGCTGAGTGCGCGCGTCCTGCGCCACGACGCCGAGCAGGGCCTCACCACGCTCTATTTCGAGGACGGCGAGCTGCGCGTTCCCTTGATCGACATTCCCGTGCAGGCCGGCGTGATCGTCAGGATCGACGCGAGCGACGTCTCGATCGCCTTGTCGCGACCGATGGATGTCTCGATCACCAATCGATTGCCGGGCAGGATCATCGAGCTCGCCTGTCTCGCTCCGCCCTATGTCCGGGCGCGCTTCGAGCTCGGCAAGACGAGGCTCACGGCGCTCGTGACCCGCGAATCCGTCGAGCGCCTGGCGCTCATCGAGGGGCTGGAGGCCTGGGTCATGATCAAGGCGGTCGCGATCTCGCGGGGCGCGCTCACTCCCGATCCCGCGCCGACGCCGCGGCCTTGGCCTTCGGATCGAAGGTCCAATCGAGCGAGGCCGTGAGCTCGTCGAGGGACTTGCGCGCCGAGGTCGCGGCGTGCCGCTCGATCGAGCGATAGAGCGCGACGAGCCGCTCGCCGAAAGGCGTGATCTCGGCGCCGCCCTCGCGCCGGCCGGGAAAGGTCGCGACGACCGGCGCCTCGAAGGTCCGGTTCAAGGAATCGACGTCGAGCCAGCATTTCCGATAGGACAGTCCCAAGGCCCGGCTCGCGCCGATGATCGAGCGCTGCTTGCGGATCGTATCGATGAGGGCCATGTCCTCCGGCCCGAACGAGCCGCCGTTGGGGAGGCTGAGCCGGATCGACACGTGGGCGGATTTCGGATCGGGCTCTCGCATGATGCGCCTGTCGTGGCCGAGCAGTTCCGACAACGATACAAGAAAAGCGCGCGAAGGTCCCGTGTCTTCGTGACCGCGCAGGCGAGGCGCATCGCGACGGGAAAATGCCGCACGCTCGGCTTGACGAGTCCAGGCGCGGGCCTGTCTGATAGGTCCCGTCACGCTTCGCCTCGCGACCACCGGTGCTCGTCGCCGACCGTCGTTGCTCGACAATGGTCGTGGGTCGCGACTTGGCTGCAGCAGGAGGACATTATGCAACGTCGTGAGTTCATCGCCGCCGTCGCAACCGCTGCTGTCGCGGGAGCCGCGGCTCCGCCGGCCATAGCGCGAGCACCCGCGGTGCCGAATCGTCCGGTCGATTACGCTGCGCTCGAGGCCGCCGCGGGCGCCTGCCTCGATGCCGGAGAAGACTGCTTGCGTCTTTGCTTCGGCGAGCTCGCCGCCGCCGATCGGCGCATGTCTGCCTGTGCCGAGGCGGCCTACGAGCTCGTTACCGCATGCCGCGCGGTGAGGAGCCTGGCCGCGGTCAAGTCCACGCATGTTCCGATCTTCGCCAGAGCCTTGGAGCAAGCCTGCATCGCCTGCCGGAGCGAATGCGAGCAATTCCCCGATGTCGAGGCCTGCAGGATCCTCGGCGCGGCCTGCGGCACGTGCGCCGAGGAATGCCGCTTTACGGCGTGACGGTCGCCCCGTTCTGGTCCCGCACGATGCGGGACGAGGATTCGGGTCGCGAGCACGCGCGCGAAGTCGGCTCCGATGCCGGGCGATGACAGGGCATTTTCCGCTTCGCGTCGCGAAATTGCGACGAAACGAGGATGTAGAGCTGGTGTCCGATTCCGCTGGATCGGAAACCGCTCTAGCGCGGCGAACGTATTTTCTTCATCTCGAATAGAAGCAAGAATTTCATTCCGGTTCGCGAGGACCTCCTATATTTGAATTTATCCTTTGCAGAATTAAGCTATCGATCCGCCCCCTTCGTTCAGTAAATTGAATGCGATCGGCTTGAATTGTCCAGCTCGGACGTGTAGAGCCTCCACGCCGGCTGTCGAGACTGCGCTTCCTCGCAAGCTCCTATCTGTCTCGTGACCGGTCGATTTCCATCACAGGAGGTTTCCATGCAGCGTCGCGAATTCATCACTGCCGCCGGAACGGTCGCCGCCGTTGCCGCGGCCGCGGGTCCGGCCTTGGCTCAAATGGACCATGCGATGATGCACGGCCCGAAATACAAGGCACTGGCCCAGCTCGCCGGCCATTGCGTCGCGACCGGGGAGGATTGCCTGCGGCATTGCTACGAGATGTTCTCGATGAAGGACACGAGCATGACCGAATGCGCCAAGTCGGTCAGCGAGCTCATCACGACCTGCCGTGCCCTGGAGAGCCTGGCCGCGAGCAATTCGCAATATGTTCCGGCCTTCGCCAAGCTCGTCGAGAAAGTCTGCCTCGACTGCAAGAAGCAATGCGACGCCTTTCCGAAGATTGCCGAATGCGTTGCTTGCGGTGAAGCCTGCGTGAAATGCGCCGAGGAATGCCGCAAGACCGTGTAACGTTCCCGAGTTCGGGCAACGGCGGGACGCAATCTTCGGTCCCGCCGTGGAGCATGGATTTTTCAGCGAGCCGGACCCGGTTTCGCCTCGCGGCAAAGCTCCGCGACGAGCACTTCGACCTGTCTCCGATTCTCTCGGACCGGAAAGCCGCTCGCTACATTCCTCGCTACATTCTGTGTGTCGGATTTGCGGGACCCGCTTTTTCCGGTCCGTCGAAAGATGCTCTCCACCCCTATCCTCGTTCAACGCCCGCCTTGCTTCCCGACCCGGGCTCGCCGCCCCTCGTCGTCATGGCTGCAACGAGAGCTGGCTGCGCCCCCCCGGGCTGCGCCGAGGCCTCGACACCGGTCGCCCGCCCGCGCGGGTAATAGAGGTCGCGATTATGCGCGATCTCGTTCAGCAGCGGCACGAGGCCTCTTTCGATCTCCAGGAACGTCTGCAGCCGGACCAGGCAGCGCAGGATAAAGGAGATGCCGATCGTCACGACCCCGGCCGAGAGCGCCGTCGTCCCCGCGATGACTGCCGTCCAGCCGCGGACCACCTCGACATTGCCATAGCCCGAATAGAGGGCCGCGGCGCCGCCGAAGGACAGCAAGGTTCCGAGAACGAGGACCAAGAAGCTCATTGTCTCATGACCCGGGGTGTGCTTTCCGCGCCTCGAGCAGTTTCGAGCGAAGTGGATCGCTGCGGGGGTTCGCGTCGCCAAAACGCGACGAAGCAAGACCACAGAGCGTGCCGGCACGGGTGTCGCCCGAGGGCGCGGGCCGCTCGGCGGAACCGACGCTACCGCCGCATCGCCCCGAGAAGCTAGCCGCAAAAGCGGCAATTGCAAAATCATTGTGACGAGAACCGCTCTAACTTTGCGCAGCGGAGCGGTTGCTGCCCTGGGCTCCACGGTCTAGGTAAGGGTCGATTGCGGTGCAGCGTAACCTTGGCTCGGCTGCAATCCTGTCGAGCACGGCCGGGAGCCGCGAGTGGAACCTCGCGTCCGCGCCGCGATTGTCGCGCGAGCGTCCGAGGGCATCCGTCCCGTTTGCCGCGCGCGACGCGACGATCTCGCGGGTCCGGGCAGCGGACCAGCTCCGGCCGAAACTCACTCGCAACGAGGACCTTTCCATGCCTTTTGCCCTTCCGGACCTCCCCTACCCTCATGATGCGCTCCATCCCTATCTCTCCAAGGAGACGCTCGAGTTTCACCACGACAAGCACCACGCGGCCTATGTCACCAATGCCAACAAGCTGCTGGCGGAGGCGGGCCTCGACGGAAAGTCGCTCGAGGACGTCGTGAAGGAGACCCACGGGAAGAATACCGGGCTCTTCAACAATGCCGCGCAGCACTACAACCATTCGGAATATTGGAAATCGATGAAGCCGAACGGCGGCGGCAAGCTTCCGGGCAGCCTGGAGAAGGCGCTCGTCGACAGCTTCGGCTCCGTGGACAAGGCCAAGGCCGACCTCGTCGAGGCCGGCACGACCCAGTTCGGATCGGGATGGGCCTGGCTCGCGGTCAAGGACGGCAAGATCGTCGTGCTCAAGACCGGAAACGCCGAGAATCCGCTCGTTCTGGGTGCCAAGCCCATCCTCACCGTCGATGTCTGGGAGCACACCTATTACATCGACTACCGCAACCGGCGTCCGGACTATCTCAAGGCTTTCGTCGATAATCTCGTGAACTGGGACTATGTCGCGGAGCAATACGCCGCTGCAGTCAAGTAGATCGACCTCCGCGCGACGCCCGGCGGAGGCTGCGCGGATCGGGTCCGGACAGGTGCTCGCCGCCCGGACCCGACACGAAGAAGAGAACGCGGGAACTCGGGTTCCGGCGTGGCCCGAGCAATCGGGCTCGGGCTCTCTCAATTCGGCCGGAACGACCCGGGCATGAGCAGGAGCACGCCGAAGCCTACGCCCCGATCAGCCATTGGCCGAGGGCGATTTGGGCTTTGACGATCGCGATCTCGACTTTCAGCTCGGCGATGTCGCCCTTTGTCGCGACTTGGTCGCTCACAGCCTCCGCGAGAGCCTCGGCAGTGTCTCCGGCTTGCTGGGCGCTGAACGCCGCGGCCTCGAGCTTCCTGGCGAGCTTCAAACTGTCGAAGGGGACGGCGGCCATTTCGTCAAGGCCTCGGTCATCTTGCGGCGGATCGCATTGGAGCGAGACGGCTTTCGATCGCGTTGCTCGGCGATCCGAGCATCGAGCGCGGCAATGAGATCGGGCGGGGCACGAAAGGTCAGATCCGGGTCTCGGCCGTTCGAGGGCCGCCCTCTTTTTCTCGGTGATACCGATAGAAGCTTCACCATGTTTCGGTGTTACCGAAATTAGGCGAGCGAGCAAGAGCCGGGCAGCGCCTCCTGCGGCGGGCCGAAGCCGTGCCCGCCCCCGAATAAGCTTCTTCCGCGCCGCGTCCGAACGAGAGCACGCAGGCGCCTCGTTGCGAAGCCGTGCGAGAAGAAATTTTCGAAATGCCTGGTCGCGTTCTTGCACGCTCGACAGGGCCTGTGCGCAGGCACTATACCTCGGCGACCGAGAGGACTTTCAGCTCATGGGCTTACCGGCGAACGTGATCGAGGTGATCGGCAAGACGCCGCTCGTCAGGCTCCGGCATGCGTCCGACGCGACCGGCTGCGACATCTACGGCAAGGCCGAGTTCATGAACCCCGGCGGCTCGGTGAAGGATCGCGCGGCGCTCGCGATTATCGACGATGCGATCCGGCGGGGCACGTTGAAGCCGGGCGGCCTCATCGTCGAGGGCACGGCCGGAAATACCGGGATCGGCCTCGCCCTCGTCGCGAACGCGCTCGGCTTCAAGACCGTGATCGTCATCCCGGACACGCAGAGCCAGGAAAAGAAGGACATGCTGCGCCTGCAGGGCGCCGAGCTGATCGAGGTCCCGGCGGTTCCTTATTCCGATCCGAACAACTATGTGAAGCTCTCGGGCCGGCTCGCGGAGCGGCTCGCGAAGGAGCATCCGGCCGGGGCGATCTGGGCCAACCAGTTCGACAATGTCGCGAACCGCCAGGGCCATATCGACACCACGGGCCCCGAAATCTGGATCGATACCGAAGGCAAGGTCGACGGCTTCGTCTGCGCGGTCGGCACCGGCGGTACGCTCGCGGGCGTCGGCATGGCGCTCAAGGCCAAGAATCCCGGCATCAAGATCGCGCTCGCGGACCCGTTGGGCGCCGCGCTCTACGCCTTCTATACCAAAGGGAAGCTCGAGTCCTCGGGAAGCTCGATCACGGAAGGGATCGGCCAGGGCCGGATCACCGCCAATCTCGTCGATGCGCCGATCGATCTCGCCTATCAGGTCAGCGACGAGGAGGCGCTTCCCGTCCTGTTCGATCTCGCCGAGAACGAGGGCCTGTTGCTCGGCGGCTCGTCCGGCATCAATGTCGCCGGGGCGATGAGGCTCGCCAAGGACCTCGGTCCCGGCCACACGATCGTGACCATCCTCGCCGATTCGGGAGCGCGCTACCAGTCCAAGCTCTACAATCCCGCGTTCCTGCGCACGAAGGCGCTTCCCGTTCCCGCATGGATGGAACGGGCGCCGTCGATCGTGCCGGATTTCGTGTGACGACTCGACCGGAGCCTCTCCGAATGCGCAGGAGGTGCTTCAGCGGAAATGGACAACGACAAAGCTGAAGGCAACAGCCCAGATCACGAAGGCCAAGACCGGCATAATCACATCATCGTCGCTTCGGCGCATCCAGGTCCTCGTCCAGCATGAAAGAGGGGCTTCGCGGGTGGAACGGCAAGATGCCGATCGGTCCATAGTGCACGGATCGGGTGTCGCCTCTAGGCTCGAATGGGCCATTTCCCCTTGATTCGCGGATTCGTACCGGAACAGGTCCGCGCACCTGACCATTCCTCCTCCGGGCGGCGGCGGCAGTGCGGCACCGCACATCGAAGGCAGGACGATTCGAGGATCGGACCATGACAGCGAAGCAAAGCTCGGACTTCTTCGTCTCGACGGCCTGGCTCGCGGCAAACCTCGATGCGCCGGATCTCGCGGTGATCGACGGGACCTTCTTCATGCCGGACGAGCAACGCGACGCGCAGGGGGAATATCTCGCGGGCCACATCCCCGGCGCCGTCTACTTCGATATCGACGCCATCGCCGACCACACGACCGATCTTCCCCACATGCTGCCGAGCCCCGCGGCCTTCGCCGAAGCCGTGGAAAAGCTCGGCCTCGGGGACGGCATGCGCTTCGTCGTCTACGACGCCTCCGGCTTGCAGGGGGCGCCACGGGTCTGGTGGACCTTGCGCGCGTTCGGCGCCGCGAATGTCAAGATCCTGGACGGCGGCCTCCCGCGCTGGAAGGCGGAGGGCCGCGCGCTCGAGCAGGGTCCCGTCGCGCGCACCCCGCGCCGGTTCACGCCGCGGTTCGATGCCGCCGCGGTCGCGGATGCGGCGCAGGTGAAAGCGGCGAGCGAGACCGGCTCGGCACAAATCGTCGATGCACGGGCGGCGCCGCGATTCCGGGGCGAGACGGCGGAGCCGCGCCCCGGCCTGCGCTCGGGCCACATTCCGTCGAGCATGAACGTGCCTTGGCGGGAGGTTGTCGAGAACGGCTCGCTCAGGCCTGCGTCCGAGGTCGCGGCCGCGTTCGCGGCAGCCGGCGTGGACCTCGGCCGTCCGATCGTCACGACCTGCGGCTCGGGCGTCACCGCGGCGATCCTTCTCCTCGCTCTGGCGACGATCGGCAAGGACGAGGTCGTGCTCTACGACGGCTCCTGGTCGGAATGGGGCGCACGGAACAACTTGCCGATCGCGCGCGGCGCCGCGTGAGCCCCCGCTCGCGCGTCTGACGAGCAAAGCCGCGACCTCGATCAATATTTCGTGCATCTTTGGAGGCCAGCGCCCCGGAACGCCGACCGGACCCGGGACAGCTGAAGGTCTTCGACATCACTATTGCGAAAAGACTGGTGGTGTACAGTAAAAGGGCTTGACGCGGCAAGTGGCTGCGCTAGCATCGACCCAAGCACGATTTGCTCGAAACCTTCCGATGTTTCCTGCGTTCGTTGCCTAAGTGGAACGCCCGGCGGTCGTCGGGCGTGGCTCACCGCACCGCGGCATGCGAACGCGGAATCTATCGGTTCGAGCCGGCTGGCCCCGAGAGGCTTCCACGCTTCCCCCCTGCTTGGGGGCACCCCGATCGACACAGCTCAATCAGCCGAGTCCGGCTGCCGAACCCTTGCGGCTCGACGGCCGCACGGTAGGGGACGAAACCGTCTCGAGACATGAGGAGTGACACAAATGTGTGACTATTCGCTGGAAATGTATGCCTCTCGGCCTGCCCGCGAGTCCGAGAAGTACGTCACCACCCGGTTCCCGTCGGGCAGCATCGGCCTCGCCGTTCCCGGCGATTGCACCACCGCGGTCTGCGTCCAATACGACACGCACCTCGAGCTGGAAGGAATTTCCACCGATCTGCAATCGCGCCTCGGTGTCGACGGCGAGGAGAGCGTGGTCTTCGCCAGGCTCGAGCATGGCGCCTATCGCGACGGCGTGAAATTCTCCAACGGCAAGGAGATCTCGCTGCAGCTGCTCGGCTCCGGCGTCACCGTGAAGCTCGCCGAGGTGCCGGCGCGGCGCGAGACCGTGCGCGAGCCCGAGGCGGTGCTCGAGGTGATCGACTGAACTCGGGGTCCCCGACGGAGCGACGCCGTTCCGGACGTTCTGACCCGCCTGAGACGACTCGAACCCGTTCCGTGGCCCGCCACGGAACGGGAACCGGAAGAAGACTCCCGAGCGCTGCCGTTACCCTCCTCGAGTCGCGTCGCCGTCCCGGCGTGCCCGAATCGAAGCGGCATTGAGTTCGCCGCCGAACACGAAAATCGTCGCGAGCAAGTTCAGAAAGACGAGCGCGAGCATCGCGGATGCAAGCCCGCCATAGGTCGTCACGTAGCCGCCGGCAAATCGCGTCAGGTAGGCGCCGAACGCGACGCCGGCTGCCGCCCAGAGGACAAAGGTCAAGGCGACCCCGGGCAGGACCTCGGCGAGCTTCACCCGACGCGCCGGCAAGCGCTCGTGCACGACGAGAAGCGCGACGATCAAGACCATGCTCGCAATAGCGAGGCGGCCGAAGGTCACCGGAGCCTCGACCTCGGTCAGGCCGGGAATGTGGCGGCAGAGGACGATCCAGACGAGAGGCGCGAGCACGACGAGCAGAGCCCAGGTCAGGAGCGCGACCGCCCCGACCAGGACGAAGGCAATCGATTCGAGGCGCAGGCGCCACCACGGGCGCTCGTTCGCCACGCCGTAGGCCCGATCGAGAGCAATGCGCAAGGCTTCGACACCACTCGACGCGAAATAGACCGCGAGCAAGGCTCCGAGCGTCAAGGCGCCGCCCTGCCCTTCCGTCAAGACGTGACGGACCTCGCGCGACAGAGGTGACGCGACCTGCTCGGGCCAGGTGGCGAAAAGCGCCGCGACAGCCACGTCCGCGAGCCGCTCGGACCCGACAAATCCGGCGAGCGCCGCGACGAAGATCAGGAACGGGAACAGGCAGGTCAGCGTCGATAGCGCGATATGGCTCGCCAAGGCCCAGCCGTCGTCTTCGGAGAAGCGAGAATAGGCGTCGAGAAACACTCGATAGCCGAGACGCATGGCGTGACCCTTTCTCCGCCCGGAGCGGGGCTCACGGCCAAAGACCGGGGCCGCCGCCGAACCGAGGCCGGGTTCGCGGCATGGAACGAAACCCTCCGAACACCCGACCGCGCGGCAGGTTCCCATCGCCGAGCGACCGAGAAACAGGCGATTCTCGCGGCGCGACCCCGCAGTTTCGCAGTTTCGCTTGGCAGCTTTGCGGAACCGATGCTAGAAGCGGCCGGAAACTGCGATTTTCGGGTTTCCTGCGGATTGCCCGCGAGAAGGCAAGCACCACGCGCATATGAAGAAGATCGAGGCGATCATCAAGCCTTTCAAGCTCGACGAGGTGAAGGAGGCTTTGCACGAGGCTGGGGCCGCGGGGATCACCGTCACCGAAGCGAAGGGCTTCGGCCGCCAGAAGGGGCACACCGAGCTCTATCGCGGCGCCGAATATATCGTCGATTTTCTTCCCAAGGTCAAAATCGAGGTGGTCGTGCCGGACGGCATCGTCGATGCCGCGGTCGATGCCATCCGCAAGTCCGCGCAGACCGGGCGGATCGGGGACGGCAAGATCTTCGTCTCCAACATCGAGGCCGCGATCCGCATCCGGACCGGCGAGACCGGCATCGACGCGATCTGACGTCATGGCCGCTCACGCCCCACCGACCCTTTCCCTGGCAAAGCACCGCACCCCCCTGCAGCTCTAGAGGACCGAACATGACGACCGCTAAGGACGTGCTCCAGATCATCAAGGACAACGACGTCAAGTATGTAGATTTCCGCTTCACGGATCCGCGCGGCAAGTGGCAGCACGTCACTTTCGACGTGACGATGATCGAGGAGGAGACCTTCACCGAGGGCGTGATGTTCGACGGCTCGTCGATCGCCGGCTGGAAGGCTATCAACGAATCGGACATGAACCTCATGCCCGATCCCGCGACCGCCGCGATGGACCCGTTCTTCGCCGCGCCGACCCTCTCGATCGTCTGCAACATTCTCGAGCCCGCGACCGGCGAGCCCTATGGGCGCGATCCGCGTGGCATCGCCAAGAAGGCCGAGGCCTACGCCGCCTCCACCGGCATCGGCGATGTCGCCTATTTCGGCCCCGAGGCCGAGTTCTTCGTCTTCGACGACGTCCGCTTCAGCACCGAGCCCTACAACATGGGCTACACGCTCGACTCGGTCGAGCTTCCGACCAACACCGGCACCGCCTATGAAGGCGGCAACCTCGGGCACCGCGTCCGCACCAAGGCCGGCTACTTCCCCGTCCCGCCGCAGGACTCGGCGCAGGACATGCGCGGCGAGATGCTCGCCGCCATGGCGCAGATGGGCGCCAAGGTCGAGAAGCACCATCACGAGGTGGCTTCTGCGCAGCACGAGCTCGGGTTGAAGTTCGGCCCGCTGACCACCATGGCCGACCACCTCCAGATCTACAAATATTGCATCCATCAGGTGGCGCAGAGCTACGGCAAGACGGCGACCTTCATGCCGAAGCCGGTCTTCGGCGACAACGGCTCGGGAATGCATGTGCACCAGTCGCTGTGGAAGGCCGGCAAGCCCGTCTTCGCCGGCAACAAATATGCCGACCTCAGCGAGGAGTGCCTCTACTACATCGGCGGCATCATCAAGCACGCCCGCGCCTTGAATGCCTTCACCAACCCGTCCACGAATTCCTACAAGAGGCTCGTGCCCGGCTTCGAGGCACCGGTCCTGCTCGCCTACTCGGCGCGCAACCGCTCGGCCTCCTGCCGTATCCCGTGGACCACGAACCCGAAGGCGAAGCGCGTCGAGGTCCGCTTCCCGGATCCGACCGCCAACCCCTACCTCGCCTTCGCGGCGATGCTGATGGCCGGGCTCGACGGCATCCTCTCCAAGGCCGATCCCGGCCCTGCGATGGACAAGGATCTCTACGACCTGCCGCCGAAGGAATTGAAGCAGATCCCGACCGTCTGCGGGTCACTGCGCGAGGCGCTCGCGAGCCTCGACAAGGACCGCTCCTTCCTCAAGGCCGGCGGCGTCTTCGACGACGACTTCATCGACAGCTACATCGATCTCAAGATGCAGGACGTGATCCGCTTCGAGATGGCGCCGCATCCGGTCGAGTTCGACATGTACTACTCGTACTGAGCCTCGGGCGAGCTTCCAGCACAGCTTAGCCGGCCGCGGCTTTCGCCCGGCCGGTTTTTCGTGTGCGCCACCGCGGCGGCATGATTCTCCCCATGCGACGCTGTCCTGTTCCGTCGATTATTGCGTGACCGGGACCGGGACGCCGATCGCAGTCCGTAGATCCGCCAGGGTCACGACGCGCGGACCATGCAGGGCGGCGATCTGAGCGACATCCAGCTTCAGCCTCTGAATGTTGTCGTAGAGATTGACCGAATAAGGATTCGGGTTGATCGGTGGCGGAACATTGGCCGCCGTCGGCGTATAGGCATCCGCCTCGACGAGGATTTTTTCCTTGGGCAGATAGACCAGCGCGAGGTCGTCGGCATGGCCGCTCGCGGCGATCCTGTGGATCTCGATCGGCCGGGCTGCATCGGCGAGAACGAGCTTGTCGCTGTAGGTCTGGAACTTCGCCGCTTTCCCCGATTGAGCGAGCCGATCGGGGCTCACTGTATGCGGATTGGCCCAGGCTTTCTCGAAATAGGGCTTGTCGAGCTCGTGGGCGATGATGGTCGCGCCCTCGGCCGCCAGAGTGCGCAGCCCACCCGAATGGTCGAAATGGACATGGCTCGCGATCACGTGGGTGATCGGCTTGTTCGGGACGATTTCGCGGATCTTGGCGATGACCGCGAGAGAGCGTTCCTCGCCGAGCGGCGCTTCGACGAGCACGACGTGATCACCCTGCTCGACGGCGATGCTGTGATGTGTTCCGCCGGTCAGATAATGGACCCCATCGGCCAATTTGCTCGCGACCACGGCCGGGGCCTGGTAGCTCGCCACATTGGCCGGAACCGTGAGGTCGAGCGGTACGTTCGGCTTGACGTCCGAAATGGCGAGGTCGAGCACGGGAAACCCACCCTGGATTCGCGTGATCTGGGTCGGGAACGCAATGCCGTTGAACTGCTTGTAGGCGCGGAAGCTCGTCTCGACGAGCGTATCGCCGAGCACCGGATTGTCGATCCAGGTCTTGACGCGTTCCACTTGGTTCTGGGCGTTGATCGTTCCGACGTAGCGCGCCTTGCCGCCGACCGTGAACGACACCTCGAGCCCATCGGCTCCGACCGGCGTCGAGGTCGCATTGCTCGCGAGCGCCGCCTTGATGAAACCTTGGGGAGTTGCCCAGATTTCCGCTTGACGTTCCTGCGCGGCAGCGGGCTGAGGCACGATCGTCGGCGCCGTTCCGGCCGGCGAATTCGCGGGCAGGTTCGCGTTCCAGGCCTGTCCGCCGCTCACATATTGCTCGACCCTCTGGTCGGCTGGCGCCGGACGAATGCGCCCGGGATCGAGCACCTGCTTGCGCGTGGAAAGAATGCGGGCGCTCGAATTGTCGTAATTGACGACCGCGACATAAGTGCTGACGTCATATTGAGGCCAGGGCAAGCCGGGGCTCGGCGCCTGGCCGAACTGGAACCAGCGTCCCGACCCGGATATTTCGAGAGACTTGGTCCCGGCCACGCCGAGCGCGGTGGCGGCGTCCTGGAGCGACGCCGCCTGTGCCGTGCATAAAGCCATGGTCAAGGTAAGGGTCAGCCCCGATAGATACATTGTTCTACGCATGTCACTCCCCGACTTAGACTATAAAGTCGATAGATATAATTACATTTAATTCGGGACCGTCAAGCGCAAGACGGCGGGGCCTCCGGCGTCTCGCATGCGACCTGCGAACCCTCGGACCCCTGTCAAAAGCACGACAAACGAAGATTCGATGGTCACGCGGCCGGAGGTCCAAGCCTTTGTCGGGAGCCTCGTCGGGCTCGGCGCGAGCAAAGGGGTCTTCGTCACGACCTCGACCTTCAGCCAGCATGCAATCGACTACGTGCGCCACCTCGCTCAACGCGTTATCCTGATCGACGGGGAGAAGCTCGCGGATCTGATGATCGAGCACAACGTCGGTGTGCGCTTGACTCGGGCAATCGAATTCAAGCGGATCGACGAAGATTTCTTCTCTGAAGAAAGCTGAGCTGCAATGCCACTCGCGCTCGACCGGTTTGGCTGAACAATAGCAGTTGCCGTCCTCGCGCAGGCTCGTGGGGAAGAGCCGAACCGGCTCGGACCCATGTGGGGCTCAATCCTCGAGGGCGGCCGAAGCCTCCGTGGGGGGAGAATTCCGATGGGCGTGCGAATCCCTCCCCGGGGACGGGGAGGGGGGCTCGCCTTATGGCGAAACGGGTGGGGCGACACCGGGTTCGAATGGTCGGAGGACCCACCCGGCGGTCTTCGACTGCCGACCTCCCCGTGGCGGGGAGGTAATTCGCGGGCGGTGTCCAGGACGCCTCCGGTCGGCCGATCGCTCTGCCTGCGCTCGACAGCGGGACCCGATCGCGGCAAGGTGGCAGCATCTTGCAGCGGATCGACGACCGGGCGCGATCCGGGGCACGCGCCGCACCCCCGGCCGCCGACAAGGATATGACACAAATCAATGAAGTCCTGTGACGATCCGCGTCACTTCCAAAGCTGCAGGCGCGACGGAAAAAGGTAATCACAGCATGGCGGACGCGAACTTGGCCACACTCGAAGCAGCCATCGAACGTGCCGCCGAGGCCGCGCTCGAACGCATCGCCGCCGCGCGTGCCTCCGTCGAGACCGTCATCTTCGGCCAAGCCGAGGTCGTCGAGCACGCCCTCGTCACGCTGCTCTCGGGCGGCCATGGCCTTCTCGTCGGCGTGCCGGGCCTCGCCAAGACCAAGCTCGTCGAGACCCTCGGCACGGTCCTGGGGCTGAACGCGCGCCGCGTCCAGTTCACGCCGGACCTCCTGCCGGGCGATATTCTCGGGTCCGAGATCCTCGACGAGACGATCGACGGTCGGCGCAGCTTCCGCTTCCTGCACGGGCCGATCTTCGCGCAATTGCTGATGGCCGACGAGATCAACCGGGCGAGCCCGCGCACCCAGTCGGCCCTGCTCCAGGCCATGCAGGAATATCACGTGACCGTCGCCGGCGAGCGCTACGACCTGCCGCGCCCGTTTCATGTGCTCGCCACCCAGAACCCGCTCGAGCAGGAAGGCACCTATCCGCTGCCCGAGGCCCAGCTCGACCGGTTCCTCATGCAGATCGATGTCGTCTATCCGGACCGCGCCGCCGAGCGCCGGATCCTGATCGAGACGACGGGCGACACGGAGGCCGCGGCCAAGCCGGTGATGACCTCGGAGGACCTCATCGCGACGCAGCGACTCGTGCGCCGGCTTCCGGTCGGCGAGAGCATCGTCGAGGGCATCCTCGATCTCGTCCGCTCTGCCCGTCCCGGCGACGGCGATCCGGCGATCGCCCAGCATGTCGCCTGGGGGCCGGGGCCGCGCGCGGCGCAAGCGCTCATGCTCGCGACCCGGGCGCGGGCGCTCCTGCACGGGCGGCTCTCCCCCTCGCTCGACGATGTCGCCGCGCTCGCGGTGCCGGTGCTGCAGCATCGGATGGCGCTCACCTTCTCCGCCCGCGCGGACGGCGAGCACGTGCGCGACATCGTGACAAAGCTCGCGGGGCGGCTCGGCTGACCATGCCCGAGATCTCGCTGCTCGGCCCGGAGGATGTGCGCGTCGGCTTCCGACACCGCACGGAGGCCTTGGCACTCGCGCAGCATTTTCAGGACCTCGTCGTGGCGGCCAAGGAGGTCGCGGCGAGCGTGCTCCATGGGGTCCATGGCCGCAGACGGGCGGGGCAAGGCGAGACCTTCTGGCAGTTCCGCGCCTTCGATCGCGGCGAGGCGGCGACGAGGATCGATTGGCGCCGCTCGGCCAAGGACGCGCGCCTCTATGTCCGCGAGCGGGAATGGGAGGCCGCGCACACGGTCCTCGTCTGGATCGACCGCTCCGCCTCGATGGGCTTTTCCTCCGCGCTCGCGCTGCAATCCAAGGCCGATCGCGCCCTCGTTCTCGGCCTCGCCGTGGCCGATCTCCTGGTGCGCGGCGGGGAACGCGTCGGTCTCGCCGGCCTCGTGGCGCCGCTCGCGGTGCGCAATGTCGTCGAGCGCTTCGCCGAGGCCCTGCTCCACGACGAGCAACGGTCGGGCTACGTTCCGGCCGAGCTCCCAAAAGGTCTGAGCCTGCCGCGCAACGGGCGCGCGGTCCTGATCGGCGACTTTCTCTGCGACCCGCAGGAGGTCGCGCGCCTGATCGCGGCCAGCGGCACTCGCGGCGCGCGGGGTCATCTCGTGATGATCGCCGATCCGGTCGAGGACGCTTTTCCGTTCAGCGGGCATGTCGAGCTCGTCGATGTCGATTCGCGCGCACGCCTGCGCATTGGCGAGGCGACGGCCTTCCGCGACACCTATCTGCGCAGGCTCGAGCTGCACCGGGACGCGATCCGCGCGGCGGCCCGCGCGCGTGGCTGGAGCTTCACGCTCCATCGCACCGACCGGCCGGCGACCGAGGCCTTGCTCGCGCTCCGCATGCTGCTCGAGGCCGACCTCGACACCAAGGCCGGAGGCGGCGTCGCATGATCCCGGGCCTGCCGCTCGCCTTCTCCTTTCCGCTCGTGCTCGGGGCGTTGGCCTGCCTGCCGCTCCTCTATCTTCTTTTGCGTGTGACTCCGCCGCGCCCGCGGAGAATCCCGTTTCCGCCGCTGCGGCTCGTCCTCGACCTCGGGCCGCGCGAGGAGACCGCGCAGCACACGCCCTGGTGGCTGCTTCTTTTGCGCCTCGTGATCGCCTCCTGCCTGATCCTCGCGATGGCGGGACCGGTGCTCGATCCCTTGCCCGAGACCGAAAGCGGAGCCGGGCCCCTCCTCGTCGTGATCGACGACGGCTGGCCCGCCGCGCCGACCTGGGAACGGCGCCTCGCGGCCGTCACGCGGCGGCTCGAGGGCGCGGCGCGGCTATCGCGGCCGGTCGCCGTCGTGGCGGCCTCCGATGGCGCACGCGAGATCGTTACGGGCGATGCGGACAAGGCGCAGGATCGGCTGAGGGCCCTGCACCCCGTGCCCTACATCCCCGACCGCCGCGACCTCGTGGCGCCGATCGAAGCCTTCATGGCACGCCATCCCGACGCGGAGGTGCTCTGGCTCGCGGACGGGCTCGCGAGCGGGCACCCGCAAGAGCTCGCCGACCGGCTCGCGAGCCTCGGCTCCGCCCTGACGATCCTCGGTTCGAGCGCGCCGATCTACGGCCTCGCCGGAGCCCAGAACCGGGCCGGCGGGCTTTCGGTTCGCGTCTTGCGCTCGGCCCCGAGCAGCGCGGAAACGGGCACGGTCCGGGCCTTCGATCGCAAGCACCGGGCAATCGCCGAGGCGGGCTTCGACTTCGCCGGATCGGCCGAGGCGACGGCGACCTTCGACATGCCGGTCGAGCTGCGCAACGACGTGGCCCGGCTCGAGGTCTCAAACGAGCGCTCGGCGGGCGCTGTCGCGCTCCTCGACGATCGCTCGCGGCGGCGCCGCGTCGGGCTCGTCAGCGGCGAGACCGCCGACGTGGCGCAGCCTCTGCTCGCGCCACGCTATTATCTCGAACGCGCGCTCGCACCTTTTTCCGATGTCCGGGAGGCGCGGCCGGGGACCGCCGATCCCGTATCCGATCTTCTCGACGAGAAGGTCGAGATCATGATCCTCGCCGATATCGGCGCGGTGCCCGAGCCCGCCCGCTCGGCGCTCGCCGATTTCGTCGATCGGGGCGGGGTCCTGGTGCGCTTCGCCGGGACGCGCCTCGCCGGCGCCACGGATGATCTCGTCCCGGTGCGGCTGCGCCGCGGCGGTCGGGTGCTCGGCGGCGCCATGTCCTGGGAGACGCCGAAGCGTCTCGCCCCGTTCGGGAGCCAGAGCCCCTTCCTCGGCCTCGTCGTGCCCGACGACGTGACGATCGATCGTCAGGTCCTCGCCGAGCCCGATCCCGGGCTCCCCGGCAAGACCTGGGCCGAGCTCCAGGACGGCACGCCGCTCGTCACCGCGGCCCGCTCCGGCAAGGGACTGATGATCTTGTTCCACGTGACCGCCGATACGACCTGGTCGAACCTGCCCATCTCCGGCCTCTTCGTGGAGATGCTGAAGAAGCTCGTCGATCTCGCTGGCGTACCGGCGGCAAGCGGCGGCGCCGACCTGCGGCCCGAGCCGGCCGACCCGGCGCGCATGCTGCCGCCCACCCGAATTCTCGACGGGTTCGGCACTCTCGGCTCTCCGCCGCCGTCCGCGAAGCCGGTGCCGTTCGGCTATGACGGTCCGGCCGACGCGGCTCATCTGCCGGGACTCTACGGCCCCGAGGACGCGCTCCTGGCGGTCAACGCGCTCGGCCCCGCCGAGACGATCGCGGCCGCCGATCTCTCCGGTCTCGGGTCTCGGATCGCGCCTTTGGAGAGGCCCGAGCCGATCGATCTCCGGCCTTGGCTCGTCGGAGCGGCGCTTTTGCTCTTTCTCGTCGACGCTCTCGCCTCGCTTCGGCTTTCGGGAGGCTCGCGCCTCCTGCCGCGGCGCCGTGTCGGCGGATCGGCGCTCGCCCTCGTCCTGCTCGCGGCCACGGCCGTGCCGTCGAAGGTCTCGGCGGAGCCCGCGGCTTCGCCTCGCGATCTCGACTCGGCGCTGACGACGCGGCTCGCCTATGTGACGAGCGGGGACCCCGCGGTCGACGAAGCGTCGCGGCGAGGCCTCCAGAGCCTGTCGCAGGTCCTCGCGCGGAGAACCGCGCTCGTTCCCGGCGAGCCGATCGGCCTCGATCCCGCGACGGACGAATTGAGCTTCTACCCGCTGCTCTACTGGCCGATCGTCGCGAGCCGGCCGCAGCCGCTGCGGGCGGCGGTCGCCAAGGTGGCCGCCTTCATGAAGCAGGGCGGCACGATCGTCTTCGACACCCGCGACGCGATGAGCGTGCGGCCGGGCGGAGCGCCCTCCCCCGAGGCGCTCTGGCTTCGCCAATTGCTGGCGGGCGTCGACGTGCCGGAGCTCGAGCCGGTGCCGGCCGACCACGTCGTGACCAAGACCTTCTATCTCATCGACGGCTTCCTCGGCCGCTACGCGCTCGGGCAGACCTGGATCGAGGCGCTTCCGCCCGCGCCGCCGGGCGGCGGGCCGCAGCCCGCGCGCTCGGGCGACGGCGTGTCGCCCATCATCATCACCGGGAACGATCTCGCCGCCGGCTGGGCGAGCGATGCCGAGGGCGAAAGCTATTATTCGCTCGTCCCCGGAGGCCGCCGCCAGCACGAGCTGGCACTTCGCGGCGGCGTCAATCTCGTGATGTATACGCTGACGGGCAACTACAAGGCGGACCAGGTGCACGTTCGCGACCTGCTCGAGCGCTTGGGCCATTGAGGCCGGAACGGCGCCGCGGATGTGACCGTGCCTCTCTCGAATGGGCGGTCTTGGGGAGGTTGCTCAAGATGCGGCAGCTACCGCGCATATCACATGTGATATAGTCGAAAATATTCATGAGCTGGACGGTTCTGTTCGTGAACGCAGCGGCTCAGGCGGCGCTGCCGGCGGACATGCGCGCCAGGTTCGAGCACATAGTCACATTGACGCGTGAGCATGGCTTGGAGACGGTACGGGAGCCCTACGTCAAGCATCTCGAAGACAAGCTCTGGGAGATGCGCCTGATCGGACGCGACGGCATTGCCCGCGCAATCTATGTGACGGCTTCCGGCGACGGGCCGTGATCCTTCGGACCTTCGTCAAGAAGACGGCAAAGACGCCGAAGCGTGACCTGGCGTTGGCGCCGGAACGCGCGAAGGAGGGCGTGAGCGCGCACGACACGTTTTCCCGTTCCTCCACGGAAACCAACTCGAGATCGCTTCGGACCCGACCTCGAGCAGCCGAGCTCGGAGCGTCTGCCCGGCGTTAGACCCGCGTGGCATCGACCAGCCTCCGCGAATTTCGGACAAAAGCCCGCCGACCGTCGCGCCCGGTTGATCTAGCGCAATCGATGCGCCGCTTCGCCGTGTTAGCGCGCCCGAGAAGATTCGGCGGGCACACGGAGGTCCGCGGGAGGCATAGATGACCGAGCCGTCCGGTCGGGACGCCGCCCCGGCGCCGGAAACTATCCGCGTCTTCCTCTGCGGCGACGTGATGCTCGGGCGCGGCATCGACCAGGTCCTTCCGCACCCCTGCGATCCTCGGCTCCACGAGGACTACGTGAAGTCGGCCCTCGACTATGTCGAGCTCGCCGAGCGCCAGTGCGGAACGATCCCGAGGCCGCGCCCGCTGGCCGCGATCTGGGGCGCGGCGCTCACCGAGCTCGACCGTGCCCGCCCCGACGCGAGGATCATCAACCTCGAGACGAGCATCACGCGAAGCGAGGCCTATGTCCCGAAGGGCATCAACTATCGGATGAGCCCCGAGAACGCCGCCTGCCTCGGGGCGGCGAGAATCGACTGCTGCGTCCTCGCCAATAACCATGTCCTCGACTACGGCCACGCCGGGTTGCGCGACACCTTGGCGACGCTTCGGGATCTCGGCATTGCGACGGCCGGCGCCGGCCACGACCTCGAGGAAGCGCGCGCGCCGGCGATCCTCGACATCGCGGGCAAGGGACGCGTCGTCGTCCTCGCCTATGCCTGCGAGACGAGCGGGGTTCCCTCGTACTGGGCCGCGAGCACGGTGGATGCCGGGGTGAGCCTCGTCGCCGGTGCGGCCGAGGACCGCGTCGCAGGAATCGCGGAGACGATCGCGCGGCTGCGCCGGCCCCGCGATATTTTCATCGTGTCGATCCACTGGGGCTCGAACTGGGGCTACGGCATTTCAGAGGAGGAGATCGCCCTCGCGCGCGGGCTCGTCGAGCAGGCAGGGGTTTCCGCCGTCCACGGCCACTCGTCCCATCACGCCAAGGCCCTCGAGATCACGCGGGACCGGCTGATCCTCTATGGATGCGGGGACTTCCTGAACGATTACGAGGGGATCGGCGGCGAGGAGGAGTTTCGCGGCGACCTCGCGCTCGCCTATCTCGCCGATTTCGAGTGCTCGACCGGGACCCTCGCGCGGCTCGAGATCGTCCCGTTCCAGATCAGGGGCTTTTCGCTCGAGCCTGCCACAGCTGCCGATCTCGACTGGCTCGAGCGCCGGCTCGACCGCGAGAGTGCGCCGTTTCGGACGCGTGTCGCACGAAACCCGGCAAATCGGTTGAGCGTTTCCCGGGTCGAACCCGCGAAGACCGAGAGGACGGGAGGAGCCTTGCGATGATCACAGCCCATGACGCCGGCCCCAAGTCCCGGGCGAAGCACCTCGGCTACGACGAAAGCGTGGACGAGGCCGGGAAGGCCCTCGATGCCGAGCCGGTCGAGATCGAGGCCGAGCGTCCGGCCGAGGAGAACGAGCCTGTGGAGGGCACGGCCGACGACAGCGAGCCCCCGCCTCCCGCCTTCGAGGAATGAGCCGGCTTCCCGTTTTCCTGGGCGATGCTCAACGAGATACATGGAGCAGGTCTATGTCGAGCCAAGTCGGTGATACCAATCAGAACGGGCAAAAAATACTCGCCAAGACCTCGTTCGAGGGCACAGACCACAATCAAAAGATATGGGCGCTTCAGTGCACGCAGCCGGGCTGTGGCCATGTATATGGCGCAAATGGTACTGATTTTTTTGAACGTAAATGCCCGAAGTGCCAAAACGGAAAGCCTGGACTCTAGGACTGGCCGTGCTCGGACGGTCTGATGCTGTATAACGTCCACTTCAAACGACAATCACACCGAGACACAATAAAACTTCAGTTGTGCTCGTCGGGCAGAACTGGGATGGGCAATATACCGATCCCTTCCTCGAGCAAGGCGCGCGCCTCCTCGACGCTCGCCTGGCCGTGAATCGGGCGCTCCCGCACCGCGCCGTCGTGAATCTTGCGCGCCTCGTTGGGGAACCGCGCACCGACATCGTCGGCCTCGGCGAAGATGCGCTTGCGGATGCTCTCGATCATCGCCCTGAGCTCGCGGTCCTTCGCGTCGAGAAGCGCGACCGGCTTCGGGGCCTCGGCCGGCGCCGCCTCGGCCGTGCAAGCGGGCACCTGAGGGCGCGGCGCTTCCCTGCGCCGGCCGGTGATCGCCGGCGCCATGATCGCCTTGGCGACCTTGCGCGCCCCGCAGATCGGGCAGGCGACGAGCCCGGCTTCGGCCTGGATGTCGAAGGCCGCGCCGTTCTGGAACCAGCTCTCGAAACGGTGGGCGTTCTCGCAGGCGAGGGTGAACTTGATCATCGAGTCAGGTCGCTTGCCGTTCCATGTCGGCCAGGAGAAGGTCGAACTTGCCGCCGTGGTCGAGCTCGTAGAGGTCGTCGCACCCGCCGATATGGAGGTCGTCGAGGAAGATCTGCGGAACCGTCATCCGTCCGTCGGCGCGCTCCATCATCCGCATGCGCCCCTCCGGGTCACCATCGACCGAAATCTCGGTGAACTCGAGGTTCTTCCGGCGCAACAGGTCCTTGGCTCGGCGGCAATAGGGACATGTGGCCGTCGTGTAGATCGTGATCTCCGGCATCGAGGTTCCTTCTCGCTCCCTTATATGGGCAGGCGTGCCGAGGCCACAACCCGCGCCGGGAGGGAGCGATGCAGGTCGCGCGCCATGCGCCGCCGAAAGCGTCTCACGCGAAATTCATGCTCCTCGCCTCGACGCCAGCAAACGCGACCATATATTTCAGTTGCGTTACCTGGGCATTCGCTCGGGTGCGAAAAGAAAGGTGCAAAGGTCGTCCTGATGAGCGCTGACTCGGAAAGGTCCTTCGACCCCTCCTCCAGGAACGGAGGCTGGGGAACCCATCGGCGGTGCCACGGCGAGCCGTGGCGGCCGGTCGAGATCCTGGCCATGGTTCTCGGCTTCATCGTCTTCTGGCCGATCGGTCTTGCGATCCTCCTCTGGAAGCTCTGGCAGAAGAGAACCGGCTACCAAGGCGACATCGTCTCCTTCGGCCGTGAGAAGTGGGACACGATGATGAACTATACTTGGCCCTATGGCTCGCAGCATTGGGGGTCCGCGCCGCGCAACCGCTATGGCGCCCGCGCCGGCATGGGCTCGACCGGCAACCTCGCCTTCGACGACTGGCGCGCCTCCGAGCTCGAGCGGCTCGAGGAAGAATATCGCAAGCTCGTCGCCGCCGAGCGGGAGTTCGCCGACTACATGGACAACCTTCGCCGCGCCAGGGATCGCGAGGAGTTCGAGCGCTTCATGAACGAGCGGCGCAGCCAGCAAGGGCAGTAGAGCATTTTCCAGCGAAGTGGCCGCCGGTTCGCGTCGCGAAAATGCGATAATGGGAGGATGTAGAGCGCGGCCCGATTCCACGGGATCGGAACGCGCTCTAACGCGGGATCTCTAATGCGGGATGAGGCAAAGTGGATACCGGTTTTCCGCCCGCATCCCGCGCTAAGTCTTTAGAATCGATCACGTTTACGAATTTGGATCGGTTCGATCCAAATTCATCGTGATCTAGGCGAAAGCACCGGATCGCGGATCATTCGCCGCGGTCGGCCGGCTCGCGTCTCAGCCGCTTGGTCTCGCCCCGCCCGGCCTTTGCCTCCAGTCGCTTCACGCGCGAAGCGAGGGTCGGGCGGGTCTTGATACGCCGCTTTGGCTCGGCCAGTGCCGCGGCGATCAGCCGGCGCAGCCGTTCCACGGCCGCGCGGCGGTTCTGCTCCTGGGTTCGATAGGTCTGCGACGAGACGACCAGCACGCCGGCCTTGGTGAGGCGCGCCCCGGCCTTTTGCGCCAGCCGGCGCTTGACCTCCTCGGGCAAGGACGGCGAATGGGTCATGTCGAAACGGACCTCGACCGCCGTCTCCACCTTGTTGACGTTCTGGCCGCCGGGTCCGCTCGCGCGCGTGAACGCGAAGGCGAGCTCGCATTCGTCGATCGAAAGACCCGGCGCGATCTCGATCCTCGCCATCTGGTGCGCCGCCTCCGGGCTAGAGCGGGATAGGCAGATTGCGTGAACCGATCTGCCTCTCCCGCTCTATTCTCATGGAATCGATCACGTTCATGACCTCGGATCGATTCGATCCGAGGTCGTCGTGATCTAGGGTACGTGGTTTCGCGACCGTTAACCGAATTGCTTCAGTGCGACTTAATGAATTGCGCGCATGTCTCGGGAGATGGCATGCCGCATCCTGCCCCTCGCCGCCTGCGCTGCTCTGATTGTCGCGCTTGCCGGGTGCTCGAACTACCAGCGGCCGCAACGGCCGGCCTGGCGCACGCAGGCCGAGAACGCTTGCCTCGCGCGAGGACTCGTCCGCGCCTCGACCTATATCCAGCCAGCGCAGGAGATCGACGGGCCGAGCATCTGCGGCCTGACCCGCCCGTTCAAGGTGAGCGCGCTCCAGGACGGCGCGGTGACGCTCAATGCGACCTCGACCCTCGATTGCCCGATGATCGCGGCGCTCGACACCTGGCTCGCCACGAACGTGCAGCCCGCCGCGCGCGCCCGTTTCGGCGTGCCCGTCGCCGAGGTCCGCTCGATGGGGGCCTATAGCTGCCGCCCGATGAACAACCAGCCGGGGGCCCGATTCTCCGAGCACTCGTTCGGCAATGCCCTGGACGTCGGCGGCTTTCGTCTCGCCGACGGGCGCGAGGTCTCGATCGTTCGCGACTGGGCGCGCGGCGACGACGACACCCGCGCCTTCCTGCGCGACATTCATTCCGGTGCCTGCGAGACGTTCACGACGGTGCTCGGGCCGGGGTCCGACATGTTCCACTACAATCACATCCATCTCGATCTCGCGATGCACGGCGCGACATCGACGGGACCGCGCCGCATCTGCAAGCCCCGCCCGCAGCCGACGCTGCCGCCGCAGGGACCGCACGACGGCTTGCCCGAGGCGCCGGAAATCGAGGACGAGATCGAGATTGCCCAAGCCGGAAGACCTCCGATCGATCGTCCCGCCGCGATCCGGGTCGGGCCGGGGCCTGGTCCGGTCGCGTCCCTGCCGCCGCCGGCCCCGGTCCCGCGGCCGCGCGCTTTCGCCTATGCGCCGATCCCTCCGGCTCCGATCGGCGTCACGACGCTGCCGTCCTCGCGCGGTGCTGCCGAGCGCGCGAGCCCCGATTGGGACCTTCGCGTGCGAGACCCGCAGCGCTGATCCGGCGGAATCGGAAGCCGCTCGAGAGTCTTGCTTTGTCGCAATTTCGCGACGCGAAGTGGATACCACTTCGCTGGAAATTGCTCGAGCGGCATCGGGATAGGTTTCGCGCGCGCGACATGCTAGAGCATTCTCCAGCGAACCGGACACCGGTTCGCGTCGCGAAAATGCGACGAAACAGGAAGGTAGAGCTGCTTTCCGATTCCATAGGAGCGGAAAGCGCTCTGGGATTCGGCTCCGTCTCGACCCGCCTCGCGACAGGGCGACGACCGGACCCGGGGCGGCCTACGAAGCTTCGATCATCGTCCGGCTCGGGGCTGTGGTTTCGCCAGGAAATGATCTCGGGATCGCCGGTTCATGGCAAGCAAGCTGAGTGACGAGGAGCGCCAAGCTCTCGAGGCCGAGCTCGACCAATTGCGCGAGGAGCACCGCGACCTCGATGCCGCGATCGATGCGCTGATCCACCTCGGTGGCGCCGACCAGGTTCAAATCCAGAGGCTGAAGAAGCGCAAGCTCGTCCTTCGCGATCGGCTCGCCTTTCTCGAAGATCTCTTGTTCCCCGACATCATCGCCTGAGGCCGCCAGCCCCGGCATTTCCATTCGTCGACTCGAAAAGTCGATTTCGTTTTCGAGACAGCAGGATGGCCGGGGCGCGCACGAGCCAGACACATCCCCTCGAGATCGCGGAAGTACGTGCGAGCCCCTCACATGGGCGGATCGGGATCACCTTCTGCCCCGGTAAGCACGACGAGGCCGCGAGCACGGGGCCCTGGGCACGCGATCTCTCGGCGGATCTCGACGTCGTCGCCGCTTGGGGCGCGCGTCTGGTGCTCACTCTCGTCGAGCCGGCTGAGCTCACGGCGCTCGAGGTGCCTCATCTCGGCTCGGCAATCCGAGGCCTGGGGCTGGACTGGCGACATTTGCCCATCGCGGACTACTCGGTTCCGACCGAGGCCTTCGAGCAGCAATGGGAGACGCATGGCCGAGACATCCGCGCGCTGCTGCGCAGCGGTGCCGATGTGCTCGTGCATTGCAAGGGCGGCCTCGGGCGTGCCGGCATGATCGCTGCCCGGCTTCTCGTCGAATTGGGCATGCCGCCCGAGCAGGCGATCCGGGACGTCCGCCGCGCGCGCAAAGGTGCGATCGAGACGCCGGCGCAGCTGGCGTTGGTCAAACGAACGAAGGCCATGACATGATCGCCATGAATGCTGCTGTCGTCGACACGGCGACCATGCAAAAGGTCGGCGGCCAGTTGGGAAGCAATCCGGCTGGCGTCTATCGGGACGAGAATGGTCGGCGGTACTATGTGAAGTCGCTGGAATCGCCCGCGCATGCGCGCAACGAGATCATCGCGGCGAAGCTCTACGAGCTGGCCGGGGCGCCGACGCTGACCTATGTGGGCGCAAAGGAGCCAAATCAGATCGCGACCGAGTTCGTCGAGCTCGGCAAGAAGCATGTCTCGCATCTCGACGACAACGAGCGCAGGCAGGCGCGGCGCTGGTTCGGTGTGCACGCCTGGACGGCCAACTGGGATGCGGCCGGTTTCGACGGCGACAATCAGGGTGTCGTCGACGGTGTGGTCACCACGCTCGACGTCGGAGGGGCGCTGGAGTTTCGAGCGCATGGCGATCCGAAGGGCAAGGCGTTCGGCGTACGCGTTCACGAGATCGACACGCTCCGCGAGAACGCAGACAACCCTCACGCGGTCAGGCTTTTCGGAGAGATGAGCTCGGTCGAGATCAACGAATCGATCGCCGTCGTGACACGCATTCCGGACGCTTCGATTTGGAGGGTCGTCGCCGAGAACGGCGGCCGCGCCGCGCTTGCGGAAAAGATGATCGCACGCAAGGCCGACATGGCCCAGCGCCTGACCTGAGCAAACCGACGATCGTGCTGTCGGGACCCTACCCGACTGTCCCTCCGAAAGTGCTACCTCGACGAGGGCACTGCGGACGCGAGCCTATTTCTCGGTGATCTTCAGCTCGATCCGGCGATTGCGGCGGTTCGCCTCCTCGCCGTCCCCTGTGTCGATCGGATGGTGTTCGCCGAACCCGGCCGCGGCGAGGCGCTGCGGCGGAACGCCCTTCCCGATCAGATATTGGACGACCTCGGTCGCGCGGGCCGAGGACAAGGCCCAGTTCGAGGTGAAGCTTCGGGATATGATCGGCTTCGTGTCGGTATGCCCGTCGATCCGCAGCACCCAATGGACATCCTTCGGGATGAGCGCGTCGAGCTCGATCAGTGCCGCGGCGATCTTGTCCATCTCGGCGCGGCCGGCGGGATCGAGGGTCGCGCGGCCCGAGGCGAACAGGACCTCGGCCTGCACGACGAAGCGATCTCCCGCCACGCGAATGCCCGGACGGTCGCCGAGAACCTTCTCGAGCCGCGCGAAGAACTCGGAGCGGTAGCGATCGAGGCCGGTCGTCCTCTCGGCGGCTTCGAGGCGCCGGCCGAGGTCGGCGAGGCTCGCGCGCAGCTCTTGCTCGCGGCCCTGAGACCGAGCGAGCTCCTCCTCGAGCGTCGCCGTCTTCAGCCGCAGCTCGGCGACCTCACGGCTCGCCGCCCCCGCCTCGCCGCGCGCGGCGGCAACGGCGCGCTTCTCGGCATCGAGATCCTTCGACAAGCCGAGGAAGGTCGCGGAAGCGCGCTCTGCGGTCTCGGTGCTCGCCTTCTCGGCCGCGGCGACACGCGAGAGCAGGCTCGTTCTTTCCGCGGCGAAGCGGGCCTCCGCGGCGGTTCGCTCCGAGGCGAGACGAGCGTTCAGATCCGCGACCTCGACGTCGAGGCGCTGCAAGGCGGCGTCCTTTCCGGTCACGTCGCGGGCGAGAAAGACCTGGACGAGCAGGAAGACGAGGAACAGGAAGATCAGGCCGAGCAGCAGGGCCGACAGCGCATCGACGAAGCCCGGCCAATAGTCGATCCCGCGCGCCTTGCGTCTCTCCCTGGCAAGCGTCATTGCCCCCGTCCCGTCATTCGGCCGGCTCTTTCTCGCGCTCCGCGAGCCGGTCCAGCGCGGCCCTGGTCTCGCGGCCCTCGACGGCCTGCGCCTCGACCCATTCCCGGATCAGCTGCTGCTCCGAGCGCATCTGGCCGACGAGCTTCTGCACGCCGTCGGCGAGATCCGCGACGGCGACCATGGTCGCGCGGGCGTGGCTGTGGTCGGCGCTCGCCGCGATCTTCTCGAGCGAGGCGCGCAGATCCGGCGGCAAGCTGTCGAGCCCGGCCAAGGGGCCGGAGGAGCGCTGGGCGGCGGCCGTCACGGCGTCCTCGAGCTCGGCGAGGAAACGGGCCTGCGCCGCGCCGGCTCGAAGGTCGAGGAAGCCAAGCACCAGCGACCCGGCGAGCCCGAACAGCGAGGAGGCGAAGGCGAGGCTCATCCCGGCGATCGGGGCCGCGACGCCGGCCTTCAGGTCCTCGAAGAGTCGAGCCGTATCGGTTCCGGCCTGCATCGACCCGATGGTCTCGCCGATCGCGCCGAGGGTCGCGACGAGGCCCCAGAAGGTGCCGAGGAGGCCGAGGAAGATCGGGAGCCCGCAGAGGTAGCGGCGAAGGTCGCGCGATTCGTCGAGGCGGTTCGCGACGGGTTCGAGCCGCAGGCGCAAGCCTGTCGGCGAGACGGCGGTCGCGAAGGGCTTCTCGCCGAGGAAGCTCGCGAGCGGGGCCAGAAGACGCGGGAGACGACGCGGGGGTTTTTCAGCGTCGGGCCGGCCGGCGAGCACGGCGTTCGCCCAGCCGACCTCGGGGAAAAGCCGCATCACGTCGCGAAACGCGAGCAGGATGCCGAGAGCGAGCACGCAAAGAACGATCCCGTTGATGCCGGGGCTCGCGAGAAACGCTGCCGTGAGCTCGCGATGCAGCACCGACGCGACCAGGGTCACGACGACGAGGAAAGCCGCCATCTGCAGAAGGTAGCCGCGCGGCGAGGAAACCGGGGAGGGTGCGTCTTTCGCCATCATGGCTCGTCGGCTCGATCTGTCGGGCATGCGAGACGAATCGGCGGTCGTTCTCAACGTTCATTGGTAATCCCGGCAGGCGCGCGAGGGAATCCTCGGCAACCGGGCGCGAACGGGTTTTCCACATCTTGGAGAGAGCTTCGGTCCCCTCCCGGCATGGCTCTGAAGCTCGGATCGCCGCTCGAGGCGGGGCATTCGGGCAACCCGTTCAGCGCTCGGATGCGAGCAAAAGACGGTGATCGGCGGGCGATTGTGCCACACGCTGCAGAGGCTTATCTGCGTCTCGGGGCGAGGAGACGGGGCATGAGCGAAGCGACATCGAGGCGGCCGGCGGAGCACGGCGTTCGAGAAGCGCGGGACCTTCTCGCGGCGCGCACCCGCAGCGCCGAGGTGCCCGCTCCACCGGGCTGGAACGAGACGCTCGAGGTCCTGCTCTCGCATCGCTCGGTGCGCGCCTATCGTCCCGATCCACTGCCCGAAGGCACGGTCGAGACCCTCGTCGCGGCGGCGCAATCGGCCTCGTCCTCGTCCAACCTCCAGTGCTGGAGCGTCGTCGCGGTCGAGGATCCCGCGCGCAAGGCACGGCTCGCGGCGCTTTCGAGCGGGCAAGGATACATCGTCGAGGCGCCGCTCTTTCTCGTCTGGCTCGTCGATCTCGCGCGGCTGGAGCGGATCGCGGCCGAGCGGGGCATCACGGCCGAGGCGCTCGCCTACCTCGAAGCCTTGACGCTGGCGACCGTCGATTGCGCGCTCGCGGCCCAGAACGCCGTCGTCGCCGCGGAATCGCTCGGGCTCGGCTGCGTCTATATCGGCGCCATCCGCAACCACCCGATCGAGGTCGCGAAGGAGCTGGCGCTGCCGCCGAATGTCTTCGCGCTCGCGGGCCTCGTCGTCGGCTGGCCCGACCCGAAGGTCTCGACCGCCGTCAAGCCGCGCCTGCCGCAGGAGGCCGTGCTCTTTCGCGAGCAATATGCTTCGGGGCCGGTGCAGCGCGCGGCGGTTGCGCGCTACGACGAGACCTTGCGCGCCTTCCAGGCCGAGAGAAGCATGAAGGTCCAGGACTGGAGCGAGCAGGCGCTGAACCGCGTGAAGGACGCGCCGGGCCACGACGGACGCGTGCGACTGCGCGAGGCGCTGGAAGCGCTCGGCTTCGGATTGAAGTAGCGCGCCGCCCTCGCGACTTCCCGCCCTTGCAAGGCACAGGGCTTCTCCATAGATGGTAGCATCCCCGGTGGCGCGGTCCGCACCGGGTCCGGAGACCATGATGCTTGATACTCCGCCGAGCCGGGACGGCTGGCACGCGACCACGATCGTCATGGTCAAGAAGGACGGCCGCACCGTGATTGGCGGCGACGGCCAGGTCTCGGTCGGCCAGACCATCATCAAGGGCAATGCGAAGAAGGTCCGCCGGCTCGCCAAGGGCGAGGTCATCGGCGGCTTCGCCGGCGCCACGGCCGATGCCTTCACCCTCTTCGAGCGGCTCGAAGCCAAGCTCGAGCAATATCCGGGGCAGCTCATGCGCGCCTGCGTCGAGCTCGCCAAGGACTGGCGCATGGACCGTTACCTGCGCCGGCTCGAGGCCATGATGCTCGTCGCCGACAAGGAGGCGAGCCTCGTCCTGACCGGGACCGGGGACGTGCTCGAGCCCGAGACGCTCGACAAGGGCAGCGTCATGGGGATCGGGTCCGGCGGCAACTACGCGCTCGCGGCGGGCCGCGCTCTTCTCGACACCGATCTCGACGCCGAGACCATCGCCCGGCGCGCGCTCACGATCGCCTCCGACATCTGCGTCTATACGAACGCGAACTTCGTGCTGGAATCGATCGCGTCGAAGTGAGCCGCAAGCCCCGAGAAAGCCCGAGAAAGTCGATGTCATGAGTGATTTTTCCCCGCGCGAGATCGTCTCCGAGCTCGACCGGTTCATCGTCGGGCAGAAGGATGCGAAGCGCGCGGTCGCGATCGCGCTGCGCAACCGCTGGCGACGGCTGCGCCTCGAAGGCCCGATGCGCGACGAGGTGCTGCCGAAGAACATCCTCATGATCGGGCCGACCGGCTGCGGCAAGACCGAGATCTCGCGCCGCCTGGCACGGCTCGCCGGCGCGCCCTTCCTCAAGGTCGAGGCGACGAAGTTCACCGAGGTCGGCTATGTCGGCCGCGACGTGGATCAGATCATCCGCGACCTCGTCGAGACCGCGATCGCCATGGTCAAGGACGAGAAGCGCAAGTCGGTCGAGCCCCGCGCGCACCTCGCCGCGGAGGAACGGGTGCTCGACGCCCTCGTCGGCGCCAATGCCTCGGCCTCGACGCGCGAGAGCTTCCGACGCAAGCTGCGCGCCGGCGAGCTCGACGACAAGGAGATCGAGATCGAGATCGCCCAGGCCTCGTCCTCGGTGCCGATGTTCGAGCTGCCGAACATGCCGGGCTCGGCGATCGGCGCGATCTCCCTCGGCGACATTTTCGGCAAGGGGTTCGGGCAGCGCGCGAAGCCCCGGCGCATGACGGTGAAGGAGGCGCATGATCCGCTGGTCCTCGAGGAGAGCGACAAGCTGATCGACCAGGATCAGATCGTCCAGCAGGCGATCCGCGATGTCGAGAACAACGGCATCGTCTTCCTCGACGAGATCGACAAGATTTGCGCGAGGGAGGGGCGCGGCTCCGGCGATGTCTCGCGCGAGGGCGTGCAGCGCGACCTCCTGCCGCTCATCGAGGGCACGACCGTCCCGACCAAGCACGGCGCCGTGAAGACGGACCATATCCTCTTCATCGGCTCCGGCGCCTTTCACGCCACGAAACCTTCGGACCTATTGCCCGAGCTGCAAGGCCGCCTGCCGATCCGGGTCGAGCTCATGCCGCTGAACGAGGAGGACTTCCGCCGCATCCTCACCGAGACCGAGGCGAGCCTCATCAAGCAATACGAGGCGCTGCTCGGCACGGAGGGCGTGGCTTTGAAGTTCACCCAGAGCGCGGTCCATGCGCTCGCGCGCGTCGCCGTGCAGGTGAACGCCTCGGTCGAGAACATCGGGGCGCGGCGGCTGCAGACGGTGATGGAGCGCGTGCTCGACGAGGTGAGCTTCACCGCCCCCGACCGTTTCGGCGAGACGATCGAGATCGACGGCGATTATGTCGAGAAGCACATCGGCGATCTCGCCAAGAACGCCGACTTGAGCCGGTTCATCCTTTAGCTTTAACGGATTGACGTATGCACCTACTTGGAGGCAACCGTAGAGGGTCATGCCAAATCCTGCTTGTGTGACACATCAAGTAATTGCTTCGCGGGGCGCGATAACAGGAGTGTTAGGATTTCTTGGCCTTCTGATTGCGCTCGGCAAGCCAATTTACTGGAGCATAGGCATGCTCAGTAATATCGATTTTGTCAGGAACAATTGGGACAGCGTTGGAGCATTCCTTAATAGTGGATGGGGGACGTTCACATCATTTGTAGTTGGTATGGCGATACTCGGATATTCAATCCATCGCGGGCTACGCACTGGCAACATTTCGTTGGACTCAACTTTGGCTGAGCCTATAGTGCAAGGTAACCAACTGGCGACACCACCATCTCTACAGAAGGGTCTGTATGTATGTGACATACGTTTCACCTTCGCCGACCTACAGAGCGATAGGCACAGCGAATTGACAATGCGCGTGTTTAACGCGTCCGGTCGCGTCGTGGCAATTTCTGGATTATCTGGACACATAAAGTTCAATGCTCCAAATAACGTCGATCCTTCCCGCATGGGCGTTTTACCGACTCCGGCGATGCACCCGGATACTGAGCGGACGGTCACTCAACTGAGAGAGTGGCTTTTGATATTAACTCAACGAGTGCCAGCGGCTGAGGCTGACAAGTTGGTGGAGATGCTCGAGGCTGACGTCCCCATTCTTTTTGATCTTAGCGAATTGATAATTGAAGTATCTGCACAGGATGGTGCGAGCAAAGCTGAGCGATTGCCAATTTGGTCAGGCGTAAGCTACAGCCGTGGTCACGGCTTTGGTATGATTATCAGCGGTATCATGGAAGTTAAAATCTAGGAAAGCTCGGGAACTCGCCGTCGAGCGAGCCGTCCGCAACGCCCGCGGAGCGCGCGAAGACTTGCCATTTCATCGCCGCGACAGGTTTTCGCGGAACGCCGCGCAAATAGGCGAGAAGTCGCGCGATACGATTTTGTGCGACCGAATTGCCCTCACTCCGCCTCGGCGTGCTGCCGCATGCGCCGATAGGCATAGGCCGGATGCGGGTTTGTCTCGGCTCCCCGAGCCGAAAGCGCCGCCTGCTCCGCCACGGCGGCGTGATGCGGCGAGAGATGGCACACGGGATCGGCCTCGCGCGCGTCGCCGGCAAGCGCCAGCGCCTGGCAGCGGCAGCCGCCGTAGTCGATCGTCTTGCGCTCGCAGGAGCGGCACGGCTCGCGCATCCAGTCGAAGCCACGGAACGCGTTGAACGCGGGCGAGCTTTCCCAAATCTCCGCGAGCGAATGATCGGCAACGTTCCAGAACTCGAGGCCCGGGATCGTCTCGGCGGCGTGGCAGGGAAGCGCGCGGCCCGACGGCGTGATGTTGAGGCCCCGCTTGCCCCAGCCTCCCATGCAGGCCTTCGGATAGCGGGCATGATAGTCCGGGATCACGTGATCGATCACGAGCACGTTCTTGGTCTCGGCTCGGAGCGCCTCGACCTCGGCGATCGCGGCCTCCGCCTCCTCGGCGGACGGCATGAGCGCATCCCGGTTGAGAATCCCCCAGCCGTAATATTGCGCATGAGCGATCTCGACCCGGCGCGCGCCGAGCTCCACCGCGAGCCGCACCATGGCGCTGGCGCGGGAAATATTGGCGCGGTGGATGACGGCGTTGAGGGTCAAGGGCAAGCCGGCATCCGTCACCCAGCGGGCGACCTCGAGCTTGCGGGTGAAGGCGCCCTCGTAGCCGGCGATCCGGTCGGCCGAGGATTCGTCCGTGTCCTGGATCGAGAGCTGCACATGGTCGAGGCCGAGGACCGCGAGGTCCTGGATCCGAGCCTCGGTGAGGCCGATCCCCGAGGTGATGAGATTGGTGTAGAGGCCGACGTTCGCGCAATGGGCGACGATTTGCGCGAGATCGCTCCGCGCCGCCGGCTCGCCGCCGGAGAGATGCACATGCAGCACCCCGAGCGCGGCGGCTTGCGAGAAAACCTCGAGCCAGGCCTCGGTGTCGAGCTCGTTGGCACGCGGCTCGAGCGCGAGCGGGTTGGAGCAATAGGGGCAGCCGAGAGGGCAGCGATGGGTGAGCTCGGCGAGAAGGCCGACAGGCTTCGGGATCTCTCTCGGCGCTGCGTTCAAAGGTCCATCATCCGCTTGGCTGCGAGCTCGTCGAGGAGCGCGCGGACGTCGCTCGCTACCTGGCCCCGATCCGCGGAAAAGGCCGCCGCGAGATCATCGACGATCGCATCGAAGGTCGCAATCCCGTCGCAGCGTTTCAAGATCTCGACGGCGATCGCATCCGCCTTGATCACCCGCTCGGGCGCGAGGAGCAGCCATTCGCCGCGGGTCTCGTCGTGCTTCAGCCTGACACCTCGCGGCAAGCGCGGCCTGCATGCTCCCGCATCGGCCTCGTCGACGCTCACGCCGCCGCTCCGCGCGCGGCCGTGACGGTCCCGGGCACCCAGGCCCCCGGCGGGATCGGGCGTTCGACATAGGCGCACCACAAGGCGTCCAGCTGGGCCCACAGGACCGAGCACTTGAACTCGAGCGCGCGGATCACGAGCTCCTGCTCGGCCCGGGTCGCGGCATGGCGCTTGACGAAGTCGAGCGCGAAATCGCTGTCGCGCTTGGCCTGCTCCGGACGCAAGGTGAAATAGGCGAGCGTCTCCTTGCTGACGAAATCATAATGCGCCAGCATGCCGGCGACACGCTCGCTGATGATGCCGGGCGAGAACAATTCCGTGAGCGAGGAGGCGACGGCCTCGAGCAGGCTGCGGTCGCGGCAGAACGCGATATAGGCCTCGACCGCGAAGCGCGTGGCGGGAAGAATGCCCTTTGTCGAGGTGACGTAGTCACGGGGAAAGCCGAGGCTGTCGGTGAGCTTCAGCCAGCGCTCGATCCCGCCGTCGCCCTCGCGCAGCCCGTCGTGGTCCTCGATGCGCTTGCGCCAAGCCCGGCGGTCGGCGGCGTCGCCCATCCGCGTCAGCACGGTCGCGTCCTTGATCGGGATCGATGCCTGGTAGTAGTAGCGGTTGAGCGCCCAGGCCTGCACCTCCTCGTAGGTGCATTGGCCGGCATGCAGGCGGCGATGGAACCGATGCAGGTTGTGGTATTGCTCGGCACCGACTTGGCGCAGGCGGGCCTCGAGCTCGTCGCCGCTCATCGGGTCGGGAACGATCACAGCACCACCTCCATGCCGTCGTAGGCGACTTCCCAGCCGGCCTGCTCGACCATCGCGCGCTCCTGCGAATCCTCGACGAGGACGGGATTCGTGTTGTTGATGTGGATGTAGATCTTCCGGCCGATCCCGCTCCCCGCGAGCCGGGCCACCGAGCCCTTCTCGCCGCTCATCGAGACATGGCCCATCCGCCATGCGGTCTTCGTCGAGAGGCCGAGAGCGACCATCTCGTCGTCGGTGAAGGTGGTGCCGTCGAAGAACAGGACCTCGGCACCGCTGAGCCGCTTCTCCACCCGCTCGTTGATCTCGGCGCAGCCCGGAATGTAGAAGAACGTGTTCTTGCCGTCGGAGACCTCGAGGCCGATCGTGGACTCCGTCTCCGCGCCGATCACGAGATCGGCCTGCTCGAGATAGAGCGGAACCTTGCCGGGCACGGCGAAAGGCCGGACGGTGAGGCCGAGGCCCGTCTCCACGGCCTCGTCGAGCTCGACCGGGCAGGTCTTGACGAGATCCCGGTTCAGGACGCCGAAGAGGCTCGTCGCCGCGACCTGGTCGAGCGTGGCGCGGCTCCCGAAAAGCACGAAGCTCTGCTGCTCGCGTAGGGTCAGGAGGCCGGCGAGGTGGTCCACGTCCCCGTTGGTCACGAAGACGGCCGCGATCGGCGAGTGCCGGCTCGCGCCGCGGGGGTGGAGGTCTGGTGATGCGATGATCTGCTGGCGGAGATCCGGCGATGCGTTGAGGAGCAGCCAGCGGGTGCCGTCGGCGGTCACCGCGAGGCTCGACTGGCTGCGGGGCTTGACCCTGGTGTCGCCGGCCCAGGCGAGCCGGCAGACGGGACACGAGCAGTTCCATTGCGGAAAGCCGCCGCCCGCCGCGGAGCCGAGCACCAAAATGCGCACCGCGCGGCCCTCTGGGCCTGTGAGCTCGAAAGCTCGCGAGCGTGGCCGTCAGATCTCGGCGGAGAGGTAGCTCGTGACTTCCATGCCGATGCAGACTTCGGTGATTTGGGGGGTCGTCCAGGCCATCTTGTCCTCCGCAGCGGTCGTCTCGTTGAATTTTTGGACTCTTCGTTGCCGATCCGTGGAGGCTCGGCCATGGTCCGGCGCCTATCTAGCATCGGGCAAAGCCCTGCGCCACCCCCTTTTCGGCTGGAACTCTGGCAAAAGCGCGTGGGAAATCGTCACAGCCAGGAGCGCTCGGCGGCGGCCCTCGTCTCGAAGGCCGCGATCTTGTCCGCCTTCTCGAGGGTGAGGCCGATGTCGTCGAGCCCCTCGAGCAGGCAATGCTTGCGGAACGGGTCGATCTCGAAATGCACGACCCCGCCGTCGGGGCCCCGGATCTCCTGGGCCTCGAGGTCGATCGAGAGCGTCGCGTTCGACCCGCGCGAGGCGTCGTCCATGAGCTTCGCCAGCATCTCGGGCGAGACCGTGATCGGCAAGATCCCGTTCTTGAAGCAGTTGTTGTAGAAAATGTCGGCGAAGCTCGTCGAGATCACGCAGCGGATTCCGAAGTCGAGGAGCGCCCAGGGCGCGTGCTCGCGCGAGGAGCCGCAGCCGAAATTGTCCCTTGCCACGAGGATCTTCGCGTTGCGATAGGCCGGCTTGTTCAAGACGAAATCGGGGTTCTCGCTGCCGTCTTCCTTGTAGCGCAGCTCGAAGAAGAGGCCCGTGCCGAGGCCGGTGCGCTTGATCGTCTTGAGGTACTGCTTCGGGATGATCATGTCGGTATCGACATTCGTGATCTCGAGCGGGGCGGCGACGCCGGTGAGGGAGGTGAACTTTTCCATCTTTTTCGAGCTTTTCGCGTTGTCGTGACGGCACTTGTCTCGACTTGTAGCAAGCCGGCGCCGCCGGACGCAAACGAGCCGCAGGACCGTCCCCCTTCGGACTCGGCCAAAGGTGCTTGCGACGAATACGCGACTCTGAAGATGCGGGACCAATGCTCGGGGACCGTCGGGCCACGCGCATAGTAGCTTGCGCAGCGAGGGGAGCGGGCCGCTCTTGTCAATGACGCGAGCCACGGGTCAAGCCCGCGGATCGCGCCGCCTCAGGCGGTGCTTCGCATCATCGACAAGAGCAGAGCCGTCTCGCCGATCATGCTCCGCCCGAGAGGCGAATGGCGAAATCTGACGATGGCAGGTTGGCCCCATGCGTTCATGCAGCCCCCGCCCGGTGTACCCAGCCCCGCCTCTCGGCCATAGGGCGTTCGGAGCGACGCCCTATGGCTGACGCCCTCCCTTGAAGTGCAGGGATTCCGCCGCCGCACCGCCTGTCGAGACGTCGCCGTTGCGATCGACGTGTTCCGGCGTATGTTCCGGCGAGATCCGTCCAGACACGAGGCCAAGCCCCCGATGCTCTCCAAGCCCTTCCTCCTCCCAGACGCCGCCTTCGCGGCACCCGCCGCCGCCTCGACGGCTCCGGCCCAGCCGCTCGGCACCCTGCCGGAATGGAATCTCGCCGATCTCTATCCTTCCATGGACGCTCCCGCCTTCGCTGCCGACATCGCCAAGGCGACGGCCGAGTGCAAGGCGTTCAGCGATACCTACAAGGGCAAGCTCGCGGCGCTCGCCGCCGACGCCAGCGGGGGCGCGAGCCTCGCCGAGGCGGTCAGGCGATACGAGGCGCTGGAGGAGCTCATGGGACGCATCATGTCCTATGCGTCGCTCACCTATTCCGGCGACACCTCGGACCCGTCGCGCGCGAAATTCTACGGCGACGCGCAGGAGAAGGTCACCTCCGCCTCGACCGACCTTCTTTTCTTCGAGCTCGAGCTCAATCGCCTCGACGATGCTCTCGTCGGTCGCCTCGCCACCTCCGGCCCGCTCGCGCATTTCGAGCCCTGGCTGACGGACATCAGGAAAGGCAAGCCCTATCAGCTCGACGACCGCACCGAGGAATTGTTCCACGAGAAGTCGATCACCTGCTACGGCGCCTGGAACCGGCTCTTCGACGAGACCATCACCTCCCTGCGCTTCACGATCGACGGCGAGGAGCTGGCGCTCGAGCCGGTGCTGGCGCGTCTTCAGCACCCGAACGAGACGGTGCGCGAGAAGGCGGCCAAGGCCTTCGGCGCCGGCCTCGGGGCGAACTTGCGCATCTTCACGCTGATCTCGAACACGCTCGCCAAGGACAAGGAGATTTCCGACCGCTGGCGCGGCTTCGAGGATGTGGCGGATGCGCGGCATCTCGCGAACCGGGTCGAGCGCGAGGTCGTCGATGCCCTCGTCTCGGCCGTGCGCGACGCCTATCCGCGCCTTTCGCACCGCTACTACAAACTGAAGGCGCGCTGGTTCGGCAAGCCCGCGCTGAACCATTGGGACCGCAACGCGCCGTTGCCCGATGCCGCCGCCCGGACCTATGCCTGGGCCGACGCCAAGGAGACGGTGCTTTCGGCCTATGATTCCTTCTCGCCGCACATGGCGGGGATCGCGAAGCGCTTCTTCGACGAGAGCTGGATCGACGCGCCCGTGCGGCCGGGCAAGCAACCGGGGGCCTTCGCGCATCCGACCGTGCCCTCGGCGCACCCTTACGTGCTGCTCAACTACCAGGGCAAGCCGCGCGACGTGATGACGCTCGCCCACGAGCTCGGCCATGGCGTGCACCAGGTGCTCGCCGGGCCGAACGGGGCCTTGATGGCGCCGACCCCGCTGACGCTCGCCGAGACGGCCTCGGTCTTCGGCGAGATGCTGACCTTTCGCGCGCTCCTTTCGCGCACCAAGAGCCCGACCGAGCGCCGCGCCATGCTTGCCGCCAAAGTCGAGGACATGCTGAACACGGTGGTGCGCCAGATCGCCTTCTATTCCTTCGAGCGCAAGCTGCATCTCGAGCGTCGGGAGGGCGAGCTGACGGCGGATCGGATCTGCGAGCTGTGGATGGAGGAGCAGGCAGCGAGCCTAGGGCCCGCGATCAGCTTCGGCGAGGAATACAAACCCTATTGGGCCTATATTCCACATTTCATCCATTCGCCCTTCTACGTCTACGCCTATGCCTTCGGGGATTGCCTGGTGAACTCGCTCTACGGCGTCTACCAGAAGGCGAGCGAGGGTTTCGCCGAGCGCTATCTCGCCATGCTCTCCGCGGGAGGCACGAAGCACCATTCCGAGCTGCTGGCCCCGTTCGGGCTCGACGCGCGCGACCCGGCCTTCTGGCAGATCGGGCTTTCCATGATCGAGGGCTTCATCGCCGAGCTCGAAGGGATGGGGTGAGCGTTTTCCAGCGGAGTGGACACCGGTTCGCGTCGCGAGAATGCGACAAGTCCGGCATGTAGAGCGGTTTCCGATTCGAGCGGATCGGAAATCCGCTCTACGGAGGAACCCATGGCAGACGTCCTGGAAAAACCACAAACGCCCACGCGGCATCGGCTCGATGTCGATGCCTACACCAAGATGGCCGAGGCCGGCATCATCGCGCGCGAGCTCCGCGTCGAGCTGATCGACGGGCAGATCATCGACATGCCCGCGATCGGCAGCCCGCATGCGGGGATCACGAAAAGGCTCAATCGGCTCTTCGGACGGGCGGCAGCGGACGGCTTGGTGCTCGTTTCCGTTCAAGACCCGCTGCGGCTCGACAGGTTCAACGAACCGGAGCCCGATATCTCGGTGCTGAAGCCGCGCGCCGACGATTATACCACGGGCCACCCGAGCGCCGCCGACGTGCTCCTGCTCGTCGAGGTCTCGGAGAGCTCGCTCGCTTATGACCGCGGAATCAAGCTCCCGCTCTACGCGCGTTTCGGCGTGCCGGAAGTGTGGATCGTGGATGCCGCCGGCGCGGCCGTAGAGGTCTACCGCGAGCCGTGCGACGGCACCTACGGGTCGAACGAGCGGTTGTCGCAAGGGAGGCTCTCGCCTTCCCTCGTCCCCTCGATCGCGATCGAGGTCGCCGCGCTCGTCGCGTGACACAGCCGACGAGGTGCGGTAACCGCAGCTTTCCAAGGCGCCGCAACCGGTGCCGAGTGAACCGTAAACCGTAGACGAGCTCGGGATCAGGGCACGAGCACGCAGAAGTCGTCGATCGCGATCGACTGGAGCAAGGACAGGTCGGATGAACTTGCCCGAGAGAAGGTCGCCTGTATGAAGTAGGCGTAGGTCTGGAAGTCGAAGTTGTGATTGAAGCAGACCGAGCGCCGCTGGAAATCGAATTCGGGCGCGGAGCTGTTGCTGTCGAAGGTCACGACGTTGCTCGTCACGCCGCTGACGAGATTATGCCGTACGAGTGCAACTCTGATACGCTCTGTCTCTCGGGTGCGCGAAAACCGGACGATCAATCCGCGAGAGCCGGACCGGTCGGGAATGTTCAAGACCGGGATGTCGTAATAGGCGTTGAAGCTCGAGGATGCGGCGCCGAGCCGGAATCCCATGACGCTCCTCGAAGCTGCGTAGCTTCCGACGCCTTGTTCATCCACGTGGCCGGTCGAGCCGACCGTGCTCCAGAGGATTCCGGCTTCGGCGATGCTCGAGCCGAGCATTATTGACAAAGCGGCCGCAATGCCGCGCCAGCAGCTCATAGATGCGCTCTTGTCCATGTGATTCTTCCGGCATGCTTCGGGTTTCGCGCTCCGTTCATGGCTCGCTGCAACTCCCGCCGGCTGTGCGCACTGTCACTTCGCCGCCCGGCTCGGCGATACGCCCAGCCGAATGGAGCGTTGACAGCGCGGGCGTTTGGAGTCCTGTGCACCCGCGACGCTCGAGGCCGTATCGAGTGCCGGAATCTCGAGCATTTCCCTAAACCTTGGGTCGGCGGACCAGGTCTGCCCCTTGATCTTGTGCGAACAAACCGGGATTCGGCGCCCGACGCCGATTCGGCCGCGATTCGTTCGTCACCCGTTCGTCGCCGCGTCAGCGAGCCTCGCCCGGCTGCGAAATCGCCATGGAATCAAGGCAAGAGTCACCCTTCGAGAAATTCCTCCGTCCGTGGCGCGGCAAACAGCGATTCGCACGCAGCGCGCCTTGTGATAAAGAACGAGGCACGGTGCCCGGGCATCCGCCATTTTGGAAGGTGGATCGCTCACCAGGCTTCGATCCGCGATCCGGGCATCCGAGCACCGCGCCGAGATGGCCGGATCGACCCTCCGACGCCGCTTACCACGGCGCCTTCTTCCGGCCATGACGCCAGAGGAGCCTCCCCGCCCAGAAAGCCAGACCGTCTGCCCGGAACCCTTCGACGCTCCACGAGAGCTGCTTGGTTTTTCGCATTTTCGGGACGCGAGCCCTTGCCGGATCGCTCGAGAATGCTCACGCGCCGAACGACCCATGAACCTTCCCTTTCCGGCGGCCGGACGGCAGAAGCGCGATCGCGCAAAAGATCGCGCCCTCGGGGTGAGCGTCGTGCTCGGCCCGACCAATACGGGCAAGACCCATTACGCCATCGAGCGGATGCTCTCTCATTCCAGCGGGATGATTGGCCTGCCGCTGCGCCTCCTCGCGCGCGAAGTCTATAATAGATGCATCGCGAGGGTCGGCAGTGAGGCCGTGGCCCTCGTGACCGGCGAGGAGAAGATCAAGCCGAAGGCGCCGCGCTATTGGATCTCCACCCTCGAGGCCATGCCGCGCGACATCGACGTCGATTTCGTCGCGGTGGACGAGATCCAGCTCTCGGCCGACCTCGACCGCGGCCATATCTTCACCGATCGGCTGTTGCACCGGCGCGGCCGCGAGGAGACGCTTTTGATCGGCGCCGCCACCATGCAGCGCGCGGTGCAGGAGCTCGTGCCCGGAGCCAGGATGGTCTCGCGCCCGCGGCTTTCGAAGTTGAGCTTCGCGGGCGAGCGCAAGATCGCGCGGCTGCCGCGGCGCAGCGCCATCGTCGCCTTCTCGGCGGAGGACGTCTATGCGATCGCCGAGTGGATCCGGCGCCAGCGCGGCGGCGCGGCCGTGGTGCTCGGCGCCTTGTCGCCGCGGACCCGCAACGCCCAGGTCGAGATGTTCCAGAACGGCGACGTGGAGTACATCGTCGCGACCGACGCGATCGGGATGGGCCTCAATCTCGACGTGGATCACATCGCCTTCGCCGCGGACCGCAAGTTCGACGGCTGGCAATATCGCCGCCTGACCCCGGCCGAGCTCGGCCAGATCGCAGGACGCGCCGGCCGGCATCTGAACGACGGCACCTTCGGGACCACGGGACGTTGCGCGCCCTTCGATGCCGAGCTCGTCGAGGCCCTGGAGGACCACAGGTTCGACCCCGTATCCATGTTGCAATGGCGCAACAGCGATCTCGATTTTTCGTCGATCGCGGACCTCGCGGCCTCGCTCGACGTGCTGCCGAAGGAGCCGGGCCTGACCCGCGCGCCGCTCGCCGAGGACCAGATGGTTCTCGATATCGCCGCGCGCGACGAGAGCGTCGCCCGCGCGGTGAAGACCCGCGCCGATCTCGCGAGACTCTGGGATTGTTGCCAAATTCCTGATTACAGGAAGGTTTCACCGGCTGCACACGCCGAGCTCGTGCTTTCCGTCTTCGGCTTCGTGGTGCGGGCCGGGCATATTCCCGACGACTGGTTCGCCCGCCATGTCGCGGCGCTCGACCGCACCGACGGCGACATCGATACGCTGTCGGCACGGATCGCGCAGGTCCGGACCTGGACCTTCATCGCCAACCGGCCGGACTGGATGAGCGATCCGGAGCATTGGCAGGGCGTCGCGCGTCAGGTAGAGGACTCCTTGTCGGACGCTCTGCATGAACGTCTCGCCCAGAGGTTCGTGGACCGCCGGACGAGCGTTCTCATGCGCCGCTTGAGAGAAAACGTCATGCTGGAAGCGGAAGTGACCCCGAGCGGCGACGTGATGGTCGAGGGACAGCACGTCGGCCAGTTGAGCGGTTTTCGCTTCACCCCCGACCCGCAGGCCGCCGGTGAGGCCGCGAAAGCCTTGAATGCCGCAGCGATGAAGGCGCTCGCCGGCGAGATCGAAGGCCGCGCGACCCGTGTGAACGAGGCCGTCGACGAGGCCTTCGTGCTGACCAACGACGGAACCATCCGATGGCTCGGGGAGCCGGTCGGCAAGATCGCGGCCGGCGCCCATGTCCTGGAGCCCACCGCCTGCGTCCTCGCCGACGAGCACTCGAGCGGCGCTCTTCTCGACATGGTGAAGCGCCGGCTGGATCTCTGGCTCGCGCAGCATGTGCGGAAGCTGCTCGGACCCTTGGTCGAGCTCGAGAAGGCCGAGGGGCTCGAGGGCATGGCACGCGGCATCGCGTTCCAGATCGCCGAAGCCCTGGGTGTCCTCGACCGCGCCCGCGTGGCCGACGACGTCAAGGGCTTGTCGCAAGAGGCGCGCTCGGGCCTGCGCAAGCTCGGGGTGCGGTTCGGCGCCTATCATCTTTATCTGCCGAGCCTCGTGAAGCCGGCGCCGCGCGCGCTCGCGGCGCAGCTCTGGGCCTTGAAGAACGGCGGCGTCGAGGAGGTGAAGGGCCTCGACGACGTGCCGCATCTCGCCGCCTCCGGCCGCACTTCCTTCGCCGCCGACAAGGAGGTCCCGGCCGGGCTCTATCGCGCCGCCGGGTTCCGGGTCTGCGGCGATCGCGCGGTCCGCGTCGATATTCTCGAACGGCTCGCCGACCTCATTCGTCCTGCCGTCACCTACCGCCCCGGCGTGACCCCCGGCCCGCCGCCGCAAGGCACCGCCGACGGCGACGGGTTCGTCGTGACCGTCGCAATGACCTCGCTCGCCGGCTGCGCCGGGGAAAGCTTCGCCTCGATCCTGCGCTCGCTCGGCTATGTGGCCACCGCACGAAAGGGTCCGGCGATCACGGTTCCGCTTCTCGCCGCGGCTCCTGTCACGCCGCTCGAGGTGGCCGAATCCGCTGCGCCGACCGAAGGCGAAGCTCCCGCCGCAACGGCGCTCGCCGAGGCCGAGGAGCAGGCCGAGCCGGTCGCCTCCGACTGCGAGCCGGCACCTGAGCCGGACTATGCGGTCGGCGCGGAAAGCCCGGCGCTCCCCGAGACCTCTCTCGAGGCGCTCCCGCCGGAGGTGGAGGCTCCCGCGGACCTGCCTGAAGCCGTGCCGGAGTCGTCCTGCGCCGCAGTCGAGGCAGAGCCGGCGGAGGAGCCGCTGATCGAGGTCTGGAAGCCGCAGCGCCATCATCACCAAGGACGCCGCTCGCAGGACGCTCGGGCGAGGCGCCGGCCGCCCGACCGGAAAGGAGCCGCGGATCCTTCGGACGGGCGCGCGGGTACCGCCGCGAAATCTGGAGAGGCCGATGCGGCCGCGATCCAGGCCCGACCGCGAGGCTATGACGCGAAGCCTGCGGGCGACGGACGCCGCGGCTTCGATCGCGGTTCGCCCGGCGAGGACCGGACGCGCTCCCGCGAAAGGCCGGGGGGCGGGCCGAGCGAGCAGCGGCCGCGCCAGGATGCTCCGCGCGACAGGCACAACGGACGGAGCGCAGCGTCCCGCGCGAGCGACGAAGCGCGGCAGGCGCCGCACCAGCAGGGCCCGAGAAAAGCCCAGGAGCGCGCGCCCGACCCGAATTCCCCTTTCGCCAAGCTGCTCGTGCTCAAGGCGAAGCTCGAGGAGAAGGACAAGCACAATCATTGAGCGGAACCCTGCTCTCCGAGCCGGCTCGACGCGCTAGGTCACGACGGCTTTGGATCGAATCGATCCAAAGTCATGAAACGTGATCGATTTCAAAAGTTTAGAGCGGGATGCGGGCGGAAGTGCGCTGTGCGCTTTTCCTCATCCCGCTCTCGAGCAATTTCCAGCGAAGTGGATGCCACTTCGCGTCGTGAAGTTGCGATATGACAGGAATGTAGAGCTGGTTTCCGATTCAGTTGGATCGGAAGCCGCTCTAAGGCTTTGGATGCCCTTGTTTCCGCCATCTTCGAGGCGCGAGCTGAAGCGGAGATCGCGCCGGGCGAATCGCGAGCGGGTCAGCCTGCCCTAGCGCAATTTCCAGCGAAGCGGCTACCAGTTCGCGTCGCGAAATTGCGACAATTCAAGGGTGTAGAGAGGGTTTCCGATTCCGCCGGATCGAAACCGCTCAAAGGGGTCGCCGAGGTGGAACGCATGCCGGATTCGAGATCAGGATGACCTCGAGCCGAGCGGCATTTACGTGGAAGAGCAAGATGCGCACGAGCCTGTTCGTCGTCCTTTTCACGAGCCTTTGCTGGAGCGGCATTGCGTCGGCGCAAGTGCCGACGCTCAATCGGGGCGGAGGTGTCGCCGGCACCGGTCTCGGCGTGGGCGCCGGCGCCGCCGGGGTTCAGACGACTACGCCTCCTACGTTCAACCGAGGGCGTTCCGCGATCGTGGTCCTCGGGACCGGCCATATCGGAGCCGGCACAGGCGGTCTCGGCCAAGGGATGGGGAATGCCGTCGGGGGCATCAACAATACCGCGATCGGAGTCGGAACAGGGGGCATGGGCGACGCTACGTCGTGGGGAAGCAACACCGGGGGAATCATCGGGTCCGGTCGTGCTCAAGATGCCGGAGCCGGTGGCATCAAGGATACGGCGGGAAACCAGTACGGGCTGAACACCGGCGGCATCAACGGATCCAATATCGGGGCCGGCACGGGCGGCATTTCCGACCTCAACTCCCTCGGAGCGCAGACCGGCGGGACCCGCGAGAACAATGCCCCTCGCCTGAGCGTCAGTCGGTAGCGCGGTTTCCGATCCCGCGGGCTCGGAAGCCAAGTCTCCATCCAAGTTTCCATCATTGTCTTGTCGCGCTTTCGCGAAGCGAACCGGGTTCGACGGAAATTGCTCTCGATCACGTTTCATGACTTTGGATCGATTCGATCCAAAGTCATGAAACGTGATCGATTCCAAAAAGTTTAGAGCGGCATGCGGGCGGAAAACCGCTATACACTTCTCCTCATCCCGCTCTTGAGCCGAGCCGTCGACAATCGAACGCTTACGCGCCTCCCGGAGCCGAGGGGCGGACCTCGAGCTTCCACGCTTCGACCCGACCGCTCTCGTTCGGCCAAATGCGCAAAGCGAAGCCTGCGCCGATCCGGGACACACGAGGGAGGGGCGCATATGCCTCGGCCGGAGCATCAAAGGCCGCTCGAGCCCGGGGTGCATCGCGACCTCGCCGGGCGGCGGACCTATGCGAGCTACCTTCATCTCGATCGCCTGCTCGGCGCCCAGGAGCCCTTGAGCCGGCCGCCGCACCACGACGAGATGCTCTTCATCATCCAGCATCAGGTCGGCGAGCTGTGGTTCAAGCTCGTGCTCTTCGAGCTGCGCGCCGCCTGCGCACGCATTCGTGCCGACGACCTCGGCCCCTGCGAGAAGATCCTGTCGCGGGTCAAGGCGATTCTCCGCCAATTGTTCGAGCAATGGGCCGTGCTCGAGACCTTGACGCCGAGCGAATATGCCGAGTTCCGCCAGGTTCTGGGGCCGGCCTCCGGGCTCCAGTCGCAGCAATACAGGGCGATCGAGTTCATCCTCGGCAACAAGGACGCCCAGATGCTCGACCTTTTCGCCCATGACGAGGCGGCGCGGCGCGAGCTCGCCGCCCAGCTCGAGAGCCCGAGCCTCTACGACGAGTTCCTGCGCTGGCTCTCGCGCCAGGGCCATGCCGTGCCGCGGGGCTCGATCGAGCGCGACTGGTCGGAGCCCTACCGGCGCAATCCGGAGCTGATCCCGGTGCTCGCGCGAATCTACGCCGAGCCGCAGGCCCATTGGATGGCCTATGCGCTCTGCGAGAAGCTCGTCGATATCGACGAGCAGTTCCAGCTCTGGCGGTTCCGGCACATGAAGACCGTCGAGCGCATCATCGGCTACAAGCCGGGGACGGGAGGCACCTCGGGAGTGGGCTTCCTGAAGAAGGTCGTCGATCTCTCCTTCTTCCCTGAGCTGCTCGAGGTCAGGAGCGCGATCGGAAACCCGTGACCACCGAGATCGCGCAGGCCGTCGCGGCGCTGGGGCCGGGGCCGCTCGACGAGGCGGGGCTCCGCCGCCACATCGACCCGCTGTTCTCGCGGGTGCTTCGCGAGAACCGAGGGCGGATCTGTCTCGCCAATCATTCGCTCGGCCGTCCGCTCGACCGCCTGGCATTTGACGTCGCGGAAGGCCTCGCTCTCTGGTACGGCGAGCTCGACGAGGCTTGGACCGGCTGGCAGGCCGAGATCGCGCGCTTTCGCGCGAGTATTGCCGCGCTCCTCGGTGCCGCGGGTCCGCACAGCATCGTCCCGAAGGCCAGCGCCGGCCAGGGCCTGCGCGCCGTGCTCAATTGCTTCGATCGGCCCCTCGCCGTCGTCTCGACGAAGAGCGAGTTCGCCTCGCTCGCCGTGATCCTCGAAGCCTATGCCGCCCGGGGCCGCGTCCACATGGAATGGGTCGCGCCCGGCTCGGGACGGCGCTATCGCGCGCAGGATTTCGCTCAGGCGCTCGAGGCCCGCCCCGACCTCCTCGTCCTGTCGCTCGTCCTCTACGACACGGGCCAGCTCGTGAGCGAGATCTCGGCGATCGTCGCGCGCGCCAAGGCCGCGGGCACCCTCGTTCTCCTCGACCTCTATCACGCGGCCGGAGCCTTGCCGGTCGATGTCGGGGCGCTCGACATCGATTTTGCCATCGGGGGCGGCTACAAATATCTGCGCGGCGGGCCGGGAGCGGCCTGGCTCTATATCCATCCGCGTCATCTCGAGCGGGGGCTTCGCACCCTCGATATCGGCTGGTTCGCGATGAAGGCCCCTCTTGCTTTCGAGCGCAAGGCCGAGACTTCATTCGCGCCGGGCGCGGACGGCTGGCTCGAGTCGACGCCGGCCGTGCTGCCGTTCTACCAGGCGCGCGCCGGCCTCGAATTCACGCTTCGGATCGGCGTCGAGCGGCTCCGCGCCTATTCCTTGCTGCAGCAAACGCGGCTGGTCGAACGGCTGGCGGCGCACGGCGTGACCGTATTCGGAGCGGACGAGCCGCACGGCGCCTTCGTCGTGATCGAGGCTCCTCGGGCGGAGGCCTTGGCGGCTCGCCTCCACGCGCGAGGCGTGGTGACGGATGCGCGGGCGGGCCTGCTCAGGCTCTGCCCCGACATCCTCACGGCCACGAGCGAGCTCGAGGCGGCCGCGCGGCTCGTGGCCGAGGAGCTGCGGGAGTCGTAGAGTGGCTTCCGATCCGGCTGAATCGGAAACCACTCTACGTTCTTAGCGTGTCGCAATTTCGCGACGCAAAGCGGTATCCGCTTCGCTGGAAATTGCTCCAGGTCACGCGCTCTCGTCGATCTTGCCGAGCTTGCGCGGCGGCCCCATCAGAGCCGGCTGGAACAGGACCGCCGCGGCGAGCGTCGTGACGAGCGAGAGCGCGAGCAGCTTACCCATGCTCGAGGTCCCCGGATGGTTCGACAGCCACAGGCTGCCGAAGGCGGTCGCCGTCGCCATGGCGCTGAAGAAGACCGCGCGCGTCAGGCTCGATTGCAGGAGGTTGGTCGTGCCGGCGCGCCAGGCCATCACGAAATAGATCTTGAAGGCGACGCCGAGCCCGAGGAGCAAGGGCAGCGCGATGATATTGGCGAAATTGAGCGGCAGGTCGATCAGGACCGTGATCTCGAGCGTGACCACGCCGGCGAGGAGCAAGGGGACGAGGGTCAAGAGCACGTCCGTGACCCGTCTGAGCACGACGAGAAGGATCAAGCTGATCGAGACCAGCGCCCAGAGACCCGCCTCGATGAAGGCCTGCACGATGGTCTTGCCCGATTCGAGCACGGCGACGGGCTCGCCGGTCGCGTGCGGCGCAAGCTTTTGCACGGCCGCGACGAAATGTTTCGAGGTCTCGTTGTCGTTCGGATCGCCCGAAGGCGCGACGGAAATCCGTGCCTGGCCCTCGGCGCTGATCCAGTCGCGGACGAGACCCGGCGGAAGCGATGTGCCGCTCGTCCCCTCCGGCGCGAGCGCGCTGCGGAGTTGCGCGAGCATCGTGTCGAGGCTCGGCAGGAGGACGGCGCGGGCTTTTTGGCGGACGTCGGGCGGGGCCGCCGCGAGCTCGCGCAACAGGCGGGCGAGCTCACGGGCGTCGTCCGCGCCCTTCCCTTCGACCCCGGCCGCGGTCCGGGTGAAGCCGTCGGCGGCCGCCGTGAGCGCGGCGACGTCGTCCTCGTCCGTCGTCGGGTCGAGCCGGCGGGCCGGGTCGAGCAGGGGAAGCAAGGACTGGGTCGCGGGCCGGATGATCGCGAGCTTCTCGCCTTGATCCTTGGGGACGAGGTCCTCGAGCGTGGTTGCCCGCGCTACCTCCGGAAGCTTGCGCAACTCCGCGGCGAGCTTGATCGCCTCGTCGAGCGACGGCGCGAGAATCTCGATCGTCCTCGGATCGGTCGCGGGATCGCCGGTGAGATCGAGAATCGTCGCGACCGATTCGACCTTCGGGCTCTTCAGGTTCAAGGGATTGAAATCGAAGCGGAGATCGCGCAGGAGCGGCGTGCCGCCGAGCGCGACCGCGAGCGTGACGATCACGATCGCATGGCGGTGCCGCGCCATGAACTCGTCGACCGGCGCGAGGAAGGCAAAGCCCACGGGCTCCTTCTCGGTCGGCGGCCGCAGCACGGTCAAAAGGGCCGGCAGGACCGTGATCGCGCAGAAGAAGGCAATGAACATTCCCGTGCCGGCGATGAGCCCGAGTTCGGAGACCCCGCGATAGTCGGTCGGCAGGAAGGAATAGAACCCGGCCGCAGTCGCGATCGCCGCGAGCGCGAGCGGGCGCCCCGCCTTGGTTGCCGCCGCGGCGAGCGCCTTCACGAAGTTCGGCTCGCGGTAGCGCTCGGCGCGATAGCGTACCGAGAACTGAATCCCGAAATCGACGCCGATCCCGACGAAGAGAACGGCGAATGCGACCGAGATCAGGTTGAGCGCGCCGACCATCACGAGGCCGACCGCCGCCGTGATCGCGAGCCCCACGGCGGTGCAGGCCATCACCGAGAACACGATGCGGCCGGACTTCAGGGCCATCCAGACGATGAGGAGGACGAGCAGCACCGTCACGACGCCGTTGATCTCGGCACCTTCCTCGAGCGAGGCGAATTCCTCGTCGGCGAGCGGGACGATTCCGGTCAGGCGCACCGTCACCCCGTCTTGCGGCGAAAGCCCGAGGATGCTCGCGCTCTCGCGGATGAACTTCGACGGCACCGCTCCAGGCTGAAGCGCCGCGTAGTCGAGCTTGGGCTTCAGGAGGATGAACTTGCGCAGCTCGTGCGACGCGGGAGCCTCTCCGCTCACGAGGTTGCGCCACGAGAAGGTCGCCTGGTGTCCGGCGAGCAGGTCTTTCAAGGTGTCCGAGAGAGCGACCATCGGCCGAGCGAAATCGTCGAACGTGCCGGCTTTCGCCTTGACCCCTCTGTTGATGAAGGAGAACGCATCCGCGATGCCGCGCAAGCTCGGGTCGGCGGAGAGCGCGACGAGGAAGGGCTGGGCGCGGACGAGGCCCTCGACCGCGCTCTGCACCTCGCCCGGCGGCAGGAACAGGAGCCCCTCCTTGTTGAAATAGGCGCCGCCGTCGGGCCGCAGCACGAAGCTGAAGAGATCGGGCCTTCCCTCGAGGGCCTTGGTCAGCGCCTCCGCGGCGCCTTCCGCGAGCTCGGGCGTCTTGCCGTCGATCACGACGACGATCTGGTCGGCGCGCTGCGGAAAGGCCTCGTCGATCGTGCGAAGATCCTTGCGCCATTGCAGATCCGGCGAGAGGAACTCGTTGGTATTGGTGTTGATCTTGAAATGACGAATCGCATAATCCGTGCAGGCGACCGTCGCCAGCACCGACAGCGCGAGGACGAGCCATTTGAACCGGCTGCAGGTCATCACCACGGCCGTGATGACCCGCGCGAGCGCGGCGGAGGCCTTCGGCGTCGGCGGGGTTTCCGTCTCGGGTTGCTTGGTGCGCTGCTTCATGGGTCGCCGAGGCTGGTCGAGTGGGAGGCAGGAGGCCGAGGATCGAGGGTCGATGCGCTCGACGGAACGCAAGGTCTCGAAGCAAGCCCGGTTGCGGCATCGCCTGCCGTGCGGGTCGGCGCGGCGGGCGAGGGGCTCGGTTCCGGAGCGGACATGAGCTCCGGCCGAATTTTCAAACTTCTGTCACTATCGGCAGAGTCGGGCGTGAGCAAGCTCGGCCTTGGTCGGACGCCGAGCAGAGCGCTCGACTTCGAATCGCAGATCCCTGTATGAGGGTGCGAGACCCGGCCTGTGCCGTATCCGGTTGAAACCGCGACGGCTGTCCCTTATTTCGCTGTTTTCGAACACTTTCTGATCCATTGCGATTCGCCGGGCGCTGGGCCCCGGGGCGAGACGCGACGGTGAGCCGACGACCGCGCGAAGCGCACTGCGCCGGAACGCAATTCGAGGAGCCTCGAACTTGGGAATACCGCTTTTGCAGATGGCGCAGATCGGCGCCTACGTGGCCAGGCAACGTCTCTTCGGGCGCAAGCGGTTTCCGCTCGTGCTCATGCTCGAGCCTCTCTTCCGGTGCAATCTCGCTTGCGCCGGCTGCGGCAAGATCGACTATCCGGAGCCGATCCTCGACCAGCGTCTGCCTCTCGAGGAGTGCCTCGCCGCCATCGACGAATGCGGTGCGCCGGTCGTCGTGATCGCGGGCGGCGAGCCCTTGCTCCACAAGGAGCTGCCGGAGATCGTCCAAGGTGCGATCGCGCGCAAGAAATTCGTGACCGTCTGCACCAACGCGCTCCTGCTCGAGAAGCATCTCGAGCGTTTCGCGCCGAGCCGCTACTTCAACTGGTCGATCCATCTCGACGGCGACCGCGAGATGCACGACGCTTCGGTCTGCCGGGAAGGGGTCTACGACAAGGCCATCGCGGCGTTGAAGCTCGCCAAGGCCAAAGGGTTTCGCGTCACGATCAATTGCACGCTCTTCAATACCGCGAGCCCCGAGCGGGTCGCGGGCTTCTTCGACGAGGTGGCGAAGCTCGGCATCGAAGGGATCACGGTGTCGCCCGGCTATGCCTACGAGCGTGCCCCGGATCAGCAGCATTTCCTCAATCGGGCTGCGACCAAGACCTTGTTCCGGCGGATCTTCGCCCTCGGCAGGAAGGGCAAGGCCTGGCCCTTCTTCCAGTCGCAGCTCTTTCTCGATTTCCTCGCCGGCAACCGCACCTACCGCTGCACGCCGTGGGGCAACCCGACCCGCACCGTCTTCGGCTGGCAACGGCCCTGCTATCTGCTCGGCGAAGGCTATGTGAAGACCTTCCGCGAGCTCATGGAGGAGACCGACTGGGACTCCTACGGCACGGGGGCCTACGAGAAATGCGCCGATTGCATGGTGCATTGCGGCTTCGAGGCGAGCGCGGTGGACGAGGCTTTCGCGCATCCGCTCCGGGCGCTCGGGGTCGCCTTGCATGGTATCCGCACCGACGGGCCGATGTCGCCCGAGATCCCGCTAGACCTCCAGCGGCCGGCCGAGCATGTCTTCAGCCGCCACGTCGAGCGCAAGCTCGCGGAAATCGGTGAAGCCGAGGCCCTGAGCGAGCCTCTGGCGGCCGCGGAATAGAGCCCAGAAGCCGGCGCCCGCATCGCGGGCCGTGCCGACGAGTTGCGGCACTTGCCGCGGATCGCCGAGGAGAGAGCGGGCGATCGCGCCGAGCGCGATGCCGCCGTCCGGCCGCATCGCGGCGAGCGCCGCATGCGGCAGGCGCCGCTCTCGCGGATCGAGCACCACGCGAAACGCGGCGAAGGGCAGCCCATGGGCCGCGGCGATCCGGGCCGCGACATGGGATTCCATGTCGGCGGCATAGGCTCCCGTCGTGGCGAAGAGATCGTGCTTGGCGACCGGATCGCCGACGGGCGTGTCGATTCCGGCGAGATCGACGATCGGCGCGCCGCCGAGAGCCGCCGAGAGCCGCGCCGACCAGCCCGCATGGCTTTCGTAGCGCTCGCCGCTCGGCGTGACGATCGCCCGCGCGACGAGCTGCGAGCCCGCGGGGAGGCCCGGCGCGAGGCCGCCCGCGACGCCGAAGCTGATTACCGCCGAGGGCCCCTGCTCCATCGCCCGCTCGAGCTCTCGCCCGAGCCTTTCGCTGTCGCCGCAGGCCAGGACCGTGACGATCCGATCGCCCTTCGCGAATCGTGCCTCGAGCTCGAGGCCGCAGACGGCGACGACGCGCACCTGTCCTACATCCCGACCAGGACAGGCGAGCGATTTCCCGTCACGAGGTTGCGGTAGCGGGCGAGCGCCCAGAGCGGAAAGAACTTCGCGTAGCCGTGGTAGCGCAGGAAGAAGACGCGCGGGAACCCGGTCGCGGTGAAACGCTCCTCTCGCCAAAACCCGTCTCCTGCCTGCATGCGCGCGAGGTAGGAGATCCCGGATTCGAGCGCCTGGCCGTCGCGGACTCCCGCGGCCATGAGGCCGAGCAAGGCCCATGCCGTCTGCGACGAGGTGCTCGGTGCCGGCGTATAGCCGGCATAATCCAAGGCATAGCTCTCGGCATCCTCGCCCCAGCCGCCGTCCGGGTTCTGGATGGCGACGAGCCAATCGACCGCCTTCTGAACCATGGGGTCGGCCGGATCGATCTCGACCGCATTCAAGGCGCACAGCACCGACCAGGTGCCGTAGATGTAGTTCATGCCCCAGCGGCCGAACCAGCTGCCGTCCTTCTCCTGGTTTGCGGCGAGGTAGGCGATGGCGTGGGCGATCGCCGCGTTGCGGTCCGGCCGCTCGCCGAGCTGGCCGAGCAGCGAGATGCAGCGCGCGGTGACGTCGGCGGTCGGGGGATCGAGCAGCGCGCCGTGGTCGGCGAAGGGGATGTAGTTCAGGTAATGGTGGTCGTTGTCGGCGTCGAAGGCGCCGAAGCCGCCGTTCTTGCTCTGCATCCCCTCGATCCACTCCCGCGCCCGGGCGATCGCGGCGCGATGATTCGCCGCGTCCGGATGGCTGCCCGCTGCGCGGTCCATCGCCATGGCGACGACGGCGGTGTCGTCGAGGTCGGGATAATAGGCGTTGGCGTATTGGAAGGCCCAGCCGCCCGGCCGCACATGGGGCTTGGCCACGGCCCAATCGCCGGCGACATCCGTGACCTGGAGCGGCACGAGCCAATCGAGCGCCGCCCTGACCCGCGGCGCGGTGGCCGGCCCCGCCTCCATCAGCGCGTGGCTCGCGAGCGCCGTATCCCAGACGGGAGAGACGCAGGGCTGGCAATAGGCCTCGTCGTCCTTGACGACGAGCAGCTTGTCGATCGCGGCGAGGACCTGGCGCAGGCGCGGGTCCGAGCGCGGGACGCCGAGCGTGTCGTACATCATCGCCGAATAGGCCATCGCCGGATAGATCGCGCCGAGCCCGTCCTCGCCGTTCAGCCGTTCGGTGACGAAGCGCTCGGCCTTGTCGATCGCGCTTTGGCGAAGGCCCTTCGGGAAGAAGGGCTCGGTGCGGCGCAGGACCCAGTCGATCGCTCCGAAGAGCCGGCTCCAGAAGGCGCTTCGTTGCGGCGAGCCCGGCCAATGCCGGACCTCGTCCGGCGGCACGACGAAAAGCTCGTCGATCGTGATGCCGCGCGGATTCCTCGCGCGGGGCTTCAGGCAGTTCACCACCATGAGCGGCACGAGAACGGTCCGCCCCCAATAGGAAATCTTCGTCAGGTGGAACGGGAACCAGCGCGGCAGATGCATGATCTCGATCGGCATCACCGGCACGCCGCGCCAGGGCAGGGCGCTGTAGAGCGCGAGCAGCGAGCGCGTGAAGACATTGCCGGCCGCCGCCCCGCCGTGGGCGAGGATCGCCTCCCGAGCGCGCCGCATATGCGGTGCGTCCGGATCGTCGCCGATCGTCTTCAGGGCGAAATAGGCCTTGATGCTCGACGATATGTTGAGCTTGCCCTCGGCAACGAGCGCCCAGCCGCCGTGGTCGCCCTGCGTACGCCTGATGTAGGCCCCGATCTTCGCCTCGATCTCGTCCGGCACGGGGTCGCCGAGGAAATGGCGAAACAGGATATATTCCGCCGGGATCGAGACATCGGCCTCGAGCTCGAACACGAAATGGCCGTCCGGGCGCTGGGCCGCGAGGAGGGCATCGGTCGCGCGGCCGATCGCGGCCTCGATCGCGTCGAGGCCGGGCGTGCGCGGGGTGGCTGCGAGCGTCGAGCCCTCGGATACGGCACCGTCCACCGGCAAGCCCTTTTTACCTCGAGTTTCCTTGTTGTGGTCGGGCGATCAGGGCGGCGGCCCGATTACCCGAGCGGATCGCGCCCTCGATCGTCGCGGGCAGGCCCGTCGCGGTCCAATCCCCGGCGAGAACCGCGTTGGAAAATCGCGTCGTCGGTCCCGGACGGCGCGCATTTTCTCGTGGCGTGGCGGCGAAGGTCGCCCGCTTTTCCTTGATGATCTGCCATGTCGGCAGAGGCTTTGCAATCTGTGTCACTTCTGCCACGTCCGCCCAGATCCGCTCCGCGAGCTCCTCGCGCGGCACGGAAAGGAGCCTGTCCGCTCCGCTGATCGTCACGGACAGGCGATCCTCGAACGCGAACACCCATTCGGCGAGCCCGTTCACGACGCCTTGCAAGGGCGGCGTGCCGGCCGGCGGCGCGAGCTTGAAATGGGCGTTCACGATGGCGCGAAAGGATTGCGGAACCTCGAGTCCCGGCACGAGGCTCGCCGCGACCCAGGGCGGCACGGCGAGCACGACACGATCGTTCGGGCCGAGCCGGACGGTCTCGTCGGCAAAGCCGAGGGCAGCGACCCCGTCCTTCTCGATCTCGAAGCCGTCGAGGCGATGGCCGAGCCGGATCGTCGCGCCCTGCGCCGCGAGGTAGCGCAGGGCGGGATCGACGAAGGCCGCAGAAAGACCCTCCCGCGCCACCAGCGGACGGCAGGCCCGGCCCCCCTTCATCAAGGTCTCGCGGAGGATCGCGCCGGCGAGCCGCGCGGAACCTTCGGCCGGATCCGTGTTCAGCGCCGCGAGGAAGAAAGGATGCCAGAGTCGCTCCCAGAGCGCGCCCTCGGGCTCGACGGCCGCTGCCAGCGCCCGGTCCGCGCCGGGAAGGAGAAGCCGCGTCAGCGCGAGATAGTCGCGCCATCTCGTGCCCGGCACGCGGCGCGCCGGAACGAAAATCCACCAGGGTACCGGGCCGTCGTTGGGGCAAAGCCGCCAGCGCTCCTTCGTGGCGAGATCGACGAAGGCGAGCTCGGCGTGCTCGGGGCCCTCGAGCGCGGTCTCGGCGCCGATGCGCCGCAGGTAGTCGCGGGCCGCACGATTGCCCGAGAGCAAGAGGTGATTGCCGTTGTCGATCACGAGATCGAGCTGCGCGTCGAGATAGGACCGGCAGCGTCCGCCGGCCTGGCCCGCGGCCTCGTGGAGCACGATCTCGCGGCCGGCGCCCACGAGCCGCACCGCCGCCGCGAGGCCGGCGAGACCGGCGCCGACGACATGGATGACGGGGCATCGCATCAGCGCTCGAGCCGCATCAGAAGATGCCGTAGCGCAGCGCGGCCAGCACCACCTTCGTCCGCGAGGTGCGGATGCGGGTGCGCGGAGGGGCGAAGCCGCGCGCCTCGAGGCTCGCGAGGATGGAGCGATAGACCTCGGCCATGATCCTCGGCGCCTTGACGGAGGCCCGCGGGCAGCGCGCCATGATTTCCTGCGACGTCGTGAAATGCTCCATCGCGCTCGCGACGACGGGCGCGCAGGCCAGCGCGAGAGCGGGGCTCTCCAGGATTTCCGCAGGCGTGGTCACGGGGATGCCTGCGGCGTCCAGCGCCTCGCGCGGAAGGTAGAGGCGTCCGATGGCGGCGTCCTCGTCGAGATCGCGCAGGATGTTGGTGAGCTGGAACGCGCGGCCGAGATGATGCGCGAGCGCCTCGCCTTCCGCCTCGGGCATGCCGAAGACCCGCACCGACAAGCGCCCGACCGCGCTCGCGACACGGTCGCAATAGAGATCGAGGGTCGTAAGATCCGGGGCGACGAGATCGGCGCGCACGTCCATTTCCATGCCGTCGATGACGGCGAGGAAGTCCTTCTGCCTCAGGCCGAAGCTCGCGATCGCCCGGAACAGGCCGTCGAGCCCCGCGCGGGGCCTCGTGCCGGCGCACAGGGCCGCGATATCGGCGCGCCAGGCGTCGAGCGCCGCGAGGCGCGGATCGCGCGGGCCGCCGTCGTCGGCGATATCGTCGACGGCCCGGCAGAAGGAATAAATCTCGTACATCGCCTCGCGCCTCGGGCGCGGCAGCATGCGCATCGCGGCATAGAAGGAGCTCTTCCGCGACCTTGCGCCGGCGTCCGCGATCGCTTCTCCGGTGGCGGCGAGCGTCATCGGCGCGCCGAGGTCGGGTGCGCCGCGGTGCGCGGCGGCCGACGCAAGGAGACGAGTAGGCCTTCGACGATTCCCACCAGGGACCAGGCGAGGAAGGCGGGCTTGCGAAGATGCACCGTCTCGCTCAGGGGGTCGCGCCGGAGCAGGAGCGCGTCGAGCCGGCGCGCGAGCCGGGCTATCGCCGCGATCTCGAGCCGAAGCCGAAAATCCTCGATCAGGGGAAGCAAGCCGAGCCCCTCGTCGATCAGCGACCCGGTCTCTCGCGCGAGGTCCTTCAGGACCTCTCGGAGCGCCGGGCAAGCGACGGCCGCATCGAGGCTCTCCACCCCGATCCCGAATGCGGCGAGCCGATCCTGCGGGATATAGACCCGGTCACGGGCGCGATAATCGTCGCGGCAGTCCTGGAGATGGTTGATCACCTGGAGCGCCGAGCAGAGCGCGTCGGAGGCGGGCCATGTCGCCTCGCTCTCGCCGTGCACGGTGAGCACGAAACGCCCGACCGGCGCCGCGGATAAGGCGCAATATCCCATGAGTTCCTCCCAGCTCGCATAGCGCTTCTTCACCGCGTCCATACGAAAGGCCCGGAGCAAGTCGAGAGCATGGCGGGGGGAAAGCCCGCGTGCGGAAAGCACCTCGCGTAGAGGCTTCGCCGCCTCGATCGCTTCGCTTCGCCCGAGCAAGGTCGCCTCGAAGGCGTCGAGGCCCTCGAGCTTCTCCTCGGGCGAGAGCAGGGGGCTGTCGGCGACATCGTCGGCGCCGCGGGCGAAGCGATAATAGGCGAGGATCGGCGCGCGATGCTCCGCCGCGATCAGCCGGGAGGCGACGGGAAAGTTCTCGCCCCGGTGCGTCTTGGATTGCGGCAGCGCATCGACGCTCTTCATCGCACGAGCCCATGGGTTCGAAACCACGCCAAGGCGTCCGCGAGGGCCTCGCCATAGGGTCGCGGCCGGTAGCCGAGGTCGCGCTCGGCCTTGGCCGAGCTGTAGAACATCTTGTGGCGGGACATGCGCAATCCGTCGATCGTGAGAAAGGGCTCGCGTCGGGTCACGCGGGCATGCGCCTCGGCGGCGACGGCGAGAGGATAGACCAGGCGGCGCGGCACGCGAAGCCAGGGCGGCCTGCGTCCGGTGAGGTCCGCGATGTCGCGGAGCATCCTGGCGAACGGCACGTTCTCGCCGCCGAGGATATAATGGTCGCCCGGCTCGCCGAGGCGCAAGGCGGCGAGATGGCCTTTTGCGACATCGTCGACATGGACGAGGTTGAGCCCGGTATCGACATAGCCCGGCATCCGCCCCGAGGCCGCCTCGACGATGATTCTCCCGGTCGGGGTGGGCTTGCCGTCGCGCGGACCGATGGGAGTCGAAGGATGCACGATGACCGCGCGGAGCCCGTGGCTTCGGACCATCTCCTCGACGACATGCTCGGCGGCGATCTTGCTGCGCTTGTAGACGCCGATCGCGGAGGATTCGCGCAGGCGCATCGTCTCGTCGGCGACCCCACCGTCCGGCGCGCCGCCGAGCGTGGCGACGCTGCTCGTATAGACGATTTTCTCGACCCCGGCTGCGCGCGCCGCGCCCATGACAGTGCGTGTGCCGTCGCGATTGGTCCGCAGGATCTGTTGCCGGTCCGGCGCCCACAGACGATAGTCCGCCGCGACATGGAAGAGAAACCGAATGCCCCGCATGGCATGAGCGACCGACTCGGCGTCGCACATGTCGCCTTCGACGACCTCGACGTCGAGATGTGCGAGATTGGCTCTCGGGCTCGTCTTGCGAACCAGGGTGCGGACCTCGTATCCGGCCTCGACCAAGGCATGCGCCACGGCGGACCCGACGAAGCCCGAGGCTCCGGTGACCAGAACCCTGTCGCCCGCCACGCCGCGTCACCCCCTCGCCAGAGACAGGCGGATTCGTTCTCGCGGCGCGGATCGGGCCGTTACACCCTTCGACATGGTTCGGCGTCGAGGCGGCCGAGCACGCGCCTGCCGCAGGCCGCAATATCACCGAAGAGCCGCGCTCGGCAACATTGTGAAGGACGCGCCTGGACGGCCTGCCCCGGCGCCCGGAGCACGCGTCGCGCGCGAGATTTCGTCGCGCTTTGCGATCCTACGTGCGGCTGCTAGAGCAAATCTCGACTGGTGACCGATCTCGCAAGGGGTGGTCGCGCCCAGGGACCCGAATTCGCCTCATCCAGGCAGCGGCCGTGCTTTCCAGCGCTGCCGACGTGAAACCTCGTGCGAGGCGCGAGCTCGACAGGACGCCGTATGACCCGAGCCATCGATCCGGAACCCTCCGTCGAGGCCAGCGCCGCGGGCAAGCCCAAGGCCTCGCCGAAGGCGCTTCTCGCGCTCGCTCCCTATCTCCTGCGCTACAAGGCGCGGATCGTCGGCGCGCTCGCGGCCGTCGCCATGGCGGTGGCGGCGACGCTCGCCGTGCCCTTCGCGATCCGCCGCATGATCGACTTCGGCTTCTCGGGCGAGAGCGCAAGCCTCGTCGACACCTATTTCCTCGGCCTCGTCGGGGTCGCGGCCCTTCTCGCGCTCGCCTCGGGGCTGAGGTTCTATCTCGTGACGACGCTCGGCGAGCGGATCGCGGCCGACCTCAGGACCGATGTCTTCGCCCATCTGACGAAGCTCGACGCCGCCTTCTTCGACAGCGCGCGCATCGGCGAGCTCCTGTCGCGGCTCACCGCCGACACGACGCAGATGAAATCCGCCTTCGGGGCGACCGCTGCGGTCGCGCTGCGCAACCTGTTCCTGTTTATCGGCGCGATCGGGCTCATGATCTTCACGGCGCCGAAGCTCTCGGCCTATGTGCTCGCGGCCATTCCGGTGATCGTCCTGCCGCTCGTGTTTTCCGGACGCCTCGTGCGCAGGCGCTCGAGGGCCGCACAGGACACCCTCGCGGAAGCCAGTGCCTATGCCGGGGAAAATCTCGCGGCCGTGCGCGTGATGCAGGCCTTCGGCGCGGAGCCGGCGACCTTGCGGCATTTCTCCGCCGCCGTGGAAACGGCCTACGAGGCCGCCCGCAATGCCTCGGGCGCGCGGGCCGTGCTCACGATCGTCGTCATCTTCCTCGTCTTCTCGAGCGTCGTCTGCGTGCTCTGGCTCGGCGCGCAGGACGTGCTCGCCGGGCGCATCACCGGCGGTCTTCTCTCCCAGTTCGTTCTCTTCGCGCTGCTCGGCGCCGGCGCGCTCGGCGAGCTCAGCGGCGTCTGGGGCGAGGTCCTCGCCGCCGCGGGCGCGGCCGGCCGGATCGCCGAGATCCTGAAGGTCGAGCCGAAAATCGTCGCGCCGGAGCATCCGCTTTCCCTGCCCGTGCCGTGCCGGGGCGAGATTACTTTCGAAGCGGTGGAGTTCAGCTATCCGTCTCGCCCGGAGGATGCGGCCTTGCACGGCCTTTCCTTCACGATAAGGCCGGGAGAGAGGGTCGCGATCGTCGGCCCTTCGGGGGCCGGCAAATCGACGCTCTTCCAGCTCCTGCTCCGGTTCTACGACCCAGACAATGGGCGAATCCTTCTCGACGGTATCGAGATCGCGAAGGTGGACCCGGCCGAGCTGCGCCGCCGGATCCGAACCGTGCCGCAGGACCCTGTGATCTTCCATGCCTCGATCGCCGAAAATATCCGGTATGGCCTACCGCAAGCGAGCGACGAGGCGGTTCGCGAGGCGGCGACCCGCGCGGCGGCGGATTCTTTCATCCGTGCCTTGCCGGAGGGCTACGAGACCAAGGCCGGCGAGCGCGGGGTCACGCTCTCGGGCGGCGAGCGCCAGCGCCTCGCGATCGCGCGGGCGATCCTCGACGACGCGCCGGTCCTGCTTCTCGACGAGGCGACGTCGGCGCTCGATTCGGAAAGCGAGACCGCGGTGCAGGCGGCGCTCGCGGAGGTCATGGCGGGGCGCACCACGCTCGTCATCGCGCACCGGCTCGCGACCGTGCTCGCCGCCGACCGGATCCTCGTGCTCGAGAATGGCCGCCTCGTCGAGGAAGGAACCCATGCGAGCCTCGTCGCGAACGACGGGCTCTATGCGCGGCTCGCCAAGCTCCAGTTCGAGCAAGGCGCGGCGGCACTCGCTACCGGCGAGAAGGCCGCGGCGGAGTGAGCGCTTCGGGTTCCCTGCCGCAGATGCTGTCGACTTCCTATGTTGCATGAGGCCGAGCGCCGCGTCGCGAGCGCTTGGACGAACTCGGCCGTTCTATCCCCGCGCCGGCGCTTGGTGTGCTGAACGATGAAGGACGACGAAGCCAATCGGTTCTCCGCCCGCGCGGTACGCTATGCCCGCGTCGGCGCCAATGTCGGCACCGTCGCCGCGCGGATCGCGGGCACGCGGCTGCTGCGCCAGGAGGGCGACGAAGCCGCCAATGCCGCGGCGCTGATGCGGGCGCTCGGGACGCTCAAGGGTCCGTTGATGAAGGTCGTCCAGTTGATGGCGACCATCCCCGAGCTCCTGCCGCCCGCCTATGCCGAGGAATTGCAGAAGCTCCAGAGCGAGGCCCCGCCGATGGGGGCGGCCTTCGTCAAGCGGCGCATGCAGGCCGAGCTCGGCCCGGATTGGCGCCAGCGCTTCGCCGCCTTCGATCTCCATCCGACGGCGGCAGCCTCCCTCGGCCAGGTGCATCGGGCGCAGGGCCTCGACGGCACGCCGCTCGCCTGCAAGCTGCAATATCCGGACATGGCGTCCGCCGTCGAAGCCGATCTCGCCCAGCTCGAGGTCGTCTTCGCGCTCCACCGAAGGCTCAACGGCGTGGTCGATACGCGCGACATGACGATCGAGATCGGCGACCGGGTCCGCGAGGAGCTCGATTATGTCCGCGAGGCGCGCCATGCCGCGCTCTATTCCGTCATGCTCGCGGCGGTCGAGGCCGTCCGCGTCCCGGTAACGCGGCCCGAGCTCTCGACCGGCCGGCTCCTCACCATGGACTGGCTCGACGGCGAGAAGCTCCTCGCCTTCAAGCAGGCCGACGAGGCTCAGCGCAACAGGATCGCGGCGGCGCTCTTCAAGGCTTGGTGGGTCCCGTTCAGCCAGTTCGGCGTGATCCACGGCGACCCGCATCTCGGCAACTACACGGTCTTTCGCGAGAGCGGAGAGGCGGCCGGGATCAACCTCCTCGACTATGGCTGCATCCGGATCTTTCCGGCGAGGTTCGTCGGCGGCGTGGTCGATCTCTACGAGGGCCTCCTCCACGACGATCTCGCCCGCACGGTCCATGCCTACGAGACCTGGGGATTTCGCGGCCTGTCCCGCGAGCTCGTCGACATCTTGAACATCTGGGCGCGGTTCATCTATGGGCCCCTGCTCGACGATCGGGTGCGCAGCATCGCCGAGGGCACTCCCCCCGGCAAGTACGGCCGCAAGGAAGCCTATCGCGTCCATCAGGCGCTGCGGCAGCATCCGCCCGTCCGGGTGCCGCGCGAGTTCGTCTTCATGGACCGCGCGGCGATCGGGCTCGGCGCGGTGTTCCTCCATCTCGACGCACGGCTGAACTTCCATCGCCTCTTCGCCGAGGCGCTCGGCACCTATCGCCACGAGGTCCTGGTGCAGCGCCAAGCGAAAGCCTTGGCCGCGGCGGGCCTCGCCGGGCCGTGACGAGCGGGGCCGACCGGCGGCCGTCATCACGTCGCTTGCACGACAATTCGGCAGGGCGCGGTCTCTGCCCCCTTGCGTCCGCCGAAAATCGTTGCAAGAAGCTACCGCGAGAGCAACGCCGAAGAGCAAGGTGGACCGCATGAACGCGCATTCTCCCGCTTCCCAGCCGGAAGAAGGCCATCCCGACATGGACTATGCCGAGCACGAGGCCACCTACGCGAGGTTCCTCGCGCTCGTGAAATACACGGTGCTCGGTGTCGTGTCGCTGCTTGCGGTGCTGGCCTTCACGCTCGTGCGATAGTGAAGAGGCGCCGTCGCCGCGGATCTCGGCCGCGCCTTCGCGGCCGGAACGAGCTCTGACGCTTTTCCGGAGGCTTTCATGCGTATCGCAGTCCCCGCCGAGACCGATCCTGCCGAATCCCGCGTCGCCGCCACCCCTGACACGATCAAGAAATACCTGAGCTTCGGCGCCGAGGTCGCGGTCCAGGCCGGGGCCGGAGTCGCCTCGTCGATCCGCGACGAGGATTATGTCGCGGCCGGTGCCGTGATCGCGCCCGATGCGGCGGCGACCGTTATCGATGCCGACATCGTCCTGCGGGTGCGGCGACCGAGCGCCGTCGAGGTCGCGGGAGCGAAGCCCGGGGCGGCCGTCCTCGCGATCATGGACCCTTACGGGAATGTCGAGGCGCTGCAGTCCCTGGCGCTCGCCGGGGTCTCGGCCTTCGCCATGGAGCTCATGCCGCGCATTACCCGGGCGCAGGTGATGGATGTCCTGTCGAGCCAGGCCAATCTCGCCGGCTACCGCGCGGTCGTCGAGGGCGCCGCGGAATACGGCCGAGCCATCCCCATGATGACGACCGCCGCCGGGACGGTACCGCCGGCCAAGATCTTCATCATGGGCGTAGGCGTCGCCGGCCTCCAGGCGATCGCGACCGGCAAGCGCCTCGGCGGCATCGTCTCGGCAACGGACGTCCGGCCGGCGACGAAGGAGCAGGTCCAGTCGCTCGGCGCCAAGTTCATCGCCGTCGAGGACGAGGAGTTCAAGCAAGCCGAGACCGCCGGCGGCTACGCCAAGGAAATGTCCGCCGGGTACAAGGCGAAGCAGGCCGAGCTGACGGCCTCCCATATCGCGACCCAGGACATCGTCATCACGACCGCCCTGATCCCGGGGCGCCGTGCCCCGGTCCTGATCACCGCCGAGATGGTGAAGTCCATGCGCCCGGGCTCGATCGTCGTCGATCTCGCGGCCGAGCGCGGGGGCAATTGCGCCCTGACAAAGCCCGGCGAGACCATCGTCAGCGAGAACGGGGTGAAGATCGTCGGCGCCGTGAACCTCGCCGGCCGCCTGCCTGCGACGGCCTCCGCCCTCTATGCGAAGAACCTGCTCGCCTTCGCCGAGACCTTGATCGACAAGGCGTCGGGCTCGCTCGGGGTCCAATGGGACGACGAGCTCGTCAAGGCGACCCTCCTCACGCGCGACGGCGCCCTCGTCCATCCGAGCTTCCAGCCGGCGAGCTGAGCCGGTCGCTCGTACCGGGACTCGACGACGCCCGGTGCGTCGGTTGAATTCGCTTCTTCGCCTTCGAAGCGTGCGTCACTTCGCGCCCCGGGCTTCGAAGGCGACGGATACCGGAGCAATTTCCGGCGATGCAGCCACCGGCTCGCAGATCGATCTCGCGGTCTCGATAGATCGACATCGATGCGAAATTGCGACAAGACAAGAATGTAGAGCGCGTTTCCGATTCGACCGAAGCGGCGACCGCTCTCTGGACAGCCCGACGGCTGGGCATCCTCCGTCGGGCTCGATCCATGAGCAACCCGCGAACGCACTCCGAAAACGAGAGGAGGGGGAGAGACATGGCCACGACACCCGATCCCGAGCTGCTCGAAAAGCTGCAGCAAGCGGCTGCTGCGGCCCGGCAGGCAGCCGATACCGCCCAGGGCCTCGCCGATCAGATCGGGGCCGGCGCCTCGATCGCGAGCGGAGGGGCGATCGATCCCTTCGTCTTCCGGCTCGCGATCTTCGCGCTCGCGGTCGTCGTCGGCTATTATGTCGTCTGGTCGGTGACGCCGCAGCTGCATACGCCCTTGATGTCGGTCACCAATGCCATCTCGTCGGTGATCGTCGTCGGGGCCTTGATCTCGCTCGGCATCGACGTTTCCGCCACGGCGGCCGAAGGCACCGGCTGGGCGCGCCTGTTCGGCTATCTCGCGCTCATCCTCGCCTCGGTGAACATCTTCGGCGGGTTCCTCGTGACCGAGCGCATGCTCGCCATGTTCAAGAAGAAGGGCTGACCCGATGAACGCCAGCCTCGCGGCCCTCCTCTACCTCGCCTCCGGGATTCTCTTCATCCTGGCCCTGCGCGGCCTCTCCTCCCCGGAGAGCGCCAAGCAGGGCAACCGCTACGGCGTGATCGGCATGGCGATCGCGGCCGGAACCACGGTGCTCTATCAGCTGCCTGCGAGCTTCGGCTCGTTCTTCCTCGCCTTGATCTGCATCGGGATCGGCGCGGCGATCGGCATCTGGCGGGCGCGGACGATCCCGATGACGGCGATGCCGCAGCTCGTCGCCTTGTTCCACGCCCTCGTCGGCCTCGCTGCCGTGCTCGTGGCGGCGAGCGCGCTTCTCGCGCCCCAGGCCTTCGGGATCGGGACGCCGGGCCATATCCACGGCGGCACATTGCTCGAGATGGCGCTCGGCACAGCGATCGGCGCGATCACCTTCACCGGCTCGGTCATCGCCTACCTCAAGCTCGACGACAAGATGTCGGGAAAGCCCATCCTCTTGCCGAACCGGCACGCGATCAACATCGGGCTCGGGGTCCTGCTCGCGGTCCTCACGTTGATCTTCATGCTGTCCGAGTCGCATTTCGTGTTCTGGGTGATCGCGCTCGTCGCTTTCGCGCTCGGCGTTCTCCTCATCATCCCGATCGGCGGCGCCGACATGCCGGTCGTGATCTCGATGCTGAACTCCTATTCCGGGTGGGCCGCCGTCGGCATCGGCTTCACGCTCGGAAACCTGGCCCTGATCATCACCGGCTCGCTCGTCGGCTCGTCCGGCGCGATCCTCTCCTACGTCATGTGCAAGGGGATGAACCGGGCCTTCCTCTCGGTCATCGCCGGCGGCTTCGGCGGCGAGACCGCGGCCCCGGCGCCGAGCGGCGAGGCCGCCGTCGAGACCCGGCAGGTGAAGTCCGGCACGGCCGAGGACGCCGCGAGACTATTGAAGGCGGCGAAGAAGGTGATCGTCGTTCCGGGCTACGGGCTCGCCGTCGCCCAGGCCCAGCACGCCCTTCGGGAGCTCGCGGATCTCGTCAAGAGGAACGGCGCCGAGGTCAGCTATGCGATCCATCCCGTGGCGGGGCGCATGCCGGGCCACATGAACGTGCTCCTCGCCGAGGCCAATGTCCCCTATGACGAGGTCTTCGAGCTGACCGACATCAATCCGGAGTTCCCGGCCGCCGACGTCGCTCTGGTGATCGGGGCGAACGACGTCACGAACCCCGCCGCCAAGACCGATCCCACCTCGCCGATCTACGGCATGCCCGTCCTCGACGTGGAGCTCGCCAAGAACGTGCTCTTCGTCAAGCGCGGCATGGGCTCGGGCTATGCGGGCGTCGAGAACGAGCTCTTCTTCCGCGACAACACGACCATGCTCTTCGGCGATGCCAAGAAGATGGTCGAGGGTATTCTCCGCGCCGCGGAGTAGCTCCCCTCATCCGGCTCGCATCGCTTTGCGACACATCGCCAGCGATGCGAGCCGCCTCTCCCGCCCGCGGGAGAGGCGACCCCTCTACCCCTGCAGGAGCGCCAGAACCTCCTCGTGGAGGGCCTTGTCGCCGCAGGCCACGACGTCGCCGCCTTGCACGGCGCTTCCTCCGTCCCAGCTCGTGACGATCCCCCCAGCGCCCTCGATGATCGGCATCAAGGGCGCGATGTCGTAGGTGTGCACCCCGGCCTCGATCACGCAATCGACATGGCCGGCGGCGAGCATTGCGAAGGCATAGCAATCGCAGCCGTAGCGCGATAGCCGCACCTTGCCCTCGACCCGCTCGAACGCAATCCGCTTCTCGGGCGTATAGAGAAGCGGCGAGGTCGTCATGAGCGTCGCCTTGGCGAGGCTCGGGCAGGGCCGGACCCGCAGCTTGCGCTCGGTGATCTTGTGATCATGACCCGGCCCGCGCCAGGACGCGCCGACGCCATCGCCGACGAATCGCTCCTGCGTGAACGGCTGCACCATCATGCCGTAGGTCGGCTTGCCCTGGTGCAAGAGCCCGATCAAGGTGCCCCATGTCGGCAGGCCGGCGATGAAGGCCTTGGTGCCGTCGATCGGATCGAGGACCCAGACGAAATCGGCCTCGGGGCGAAGGGACCCGAATTCCTCGCCGATGATTCCGTGCTGGGGGAAGGTCTCCTGGATGCGCCGTCGCATCGCCGCCTCGGCGGCGTGATCCGCCTCGGTGACCGGATCGAACATGCCTCCGACGTTCTTGTCCTCGGCGCCGAGGCTCGTGCGGAAGAAGGGCAGGATCGTCTCGCCGGCGATCGATGCGAGAGTCTCGACGAAGGCGGCGAAGTCTACGGCGGTCATGCGAAGCCTTTTCCGGGAGCATTTTCCAGCGAACCGGATACGGTTCGCATTTTCGGTTGGAGCGGTTTCCGATCAAACCGAATCGAGTAACGGCTGCGAAGCTTGTATCCGCCTATGCGCGACAGGCAAGATCGCGACCATGCCGCGCCGGCAATAGCGCGCCGTTCTTACGAGATCGCTTCGACAGCGGGCGGTTTCCCGGCGTGGGGAGGGGCTGCGAACGGCTCGGATGCGGGGCTTCGAGCGATCGCGAGACCGTTCGCGGCGACACGAGCGCGAACGCCTGCGTGCGCGGGGCGCCGATCGGACCTGCGGCGACCTGTGGGCTCTCGCCTAGAGCGGGACGAGGAAAAGTGTACAGCGGTTTTCCGGCGCAATCGCGTTTTCGCAGATTGCGTAAACTCATCCGCCTATCCCGCCCTGCACTTTTGGAATCGATCACGCTGGCTTCGGATCGATTCGATCCAAAGTCATCGTGATCTAGACCCGTGCCGAATCAAGGAGTTCCGGCAGCCGCGAAAAAAAATCCGGAAAACTAGGTCAGGAGCCCTTGCGTTTTGTGCGTTGCACGTGCATATTATTGCAGTGCGGTAACGCTGTTGCCGCCGATGCCCTCCTTGGGCGTTTCCTCCCTAGACTTGGGCCGCTTGTGGCAACGCAAGCGGCCTCTTTCTTTTCCGGGGCCCTTTTTTCCTCCGCGAAGCTCATTCCGCCGCTTGGCGAGGCGTGAGGTCGAAGCCTGTCCCGACGAAAGCGCAGAGCGCGCCGACGACCTTCCCGAGGTCGGCGCGGAGCGCCTCGAATCGCGCGGACTTGCAGATGCTGCGCTCGTCCATGTAGAGCCCGCGGCTGATCTCGATCTGCATGGCGTGGCAATTGATCGTGGGCGCGCCGTAATGCTCGGTGATATAGCCGCCGGCATAGGGCTTGTTGCGGGCCACCGCATAGCCGAGCGCCTCGAGAGCCTCCACGACGAGATCGACGAGCACCGGGGCGCAGCTCGTGCCGTAGCGGTCACCGACGACGATGTCCGGCCGGCGGTCGGCCTGGGCCCTGGGCGAGCCGGGTGCCGTTGCCGATATTACGCCGGCCATCGGGAGGCCCGACGGCATGGAATGGCAATCGATGAGAACCGCGCCCCCGAATTGGCGTCGCGCGGCGTCGAGGAGCGCGCGCAAGCGCCGGTGATACGGCTTGTGGAGCTTCTCGATCCGGCCGAGCGCCTCCGTGACAGGCAGGCGCGCGGCATAGATTTCCTGGGCCTGCCCGGCGACGCGGGGAATGGTCCCGAGCCCTCCGGCGACCCGCACCGACCGTGTGTTCGCGAAGCCCGGGACGGCGCCCTCGAACATGCGCGGATCGAGCTCGTAGGGCTCGCGGTTGGCGTCGAGGTAGGCGCGCGGAAACCGTGCCCGGAGCAGCGGCGCACCCGAGGCGCTCGCGCCGGAGAAGAGCTCGTCCACGAAAGCGTCCTCTGAGCGGCGCAAGATCCCGAGATCGAGCTTGGCCTTGTCGAGGAATCGCTTCGGATAGATATTGCCGGAATGGGGGGAGGACAGCACGAGCGGACAGCCCGGCACGTTCGGGCCGAGGACATCGAACGGAGGATCGAGCTCCGGCTCGTGAGGCTCGTCTCGCATCGAGGTCGCGCTCGCGTCGGCATCGCAGCCGGGCAGCTCCGATGTCATGAAACCTCCCACACGCAAAACCCGTCCCGGACTCTCGGCGTCATCCCCACGCGAGCGGGATCGAAGAATTCACCCTCGCCGGCTCTTGTGCAAGTATAAACCGCACGAGCGGTAGGCGCGGTCTCGATCGAAACCCTCGAACACCGCAAGAGCTCGAAGCGGCCGACCCGGCCCCCCGGCATGAAAAGGCGCACTCTACGTTCCGATGTCCCTGCCCGCTTCTTGAAGCATCCTCCTGCGGAAAGGCCGGCGGCCTTCACTCGTTTTTTACTCGAGAGGCCTTTGATGGCGACATTCGAGAGGCCGATCATGACTGACACGAAGCGCCCGATTCGTCCCGCTCTCCTGCACGGGAAGATTCTCCTCGCCGAGGACGATCCCGATATGCGTCGTTTCCTCGCCAAGGCTCTGCAGGGCGCCGGGTTCGACGTGGTCTCGTTCGACAACGGCCGCGACGCCTATGATCGCTTGCGCGAGGAACCCTTCGAGCTTCTGCTCACCGATATCGTGATGCCCGAGATGGACGGGATCGAGCTCGCACGCAAGGCGACCGAGCTCGATCCGGACATCAAGGTGATGTTCATCACGGGCTTTGCCGCAGTCGCGCTCAATCCCGACAATCATGCGCCGCAGCAAGCGAAGATTCTGTCGAAGCCGTTCCACTTGCGCGAGCTCGTGACCGAGGTGCAGAGGCTTCTCGACGTCTGAGGCGGGCGAATCCCTGCTCGGGAGGGGCGGAGCGACCGCGGTCAGCGGTTGCGGAGGGAAGGTTTCTCGGGGGTCCGGGGCTCGAAAATCCGGCACGAAAATGCCATCCTGCCCGCGCATGCTCGTCGGGCTTTCGTCCGGGGTGAGGCTTCGTTTCGTGACCAGACCTGTCCGCTGCCTGCTCGCATGCTTGGCCCTACTCGCGCTTCCGGCGCCGACCGCCTCCGCGGCCTCGTTCGAGACCTGCCTCGCGGGGCTGCGCGCGGCGAGCCTCGACGCCGGCGTCACCGCCGCGACCTTCGACACAGTGATGCGGGGCATCACCTTCAATCCCGAGATCATCGAGCTCAGCCAAGTCCAGCCCGAGTTCAAGACGCCGATCTGGGATTATCTCGCTGGCCTCGTCGACGAGGAACGGGTGAATGACGGCCGCGCCATGATGGCCCGCTACGGCCAGGCGCTCGCCGCTGCCGAGCAGAGGTTCGGCGTGGACAAGGCGACGATTACGGCCGTCTGGGGCGTCGAGAGCGATTTCGGCCGCAGCTTCGGCACCAAGCCCGTGGTGCAGTCGCTCGCGACGCTCTCCTGCGAAGGCCGCCGCCAGAGCTATTTCCGCTCCGAGCTCATCGCCGCGCTGAAGATCATCCAGCGCGGCGACATCGATCCAGGCTTCACGGGGTCCTGGGCCGGCGCCTTCGGCCATACCCAGTTCATGCCCTCGACCTATCTGCGCATCGCGGTCGATCTCGACGGCGACGGGCGTCGTGATCTCGTGAATTCCGCCCCCGATGCGGTGGGCTCGACTGCCGCCTACCTGAAGAAATCCGGCTGGGTGACGGGCGGCACCTGGGGCTTCGAGGTCCAGCTTCCGGCCGGCTATTCCGGGCCTTCGGGACGCACGAGGAAAGAGCCGATGGCGGCCTGGGCTGGGCGGGGGATCACGCGAATCGACGGCTCTGCCCTCGGCGCCGGCCCCTCCGCGGGCCTCCTCTTGCCGGCGGGATTGCAAGGCCCGGCCTTCCTCGTGACCAAGAATTTCGATGCGATCTATTCCTACAATGCCGCGGAATCCTATGCTCTCGCGATCGCGTTGCTTTCGGATCGCCTGCGCGGGCGCAAAGGGCTCGTCGCGGCCTGGCCGACCAATGATCCGGGCCTCTCGCGCGCCGAGCGGCGCGAGGTGCAGACGCTGCTCATGCGGCGCGGCTATGATCTCGATGGCAAGGCCGATGGCGTGATCGGTTCCAAGTCGCGCGCGGCGATCAGCGATTTTCAGGCGAAGGCCGGCTTGCCGCAGAACGGGCGCGCGAGCGCCTCGCTGCTCGCCGCGCTCCGCGGGCGCTAGATCACGATGACCTTGGATCGAATCGATCCAAGGTCATGAAGCGTGATCGATTCCAAAGCCTTAGCGCGGGATAAGCAGATGAGTTTACGCAATCTGCGTAAGCTCGATTGCGCCGGAAAACCGGTATCCACTTTTCCTCATCCCGCGCTGGCCCGGGCGCCGAGGGTGGTGCCCGGGGCTTCGGCGATCTCAGTGCACGGGCGGTTCAGTCTCGTCGCCAGTGGTGCTCGCCTCGTCGATGCTCCAATGCGCGAGCTCCGCGCCGTGGTCGTCGAGAATGCGGAAGCCGTGGGGCACCGGCTTGCGGGTTCTCTGGTGCACGACGTTGGCGAACAGGGATTTCGCGTGGGCGACGAGGTGATCGAGGCTCGTGATATCGGTCATCATCCGGTCGAGGACCTCGGGGGCGCCGTTCTCTGGACGCGGCGCGACAAACTCGATTCTGTACACGGGCACGCTCCTGCTTATTCCGTTGCGGGAACGTAACGCGACCTAGGGCGCGCGGCGCCGAATTCAACTGGGCTCCTCGATCCTGCCCGGCGCGCATCGCTGGCGATGCTTCGCGACAGTGACATCGCAATGCGCGGCACTCTCACCTCCGCAACCGCCTGCCAGGGTTGCCCCTCTCGGACGGAGAGGGGTTTCCTTTTCCGTGCGGCAGAAGGAGGCCAGAAGGGCCGGACGAGGGCAACGATGCATGAGATCGGTCGCTGCCCTAATCTTCGAGAATTCGATCATAGTACGCGAGGATATGCGGGAAGATTACGGCGAGCAAAGGCTCAGAGCCTTGGATCATGTCGGAGATGAATATTTCATGGTCGCCTATACATGACGTGGACTGCGCCGCCGCATCTTCGGCGCGTGGAGAAGTAGGGAGCAATGGCAAGAAAAGATACGAGGCGATACTCGCTCGACGAGCTGAAGGCGATGCACGAGCGCGGCGACTATGTCGCGCCGAAGGCCGATGCGCCCACGCCGGAAATCGACGAGGATTTTTGGGAGAATGCGACCGAGCTCATGCCGTCCAGCAGATCCTCGTTGCATTTGCGTGTCGATACCGACGTGCTCGACTGGTTCGAGGCGCAGGGCAAAGGCCGCCTGACGCGCATGAATGCTGTCTCGAGATCCGATGTGGCGGACCAGAAGCAAGGCCCGCGGCGGTAGGCTCCAGAGACCCGAGCCGGGAGTGCGGACGACACCTGCCCGCGCGGCTGTCGGAGAGCTACGCCGGGTCCGGGACGGCGTCAGGCGACGTCCTGCAAGGTGGTATAGTCGATCTCCGCCTCGCAGAGGCCCGCGAAATAGTCGACGGGCTCGTAGTAGCGCAATACGGTCCAGGCGAGATCGCCCCTAGGCACCCAGGTTACTGTGCCGCCATGGACCCGCAGAATGCGGCGCGGCGCGCCATCTTTCACACGAAAGCACTTGCCTTCCTGGACCTGCTCGACGGGAATGGCCATGTCGTAAAACTCCCCTTACCGGATGGCTCGGTGCGATATGCAAGACCCGTGCGAGACCGAGCCGTCTCCACGAGCGACCCTGCCCTGGCCGAGGCCCGCCCTGCCGGTTCATGGAGCATCGCGTAACTATTTGCTAAATCAATGAGATAGCCCGTAGCCGCGCGTTCTTGTCAGACTTCGCGCGAGGCCTGTCGAGGCCGAGGGCGGTACGATCCGCGTTGTCGGAAATCGGCCATTCCGAGGCGCGCGACAGGGACGGCGGAGGCTCGGTGCGATGGCACCGTCAGGATCCTCTCGTGAGCTCGAGCAGAGCTTCCTTCGTCGTGACAGGAAGCGAGCAGGTCCCGCCCGAGCAGACGAAGGCCGCCGCCTCGCCCGCCATTTGCGATTGGGCCTCGGCTGGATGACCCTTGGGCAGAGCCTCCGGCCTGTCGAGATCCATCACGATCCGTCCCACGAAGGGAACGCCGAGCGCGGCGGCGTAGAGCTCGGCTCGTTGCGGGCCGGCCGTCACGATCTCCTTCGCACGCAGCCGAAGCTCGAAGGCATTCAAGATCCCGGCATGGCCGACGAAGCTCGTGCGCACCGAAGGTCCGAGAGCCGCGATCAATCGGTCGGCTCGAGCGAGCCAGCCCTCGTCTCCGGTAAGCCCGGCCAAGCGCACGAGCGCCGAGAGGAAGACCGCATGCGCATTGGGGATCGCATCGTCATGGGTCGGCGCGAGGCGCAAGATGACGTCGGTCGCATCCGTCGCGGCCATGCAGAGGAGCCCCGTCTCGGGATCGACATGATAGGCTTCCAGCGCCTCGACCCAGGCGTTCGCGTCGTCGAGATAGTCCGCGCCGAGAGGAGCCGCGAGGCCCGGATGGTTGCGTGCCTCGTAAAGCGCGAGCGCCGCACGGATCATCGCCGCATGATCGAGCGCCATGCCGGGCTTCACCAGCACGCCCGTCCGGGTGCTGTGGGCGAGGCGCCTCTTGCCCTGCTCGTCGGTATATTGCATCGCCGAGGCGACGAAGGCGTAGGCGCGGGCGGCGAGCGCGATCCATTCGGGTTTCTCGAAGAGCGTCGCGGCATTGACGAGAGCGCCGATCATGAGGCCGTTCCAATCGGCCATGATCTTGTCGTCGAGGCCCGGATGGATTCTCTTCTCTCGCGCCTCGAAGAGCGTGCGTCGCAGGGGCGCGAGGCGGGCCTCCTCCTCGTCGGTCGGGCGCTTCGACTCGAGCCGGTTCAGGATCGTGACGCTCTTGCCGTGGGGCTCCTCGGCCCAGTTGCCGATCCGCGACGCATTGTAGAACTTGCCGAGGAAGCTCGCGTCCTCCTGGCCGAGGACCGCGACGAGCTCGTCCCAGGTCCAGACATAGAACTTGCCCTCCTGGCCCTCGCTGTCGGCATCGAGGCTCGCGCAGAAGGCGCCATCGGGCGTCGACATCTCGCGCTGGAGCCAGCCCACGGTTTCCGTCGCGCGGGTGCGGAACAGCTCGTCTCGGTAATCGTGCCAGCACAGCGCCAGAAGCTCCAGGATCTGCGCGTTGTCGTAGAGCATCTTCTCGAAATGCGGCACGAGCCAGCGCTCGTCGGTCGAATAGCGCGCATAGCCGCCGCCGAGATGATCGTAGATGCCGCCTTCGGACATTTTCGTCATCGTCAGCTTCACGAGCTCGCGGTAGGGCACCTTGCCGAGCCGGCCGCCGGCCCGCCAGAGAAACTCGAGGATCGGCGTATTGGGGAACTTGGGTGCTCCGCGCAGGCCGCCGTCCACTTGGTCTATGAAGTTGACGACCTGTGGGGCGAGATTGTTCAATTGCTCGAGCGTGAGGTCCTTGCCCTTGTCCTGCGGCACCGCCTTGGTCAGTCCTTCGCGCACGATCCGCGTATTGGTGGCGATGCGTTCCGGCTCCTTGTTGAAGGCCTCGGCGACGGTCTTCAGGACGGTGACGAAGGCCGGCCGGCCGTATTGCTCGACCTTCGGAAAATAGGTGCCGCCCCAGAAGGGCTCGGCCTTGGGCGTCAGGAACATTGTCAAGGGCCAGCCGCCGCGCTCGCCGAAAGCCTGGAGCGCCGACATATAGATATGGTCGATATCCGGGCGCTCCTCGCGATCGACCTTGATGTTCACGAAGAGCTCGTTCATGACCGCGGCGGTCGCCTCGTCCTCGAAGCTCTCGTGGGCCATGACATGGCACCAATGGCAGGCGGCATAGCCGACCGAGAGGAGGATCGGCTTGTTCAGCCTCTGGGCCTCGTCGAGCGCGTCCGGGGTCCACATCCGCCAATGGACCGGGTTATGGGCATGCTGCAGGAGATAGGGGCTCGCGGCTTTGCCGAGCTCGTTGGCTGACATGGTCGATTTCCTTCGACTGGCTTGTGGGGCCGGCGATCGGCCGTTGAGAACGGAAGCGGCGATTCCCGAGGACATGAGGACCGAGGCGACGATCTTCGCTTTTGCGTCTGGCACGAGCCGTGCCGCGATCTCGGTCCTGCGCCTTTCGGGGCCGGCCACGCGAGCAGTGGTCGCGGCGGTCGCGGGCCGGGTCCCGGAGCCGCGTCGCGCGACGCTCGCGACCTTTGTCGATCCTGCGACCGGAGACAAGATCGATCACGGGATCGTCGTTTTCTTCCCCGCGCCGGCGAGCTTCACGGGGGAGGATTGTGCCGAGTTCCATCTTCATGGCAGCCGGGCCGTCGCTGCGGCCATGATCGAGGCGCTCTCCCTCTGTCCCGGCACCCGCCCGGCGGAGCCCGGGGAATTCACCCGCCGGGCCTTTCTCGAGGGCAAGCTGGATCTGGCTCAGGTCGAGGGCCTCGGCGATCTGATCGAGGCGGAGACCGCTTGGCAGCACCGCCTGGCGCTGCGTCAGATGGAGGGGGCGCTCGGACACGCGGCGAGTGCGTGGCGGCAGGCCCTGATCGAGGCGTCGGCCCTCGTCGAGGCCGAGATCGACTTTTCCGACGAGGCCGATGTCCCCGGCGAGACGAGCCGCCGAATCGCGGGCCTTCTCGCCCCCGTGGCCGAAGCGCTCGAGACCGAGCTCGCGGCGGCGAAAGCCGGGGAGCTCGTCCGCGAAGGCGTGACGATCGTGATTGCGGGTCCGCCCAATGCGGGCAAGTCGACCCTTCTGAATACGCTCGCGCGCCGCGACGTCGCGATCGTCTCCGAAAGTCCCGGGACGACCCGTGACGCGCTCGAGGTCGCGCTCGATCTCGACGGGTTCCGGGTCGCCTTGATCGACACGGCCGGGCTGCGGCCTGCGGAGGATCCAATCGAGCGGATCGGGATCGATCGTGCTCTGGCACGTGCCAAGAGCGCCGACCTCGTGCTCTGGCTGAGCGACGTCGCGGCGCCGGCCGATCCACCGGCGGATCTGTGCGACGCGCCGGTGTGGCGCGTCGTGACCAAGATCGATCTTTGTTGCGGCGCGGCGGGCGCTCTGCCCTCCGATTGCCTCGGCGTCAGTGCCGAGACCGGCAAAAATCTCGATCTTCTCCTGCAGAGGATTTCGGCCTTTGCTGCGGCGCGGACCTTCGGTGGATGGGGCGGCTTGATCACGCGGGAACGGCATCGACATGCTTTTATGGTGGCGTTGTGCGCTCTGCGGCGCATCCTCCAGCATTCGGAGGCGCCGATCGAATTGATCGCGGAGGATTTGCGCGCCGCGCGATTTTCACTCGAGCGGCTGACCGGTGCCGTAGACGTCGAGGACATTCTGGGGGATATCTTCGCCCGGTTCTGCATCGGCAAGTGAATCTCGGGCAAATGAGCCTTGGGCAGGCGCGCCTTGTTTCACGTGAAACATCGGCGGAGGATCGTGATGGCGGGCTTCGATGTCATCGTCGTCGGCGGCGGCCATGCCGGCTGCGAGGCGGCCGCGGCCGCTGCGCGACGCGGCGCCAGGACGGCCTTGCTCACGCACTCCTTTGCGACGATCGGGACCATGTCCTGCAATCCAGCGATCGGAGGCCTCGGCAAGGGCCATATCGTCCGCGAGATCGATGCGCTGGACGGGCTCATGGGACGTGTCGCGGACGCGGCAGGGATCCAGTTCCGCGTCCTCAATCGTTCCAAGGGGCCCGCCGTCCGCGGACCCCGCGCCCAGGCCGACCGCGGCCTCTACAAGCGCGCGATGCAAGACGCCGTGGCCGCAACGGAAAATCTCACGGTCCTCGACGGTGAAGCTGCCGATCTCGTGCTCGAGGACGGTCGTGTCCGAGGCCTCGTGACGGCGGACGGACGCAGCTTTTCCTGCAAGGCCGTCGTGCTCACGACGGGAACCTTTCTGCGCGGCGTGATCCATATCGGAACGCGGACCATTCCGGCCGGACGCAGAGGCGAGCATCCCGCGGTCCTCCTGGGCGAAAGGCTCGAGGGCCTCGGCTTTCGGCTCGGGCGCTTGAAGACTGGGACGCCACCCCGGCTCGACGGCAGGACGATCGACTGGGGGAAGCTCGAGCGCCAGGAGGGCGATGCCGAGCCCGAGCCCTTTTCGTTCCTGACCGAGAGGATCGCGCGACCGCAGGTCGATTGCTTCATCACCCGCACGACGCCCGAAAGCCATGCCGTGATCCTCGAGAATCTCGCGGCGTCCCCGGTGTTTTCCGGCGCGATCTCGGGGCGGGGCCCGCGCTATTGCCCCTCGATCGAGGACAAGGTGACCCGGTTCCGGGATCGCGACTCCCACCAGATCTTTCTCGAGCCGGAGGGGCTCGACGATCCGACGATCTATCCGAACGGGATCTCGACCGCGCTGCCCGAGGCGGTCCAGGACCGGTTCCTGCGCACGATCCCGGGCCTCGCAGAGGTAGCGGTGATCGCACTGGGCTATGCGATCGAATACGATTATATCGATCCGAGGGAATTGCTGCCGACGCTGGAGACGAAGCGTTTCCCGGGCCTTTTTCTCGCCGGCCAGATCAACGGCACCACGGGCTACGAAGAGGCGGCGGGGCAGGGCCTCGTCGCCGGCCTCAACGCCGCGGCCTGTGCCGGCGGCCTCGCCGAGATCGTGCTCGGCCGATCGGAAGCCTATATCGGCGTCATGATCGACGATCTCGTCACGCGCGGCGTGACCGAGCCCTATCGAATGTTCACCTCGCGAGCGGAATATCGGCTGTCGCTGCGCGCCGACAATGCCGATCAGCGCCTCACGGCGCTCGGGAGCGACCTCGGCTGTGTCGGAGCGTTCCGACGCGAGGCCTTCGCTGCCAAGGCGGCGCGCCTCCGCGCTGCGCGGAACCTGCTGGAAAGCCTCTCGCTCACGCCGAGCGAGGCTGCGCGACACGGGCTCGAGGTGAACCGGGACGGGATCCGAAGGACGGGTTTCGATCTCCTCGCTCTTCCCGCGGTGACGTTCGCCGGGCTCCGGGCGATCTGGCCGCAGCTCGCGGCGATCGACCCGAGGACAGCGGCCCAGGTCGAGATCGATGCGCTCTATGCGGTCTATCTCGAGCGACAGGCCCGAGATATCGAATCGGCGCGGCGCGACGAAGCGCTCGTGATCCCCGAGACGCTCGATTACCGCGAGCTCCCGGGCCTTTCGGCGGAGATCCGAGGACGGCTCGAGACCATTCGCCCGCGCACGCTCGCCCAGGCGCAAAGGATCGAGGGCATGACCCCGACCGCCATGACCTTGCTCGCCTCCAAGGTGCGACGGGTGGACCAGGGGGCTCGGCGTGCGGTCGAGGCCTAGCTCGCCCGACCCGCGAGCAGGGGGGGCGCCGAGCCATCCGATCCTGGCGAGCATCCCGCCGGAGACGTTGCGCCGCCTCGAGCTCTATCATGCGCTGCTGTGTAAATGGCAGCGGGTGCTCAATCTCGTCGGTCCCTCGACGCACGAGGAGATTTGGATCCGGCACTTCGCCGATTCCTGGCAGGTCTCGGATGCCGTGCCTCAGGCGCGCCAATGGGCGGATCTCGGCTCGGGCTCGGGCTTTCCGGGTCTCGTCACGGCGATCCGCTATGCGAACGAGCCCGGCGCCATGACGCATCTCGTCGAGGTGGACCAGCGCAAATGTGCCTTCCTGCGCGAAGTTTCACGTGAAACCGGAGCACGCGCGACGATCCATTGCGGACGGATCGAGGACGTCGTCCCCGAGCTCGACGGGCCGGTCGAGGCCGTCAGCGCCCGAGCGCTCGCCCCGCTCTCGGTCCTCGTCGATTACGCGGCACCCTTGATCGCGCGCGGCGCCGTCGGTGTCTTTTCCAAGGGGAAACATTTTCAGGATGAATTGACCGCTTCGTTAACGGCCGGTAAATACTTGATCTCGACGATAGGGAGCCGAACCGAGGCAGCGGCGCGCCTGGTGCTCGTTCGCCGCTCCATGGCCGACCTCGCTGGCTCGTGACGGCGCCGGTCCGAGTCGAGGCTCGGCACGGAGCGCTCGCCGCGTCCCGGAGTGCCCCGGCGGCTCCTTGGAGATTGTCGCCCGTGTCTTTCTCCGTCCCCCTGCGTGTGCTCGTCATCGCCAACCAGAAGGGCGGCGTCGGCAAGACCACGACCGCGATCAATCTCGGAACGGCGCTGGCCGCCATCGGCGAAAAGGTCCTGATCATCGATCTCGACCCGCAAGGGAATGCCTCGACAGGGCTTGGGATCGACCGACAGAGCCGCAGGCTCTCGACCTATGATGTTCTCGTCGGGGAAGCGCCATTGTCGGCGGTGATCCAGGCGACCGCCGTGCCCCGGCTCTCGGTCGCCCCCTCGACGCTCGATCTCCTCGGCTTCGAGCTCGAGATCGCCGCGCGCGACGACCGCGCCTTCTGCCTGAGGACCGCCATCAGGAAGCTCGCCGACGAGCTGAGCCTCGCGTCCGAGGACGCGCGCTTCAGCTATGTGCTCGTCGACTGCCCGCCCTCGCTCAATCTCCTGACCATGAATGCCATGGCCGCGGCCGACAGCGTTCTCGTGCCGCTGCAATGCGAGTTCTTCGCCCTCGAAGGCCTGTCCCAGCTTCTCTCCACGGTCGAGCAGGTGAAGGGCGCCTTGAACGCGCGCTTGACCATACATGGAATCGTTCTAACCATGTTCGATTCGCGCAACAGCCTGGCGACCCAGGTCGTCGCCGATGTGCGCTCCTTCATGGGCGACAAGGTCTACGAGACCGTCATCCCCCGCAACGTCCGAGTCTCGGAAGCGCCCTCGCACGGCAAGCCCGTTCTCCTCTACGATCTGAAATGCAGCGGCAGCCAGGCCTATCTCAAGCTCGCCTCGGAGGTGCTCGAGCGGGAGCGCCTCTATCGCGCCGCGTGAGGGCGGATCAAAGCTATAGGTGAGCAGCAACATGGCGGAAGACCTTCGGCCGAGGCTCGGGCGCGGCCTCGCGGCCTTGATGGGAGGGCAAGATCCGCAAGCCTCCCGCGACAGGCCGCAGGGCCAGAAAAGCGCACCGATCGAGCAGCTGCGCACCAATCCGCGTAACCCGCGCAAGACCTTCGACGAGGCCGAGCTCGAGGATCTCGCGGCCTCGATCCGCGAGAAGGGCATAATCCAGCCGATCCTCGTGCGGGCGCTCGATGGGGCCACGGCGGAGCCCTACGAGATCATCGCCGGCGAGCGGCGTTGGCGGGCGGCGCAGCGCGCGGGCCTCCACGAGGTGCCGATCATCGCGGTCGAGGCCGACGAGAAGCAAGCGCTCGAGCTCGCGATCATCGAGAATGTCCAGCGCAGCGACCTCAATGCGCTGGAGGAGGCGGCAGGCTACCAGAAGCTCAGTGTCGACTACGGCTATTCGCAGAACGATCTCGCTCGCGTGATCGGCAAGAGCCGCAGCCATGTCGCCAATACGCTCCGGCTCCTGAAGCTGCCGGTCCGGACACAGGGATATTTGTCCGACGGGCTGATCTCGGCCGGCCATGCGCGGGCGCTGCTCGGCTGCGATGCGCCCGATGCGCTCGCGGAGCGGATCGTCGCGGAGGGGCTGACGGTGCGCGATGTAGAGCGCATCGTGCAGGAGCAAGCCACGCGCAAGCCGACGGCGGAAACCCCACATGCGGCTGCGCGACGCAACCCGACATTGGAGGCGAAGGACGCCGACACGCGGGCGCTCGAAAAATCGCTCTCCGATGCGTTGGGTCTCGCGATCACGATCACCCACAAGGGAGAGGCGGGCGAGATCAAGATCCGCTACACGAGCCTCGACCAGCTCGACTTGCTCACCGAGCGCCTGCGTGGGTCCGTCATTTGATCTTGAAATAATTGCGTAGCGCGAGGCCGATGAAAAAGACGCAGATGATGGAAAAGAGGTTCTGGCCTACGGCGAGCAATTGATAGCCCTCCGGTGGAATGACGGGTGGCGAGCACGTCCCCGCGGGGCAAAAGAGATACTTCTCGAGTTCGGCGTCGATGGTGAGAGGTCCCACGAAGGGCACGGCGTTGCCGAGCGCGAGCATCCGAATCGCATTCTTGTATTTCTCGAGGTCGGTAGGGTTGCCTTGCGTCAAGGTTGCAAGATAGCGCGAGGAAAAGAAAAAGTAGCTCGCAATAAGCCAAGCTACGGGGCGCACGACGCTGCGTCCGTAATCGGCGAGTGCCCAATATCCCCACATGACGAAAATCCAGCCGATTTGCGCGGCCAGACGACCTATTGCGATGGAGCTGGTAGGCAACTCACCGAGCGCTGCGAGCGCTTTGTTGCGCCACTTGGAAGTCGTGGTCTGCTGCTGCCTTTCGATGTCCTCGAGCGTCTTCCTGAACAGAACCGGACCTTGATCCAGCGCCCCTAAAAGACGATCGAGATGGACGCCGCGCTCGGCCTTGCGTTCCTCGATGTAGAGGTCGCGTTCGAGATCGTGGTTCTTCGTCTCCTCCGCGACTTTTCGAAGGGCGCGCAGCCGAATGAGGATGCGGCTGTCGGTGGTCCAATGAAGGAGCTTGCCGGGTGGCGCGAAACCAACCTTGGCACCGGTGAAGTCGATCCGGGCAAGGCTGGTCGAGGCTTCGAAGCTGGGTGGTGAAAAGAAGTGCGCAAGTGTGAAATTCGCCGGGCGCTCGAAGGACCGGCCATCGAAAACGGCAATTTCCTCGAAACGCGATGACCTGAACGAAATATATGAAAAGTAGTCTCGATCCGACTCGGTAGAGTCTCTAGGACTTGTGGTTCCCACCGGCTCTATGCTGTCGAATGGCCGAGCCCCGCTCTTGCCGTGAGCAACGGTCTTCCTTTCCCATGTGAGTGCGGTGAAATTGACCTCGGCTTTGAAAACCGCCTCGTCGAAATAGATAAAATCACCGAAAGATGTGCCGATAAAGCTGACGTTGCCGGTAAAAAATGCGCTGTTGAATTCGGTTCCCTTCCCGAATGTCGCACGGTCGAAGCATATGTAGCCTCTGCAATTTATGTTGTTGAAGTGTCCTCCGTCACCGAACCGGGTACGCTTGAAGTATGTCACTTCATGAAATTCTGCGCTCTCGAAGTAGGTCTCGTGCCCAAAGCAAGCGTCGGTGAAATCTGCACGATGCCCAAAGCAGGTCCGGGCAAAGTTGGCCCAATTTCCGAATGATGCGCCATAAAAGCGAGCACGAGTACTCGACCACCTGCATCGAGAAAAATCAGCAAGGTCACCAAAATCGAAACCCGAGAAATCGATTTGGTCCCCTGGCGGTTGGGCAAAGTCTACTCCGGTGAAAGTGACACGAACGTCTTTGTTGGTAGGGTCGCGCCGCCACGCGTTCCAGGCGTCCTTGCCTTTCGCCGCGAGCTCGAGGAAGAACTGTTGATCGTATCTCGTCGGTTCACTGTCTGGGTCGGTATCGGGTGGGCTACTTGCTGACATTGCTCAATCCAGCCCACGGCAAGCCACAATAATCGCGTTCTCTCGACAAGCGGCGTAGCATGTGCGCGCCAACGGTTCGCGCCTCCCTGCGTGCGGCCGACCGTTCAGGCGAGGAAGCCGGCGAAATGCGCCGCCTTCACCTTCTTGCCGGCAACGGCGCGGCCGACCTCGCGCAGCGCGCCGATCGCGGAGACTGCCGCGAGATCGGAAACCGCGGCGGGGTCGATGTGGCCGCAGCCGAGGCTTTCGAGCGCCGATTTCGTCAGCTCGGTATTGTAGCGCAGGTAGGTGAAGCGCTTCTGCGCCACGAGGCCGGTCGCGCCGATCATGTCACCGAGCTCGAGGTCGATCGGGTCGCCGGCGAGGCATTTGCCGAACGTCCGGCAGAGCACGTCCTGCTCGGCTTGCGCTGCATTCATGAGCGCGGCCGGGATGTGGCTCGCATTGTAGAGGAGATGCATGTCGGAGGCACGCAAGGCCGCATCGGCGATCGGCGTCGTTCCGGTGCCGACCGACACCACGAGCATGTCCTTCTCCCCGGTCGCCCACCCACGTTGCCCCTCGGGCGCGAGCGGCCAATAGCGATCGAGCGTCGCCATGAGCACCATCTGGAAGGCGGGGTCGTTGTAGACGGTCATGCCGCCATCGACGAAAAGGTGCACCTTGTCGCCGATCTTGATCGCCTCGGGCGGGAAGTAGGTGGGTGCCGCCGTGCTCGCGCGCACCAATTGCCACAGCGGAATATCGAGGTTGCACTCCTTGCCGGGGCAATTGTACTTGGCGAAAGGATTGTTGGAGAGCGGCCAGGGCGAATCCGTCGTCGCGTTGCGTAGCACGAGCAGCAGCAAGGTGCGCAGCTTGTCGGAGCCGAGCGTCGTATCGGCACCGAAGACGCTCTGCAGCTCGAGCGCGAGCGGCTCGCTCTTGAAGTTGGCATAGGCTCGGGCGAGCAGCCATTCCCGCTCGAACATCTTCGGGCCGGACCTCACGTAGAAATCCACGATCTCGGCCACGGATTTTCCGTAGGCGAGCCCCGCGGCGATGATCCCGCCCGTGCTGGTGCCGGCGAAATAGTCGAAGTCGTCGGCGAGCACATAGCCCGGCCGGTCCTTGGCGAACAGCTTCTCGATTTCGGCCAGGATCTCGAGGGCGAGGACGCCTCGGATCCCGCCTCCGTCGATGGCGAGGAGCTTCTTCGGCCCTTTCGACAGAATTCGTTTCTGTAAGGACATTGTCATATCCCCAATTGAAACTGATCAGCCCGCCGAGCATAGTCCATGGCGCCGAGGCCGCCTACGGCTTTTCGAGGGACACCCATGGCGCGGGTCTTCATCAGCCATTCGAGCAAGAACAACGCGGCAGCGATTGCTCTGCGCGATTGGATCATGGCCGGAGGGTGGGACGAAGCTCCGTTCCTCGACCTCGATCCCGAGCGCGGCATCACGGCGGGAGAGCGCTGGGACAAGGCGCTCCACGAGGCTGCGGATCGCTGCGAGGTCGTGCTGTTCGTGGTCACGCGTGCGTGGGTCGAGTCCGAGTGGTGCCTCAAGGAATTCCACATCGCGCAGAAGCTCAACAAGCGCGTCTTCGGGGTCCTCGTCGAGGACATCCCCGTTTCCGACCTGCCGGCGAGCCTGACCGCCGAGTGGCAGGTGGTGAACCTCGCCGCCGGCAAGGACCACGAGCTTTTCCGCGCCGTCCTGCCGGATCTGAGCCGGGAGGAGCACGTCCTCTTCTCTCGGAGCGGGCTCGCGCGGTTGAAGGCGGGGCTCGACAAGGCCGGGCTCGATCCGCGCTTCTTTCCCTGGCCGCCGAAGGACGACCCGAACCGCTCGCCCTATCCGGGGCTGCGGCCCCTCGAGGCCGAGGACGCGGGCATCTTCTTCGGCCGCGAGGCGCCGACCGTCACCGCGCTCGACCGGTTGCGCGGGCTCAGGGACGCGGCGCCGCCGCGGCTCTTCGTGATCCTCGGCGCCTCGGGCGCGGGAAAATCCTCGTTCCTGCGGGCGGGCCTGCTCCCTCGGCTCGCGCGCGACTCCGCGAATTTTCTCCCGCTGCCCGTCATTCGCCCGGAGACTGCCGTCGTCACGGGCGCGAACGGGCTGGTCTCCTGCCTCGAGCGGGCGTTCCGAGCCGGGGGGCTCGCGGTGAACCGCACGGACATCGAGATCGCGGCCTATGCGGGGGCCCCTGCGCTGCTCCCCTGGCTCACCCGCCTCGCCGAGACGGCTCGCGAGCCCGAAAGCCCCGGGCTCCCGTCGCTGGTGCTCTCGATCGATCAAGGCGAGGAGCTGTTCCTCGCCGAGGGCGCCGGCGAGGCCTTGGACTTTCTCGCGATCCTCCGCGACCTCCTGCTCGCCGAGACGCCGAGCTTCATCGTCATAGTGACCATCCGCTCGGATTCCTACGAGCGCCTCCAGACCGCCGAGGTCCTGGAGGGTCTGCGGCAGGAGACCTTTCCCCTGCCGCCCATGCCGCGCGGCGCCTATCAGACCGTCATCGAAGGCCCCGCGCTGAGGCTGAAGGGAGCCAAGCGATCCTTGAGGATCGAGCCCTCCCTCACCGAGGCCTTGCTGACCGACATCGAGCAGGGCGCCGGCAAGGACGCGTTGCCGCTTCTCGCCTTCACGCTCGAATGGCTCTATCGCGAATTCGGCTCGGACGGCGATCTCCGCGTCGAGGAATACGAGTCCCTCGGCGGCATCAAGGGATCGATCCGGGCCGCGGTGGATGCGGCGCTGAAGGCGGCCGATTCCGATCCGACGATCCCGAAGGACCCCGTCGAACGCATGGCGCTCCTGCGTCGCGCGCTGATCCCCGCGCTCGCCGGCATCGATCCGGAGACCGGAGCGCCGCGCCGTCGCGTCGCCGCCATGTCGGAGATCCCCGCGCATGCGCGCGAGCTCGTCGAGTGTCTGGTCGAGGCACGCCTGCTCGCGACCGACGGTGCACCGGGCGGCGCGACGCTGGTCGAGCCGGCGCACGAGGCGCTGCTGCGGCAATGGAACGTGCTGCAAGATTGGCTGCAGGAGGATTCCGCCGCCCTCGCGGCCTTCGAGGGATTGCGGCGCGCGGCGCGGGACTGGAACGCGAAGGAACGGTCCGACGCATGGCTCGGCCATCACGCCGGCCGCCTCGAGGACGCCGAGGCGTTGCGCCGGCGCGAGGATTTCGCATCCTTCGTCACGCCGCTCGAGAATATCTACCTCGAGGCCTGCCGCAGGCTGGAAAACGAGCGGCGGAACCGCGAGTTCGCCGAGGCGCGAAAGCTCGCCGAGGCGCAAACGACGATCGCGCAGCGTACGCGGATCGGGCTCGTCACGGCGAGCGTCCTGCTTCTGCTCGCCCTCGGCGCCGCCTGGTACGGATTCGACAGGGCGCGCGAGGCCCGGGAGCAATCCCGCGTCGCGCGGACGGAAGCCGCGGAGGCCGAGAAGCAAAAGGTGGCCGCGGAGAGGCAGACAGCGGCGGCCTTGTTGAACGAATCCATTTCCCAGGCCGCGCTCTCGAACCTCGCGCTCGATCGAGGCCAGCCCGATGATGCGGTTCGGCTCGCTCTGGCCGCCTGGCCGAGGGACGGCGACGACAAGCGTCCGCAAATGAGGCGCGTCATCGATGTCCTGGCGTCGGCATTGCGCCTGGATCGCGAGCGCCTACGCCTCGCGGGGCACGGCGGCACGGTCCATTTTGCCGCGTTCAGCCCGGACGATACTCGCGTCGTCACCACCTCCGCCGACAAGACCGCGCGACTCTGGGACGCCCGGACCGGCAACCTCGTCGTCGCCCTCGTCGGGCATGGCGATGCCGTTCATTCCGCGGGCTTCAGCCCGGACGGCCGGCGCCTCGTCACCGCCTCCGCGGACAGGACCGCCCGTGTCTTCGATGCCGAGACCGGCGAGTTCGTCGTCGAGCTCCGAGGCCATGGCGATGCCGTCCGCTCCGCCGCGTTCAGCCCGGACGGTACGCGGATCGTCACCGCCTCCGCCGACACCACCGCGCGAATCTGGGACGCGAGGACGGGCAAGGTCGTGACCGAGCTGAGGGGCCATGACGCCGCCGTCCACAGCGCCGAGTTCAGCCCGGACGGCACGCGAATCGTCACGGCGTCCTGGGACAAGACCACCCGAATCTGGGACGCGAGAAAGGGCACCCTTCTCGGCGAGCTCGCGGAGCGTCGCCAACTTCTCAACTCCGCTGCGTTCAGCCCGGACGGCACGCGGATCGTCACCGCCTCCGCCGACAACGCCGCGCGAATCTGGGACGCCAAGACGGGCAAGCTGCTCGTCGAGCTCCGGGGGCATGGCGATACCGTCCGCTCCGCCGCGTTCAGCCCCGACGGCGCGCGGGTCGTCACCGCCTCGGCGGACGACTCCGCCCGCATCTGGGACGCGACGACGGGCAAGCTGCTCGTCGGGCTCGACGGCCATCGCAATGATCTCGGCTCCGCCGCGTTCAGCCCGAACGGCACGCGGGTCGTCACGGCCTCCGCGGACAAGACCGCGCGCATCTGGGACGCCACCACCGGGGCCGCTTTCATCGAGCTGAAGGGCTATGGCGATACGGTTTTCGGCGCCGCCTACAGCCCGGATGGCACCCGCATCGTCACCGCCTCGTCGGACAATGTCGCCCGCGTCTGGGATGCGAAAGGGGACAAGGCCCCGAGCGAGCTCTGGGGGCACGGCGATGCGGTCGTCGCCGCCGCCTACAGCCCGGACGGAGCGCGCATCGTCACCGCCTCGTCGGACAAGACCGCCCGCGTCTGGGACGCGAGAACGAGCAAGGTCCTCACCGAGCTGAAGGGCCATGGCGACATGGTCCGATCCGCCGCGTTCAGCCCGGACGGCACGCGGATCGTCACAGCCTCGACGGACAATACGGCGCGAATCTGGGACGCCCGCACCGGCGCCGTCCTCGGCGAGCTGAAGGGCCACGAGGACATGGTGTACTCGGCCGCGTTCAGCCCCGACGGCGCGCAGGTCCTGTCCGCCTCGGCGGACAATACCGCCGGCGTGTGGGATGCGAGGACAGGCAAGCTGCTCGCGAAGCTGAAAGGCCACGACGATATCGTCTACAGCGCCATGTACAGCCCGGACGGGGCCTGTATCGTCACCGCCTCCGCCGACAAGACCGCCCGCATCTGGAACGCCCAGACAGGCAAGCCTCTCGTCGAGCTGAAAGGGCATGCCGATACGGTCTATGACGCCGAGTACAGCCCGGACGGCACGCGGATCGTCACCGCGTCGTCGGACAAGACTGCCCGGGTCTGGGATGCGAGGACGGGCAAGGTCCTCACCGAGCTGAAGGGGCACAGGGAAGCCGTGCGTTCCGCGGCATTCAGCCCGGATGGTGCACGTGTCGTGACGGGGGCCCTCGACAGGACCGCCCGCATCTGGGACATCTCTGCCCTCGACAACGACGACGCCGTCGCTGTCGCCTGCGCGCGGCTCGGCAACAACACGGGCCTGAAGGATGTCGCGAAGCGCTACGGTCTCGAGGAGCTGAAGCCGATCTGTGGTGTCCACAAGCCGGCCCCTATCGATTGGGCGAAGCTGGTGGATTAGCTGTAGCGTCGGGGCGTCCCGCGCGGCGCCGCAGAGAGGGCGCGATGCCCGGCGAGGAAAGCGAGGTTCAGGCTACCGCCGGGTTCTTCTTGCGGAGCCGAACCACCACGTCCACCCGCACGACCTCGTAGCCTTCCGGGGCCTCGACATTGCCGGCGAGCTGCATCCCGTCGACCGCGATGTCCTGGATGTCGCCCGTCTCCTCGTAGAAGAAATGACCGTGGTCGGTGGTGTTGGTGTCGAAGATCGTCTTGGTCCCCTCGATCGCGAGGCCACGGACGAGCCCGACCTGGGCGAAGAGGTTGAGGACGTTGTAGACGGTCGCGAGCGAGGCATACATCCTCGCGGCATTCGCCTCGGCCGCCAAGGCGTCGGCCGTCACGTGGCGGTTGCCCTTCGAGAACAGGAGCTTGGCGAGGCCCAAGCGTTGCCGCGTGGCCCTCAGGCCGTATTTCTCGAGGAGCGCGCGGCTCGGCAATCCCGTGTCGGGTGGGTTGCTCGGCAAAGCCCGGGGAGTCGAAAGGAACATAGGAGCACCCGCTTTCCTTGCTCGTCGTCGGCGGCGCCTCTCGGCGCGCTCGAACCTCTCGAAGGAGGAATGATGCGCTAGAATGACTCTAGAAGCAACGTCGGAATCTCGCCGGATCGGCTTCAGCCGAACTTGAACAGCACGCCGAAGCCGCCGCGCGGATAGTTCCAGGTGATCTCACCGGTCGGCTCCGCGATGACGCGGCATGTTCCGCATTCGACACAGCCGTCGGTCGTGATCTCGACCTGCCCGGTGTCGCTCTGGGCATAGCAGCCGGCCGGGCAGACCTTGGTGAGGGACAAGAGGCGCGGCGACGGCACCTCGTGCGGGGTCACCGTGATATGCGGGCGGCCCGCGTCCACGAGGTAGCGGTTCTGGAAGAGCTTGTCCTCCACGCGTACGGCGGGTTCGGCACTCATCGAGGGGGTCCTCTGCTCGCGAGCGATGGTCTAGAGCCGGTTTCCGATTCGACCGGATCGGAGCCCGGCTTCAGCTCCTTGCCTTGTCGCGATTTCACGACGCGAACCGGTATCGGTTTCGCTGGAAACCGCTCTCGCCTATCGCCAAGCACGAACCATGCCGATGGCGTCGCCGAGGATGCCCTTGAGGCTGCGGGCCTTGAAGAAGGAGTGGACGATCGCCTCCTCCTTCGACTTCTTGTCGATCCCGTCGACCCGGAACCAGGTCTGCGCCGCCTTGGACAGGAGCTGCGGATAGGTCGTGAACAAATGCTTGTTGTGGAGCGTGCCCGGAAGATTCCTGTATTTCTTGAGGTCCTTCATGACGAAGGACTCGTCGAGGCGCTTCTTGTAGCTCGCGAGGTTGGCCGCCGTCAGCGGCGCATGACGCGACTTCAGCTCGAGGATCGTCTCGGCGGCGAGGCGGCCCGTCGTCATCGCGAGATTGGAGCCTTCGCGATGCACCGCATTCACGAACTGGCCGGCGTCGCCGACGATCAGCCAGCCGTCGCCATAGAGCTGCGGGATCGCCTTGTAGCCGCCTTCCGGGATCATATGCGCGGCATATTCCTTGACCTCCGAGCCGGCGAGGAGCGGCTTGACCGAGGGATGCGACTTGAAGGAATCGAGGAGCCCGTAGGGTGTCTGCCCCGTCTCGGCGAAATCCGAGATCAGGCAGCCGATGCCGATCGAGATACATTCCTTGTTGGTGTAGATGAATCCGGTGCCGGTCATGCCCTTGGTGATCGTGCCGGCGGCCTCGATCACCACACCCTCGTCGCCCTTCAGGTTGAACCGGGCCTCGATCGTCTCCTTCGGCAGGAAATGCATCTCCTTGACGGCGAGCGCGACGGTGTCCGGCTTCGGCACCGGACGCAGGCCAGCGCGCGCGCCGACGAGCCCGCTGACCCCTTCGGCCATGACCACCACGTCGGCATAGATCGGATCGCCGTCGCGGTCGGTCCTGACGCCGATGACCTTGCCGTCGGCATCCCGCACGAGCTCGAGGACCGTGGTCTCGCAGATCACCAGGGCGCCGGCAGCGGCGACCTTGCGCGAGAACCATTTATCGAAGGGCGCGCGAATGATCGTGTAGCGGTTCGGCTGCTCCTCGTTGAAGTCTTCCGAGCGGTAGTGCGCGCCGCAATAGGAGCGATCGTCCATCATCCAGATGCGCTGCTCGATGATGTGGCGCTCGAGCGGCGCATCCTTGCGGAAGTCCGGGATGATCGTCTCCAGCGCATCGGCGTAGAGGATGGCGCCCTGCACGTTCTTCGAGCCCGGATATTCGCCGCGCTCGAGCTGGAGGACCTTCAGCCCGCGCTTGGCGAGCGTGTAGGCGCAGGCATTGCCGGACGGGCCGGCGCCGATGACGATCGTGTCGAACTTTTCGTCCGCCATGGCTTCCCTCCTATTCCGCCGCGGGCCGCATGGCCGCGGGCGCGAGCCGCTTGCGAAAGGCCTCCGTCAGGGCCGGAAGGACCTTCATCGCATCGGCGACGATACCCACATGTGCGAAATCGAAGATCGGCGCGTTCTTGTCGGTGTTGATGGCGACGATGAGATCGGCCCCCTCGACGCCGACCCGATGCTGGATCGCGCCCGAGATCCCCGCCGCGATGTAGAGGCGCGGCCGGATCGTCTTGCCGGTCTGGCCGATCTGGCGGTCCGAGGTGATCCAGCCCTTCTGAACGAGCGGGCGCGATCCGCCCCACTCGGCGCCGAGAACCGCGGCGAGATCGCGGACGAGCTGGTAGTTCTCGGCGGTCTGCATGCCGAGCCCGCCGGACACCACGATATCGGCATAGGGGAGATTGGCCTTGCCGGTGGTGCCGTCGGGAAGGAAGTCGATGAGCTTCGTGACGATGCTCTCTTCCGGCAGCGAGACCTCGTGGCGTTGGATCCGCCCGGAGCGCCCGGCCCGGTAGAGCGGCATCGGCGCGACGCGCGGGCGCATCGTCGCCATCTGCGGCCGGTAGTTGAGGGTGAAGATCGTGCAGAGGAGGGAGCCGCCGAAGGTCGGCCGCGTAGCGGCGAGCGATCCTTCGGCATCCACCGCGAGCTCGGTGCAATCCGCGGTGAGCCCGGTGAGCAGCGTCGTCGCGACCGAGCCCGCGAGATCGCGGCCGAGGTTCGTCGCGCCGAGGAGGAGGATCTCCGGCTTGTAGGTGTTGACGAGCTCCGTCATCGCCGCCGTGTAGGGCTCGTTGCGGTAGTCTGCGAGCGAGTTGTTCTCGACGAGGTAGCAGACATCGGCGCCATAGCCGAAAGCATCCGTCACCGCGGCCTCGGTGCCTCCGGGGGGGCCCAGCACGACGGCCGCGAGATCGACCTTCAGCTGATCGGCGAGCTTGCGGCCTTCGCCCATGAGCTCCCACGAGACCGGGTGAACGACGCCGCGCTCGAGCTCCACCATCACCCACACGTGCTTGTAGGCTTTCAGGTGCTCCGGCAGCTCCTTCTTCGTGTTGGCGCGGCTCGCGGCGGCGGGCTTCGGTTTGGCCGTGTCGCTCATGCGAATATTCCTCTACCGGCCGGCGCCATCAAAAGTCGGCTCCTGCGCTCTTAGTCAGATCTTGTTCGAGACCCGGCTGGCGCTTGAAAATTTCCGCGACGAGGGTCTCGGAGATGTCGCCCGCGGTCTTGCCCTCGACCCCGATCTGGAACGCCTTCTCGGCCCGCGGCGGCGGGGCGAAGACCTTCTTCACGATCGTGGGCGAGCCCTTGAGGCCGCAAAACGCGAGATCGGGAATCTGCGCTTGGGCCGCGCTCCAGGTGACGATTTCCGCGCGCGCCGCACGGAACGCGTCCTCCATCGTGCCGCGGCGCATGTCGTTGGTGCCCTCGAGCATGGTCACGAGGCAGGGCAGCTTGGCCTTCAGGACCTGGATGCCGCCCTCGGCGCGCCGATGGACCACGATCTCCCGGGCCGCGAGATCGCAATGCTCGATCTTCTGCACATAGGTGAGCTGCAAGAGCCCGAGCCTCTTGGCGATGCCCGGGCCGACCTGCGCGGTATCGCCGTCGATCGTCTGCTTGCCGCAAAAGACGATGTCGGGGGCGCCCCAGTGCTCCGTGACCTTGGTGACGAGATGCGCGAGTGCGTAGGTGGTCGCGAGCGTGTCCGCGCCGGCGAAGAAGCGATCGGTGAGCAGGACCGCCCGATCGGCGCCGTAAGTCATGCACTTGCGCAGCGCGGATTCCGCCATCGGCGGACCCATGGTGACGCAGGTCACCTCGCCGCCGTTCCGGTCGCGCAGCCGCAGGGCCTCCTCGAGCGAGAAGAGGTCGTAAGGATTGATGATCGTCGGCACGCCCTGCCGCATGATCGTGTTGGTGACCGGGTGGACACGAATCTGGGCGGAATCGGGAACCTGCTTGATGCAGACCACGATATGCATGTCTGACCTCTCGCCTCGGGTCGCTCAGCGTCTCGGAGCGACGAGCGAAGCAAGCGATATGCCAGGCGCGCTGAAGCTGCGGTTCGGCGTCTTTTGCAGAGGTCTAGATCACGATGATCTTGGATCGGCTCGATCCAAGATCATGAAACGTATTCGATTCCAAAAACTCAGAGCGGGATAGGCAGATAAGTCTACGCAATCTGCGTAAACGCGATTGCGCCGGAAAACCGCTGTACGCTTTTCCTCATCCCGCTCTAGCTGTTGATCTCGTTGGGAATTGTGAGTCGGTCGGATGCGGGCCGGTGCAATCGACGGCAGGCTCTGTCCCGGGTTCGGGGCGACGGCGATCGGCTTGCCGCAAAGCGCTCGGAAATGGCGGACAATTGGGGTGCCCCGCGGGCGATCGGGTCAAGTGCGCGAGTCCCTCCCCACGAGAGGAGGGTGTCTCACGACGCGCGACGGGTGGGGTCGACGCCCTCGATTTCGAATGGTTTCCCTGCTACCCGGCGGCCTTCGACCGCCGACCTCACCGTCGCGGGGAGATATTTCGCGCGCGCCTTCCAAAACCTCAGTTCACCCCATTGCCCTGGTGGTACCCCGGCGGAAACCGGGAGGCGGCTTACTTGAGGAGGTCCGAGAAGGGCACGACCGGAGGCGGGGCCGGGGGGGCCTTCTCCTTCACGGCATCCTTGAGGACCTTGAACACGCGCTCCTTCAGGGGATCCGACTTCTGGAAATCCTCGTAGGCGCGTTCCAAAGTCTCCTTGCAGCGGGCCTTGACGGTCGCGTCGTCGAGCCCCTCGAAATCCTCGCTGGCGAGATATTGCCCCATCCGCTTCATGATGTGCATGCGCACGACATTGAGCTTGACGGGATCATAAGGGACATCGAGCAGCGTGAAGAAGTCCTCGGCCGAGGAGAGGGTGTGCAAGGTCTTCAGGGTGTCTGACATGAGCTGTGGCCTTCGGATCGATCGGCGGGGTCATTCTGCGGCTTGGCGGGACGGACGCGTCCTGCCGGTGACCTCGCCTTGCAAATGGGTCACGCGCGCCTCGAGAAACTCGATCCGGTCGAGCAGCGAGCGAATCGCGTCCCCGACGGGGTCGGGCATCAGATGATGCTCGAGGTCGATCTTGCCGCCGGCGAGCATGCGGCGCTCACGGATGTCCCGGACGATACGGCCGGGAATGCCGACGACCGTGACGCCCGGGGGCACGTCCTCGATGACGACCGAGTTGGCGCCGACCCGCGAGCCGGCTCCGACCGTGATGGGTCCGAGGATCTTGGCACCGCAGCCGACGAGGACATTGTCCTCGAGGGTCGGATGCCGCTTGCCGGGCTTCCAGGAGACGCCGCCGAGCGTCACCCCGTGATACAGGGTGACGTCGTTGCCGACGACGGCGGTCTCCCCTATCACGACGCTCGCGCCGTGATCAATGAAGAAGCGCCGCCCGATGGTCGCGCCGGGATGAATGTCGACGTTGGAGACTAGGCGTCCGAACCAGGACAGGAACCGTCCGGCGAAGCGGAAGCCGCGCCGCCAGAGCGCATTGGCGAACCGGTGCCAGATCAGGGCATGGACGCCGGGATAGGTCAGCAAGGTCTCGAGCGTGTTGCGGGCGGCCGGGTCGCGAGCCTTGACGCAGCCGAGGTCCTCGGCAATGAGGCGCCAGATGGGCTCGGGCTTCACGCCGCTATCGCCGGACTCGACGCCCGCCGCCACCACGTTCGTCACGTTCGTCTCCTTCGTCTCGGCATCAGGCTCGGCTCGCATGGAGGGCGAGGTCTGGCGCGCGCCGGCTCGCGCCGGCCTGCAGGCTTTCGTCGGCCTGTCGATAGAAGCTCGTCAGCATGGCGGCCGGCACGGCCCCCTTGGTGCACTGCGCATAGGCCTTGACCTGGGCGAGGATGGCTTTCGCCTGCTCGGGCGAGACGTCGAACCCCTGCTCGCGCAGCGCGGTGACGACCGCACGCAGGCCCGAATGCTTGCCGAGAACCATGCGATGGCTGCGCCCGAGCTTGGCGGGGTCGAGCGCCTCGTAGCAGCGGCGGTTCTTCAAGAGACCATCGACATGAATGCCGGATTCGTGGGTGAAGACGGCCTCGCCGACGATCGCTTTCGCGACCGGGATCGACCGCCCCGCAGCTCGCGCGACGATCTCCGCGATCGCGGTGAGACGCAGGAGGTCCACGCCACTCCTGGTCCCGTAGAGCGTCTCGACCGCGACGGCGACCTCCTCGAGCGGCGCATTGCCGGCGCGCTCGCCGAGCCCGACCACGGTGACGCTCGCGTGGCGCGCCCCGGCCTTGAGCGCCGCGAGCGTATTGGCCGTCGCGAGGCCGAGGTCGTCGTGGGCGTGGATCTCGATCTCGAGATCGGTAGCGGCCCGCAGGCGCTCGATCCGGGCATAGGTGGTGAAAGGGTCGAGTACCCCGAGCGTATCGGCGAAACGGATGCGCTGCGCCCCGGCTGCGGTCGCGGCCTCGGCGACCGCGACGAGGAAATCCATGTCCGCGCGCGAGGCGTCCTCGCAGCCGACGGCGACGCGCAGGCCACGATCCAGCGCATAGGGCACGACCTTGGCAACGAGGTCGAGCGCATGGCTCCGGCCGTGCCCGAACTTCGCCTCGAGCTGGATGTCGGAAACCGGAACGGAAAGATTGACGCTGGCGACCCCAGATGCGACCGCGGCATCGACGTCGGAGCGCAGCATGCGGCACCAGGCGCTCGCCTCGAGCGGCAGGCGCTCGCCGACGATCGCATTGATGGCGGCGATTTCCTCGGCCCCCATGGCGGGGGTCCCGGCCTCGATCTCGGCGACGCCGGCTTCGGCGAGGACACGGGCGATCGCGACCTTCTCGGCGATGGTGAAGGCGACGCCCGGCGCTTGCTCGCCGTCGCGTAAGGTCGTGTCGTTGAGGACGATCGTCTGATTTACCGGACCTTCGAGGGCCTCCGCGTCCGGCGCTCCGGAAGCCCGCGCGTCACTGAACGATGCCGGCATGAGTCGTCCCTTGCCGAGGCTCGCGGAACCCGTTCGACGAGCCGACCTGTTTGCCATGCGCATTCGACCGGGGTGACAGGACCGGCTTACGGCGTCGCGCCTCGGCGACGCCGAGCGGCGGTCCGGGAAGGCGTCACAGGCGCGGCATGTTGGACGAGACGGGGATGACCCGGATCATCCGGCCGGTCGCCTCGACGAGCTTCGCCTGCACCCCGTTCAAGGTCATCGACGACAAGCTGCACATGACGCAAGCGCCGGTCATCTTCACATAGACCTTGTCGCCCTGGACGTCGATCAGCTCGCAGTCGCCCTTGTCGCGTTGCAGGTTCGGCCGGATGCTCTCGATCACCTCTGCGATCAGCGCGCGCCGCGCGGCCGCGACGGCGTCGGACACGGGCGCCTCGGGCGCAGCGGCGACTGCCTCCCCCTCGGCCTTGACCTCGACGTTCTCGGCGGAATTCAGCATATCTCGCTCCTCAGCTGAAGGACTTGCCGCAAGAGCAAGAATTGGTGGCATTGGGGTTCTCGAAGACGAAGCCGGCGCCCTCGAGGCTCTCGACGAAGTCGATCTGCATGCCGGCGAGCAGGGGCTGCGACAGCGAATCGACGAAAACTTTCACGTCGTCGCCGGCCTCGACGACGGTGTCCCCCTCGCGCTCCTGGGTATCGAGCCCGATCTGGTACTTGTACCCGGCACAGCCGCCCGCCTCGGCCTTCACGCGGAAGCCCGCGCCTTCCTTGCCGGACCGGAGGATCGCGGACTTCACAGCACTGAGGGCGCTGTCGGTGAGGGAAATCATCAGGATACCTCCGTCGCATTGGGTTGGCGCAAAGCGAAAGCAAGTTTTGCGCCAGAGCAGAAGTCTTTGATTTCGCGCGATCCGGGACTCGCTGTCCGAATTTTGGGGCGCCGGGTGTCGAGATCCCGACAAGATCGGAACGCCGACATGGCCGGTGCGAACGCGCCGAGGCCCGCGCCGCAACCCAGCAAGTTTCGTGCGACTCGTGACCCGCAGGACCGTTGCGTGGACGACGGGTCGGCTCGCTTTTCGATGTCGGGGGAATAAAGACCCCGCCGGGTGGGTCGGGGATTGCGTCGCACAAACGAACATGGTGCGACGGAGCGGAGCGAAGTCGATCCCGCGCGATGGGTTGGCGGGCGGCGTCGCGCCGAAGAAAATGGTGCGGGCGGTCGGAATCGAACCGACACTCTGTCACCAGAACCGGATTTTGAGTCCGGCGCGTCTACCAGTTCCGCCACGCCCGCCTGCCCGCCCGCCGCGGATGGCTCGGGGGGCTCGGTCGGGCATCACGTAGCGGATCCCGGCATTTGTCGCAACCGCGGCAAGGACTCGTTGTGCATCCTCGAAACCTGCGCCGTTTCGTGATGCCGGTTTCAGCCTTCGCTCGAGCCATCGAGACCATGATTCGACCGCCACCGACCCGACAAATCGGGGACACGACCGACCGCGTGCGCAATCGCACAGAAAAGGGGCAGGTCTCGGCCTAACGTCCGAAGCGGATCGAGGCGGCGGCCCGGCTCGGCGGGTTCGGAAAGCCTTCGGGGAGCAAGAGAGCAATGGGACGGTTCGTTCTCGCAATTTCGATGGCTTTCGCCGTGATCGTCACCACGGCTCGGGCCGAAAGTGTTGGCCCGAGCACCGGCGTTTCGAAAAGCACGGTCTCCGGCGAGAACGGGACCGTGAGCAAGGGAAGCCGCGCACCGTCCGACGGGGCCGGCGCGCCAGCTCCGGTCAAGACTCAGCCGCTATCCAGGCCACAGGTCCGGTTCGCCGGCTATGACCTTCCAATGCAGCGCGCGTAGCGCGTTCCGGGGTCCGATCGCGTCCAAAGCTTCGAGCCGCAAGGTCCCTTGAGCAATTTGGCCTGCTGACACGACGCTTTTCCCATCACCTAGTCGCAACATCTCGGGCGAGCAGGACGAGGAGCGTGGCCCGGCCAGACCCCGGTCGGGCCGCGCTCTAGAGCGGGCTACGGGTGGAAAACCGCTGTACACTTTTCCGCATTCCGCTCTAAACTTTTGCGATCGATCACGTTTCATGACTTTGGATCGAGTCGATCCAAAGTCATCGTGATCTGGGTATCGTGTCGATTGCTCGTGGGTCAGCTCCGCGCAACCTTCCACTTGATCGAGCAGCCGACGGACGGGTCTGATCGGCGGGGGCCGTGCCGGTCGCCGCGACGGCACGCATCGCCTCGACGAGCTCGCGGCGGGCTCCGGCCGGCGGCGGCGTCGTGCGCCCTTCATCGAGCCGGCCCCGATATTTCAGCCTGCGCTCGCGGTCGTAGCCGAAGAAATCCGGCGTGCAGACCGCGCCATAGGCGCGTGCGATCTCCTGCGACTCGTCGTGTAGGTAGGGGAACGGCAGCTCATGCGCCGCCGCGAACGCCTTCATGTTGTCGAAGGAATCTTCTGGATAATCGGCGGCGTCGTTCGAGCAGATCGCGGCGAAACCGATCCCTTCCGCCATGAGGACGCGCGCATCGGCGACGAGCCGGTCGATCACGGCTTTGACATAAGGACAATGGTTGCAGATGAAGACGATGACCGTGCCGTTGCGGCCCGCGACGTCGTCGAGCCCGTAGCTGTTCCCGTCGGTCCCAGGAAGATGGAACGCCACGGCAGGTGCGCCCAGCGTCGTCGGGGCATAGGTCACGGCCATGAAGCACCTCCAGTCTCGGTTCGAGGCACGAGGATGGGTCCTCGGCCCGGGGTGGTCAAGGGCGCCGCGGACGCCTTCGCCGACCGTCGTAACCACTGGGGAGACCGTGACGGTTTTCATTGGACCCGGAGGTCCGACCGCCGTAACGGAAGGGCGGATGTGTCGCGAGCGATGACCGGTGCACGTTCCAAATAGACACTCCGAACCGGGAGGGCAGGGCGAGCATGTCGAAACGAGGTCGCGATAGGGCAATTGCGCGCGCCTTGGCCGCGCGAGGCGGGCGAGGAGCGGTGTCCGCGCGAGGAACCGGGCTCGTCGACGGCCGTGCCGCGCCCGCGGGATCCGGCTTTGTCGCTGCTGCGGCCTGGGTTTCCTATCTCCTGGCCCTCGCCTTCATCGCGATCACGGTTCTCGGCGTCACGCATCGGGACCTTTTCCTGGAATCCCCGGTCAGGCTCCCGCTCCTCGGCACCGAGATGCCGCTTCGAGCCTTCTTCGTCCTGGCGCCGATCGCCTGTCTCTTCCTCCACGCCTTCGCTCTCGTCCAATCCGCCCGAGTCGCTGGGCGAACCGGCGCCGCGCCCGAGCCGAGCGAGGGCCCCGTCGCTGCTCTGTCGCAGGGGCTCGCCTTTTGCGCGCTCGCCGTGGCGCCGGTGCTCCTGCTCCTCCTGGTCCTCGTCCAATACTTGCCGGCTCACGACGAGCCGGTCACCTGGCTGCACCGGTTCGCGGTCCTCGCCGACGTGGTGCTGATCTGGTTCCTTTGGCCGGCGATCACCCCGCCACGGGAACGGCTCGAACATCCCGGCCCGCGACGTCGTCCCGGGCTCTTGATCGCGGGGTTCGTCCCGATCGGCCTCGCCTTCACGGCCGCGACCTTTCCCGGCGAATGGCTCGACGACCTCGTCGGCCGGCGGCAATGGCTTCCGATCGGTCGAGCGACCGGGCCCGACGGTCAGGGCGAAACCGGCTGGACCTCTTTCCATGATCTTTTGTTCCACGGCGCGATCGACGAGGTCGGTCGCCGGCGCGCGAGCCCCTTCTCGAACACGCTCGTCCTTCCGGGGCTCGATGGCCCCGCGGCGGCGGGGCTCGCCGATCCGACGGCGCTGGAGTCGGCACGTGCCACGCTCGTGCTTCGCGGGCGCCGTCTCGAAGGCGCGGTCCTGATCGGCACGGATCTGCGCAAGGCGGATCTGTCCGGCGCGCGGCTCGACGGCGCGCGCCTCGACCGAGCCGACCTACAGGGCGCGACGCTGGAGGATGCGAGGCTCGCCCGCGCGACGCTCGTCGAGGCGACGCTCGGTGGGGCACTTTTGAAGCTCGCGCGGCTCCAGGACGCGCGGCTCGACGGGGCTCAGGCGCGCGGCGCCTCTTTCGTCAGCGCGCAGCTCCAGGGCGCGAGCCTGAAGGAGGCGCAGCTGCAGGATGCGGCGCTCGGCAGTGCGCAGCTCCAAGGTGCGTCCCTCGTAGGCGCGCGGCTCGAAGGCGCGACGCTCACCGATGTGCAGATGCAGGGCGCGAAGCTCGACAGCGCCGAGCTGCAAGACGCCGTGCTCGACCATGCCCAGATGCAGGGAGCCTCGCTCGCGGCCGCGCGGCTTCAAGGCGCCTCCCTTCTCGGGGCGCAGCTTCAAGGTGTGACCCTCGACCGTGCCGAGCTGCAGGGAACCATCCTGCTCGGAGCAAATCTCGCCGGGGCCTCGCTCGCGCGCGCCGCGCTTCAGGGCGTTGTGCTCCGGGATGCCGTGCTTCGGGGTGCCACGCTCGACGATGCGCAAGCGCAAGGAGCGGTGCTGGACTATGCGCAGCTTCACGGCGCCTCGCTGCGCGGGGCGCAACTCCAGGGTGCGAGCCTGCGCGAGGCCATGCTGATCGGGACGAGCCTCGAACGCGCCAATGTCTGGCGGGCGAGAGCCGAGGGGGTGACGGCGCAGGCGGTCTACATGGAGGGGATCGAGGACGCCCCGCCTGTGCCGCCCGCGGTGCTGCCTTCGAGCCTCTCGGCTCGGCCGGACGGAGCCGAGCAAGGCGGCACCCAGGCGGCCTACGCGGCCCTGAAGGCCCTGATCGTGCACGAAATGCCGAAGGCCCAGAAACGCAAGGACGTGATGAGCCGGATCGAGGTGCTCGACCCGGCGACGGTGGTCGCCGATACGGGCGCGGTCGCGGCGCTCGGCCTCGGCCGGGTCGACGAGGAAACCTATCGGAAGGTGATGGCGGACGGGCTCGTTCACCTCGCCTGCGCGGGCGGCGACTTCGATCGCGACATCGTTCGCGGCCTCGCTCGCAGCCGCCGGATCGACGACGCGGGACCCTTCGCGCCGGGCGTCGTCGAATCGATTCTCGTGCCGGACTGCCCGGTGTTCGCGACGCTCACGCAGGCCGACAGGCAAGCACTCGGCACGGCGACCGGGGGGGCAGCCTCACCGCCGTCCGGCCCGACGGACGTACGTAACACGCCGCGCGGCGCGGACGCTGCTCCCTAGAGCGGGATGAGGGAAAGCGTACAGCGGTTTTCCGGCGCAATCGCGTTTACGCAGATTGCGTAAACTTATCTGCCTATCCCGCTCTGAACATTTGGAATCGATCACGTTTCCTGACTTCGGATCGACTCGATCCAAAGTCGTCGTGATCTAGGCTCCGGCTTCCGCGCCCGATTGCATGATCATTGCTTTCCCGTTTCCGCAGAAATCCGGGACCGCGACGCGAGCCCCGGAGCGGAGACAATCGACATGTTGCCCACGATCGTCATGGTCGACGGAGTGCCGCGCTGCGTGATCCGGCCGACCGACAAGAAGGACCTCGATCGCTTCATCAGGAACGCGAAGAAATATCTTCAGGCCGGGAACGAGGAGGCCAAGGTGACCCATCGGCCGGCCGACGACGCCGAGTCGGCGAGATGGCGAGAAGGCTTCAACCTGCACAAGGCCTGGGGCGGCGCCGACGAGACCTATTTCGGCCTGCCGATCTTCGACCCGGCTCCACCGCCCCCTGCGGCGTGACCGAGCGGCTCGGCTTCTGCGGACGCCCGAGCGGCCGCTTCAGCGGGGACGCAGCTCGGCTTCGATGAGGACACCGGCGCTCGGATCGGCGAGCGCGCGCCGCATCGAGGCCTCGTTGGAGAAACGTCCGCGGAGGCGACGGCCCTCGCAGACGACGTGGCATCTGTCTGTCGCGAAGGGCCAAGGATCGAGGACGAGATCGTCGACTCTGCCACCATGTGAACGGAGCCGCAAGTCTACGAGCTCGCGCCCGTCGGTCGACACGCCGGGGATCACCGCAACGCCGTCCACGCCCCAGCAAATCGCGAGCGACAGGAAATCCACCGCATAGATCAGGAGACGGTTGCGCTCGGCCGCTTCCGGCGTGGCGAGACCGCGATATCGTGGCTCGTCGGCGACCGCGGCGAGCAGCTCTTCCCGAAAAATCACCTGCTCGTCGAGAAAGGCCTGCATCTCGCGGCGCCCCGCATCGCCTGTGGAACCGTCCCCGGGCGGCTTGCGCGAGCGCGCGAGGAGCGCGTGGATCGTGTGGGCATGAAGCGAGACCAGGAGGGCGGGATAGCGGCCGTAGGCGAGCGCGGCTTCGATCCCCGAGGACCACAGAGCGACCCGGGTCTCGAGATCGATCTCGCGGAACTCGTGCGGCAAGCCGGTCGTTGGATTCAACGTCGGATGCCGTTCCCATTCGAGCCAAGCGATATCGTGCTGCTCGGCGCCGAGGCAGACCTCGTCATAGGGCTCCGGCGCCGCGAAGGATTCGTTGCCCCAAGCTCGCGCGAGCTGGCCGGAGAGCCAGGCATGGGAGGGTTGCGGGATCGCGACGACGTCGTTGCCTTCCTTTCTGAACAGCATGATCCCACCTGATCCGTGAAGGCTTTTCCAACCCGCGCGGCGCGAATTCGTTCCTCGCGGGATCCCCTTTGATCGGTGCCCGATTCGAGCCCATATTGGCGGCATGGTCAAAGCTCCCGATATTTCCGAGAAGCCTGCGCGGCCCAAGAAGGCGCCGACCAAGGCGGCGCGATCGAAAGCCTCGAAGCCCGAGGTGAAGCCGCTCGGCGAGCATCTCGCCGCCCTCTTGAACCCGGCCCTGAACCAGCAGCATTCCGCGCCTCGCGGCGTCGGCGAGGCGCCAGCCTCTTACCAGGTGGGGCCGGTCCCGCGCGTCGATCCGAACCTCGCCGAGAGCCTCGGCCCGCGGAGCGAAGCGGGACCCGGCATGACCGGCGCGGCGGCGACGACGGAATCGCTGAAGAAGCTCCTCGAAGGCGGCGATCCGAACTTCCGCAGCAAGACCCCTTGGACGCCCCACCGCCCGCCGCGCCCGGAGAAATCGGAAGGCGGCCGGCCGTTCCGGATCGTCTCGGACTACGAGCCGAAAGGCGACCAGCCGGGCGCGATCGACGCGCTCGTCCAGGGCATCGAAGCCGGCGAGCGCGACCAGGTGCTCCTCGGCGTCACCGGGTCCGGCAAGACCTTCACCATGGCGCAGGTCATCGCGCGCACCGGCCGGCCCGCGCTCGTGCTGGCCCCCAACAAGACGCTGGCGGCGCAGCTCTACGGCGAGTTCAAGAGCTTCTTTCCCGACAACGCGGTCGAATATTTCGTCTCCTACTACGACTATTACCAGCCCGAGGCCTATGTGCCGCGATCCGACACCTACATAGAGAAGGAGAGCTCGATCAACGAGCAGATCGACCGGATGCGCCATGCCGCGACCCGCGCCCTGCTTGAGCGCGACGACGTCATCATCGTCGCTTCGGTCTCCTGCATCTATGGTATCGGATCGGTCGAAACCTATACCGCGATGACCTTCACGGTGAAGCTCGACGACCGGATCGACCAGCGCCAGCTCATCGCCGATCTCGTCGCGCTCCACTACAAGCGCTCGGCCGGCGATTTCTCCCGCGGTGTCTTTCGCGTGCGCGGCGACACGATCGAGCTGTTTCCCGCCCACTACGAGGATCGCGCCTGGCGGATCGGCTTCTTCGGCGACACGATCGAATCCATCGCCGAGTTCGATCCCTTGACCGGCAAGAAGACGCAGGATCTCGACTTCATCAAGGTCTATGCAAACTCGCACTACGTCACGCCGCGCCCGACGCTCTTGCAATCGATCAAAGGCATCAAGGCCGAGCTCCACGACCGGTTGATCGAGCTCGATGCCGCGGGACGCTGGCTCGAGGCGCAGAGGCTCGAGCAGCGCACCACATTCGACCTCGAGATGCTGGAGGCCACCGGCTCCTGCGCCGGCATCGAGAACTATTCCCGCTACCTCACCGGCCGCAAGCCCGGTGAGCCGCCGCCCACTCTGTTCGAATATCTGCCCGACGACGCGCTCGTCTTCACAGACGAATCCCACGTGACGATCCCACAGATCGGCGCCATGTATCGCGGCGACTTCCGCCGCAAGGCGACGCTCGCCGAATATGGATTCCGGCTTCCGTCCTGCATGGACAATAGGCCGCTGCGCTTCGAGGAATGGGACGCGATGCGCCCGCCATCGATCCATGTCTCGGCGACGCCTGGGTCGTGGGAGCTCGTGCGCACCGGCGGAATCTTCGTCGAGCAGGTGATCCGCCCGACCGGATTGATCGACCCACCCGTCGAGGTCCGGCCCGCCCGCGCCCAGGTGGACGATCTTCTCGGCGAGGTGCGCGCGGTCGCGGCCAAGGGCTACCGCAGCCTCGTCACCGTGCTGACCAAGCGCATGGCCGAGGATCTCACCGAATATCTCCACGAGCACGGCGTGCGCGTGCGCTACATGCATTCCGATATCGACACGATCGAGCGGATCGAGATCATAAGGGATCTGAGGCTCGGCGCGTTCGACGTGCTCGTCGGCATCAACCTGTTGCGCGAGGGCCTCGACATTCCCGAATGCGGCTTCGTCGGCATCCTCGATGCCGACAAGGAGGGGTTCCTCCGCAGCGAGACGTCACTGGTACAGACGATCGGGCGCGCCGCCCGCAACGTGGACAGCCGCGTGATCCTCTACGCCGATAGTGTCACGGGGTCGATGCAGCGGGCGATGGCGGAGACGAGCCGAAGGCGGGAGAAGCAACAGGCCTACAACACAGAGCACGGCATCACGCCAGCGACGATCAAGCGCGGCATCGCCGACATCCTGGGCTCGGTCTACGAGCAGGACCATGTGAGTGTCGATGCGGGATTCTCCGGGCCGGAAGCGCTCATCGGGCAAAATTCCAAGGCCGCGATCGCCGATCTCGAGAAGCGCATGCGCGACGCCGCCGCCAACCTCGAATTCGAGCTGGCCGCACGACTCCGCGACGAGATCAAGCGGCTGCAGCAGGTGGAGCTCGCGATCGCCGACGATCCCCTCGCGCGCCAGGCCGAGGTGGAGGACCAGGCCGGCGCCTACAAGGGCACGCGGAAATACGGGAACGCGGCCAACCTCCCCGCGAGCCGACCCCACAAGCCGACCGACGCCGAGATGGGTCCCCATAACTTCGGCGGCGGCGAAGCGAAACCGCGGAGCGGCAAGGGCGGGACGCGAGCCTGGAAGGGGAAGCGGCGGCCCTAATATCGGCCTTTGTGGAAGGAGCAGCATTGCGCGAGTTTCCATCCATCACGCAGGTTCCGCTTGTCATGGGGGTAAGCCCTGCTTCCGAGGGCAGCGGGTGACCGTGGGCATGATTGTGGGCCAGATCGGAGCGGGTCGCACCATAGACGAGCTTCTCACCGAGTATCCCTACCTCCAACGGGAGGATATTCTCGAGGCTCTACACTATGCAGCCTGGCGTGTGCAGGAACGGGAAATCGATCTCGCCCATGGATCCTGATGCGGCTGCTGTATCGAAGGAGATCGAAACGACCCACGAAGAATTACGCGGTGGAGTTCTCGTTTCGGTCGATACGGAGCGCGTTCGCGTGCGGGGTCTGCCACTTCGTCGATAGAGACCATAGCAGCGGCAAGGATGTCGGTATTTCGTGAAAGGCGCTGGCGCGTTCGTGAGAGTTGAACTCCGCCCGCTTGCCGCGCGTGACCGCCGGTGCAACACTCGGCCGGCGCCGATCAGAGCGCACGGCACGAGGAGAAAATCATGGCGGCAAAGTCGGATTTTACCCCGGAGGAGTGGCAGACCATCCTGGAGAGCACGATGATGGCGGGGATCGCGGTCACCGCCGCGGACCCGAGCGGGCTCTGGGGGACGCTTCAGGAAGGGATGGCGAGCGCGAAGGCCGTGCTCGGCGCCGGACGGGACGACGGCGCGAGCGATCTCGTCAAGGCGGTGAGCGCCGATTTCGAGACGAGCGAGGGCCGCTCCACGGCGCGCGAGGGATTGCGCGAGAAGCTGCGCGGCAAGAAGCCCTCAGAGATCGTCGCGGCGGCGCTCGACGTGTTGCGCGAGGCCGCGCGGATCGTCGAGGCCAAAGCGCCGAACGATGCGCCGGGATTCAAGGCCTGGCTGCAGAGGATCAGCCGCCAGGTCGCCGAAGCCTCGACGGAAGGCGGTTTCCTCGGCTTCGGCGGAGAGCGGGTGAGCGAAGAGGAGAAAGCGAGCCTCGCGCAGATCGCGGGCTCGCTCGGCCTCGCCGCCTGAGTTTCACGAAAGGGAGCGCGCCTTCGGCTATCGCGCCGGCGCGTTCCCGTTGCGAGCGGCGGCGGGCCTGGGTCGTGCCGGAGCGGGCGCCGTCCGTCCGGGCTTGGCGCTTGCGGCGCGAGCCGTCCGTGTCTCGGCTCGGGGCTCGGGCCGCGACATTTCGCGGCGTTGCCGCGACACGCCGATCGGTGCCGCTGCCTCGCCGGTGCGCCGGTCGTGCGACGGCAGACGAAGTCGCGTGAGCTTCTCGATATTGCGCAAGAGATCGCGCTCGCCATCGTCGCAAAGCGAGATCGCGACCCCCTCGCTGCCGGCGCGGGCCGTGCGCCCGATCCGATGGACATAGGCCTCGGCGACCTCGGGAAGCTCGAAGTTCACCACATGCGTGACGCGGTCGATATCGATGCCGCGCGCCGCGATATCGGTCGCGACCAAGGCGCGAACGGCGCCCGATCGAAACGCCGCGAGCGAGCGCTCGCGCTGGCTCTGGCTCTTGTTGCCGTGGATCGCCGCCGCCGCGACGCCGGCGCTCTCGAGGTGGCGCATGACCTTGTCGGCGCCGTGCTTGGTCCGGGTGAAGACGATCGCCCGAGACATTTCCGCATCGCCGAATAGCTCGACGAGCAGGTCGCGCTTGCGGTGGGTCTCGACGAAGAGAACCTGCTGGCTGACGCGATCGGCGGTCTTCGCGACCGGGGTCACGGATACCTCGACCGGATCACGCAGGAGGTCTTCCGCGAGCTTGGCGATCTCGCGCGGCATGGTCGCGGAGAAGAACAGGTTCTGGCGCCGGCTCGGGAGATCGCCGACGATGCGCCGGATCGGCTTCACGAAGCCGAGATCGAGCATTTGGTCGACCTCGTCGAGAACGAGGAACTCGGTGCCGCCGAGACGAGCGACACGTGCATCGAGATGATCGACTAGTCGGCCGGGGGTCGCGACGAGAACATCGAGCCCGCGCGCGAGCGCCTTGATCTGGGGGCCGTGGGATACGCCGCCGAAGACGACCGCGACCGAGACCCCGAGGTCCTCCCCCAAGGTCCGGAAGGTCTCGGCGATCTGGCTCGCGAGCTCGCGCGTCGGGCTGACGACGAGGCACCGGCACGTGCCGCGCTCGGGTCGCCTTGGCCGAGTGGCGAGATGATGCAGGATCGGGAGCGCGAAGGCGGCGGTCTTGCCGGTTCCGGTCTGGGCGATGCCGAGGACGTCGCGGCCGGCGAGGATGCTCGGGATGGCTTGGGCCTGGATGGGGGTGGGACGGGAATAATTGGCGCGAGCCAAGGAGCTCAGGATCGGCGCGGCGAGGCCGAGCCCTGTGAAGTCGTGCAAGGGGGACTCTTTCCTTGCCGCGGCCTCGCATCGGGGCGTCCGGCGGGCGGCGGCAGTCTGGGGAGGGGCGCCGCCCTGCGTGGCCGGGGCGGATGCGCGGGAAGAATGGGTCGGGGCTGTCGGCAGGCAGGCGATGAAAATCGTCCGTCACGCGGCCGGGCGCCGAAATCTACAGCGAAGCAGATGCCGCTTCATCATGGATCCCGGATCGGATGTCAACCGGGCAGGCGCGGCGCCGGCCCGGTACCTCGGCCGGTGTCTCGGCCTTTGCCGCATTGCCACCCTCCCTCGTCTCGCGGGGCGGGATCGCCCTTCGAGCTACAGCGATGCGCGAGCAGAAAGTCTGCCTCGGAACCCACCTCATGGTCCGGCGTTCCTCGGGTGTTTTCGACGGAACGAACCCGAAGGGAGCGTGCCATGCTCAACCCGAAATCGACCGCGAGCATCGCTGGTCATCCGATCCACGCGATGTTGGTTCCGTTTCCGATCGCCTTCTTCGTCGCGACCTTTCTCTGTGACCTCGCCTTCTGGCGGACCGGAAACCCGTTCTGGGCCTCGGCCTCGATCTGGCTTCTCGGCGCGGGACTTGTGATGGCCGTCCTCGCAGCTCTCGCCGGGCTGACGGACGTGATCGGCGACGTGCAGATCCGTGCAATGAGCGAGGTCTGGTGGCATGCCGGCGGCAATGCTCTCGTCGTGGTCCTGCAGCTCGTCAGCTGGACCCTTCGCTATGTGCAGGGACCGAGCGCGGTGGTCCCGGTCGGCCTGATCCTCTCCCTGATCGTCGTGGGCATCCTCCTGTTCACGGGCTGGAAGGGCTGGGAGATGGTCTATCGCCGGCGAGTCGGCGTGCTGGACGAGGCAGCGCGCCCGGGCGAGGCACCGCAACGGCCTGTCGTTCGCCGTATGGGCTGACCCGGCCGCGACCGCGCGGCCGTGGCGATCCGCGGTTCGCGCGGAAAAAAGAAAGCCCGGCGGGGTGCGCCGGGCTTTTCCATAGGGGTGGATGGGAGGCCGGTACTACGCGGCTTCCGGTCGGTCTGAATCGGAAACCGCTCTACGCCCTTGTTCTGTCACAATTTCGCGACGCGAAGTGGTATCCACTTCGCTGGAAATTGCTCTAGGCGGCTTCCTCGATCTCGGTCTCGTCCGGCTCGACCTCTTCGGCCTTGCCGCGGCGCGGACCCTTCATGAGCTGCGCCTCGATCGCCCGCAGCGCCTCGGTCTCGGTCAGCTTCTGCACCACGACGATCTCGCGGGTCATGCGATCGAGGGCCGCCTCGTAGAGCTGGCGCTCGGAATAGGACTGCTCCGGCTGGCTGTCCGAGCGGTAGAGGTCGCGCACGACCTCCGCGATCGCGACGAGGTCGCCGGAATTGATCTTCGCCTCGTATTCCTGAGCCCGACGCGACCACATGGTCCGCTTGACGCGGGCGCGCCCGCCGAGCGTGTCGAAGGCCTTCTTGACGACATCGGCCTCGGCGAGCTTGCGCATCCCGACCATGGCGGATTTCGAGGTCGGCACCTTCAGGATCATCTTGTCCTTGATGAAGCTGATCACGAAGAGCTCGAGCTTGAACCCTGCGACCTCCTGCTCCTCGATGGCGACGATCTGGCCGACCCCATGAGCGGGATAGACGATGAACTCGTTTTGCTTGAACCCGAGGCGCGAGGCCGCCGCGGCCTTGCCGGGCTTGCTTCCCGCCGCAGGCGCACGCTCGGACGGTCTCGCCGTTGCGGGCTTGGCCCGCGCGGCCTCGACCGCACCTTGGCTCGTGGGGGACGGCTTCGCCGCTGCCTTCGAGGTGGAAGCGGCTTCCGAAGCGCTCGCGGCCTTCGGCGCAGGGGCCCGCGCGGCCGGCTTGGTGGACGTGCCGGCCACCGCCGCCGCCCCGAGGGACGCCGAAGCCTGCGGCCGTGCTGCTTGGTCACTCACGGGAGCGGTAGCTTGGTCCGCTCCCGGCTTCTTCTCGTTCTTCTTTGTCACTGGAGTCCGATCGTTTGACATTGACGCAAGATCGACGGCCGCGGCGGTCCCCTCGGGACGCGCTTCGGCCTTCGGCGCTCGTTTCCCCGCGTGCGGAACCCTGTCATCGGCGGCGGCGGGCCGTGCCTCCTCGGGGCAGGCGACCGCTGTTTCGGCTGCAGGTGTTTCAGCTGCAGGTGTTGCGGCTGCAGGTCGAGCCGCCTCGACGCGTGCCGGACGCGCCTCCTTCCGGGAAGTCTCCGCCTCGCGGCTGGCGTCGGTCCGGGTCTCGCCGCTCGCTTGTCCCGCCGTCTTTGCGCGGGTGACGCTCGGGCGCAGTGCCGGGCTCTCGGCCTCGACAGCCTTGCGCGCGGGTTTCGCTCCGCGCGCCCCGGCCGGCATCGCTCGGGCGGCGAGGCCTTGCGTGGCGCGAGCGGTACTCGCCGCCGGCTCGCTTCTCGTCGGCCTGGACCGCGCCGGCTTGGACCGCACCGGCTTGGCGGTCTCGGCGGTTCGATCCAGGGTGCCGCGATCGAGTCTCGAGGCGCGTGCTCTCGACGCGACCGAGCCGCGGGGCTCGGAAGCTTCGGCCACGATCAGAGCGGCAGAGCCACGACCGGCGGGTCGGGTCGTGCTCGATTTGCTCCGCGGTGCTTTTGGCGCGCTGGCCTTCGACTCGTGAGCGGTGGGCCTGCGGGCGCGAGTGGCTTCCGATGCTTTGGGGCGGATCCCCGTCACTGGCGCATTCTCACTTTTATTCCCGGACGCCATAGGCAGCGTGCTCCTTATCTTGTCCCGCTTTGGAGACGGGACGGATCGTCGGCAGCACAGGCGCCATCCGCCGCACGGACCTCTTCCCCGCCGGACAGGACGGCCGCGACGCCATTCCCGTACGAAGACGAGCATCCGAGAGCGGTTGGCCGGACAGCGAGCGACGAGCACACGCGCCGCACCTCCCGTCGATTGGCCTAAAACTCCGGGATCACGCGAGCTCGAGAGGTTTCAGGGAAACCCGAGACTATGCAGAGATTACTTAGCCACGGAGGCGACGTGAGCGGTCGAAATTTGCCACTGGTACAGACGATAAAAAACAATCTAGCACGGATCCGAGCGAAAATCAAAAGTTTTGCTCGGACCCCTGACACCTTTGCCTCGCCGACGCGGGAGGCGGTCGGCGAGCGATTATCGTATTGACACGAAGAGGCTGAAACCTCGGGTCAATCTCCTTTGCCGGGCTCGCGCGAGAGCATCTCCAACTTGCCGGGCTTGCCGTTGAATTCCTTCGCTTCAGGCAGCGCCTCGCGCTTGTTGGTCAGCTGCGGCCAGACTTTCGACAGCTCGGCATTGAGCTTGAGCCAGGGGCCGACGCCCTTCTTGGTGTCCGACTTGATCGCGGCCGCCGGGCATTCCGGCTCGCAAACCCCGCAGTCGATGCATTCGTCCGGGTTGATGACGAGCATGTTCTCGCCTTCGTAGAAGCAGTCCACCGGGCAGACTTCCACGCAATCCGTATACTTGCACTTGATGCAATTTTCGACGACCACATAAGTCATGCTTGTTCTTCCTTGCAGACGACTCGTCGAGGTTAAAGTCCCTTCGACGGGCCCGCACCCCATTGGTTCCTGCTAGCGCCTTTGCCTCGACATGGCAAGAATCTTCGACTCGTTCCAAGTCGCGACCTGAAGAGCTCCGGATCTCGGCTGAAGCTTCACCCGGGCCCGGACGATGCCGCGGCTGCACCCTCGTGCGAAAGATCCTCGAACAAGAGTGCCGCCTCGGCATAGGGACCGCGCCGCGTTCCAGGTCCGAGGACACGCAAGATTCGGACCTCGTGCTCCAAGGCAATGGTCAGGACGTCGCCGGGCACGACGGCTTTCGCCGGCGTGTCGATCCGCCGCGCATTCAGCCGGACATGACCTTCGGAAACGAGCCGCGCGGCGAGGCTGCGCGTCTTGACGACGCGCGCGAACCACAGCCACTTGTCGAGCCTCTGCCGCTCGTCCATGTGCCCTTCGCGGATCGAACCGGAACACTTTCAGATATGTCTCGGTACGCTGGCCTTCAAGTGAGGAGGCCGCCTGCGACCGGCGAGAGGGGGCTCCGCGACAGCGCCGCGCCGTCGGCGCCGTCGAGCGTCACGCCACCCGTGAAGGCGCGCCACAAGCCCTCGACGAAGGCCGGCTCCATGTCCTTCAGGATGAAGACGATGCGCGTCGAATGGTCGCTGTCGGGCCAGGCGTCGAGCCGCGCCGGCGGATGAAAGACATGCTGCACCCCGTGGAGGACGACGGGGCGCGAAAGATCGTCGGCGAGCGCCACGATGCCCTTGACGCGCAGGAGGCTGGGACCGTGCGCGCCGCGCAGGAGCTCGAGAAACACGTCGAAGCTCGCCGGCGCGATCGGCGCGGCATGGCGCAGGCAAAAGGCGCGGATTCGTGCATCGTGGCGATTTCTGTCGTGTGCGGCATGGGGGCCATGGTCGTGGTGATGGTGCCCGTCGTCTGAGGCATAGGCGTCGGCGCCGAGCCAGCGGGCGACGTCGGGAGCCTTGCGGGACGGATCGTAGAGACCGGCCGACAGCAAGGCGGCGGCCGTCGCCTCGCCGCGCGCGGCATCGAGCCGGGGCGCGCCGGGATTGAGCCGCGCGAGCCGGGAGAGGAGCTCAGCGAGCGCCTGCCCCGCGGCGGGATCGAGCAGGTCGGTCTTGGTGAGCACGAGCCGGTCGGCGACCGCGGCCTGCTTCACCGCCTCCTCGTGCGCGTCGAGGGTCGCGGCCCCGTTCACGGCATCCACCACCGTGATCACGCCGTCGAGGCGAAACCGCAGCACGAGATAGGGATGATACATGATCGTATGCAGGACCGGCGCGGGATCGGCGAGGCCCGTCGTCTCGATGATCACCCGTCGGAACGGTCGCATCCGGCCATTGTCGCGCCGGCGCAGCACGTCCTCCAGCGTGCTGACGAGGTCGCCCCGGATCGTGCAGCAGAGGCACCCCGAGGTCATGACCAGCATGTCCCCGTCGACGTTCTCGACAAGGAGATGATCGAGGCCGATCTCGCCGAACTCGTTGACGAGGACGAGGCAATCGGCGAGCTCGGGATCGCGTAGAAGCCGGTTCAGGAGGCTCGTCTTGCCGGCGCCAAGGAAGCCGGTGAGGATTGTGAGGGGGAAGGGCGGGGGCGGGCGCCTCGCCGGCGCGCGCGTTGCGGCTTCGTCCTCGGTCATAGCTTCCCCTGTCGCCGTTCGATCACGCCGCGGCAGGCTCGGACCATCTCGTCCGTTCTGCCGGCGACTGGCGGTCTCCCGGTGACTTCGATGTTCGCTGACTTATATGAGTCCGTGTCGACGGGCGCATTGGTGAACGACCGCGTGTGCCAGAACACCTATACCTTGTCGAGCAAGTCGCATCGAGCGGCATCATTTTCCTGGTAACGGCTTATCTGTGGGCTGTCCACTGGTGAATGTCGGATGAGGAGACCAAAACATGCCGACTCGAAACCTTACGCCAGGAGAGCGGAAGATCTTGAAATTCGTTTTCGGCGACACCTTAGTTCATAATACAAAAATAACGACAAACGACAGAAATGTGGGCGGCGCAAATAATAGTATAACTTATTCAGATATCCCTCATTATTCTAATCAAATTTGGTGTCCGGATTTCAGTGATCCGAATACCGACACGTGGACGTTTGTCCACGAGTTCGGGCACGTGTGGCAGCATAAATATTTCAAGTCACCAATTAGTGGGTGGCTCGAAAATGTAATGAGGCATCCATTGAATTACAGCCATGCTTACTGGTACGATCTTATGAAGTCGGATGATTTTTATGATTATAATATCGAGCAACAGGCCTCTATAGTCGCCGATTATTGGGCGGTCAGCGTATCTTATAAATCCCAATTTTGCAGGTTTCCGAAGGATCCGCAACCATCGGATTATTATGATTTTATTTCAGAGGTTCAGAATCCTTCTGGCCCCTCGAAAAAGAAATATATTCCTCCATTCTGACGCGACGCGAACGGTTGCCACGAAAGTTCGTGCAAACGGCTCTCGGTACCCCTCGATCGCTTCCTTGTCGTGACCGACCTTGCCGAGCAGGATCGGCGGGACCTGCAATGGCAGTGACCTCCCTCTTTCGGTGTGCCTTTTGCCTTGGTCTCCACCACCCCACCGAAACAGGTCCCCGGATATGAGGTTGCCATGTGGTCACGCTCTTTCCGGTTCTTTAGATCGTAGAGCCGTCTTGTCTCGAACATCGTGAGCCGCGCAATCGAGATTTGCCGCGCTCTTTGCGGCTTCGTCCTCGGTCATAATCGTTCGCCGTCGCCGTTCTATCACGCCGCGGCAGTCTTGGACCACGTCCGGTCCACCCTGCCAGCTACGACGGTTTCCGATCCGTCGCATTCGGAAACACGCTCTACACTCTTGTTCGATAGCATTTTGTATCGATTTTGCTCAGATGTCGAAGCCCGCCGCGACTGTCGCCGGGTGGATCCCGGGCGGCAGCGCAATGAGCTTCGGCCTGTCGTTTTCCCGGTTCGCCGTGCAGCACGCTTTCCGATGAATGCGCCCGGTGCTAGCTTGATCTTCCTTATACCAAACGGGAACTATCCCTGAGTACGGTTTGGGTAATTATGTCAGGGCCGCTGGAAATCTTCTTTTCCTATGCTCATGAGGAAGAAGACCTCATGAACGACGTACGACGCCAGCTAGTTGTCTTTGAGCGTAATGGCCAAATCTTAAAATGGCATGACCGAATGATTCCACTAGGTACGGAATGGCGTGAACAGATCGACGCGAGGTTGGAGTATGCGCAAATCGTTCTCCTTTTCATGAGTCCCCACTTCATCGATTCGCGTTATTGCTATGAGGTAGAAGGTCAGGCAGCATTGCGACGGCATCATAGCGGCGAAGCGTGTGTCGTTCCGATCGTTTTGCGGCCATGCGCATGGGAGGCCACGCCTTTCGGTGCGTTGCAGTCGCTGCCTACCGGTGCGAAACCTATTAGCCGGTGGGAAGATCGGGACGAAGCGTGTCTCGCCGTTGCCAGGGCAGTGATGACAGTTGTTGACGAGCTAGCCGTTCGGCCCAGCGCCCGGCAAGAATTGCAGCCCGAAAATGCGGTTTTCAAAGCACCATATAAAGCCATCCAAAAAAACGACTTAACCGCCGCTAAGTTCGTCTATTGCCAAAGATGCGGTCACGCCGCAGGGAAAAAGAGCGTCTGCACAGGTATATACGTTCAACATGATTTTACCTCTGGGCATGTGAATGACTACTGTAGACGTTGTGGCGTCCGTCCGGGCACAAAGTCTACTTGCGTTGGCGTATATACAAACCACGAATTCGCAAATAGTGGCTCTGGATTTGTCATTTGTTCTCGGTGCGGGATTGGCTCGGGTGAAAGGAGTACTTGCACTGGAGTTTACATCGATCACTCGTTTATCGAGATGTTATGAGACTTTGGACATCAAGCGCTTGCACTTAAGGAACCTGGGCCGAGTCTCCAACTCTGCAAGCTGTGTCACAGCTACGAGTGCGCAGTCCGATCAAGATCTTAGTTTTCGTGGCGTTTCATCGTCCCGCTCTGACTACCAGAGGTTTTGAACTCCCAAATATCTTCCAAGACGTTCGAAGATTAAAGGAGCAGCCGCCACCCGCGCTTTTAAACTGGGCATAGCAGTTTTTCGGCTCGACGCGGGGGCGGCTGCGGCACTATCCCAAAGCCCGCACGTTTCTCCAACCGGTCGAGAGCATGAGCAAGGTCGTCACCCCACGCTGGGGCTGGGCCCTTACCGGGTCCGGTCATTTCTTCAACGAATGCCTCGAGATGGCGCGCGACTTGGAGCATATCGATCTTTTCGTCAGCAAGGCCGCCGCCGAGGTCATGCGCATGTACAAGCAGAAGCTCGACATGCCGAGATCGGCGCGGATCTTCGACGACAAGGCGGCGAGCTCGCCCCAGGTCGGCTATTTCTATCACGGTGTCTATCACACGCTCATCGTGGGGCCCGCGAGCTCGAACAGCGTCGCCAAGTTCGTCTATGGCATCTCCGACAACCTCGCGACCAATGTCTTCGCCCAGGCGGGAAAGTGCCGCGTGCCGACCATCGTCTTCGCCTGCGACACCGCGCCCGAGCTCGAGACGCGCGCGCCCGACGGCATGGTGAAGGTCTATCCGCGCAAGATCGATCTCGAGAATGTCGCCAAGCTGAAGGACTTCGAGGCGACGAGGGTCGCCGAATCGCTCGCCGAGCTGGAAGGGTTCATCGCCAAGCGCCGCAGCGAGCTCGTCCCGAGATGAGGGAACGGCTTCTTTTCCTCACGGGGCATCTCGCCTTCGCGCGGCTCGTGCGGATCCTGGAGTCGCTCGGCGAGCCGCCCTTCGACTGGAGGGTGGAGAACATCGGCGTGAAGGTCGCGGCCTTGATGACCGGGCCGATCATCCTGCACCGCCTGGCGCGGCCCATCGCCGCCGATCGCATTATCGTTCCGGGCCGTTGCCGCGCCGATCTCGCCGCGCTCTCCGACGCGCTGGGGGTCCCGGTCACGCGCGGCCCCGACGAGCTCTCCGATCTTCCGGCCTTCCTCGGCTCGGGGCTCCGGGCGAAGGACCTCTCGCGCTACTCGGTGCGCATCTTCGCCGAGATCGTCGATGCTTCCGCCATGAATGTCGAGGCGCTCGTCGCCAGGGCCGAGCGGATGCGCCGGGCGGGCGCCGACGTCATCGATCTCGGCTGCCTGCCCGATACGCCCTTTCCCCATCTGGAAGACGCGATCCGTGCCTTGAAGGACGCGGGCCATCGAGTCAGCGTCGATTCCGCCGAGCCCTCCGAGCTTTCCCGCGCGGTCGCCGCCGGCGCGGATTTCCTGCTGAGCCTCGACGAGACGAGCCTCGGCATCGCCGAAGGCTCCGCCACCGTGCCGATCCTCGTGCCGCGGCCGCACGGCGATCTCGACTCGCTCGTCCGCGCGGCGGAGGAAGCGGCGCGGAAGGGTCTCGACGTCATCGTCGATCCGATCCTCGACCCGATCCATTTCGGCTTCGCCGACTCGCTCGTCCGCTATGTCGAGACGAGGCGCCGCCTCCCCGATGTGGCGATGATGATGGGCACGGGAAACCTCACGGAGCTGACGGAGGCCGATTCCGTGGGCGTCACCGCGGTCCTTCTCGGGCTCTGCTCGGAGCTCGCGATCGACAATATCCTGACCGTGCAGGTGAGCCCGCATACGCGGCGCACGATCGAGGAGCACGATGCCGCGCGTCGCTTGATGCATGCCGCCGCAGCCGACACGGCGCTGCCGAAGGGCTACGACGCGGGGCTCTTGCAGCTGCACGATCGCGCGCCTTTTCCCGCGACGCCGGCCGATCTCGCCGATCTCGCGGCCGAAGTGCGCGACACGGGCTTCCGCATCGCGACCGCCGAGGACGGCATCCATATCTTCAACCGCGACGGCCATCATGTCGCGCGCGATGCGCTCTCGCTCTATCCGAAGCTCGGCGTCGCGAGCGACGGTGCGCATGCCTTCTACCTCGGCACCGAGCTCGCCAAGGCCGAGATCGCCTTCGCGCTCGGCAAGCGCTACACCCAGGACGAGCCGCTCGACTGGGGCTGCGGCGCCGATCGCGTGGAGGAGGCCGAGGACAAGCTCAAGGAGGCCGGCCATACCTTGCGCCCCAAGGCCTCGGCCGGGGACGCGCGGGAGCCCGTGCGGTGCCGATGATCCGCGAGGCGATCGTCACCACGATCGATACGTCCGGCACTCCGCATATCGCGCCGCTCGGCCTCATCGAGGAGGGCGAGCACTGGATCCTCGCGCCGTTTCGGCCCTCGACGACGCTCGACAATCTCGCAATGGTCCCGCTCGCCGTGGCGAGCTTCACCGATGATCCGCTGATCTTCGCCGGTCTCGTGACCGGGCGGAAGGACTGGCCGCTCGTGCCCGCTACATTGGTGCAGGTCCCGCGCCTCGAAGCCGCCCTGGCCCATGCCGAGCTTTCCGTTGCCCGTGTCGAGGACCATGCCGAGCGGCCGCGCTTCCAATGCCGGGTCCTGCATCGTGCGCAGCATGCGCCGTTCGAGGGATTCAACCGGGCGCGCAACGCCGTACTCGAAGGCGCCATCCTCGTGACGCGGCTCCACATCCTGCCGCGGGACAAGATCGAGCGCGAGATGGACTATCTATCGGTCGCGATCGAGAAGACGGCCGGGCCGCGCGAGCGGGAGGCCTGGTCCTGGCTCGTCCAGAAGCGCGACGCGTTTTATATGGCAAGGTGCTGATCTGGGACGCTTTATTCTTGTCCCAGCTCTTACCGGATGGAAAAACTTTCGTCTGATCTCCAAATCATCTCGGGTCGGGTCTCGACGCACTCTCGTGCCTGTCGGGACCGCGGAGTCGAGGAGTGCAGGATGGACAGCTTTTTCCGCACGGCGCTGCTGCTCGCGGCGCTCACGGCGTTCTTCATGGCGATCGGCTTCCTGGTCGGCGGGCAAGGCGGGATGGTGTTCGCGCTTGTCCTCGCCGCCGCGATGAATTTCTTCACGTATTGGAACGCGGACAAGGTCGTGCTCGGCATGTACGGGGCGCGCGAGGTGGGCGAGGCCGAGGCCCCAGAGCTCGTGCGGCTGGTGCAAGAGCTCGCCGCGCACGCGGGCATCCCGGCGCCGCGGGTCTACGTGATCGACAGCGCTCAGCCCAATGCCTTTGCGACCGGCCGCAATCCCGAAAATTCCGCGGTCGCGGTCACGAGCGGCTTGCTGCAGGCCTTGTCGCGGGAGGAGATCGCGGGAGTCCTCGCGCACGAGCTCGCCCATGTGAAGAACCGCGACACGCTGATCATGACGGTCACGGCCACGCTCGCCGGTGCGATCGGCATGCTCGCGAACTGGCTGTTCTTCCTCGCTCCCGGCCACGGCGGCGACCGCAATCATCCGCTGGGCCTCGTGACGGGCCTCGTCGTCATGTTTCTGGCGCCGCTCGCGGCGACCTTGGTGCAGCTCGCCATCTCGCGCACCCGGGAATATGCGGCGGATGCGGAAGCCGCGCGCTTCACCGGCCGGCCGCTGTGGCTCGCCGATGCGCTCGGCCGGATCGAAAGCATCGTCCACCGTCAGCCGAACTATCTCGCCGAGCGCAACCCGGCGACGGCGCATCTCTTCATCGTCAATCCGCTGAGCGGCGCGCGTCTCGATTCGTTGTTTGCGACCCATCCGCCGATCGAGGAGCGGATCGCCAGGCTCGAGGCGATGGATCGGGCAAACCCCTCGAATGGGCCTTGGGCGAGGCGCTGAGCAGCAGCGTCAGAGCCCTGCTTCAGAGCGGGACGAGGAAAAGCGTACAGCGATTTTCCGCCCGCATCCCTCTCTAAGCTTTTGGAATCGATCACGTTTCATGACTTTGGATCGATTCGATCCAAAGTCATCGTGATCTAGCGCTTTTTCGCGGCGGCGAGCAGGGCGACGGCGCTGGCCGGCGCGCAGTCCGCGGCCACGGCCTGCGCCGAGGGCTCGGCGGCAATCACCTCTTCGAACCGGTGAAACGGGCGGTCGAGCCGCGCCGCGAGCCGGCGGATCACCTCCCGCCCGACGCCGGCGCCGATGATCGGAGCGTCCTTTCCAAGGAGCCCGCGCGAGAGGACGAGCATGGCCGAATCCATGATGGACCGGATTTGAGCCTCGGCGAAGAACTGCGCGAGACGGTCCCAGGCCGCGTCGTCGGCCTCGGCGACATCGCGCCCGATCATGCGGGCGAGCCGCGCGCGCGAGGCAGCAGCCGACTTGTCGCGCCCGTCGGCCGTCTCCATCGTGTCGGCGCTCGCGGGCAAGGTCGCCAGAAGGCGATGCACGTCCGCGGCATCGGCGAACCATTCGTTCATCAGGGGCGTCCATCGGCCGGCGAAGGGCACGCGGTCGGGACCGGCCATGAGGAAGGTTCGGGCGAGACCGGTATAGACGAGCTCGCCGTGGACGAGACGCTCCGCGTCCGTCCCGCCGAGATTCGCCGGGCGGCCTTCCGCGATCGGGATCAGATCCGTCGTGGTCGAGCCCATGTCGATGAAGAGCGCCTCGCGCATGGAAGCGCCGGCGAGCGCCGCGCTCGCATGCCAGTTGGCGGAGGCGATGTCCGTCGCGTGGGTGGCGACGCGGCTCGTCTCGACGAACCCCTTCTCGCCAGCATAGACCAGGACCGCGCCCGGAGCCAGCACGCGCGCGGCGATCTCGGCGAGGGCGGAGACCCCCTCGGTGCGGCTCTCGAATGCGTCGCAGAGCTCGCCGGTCATGGTGACGGCATTCATCGGCGCTGTGCCGACCGTTCCCTTCGCCTCGGCGAAGGCGCGATCGAGCTCGGCGACGCCGAGCCACAAAGGGCAAGCCACCTGAACCGCCTTCGTGATCGTGCCCTGCTCGACGCGCGCCGCCTTGAGATGGGCGCCGCCGATGTCCCAGCCGATGATGTTCTGCATTGGACGAGGATCCGAGCCGACCGAGCAGGGAAGTAGAGCACATTCCGATCCGAACGGATCGGAATGTGCTCTACTTCTTTACAATGTCGCATTTTCGCATGGCGATGTCGCATCGAGGTCGAACGTGCGAACCATCGCCGGCGACAGGCGAACCGGAGGCCACTTCGCTGGAAAATGTTCTACCGATGAAGGTCGTACCGGTGATCGACCTGATGGGTGGCACAGTGGTCCGCGCGCGTCTCGGGATGCGGTCCGCCTATGCGCCCATCATCACGCCGCTCGCGCGGACGAGCAAGCCCGCCGATGTGGTCGCGGGATTCCTGGCCGTCTATCCGTTCGAGACGATCTATGTGGCCGATCTCGACTCGATCCTGCGCAGCGGCACCCACGCCGATACGATCGATGAATTGACCGCGGCGTTTCCAGGGGTGACGTTCTGGGTCGATGCGGGCTGTCGCACCACCGGGGAGGCGCGGGCTCGGCTCGACCGCCACGTGCGGGAAAATCTCGTCCTCGGCGCCGAATCCCTCGAAAGCCTCGACCCTCTGAGGCAGCTCGGGGAGGACCCGGGGATCGTGCTCTCGCTCGACTTCGACGCCGAGCGTTTTCTCGGGCCCGAGGCTCTGCTCGAGGCGCCGGAGCTTTGGCCGCACCGGATCATCGTGATGACGCTTGCGCGAGTCGGCAGCAACGGCGGGCCGGATCTCGATCGACTCGCGGCGGTTCGGCGCCTTGCGCCGGCCTCGAAGCTCTATGCCGCGGGCGGGGTGCGGAACGCGTCCGATCTCGGCATGTTGGCGAGTGCGGGCGCATCGGGTGTTCTCGTGGCCTCGGCCCTGCACGAGGGCCGGTTGACCGCGGCGGACATTGCCGCGTGCGAGGGAAGCAACCCCGCCACGAGGAACAAGAAGGGGGCGTGAGCCCCCCGAGGAATGGGCGGCCAGACATTGTCCGACCGCTTCCGAGAACCGGCTCGGCCTTCTGCCTCGCTCAGTTCGGCGCGAAGGGGTGCTTCACCTCGTTGCGCTTCGCCACGACCTCCGACGGCGAAGGATTGCCGTTGACGGCGCGGGCGATCGATTCCTTCGTGGCTTGATAGTTGTACTCCTGGATCTTCTTGTCGTCGTTGGCGTCCCAATGGATGAATACGCCGACCGAGATGAAGACGTTGTCGGCTTCCTTGACCGGGATGATGCCGTCGGCGACGCTGTCCGCGACGGCCTTGGCGACGCCGCGCTGAGCCGGGCCGAACATCTGGACCGCTTGCTTCGCGTTCTTGATGGTCACCTTGTTGAAGAGGATCGTCGGCGGCTTGACCATCAGGTTCGGCGCGACGACCGCGAGCAGGGTGGTGAAACCGTCCTTGTTGTTCGTGAGCGCATTGCAAAAGGCCGTTTCGGCGGCGCTGCCGCGCGGCCCGAGGAGGAGGTCGATGTGCGCGACCTCGTTGCCCTCGCCGACCAGCGACTCGCCGATGAGGACCCTGTTGATTTTTGCCATGCTATCTATCCCCTTTGAGGTTTCCGTGCCGAAGGCCTTTTGCAGACGTTCGACGATCGAGTCGAAGAAATTCGACATGCAAAGCCCTATCCTTGTTGTCAGCGCTCGGCGGTGCGCCGTGCCGGTTCGCCGGATAGCAGCCCAAGCCTGTGCTGCGGCGGCAGTCAACCATCATTGCCTCGCGCAATCAAGCCGCGTTTGAGCCGGTCCGCGAAAAGCGTCGCGACCACGAGATCCGCCGTGGTGCCCGGATTCGTATTGGCCGTCTTCAGCTTTTGGTCGAAGGCGAGAAGGTCCTCGAGCAGGGTGGCGGGATCGGAAGCTTCCATGAAGGCACGATGCAGCCCCCCTGCTTCGTCGCGCACGTTCGCGGCCCGGTCCGGGCCGAGCTTGCGGACGATATGGCTGTCGGGAAAGCGCGCGAGAAAGGCGAGGTGAGCGCCGACCGCGAGCCAGGGCGCGCCATGGCCTTTGCTTCGGACGGCCTCGAGGGCAGAGAAGCCGGTCGCGAAGACATCCTCGAAGCCCGACACATATTGAAACGCGATCCTGTCGCGGTCCGCGGCGGCTCGCATGGCCTCGAGCAAGGTCGTGTCGGCGGGGCCGCGGACATCGTGGCGCGGCGCCTCGCCGAGCCCGGCCGGCTCGGCCGCGAGGATGGCGCGAAAAGCGGCATCCGCATCGGCGAGGGTCAGGTCCGCGAGGACCCGTCGCACCGCCTCCCGCAGGTCCCCGCTTGTTTCGGCGGCGGCGGCGAGCGGCGCGCAAAGAAGCACGATGCCGAGATTGGTGTTCTGGCCGACTGCGGCTTTCGTCGCCTCGACCGCGGCGAGGATGCGGGCGCCGACCGGTGCTCCCTCGGCGCAGAGCCTCGGGGCGGCGGCCTCGGCACTGCGGCGGAAATCGTCCACCGTCATCCGATGGCCCTCGGCATAGACATGAACGTTGCCGGGCTTCGGCGCCTCGATCTCGTCGCGGCACGAGGCGATGAAGGCCTCGGCGATGGCGCTCACGGGGCTGCCCTGGCCTCGCCCCGAGCGATCCGGCCGAGCAGGCTCGAAACGAGCTTGTCGGCGATCGAGAAGGGGGCCACCTTCTGCAAGCCGCGCCAGCCGGGCATGGAATTGACCTCGAGCACCTGCAACCGATCCGCCGCGTCGCGAATCATGTCGACGCCGGCGAAATCGGCTCCGACCGCCGCGGCCGAGCGGAGCGCGAGATCGATCGCTTCCGCGTCGGGCTCGAAAGGCTCCGGTCGGGCGCCGAGCTTCACGTTGGTGATCCAATGCGAGGCGTGGCGAGTCATGCTCGCGATGACCTCGCCATGCGACACGAAGAGCCGGATGTCGCGAAAGCCGTCGCGCTCGACCGCGACGAAGCGCTGCAGGTAATAGACGCCTTCGACCTCTTCCCAAGCCGGGAGATCGTCCTCGCGGCGCACGAGCTTCAATCCGAAGCCTTGAGCGCCGAACAAGGGCTTCAGCACGAGGGGGCCGCGCCCGCCTTCGCGCCGCACGATCTGGCGCGCCGCCGCCTCCGACTGGACGGTCCAGGTCGGCGGCGTCGGAACGCCCGCGATGCCGAGCGCGAAGCTCGTCGCGGCCTTGTCGACGCAAAGCTCGACCGCGCGCGCCGTATTGACGACCGGAACGCCGAGCGCGCCGAGGCTGTGCAGGACGCCGAGCCGCAGCGTTACGCTCTCGAAGGTGCCGAAGCCGATCTGGCGGACGAAGACGAGGCCCGGCACATCGGTGCCGAAGCCCGGGATGACGAGGCCGTGGGGGCGCCCCGTGTCGAAGCCGCAATGGCCGAGCCTTATCGGCACCGCCGTCACGCCCGCACGCGCGAAAGCCGCCGTGAGCTCGCGCGCGTGCCAGTCGTAGAGATCGATCGCGATCGCGACCTTGGGCTGCCCCGCCGCGCGGGACAGCGCGACATCACTTGAACGAGGCATCGAGCAGGGCAGGATCGACCTTGCCGCCGTAGAACGTCTCGCCGGTCTCGACCGCCGTCACGATCGCGCGTGCCGGGCTGAAGAGCATCGGGTCGATCTCGTAGAAATTGCCCTTGTAGGCCTTGAAGACCTCGGCGAAGGGCCGCCCGTAGTCGCGCGAGGTCGTGCTCGGCAGCTGCTCCGCCAAGGCCTTGGCGTCGGCACTGGGCCCCGTCACGAAGAGATGCGCCTGGCCGCCGTAGATGATCGCGTCGTTGGTGCGGCCCATGGCCTGGACGAAGTCGGGATGGGGCGGGGAGAGCGGCGCGGAGGCCATGCCGTCGACGACTCGCTCGAGCGGAAACTTCAGCTCGTGGGTCTTGTGGAGGGCGACCTCGAGTACCCGGGCGACGACCTGGACGCTGCCGGCGAGGCTCTGCGTCGGGGCGAAGAGAAAGGCGAGCGAGGAGCGCTTCACGCCGCAATCCGCGGCGACCTTCTCGATGACCTCGGTGGGCGGAGCCTTGCCCGATTCGAGGACGAGCGTCGCCCGCGTCGCCTGCTCGTCCTTGTAGGCCATCTCGGAAAAGAGCGGCTCCTTGCGCGAGAGCGCGCGGCCGGGGCCGGAGCCGAGGGCGAAGAAGGCCTCCTTGCCCTCGCCGTGGGAGAGCGCCCAGCCGGCGTATTGGCTGCAGAGGCAAGCGATCACGGGATCGGTGCTACGGACGAAAATCTCGAAGGGCCAGCTCGGATAGAGGTTGCTCGGGACGATCGAGACGTTGCCGAGGCCGCCGAGGCAGATCTCCGCGAGCCGGAGCCCGGCCTCGATGCCGCCGCGCACGGACTGGCCGGCATCGACAATGGTTTCGCCGCCTTCGCCCTTGGAGACGGCGACGCGGAGGGCAGCCGCCTCCGCGACCAGGCGATCGACCAGGTTTCCGGCCAGGGTATTGATGCTCAACGCTTGTTGGCTCACGTGGGGAATCCCTCCCTGAATCTGTCTATGGTGTCGAGGATGATGTCGCGCCGCTCGAAGGCGAGCGTGCGGGCGTGGGCCGGCTCGGCGCCAACGGCCTTGATGGTGCACAAGGGCGCGTCCGCCGGAAGCAGGGTGTGAGGCCTCTGGCGATCGGCGGCCCAATCCGGCCAGTCGAGCGGAGGCATGGAAGCGATCTCGCGCCGCGAGAAAGCGACCGCGGCCGCCGCGGCGCCGTCGAAACGGAAAGGCTCGCGCGGCAGACGGCCGAGGCAGGCCTCGACATGGGCGTGGACGAGCGATCCGTGATCGTCCTCGAAAATATCGAGGGTCGCGCCGGGCCGCGGGTTGATCTCGACGAGGGTCACCTCGTCGTCCTCGACGAGAAAGTCGATGCTGACGAGGCCTACGAGGCCGCAGGCGCGGGTCACCTCGTGCGCCGCCTCGTCGAGCCGATCCGCGACCTTCGCGGAAAGCTCGGCCGGCCGCAGGCAGCCGCCGTAGCGGAACGGCTCGCCTCGCGCGGGCGCCGTCCATTGCCGGCTCGTGCCGATCACCTGGGCCTCTCTGCCGTCACCGAGGAAGAGCACCGACACTGGATCACCCGTCGCGACCCTCTGGTAGTAGATCGCGCCGGCGTCGCATTCGCGCGTCGTGCTCGCGGGCGTGACGTGGCTTCCTCCCGAGCCGCCGATGCTTTTCGAGAGCCAGCCCGCAGGGTCCGCGGGCCGCGACAGCCTGGTTTCGGGGTGCGCGATGCCGAGCCGCTCGCAGAGCGCGGCGAGTGCCGGCGGATCCTTGACCCGGCGCACGACATCGGGCGGATTGCCGAAGAGCCTCCAGCGTGTCCCGATCTCGTCGAGAAGATCGGCGCGGTCCTCGAAGCCTGCGCCATAGACGAACCCGATCGGCTCGTTGGGATCGGCGAGGGCATCGAGCGCCGGGAGGAGCGTGTCGCGGCGAAAGCCGAGGTCGAGCCCGTCCTCGACGAGCCGATGCGCCGGTGCGGCGTCGCAGGTGTCGGTGTCGCAGAAGAAGTCGACGACGAGCGGCAGGTATCCGGCGCGTCGCGCCGCCCCCGCCAAGGCGCGCGCGGAAGCCGCCGCGATCAGGATCGCGGCGCGGGGCTCAGGCGAAGCTGCGTGCAAGGGCGAAAGCGTCACGGAAATCGAGGCCGAGAGGCTTGTCGGATGTCGCCATGCGCTGGAACAAGCCGGATTCCGTCTTGTATTTCACGTCGCCGATGGCGAGCGGGCCGATCCCCAAGGCCCCGCTCGAAAGCTCGACTCCGTAGTCGTGGAGATTGAGACCCTCGACGCCATAGGGCGGCACGGCATTGACGTCGGCGGCGACGAGGAGGGCCTTGTTCGAGGCCAGATCCTCCTTGGACAGCACCTGCACGCCGGCTGCGGCGCAGCAGAGCGCGACCTCGGCGCCCTCGAGCGCGGCCCTGATCTTCTCCGGCGAGCCGGCGTCGAGCGCCTTGACGTCGAGATCGAAGCGCTTCTTGATCTCCTCGGCCTTGGCCAGGATGTCCGGGGCCTTGCGCGCGGTGACCGTGACCTCGGCGCCCTCGAACGCGCCGATCAGCCCGCACGTATAGCCGACCGGACCCGTGGCACCGAAGATCACGATCTTGGTGCCTTTCAGCGTGCGGCCTTTCTTCTCCTTCAAGAGCTTCTCGACGCAGGCGACCATGGCGGCGGCGGTCGTGAACGACCCGGCCGGATCGGCGAAAGCGGAAATCTCGAACGGCTTCAGAAGCGTCTTGCGGACCTGATCCAGCATGTCGAGCGCGAGCACGGCATCCTTGCCGCCGATGAAGACGGCGGTATGCACGGCATCCTTCGGCGGGCGCGAGAACATCGCGTCCTGGACCAAGGGCATGACCTCCTCGAGCTTCACGTCGATATACGGGACGACGGCGTCATATCCCGCGTCGAGCGCCATGTTGACGTCGAACGGGCTCATATGGCGCAACGGGCTGAGCATGTGCAGAATGTTCTTGGACACTCATTCTTCCCCTATTTGGCCGCTGCGAAGGAGTCCTCTTTCACCAGCGCTCCATGATTTAGTCCCTTGCAGATCATGGCGTCTAGACCTGCGGCGGCAACATTTCCCCGGACCGCGTCGCACAATCGGCGCGCCTCACTCGAGTCGGCTGTGAAGGCGAAGCCGGTCGGTCCCCAGGACGACTGGCCCGTGCCGCGAGCCCCTTTCGCCCGCAGCTCCGCCATGATCGCGGCGACGCCGGGATCGGCGTAGCGCCCGCCGCCCTGGCACGGCGCGAAATAATCGCCGACGATCTCCTGGATCGCAGCGATCGCGTCCGCGAAGCTTTCGAGGTCTCGTTCGACGAGGCCCGGCAAGGCCTTGACCAGCACGAGGCGGCAGATTTCCCCCGCGGCGCGGGCGTCGAGAGGCGGCAGGCGCGCGAATGCGGCGACCTCCTCGGGTCCGTGCACGCCGTCGCCGTGGAGCGGGCGAACGAGGATCACGCGCCAGTCCTCGGGGAACGCGACGTGAGCGAGAACGGGAGGCACGATGGTCCGGTCACCCCGGCCGCCATCGACCACGAAGCCGCCGTGCTCGAACAAGCCGATCCCGATCCCAGATCGGATCCCTCTCTGCAAGAGGAGCGCATCCGCGGTCGGATCGAGCGGGAGGCCTTCGAGGCGGCGCAAGGCCGTGGCGACGGCGAGGGCGAGCTTGGTTCCGGACCCGAGGCCCGCATGCGCGGGAATCGCTTCGTGAATGACGAGCTCGTAGGCCGACTCCAAGCCGAGATGGCGCGTCAGGCAGTCGAGATGGCGGGCGGCGCGCTCCGCCTCGGGACCGGCCACGCGCCGGGTCTCGGCCCGGCGCAGCGACAGCCGGGTCGCGTGGCTGTCGATCGCAAGACCCAGGCTCCCGTAGCGCCGGCCGAGCCCGCCGTTCAGATCGAGGAATCCGAGATGTAGGCGGGCAGGGGCGCTGACCGTCACGCACTCGACCATGTGCCTCTCTTCCGCGAGCCGAGCCGATCGCGCTCGACGAGCCGGACCATGGCCCGATCGGAACTGCCGCGCAACATTCCTCCCGCCCGATGCGGCGAGAACGGGAGCGCGCGAGCCTTCAGGAGGCTCGCCCGGCACTTCTTGCCGGAGGTTCTTGTCGCTCGGATGAAGCGAGCGGCTCGCCGTGGCGCAGCGCAGCTCCTCGCGGTGCATGGAAGCGCCGATGCGGCCCTCGAGCGGTTTCCGATCCGATCGGATCGGAAACCGGCTGTGCGTTTTTGCATTGTCGCAATTTCGCGACGCGAAGCGGTACCTACTTCGCTGGAAATTGCTCTAGCGCTTCATCTCGAGATAATGGCAGATCGCCTGGGTGCGGTTGCGGACCTCGAGCTTGCCGAACAGGTTGCGCAGGTGGAACTTGATCGTGTTGACGGAGATGCCGAACTCGCGGGCGAGCTGCGCGTTGCTGCGGCCGGATTCGAGCGCCGCCAAGAGATCACGCTCGCGATGGGTCAGGGTGGCGAGCGGATCGGTCCGCACCTTCTGAACATCCACGAAGGGGAAGACCATGTCGCCGCTGGCGACGGTCGCGAACACCTCGAGGAGCCGCTGCGGTGGGGAGAGCTTGCTGACGAAGCCGGCCCCGCCGAGCCGCAAGGCCTCGGCGGGCGCAGCGGGATCCTTCGTGCCGCTGTAGATGACGATCTTGGGGGCTCCCGGCCGCTTGGAGAGCGTGAGCAGGATATCGCGGGCGTGCAACCGGGGAAGGTCCCAGCCGATGATGCCCATGTCGATCGGAAGGCGGCCGACCTTGTCGAGGAATCTCTCGCCGTCGCTCGCCATGAGCAGGAGGTTGAAGCGCTTGTCCCCGGTCAAGAGGGTATGGAGCGCCGCGAGGATCATGGGGTTCTTGTCAGCGACCGCGACATTGACGGGAAAGACCTCGTCCCCGGGCCGCGCCCGGCTGATCGCATATCCGTCGGCCGCCGAGACGGAAGGGACGGGAGCGGATTTTCCTGCGGGCCGCGCGTCGAGCGGCGCGAAAAATTCGTCGAGCTGGGAGGGAGTTGGAGGGGACAAGGCGCGTACGCTGTCGAATACTGGAGCTTTCTTTCCGCCTTGCTTGGATCGACCGGCACCGGCTATCGACGGCTCGCGCCATTCCCTGCGCTTGGCCTGCGCTACATCATCCTGATGCATGTCGCGTCACCCTGATGCATAGGACGGGGAGCGCGGGCCGCTTGTTGTTCTCGACCGCGCGAAAGGCTCGCCCTTCGATCCGCCGTCGTGGCCCGTCGTCACCGCCGAATGTTACGCCGCCAACCGAAGGCGGGGCTCCGGCTCCCTGCCGAAGTCCCCGAGCCGTACGGCACCTCGTGGCATGGGTTCGAGCGCCCTCTGCGGCTCTGCTCGAACTCCCTTTCGGGTCCGAGGAGGCCCCTGGGAGGAATCTCGGCCGGGTGGTTGGCCGAGATGCCGCGCTCGCTCGCGAGCCTCGTACCTCCGGCGAATGCGCCGAAGGCTCAGTCCGTCAGGACCCACCGCACGAAGAAGAACAACGCCGCGCCGCAAGCGATCGTCACGACGAGCCCGAGCGGGGTGAACATCATCTGGACTAGTTCGAGTACTGCACCCATTACCATCCTCCTGGAGAGCCGCCGGCGCGCTGGTCCGCCATCGTACTCTATTCGCTTTACCGATAGGAATCCGAATTCTATTCGGACGATCCTACGCAAAAGGAGCCCGGCCGAGCCAAGCACTTGTGAAGCCGGACATTTCCCCCGCTGCGCTATGCTGTCGCAGAACTTGGCCGGATCGAGGTGGGTCGTGCCAAGTGCGCTGCCGACAAAGCTTTTTACTCGCTGCCTTATAGAAGGAATTCTCCGGGGCGGTCAAGCGGCAGTTGCGGCGCGCACCCCCTGCGTTCGGCCATTTGGACGATGGCGCGGGGCTGTCACCGGTTGCCGGCGGCCGTCCGTCGGACCTTCCTGAAGCATCGGCGAGCCCGATCCGGACCTACCCGGAGAGGCGGGATCCGGCCTCGTCGGCACGGCCTTGCCCTTACGCGACGAGGTCCTGCGGGAAGCCCGACCGTGGGGCACTTCGGTGCGCCGTCGAAGCGCAAGAGGGGAGACCTCGGGCCAAATCGTCGCACCTCGTCGGCGCATCCGCGCATCGGCGCCCGTCAGCTCTTCTTGTAGTCGATGTAGGCAAATCGCGGATCGGCCGGCGTGCCGACGAGCGCGCCGCCCGCGAGGCCCGGCTGCCAGAGCACCACCTCCTCGATCTTCCTCGCGAGCTCGAAGTCCTTGTCGGTGATCCCCTTCGCCGCATGGTTCTGCAGCTTGATCTCGACCCAGGCATAGGATGCCGAGATGTCCGGGTGGTGCCAGGCGGCCTCGGCGAGATGGCCCACCGTATTGATCACCATCAGGGTTCCTTTCCAGCCCGCGGTCCGGATGGTGCGCCGGATCCAGCCGCCTTCGTAGCGCCAATGCGGCAGGTCTTGCGCCAGGCGCGCGGCGATCTCGCTCTCGCTGTAGGTTCGTTCCCGTGTCGCTTCGGTCATGAGCTTCCTCCGAGTCTCGGCGCCTCGACCATATTCGCATCGCCATGTCGCATCGATGTCGATCTATCGAAACATCGAGATCGAACTTGCGAAACATCGCCGGCGATATGCGCACCGGCATCCGGTCCTCCGGAAAATGCTCGAGCGCGCCGCATGCACAATCTTTTGCATCGGCCGCGGCGGATTGCTATAGAGCCGGACCCGAAGCGCGAGGCGGCATGCCCCTCCGCAAAGGCCGGAGGCAGCCGGCACGAGCCGATGGCAGCCGGGCCTCGCGGGCGTGGCGGAATTGGTAGACGCGCCGGATTTAGGTTCCGGTGGTGAAAATCGTGGGGGTTCAAGTCCCTCCGCCCGCACCAGCCCCATCTCCGCAACGGGCCCGGCCGAGACCTGCTGTCCCTGCCGGCACGCAGCCCGGAAAGTCTCTATTAGAACGTCGGCTGGAACGGCTCCTGGAATGCGGAACGAATGAAGGTTCGATCGAGATGCAAGTGACGGAAACCCTCTCGGAGGGGCTCAAGCGCCAATACAAGGTCGTGCTCGCCGCGACCGACCTCGCGCAGCGCCTCGACGAGCAGCTCGCCGAGCTCAAGGCCAAGGCACGGATCAACGGCTTCCGTCCGGGCAAGGTTCCGGTCTCGCATCTGAAGCGGCTCTACGGCCGCTCGATCATGGCCGACGTCCTGCAGGAAGCGGTCAACGAGGCGGGGCGCCAGATCGTCGAGGAGAAGGCGCTGCGTCCCGTCGGCGAGCCGAGGATCGACCTCGCAGGAGAGGCCGAGGACGTCGAGAAGGCCTTCGAGTCGCAGGCCGACCTCGCTTTCACCGTCGCCTTCGAGGTGCTGCCGCAGATCGAGGTCGGCAGCTTCGACGACATCGGCATCGAGCGCCTCGTGGCCGAGGTTCCGGACACCGAGGTCACGGCGGTCCTGAACCGGCTCGCCGACCAGAACCGAGCCTATACGCCGAAGGAGGGCGACGCGGCCGTCGCCGAGACGGGCGACAAGGTGACCCTCGATTTCGTCGGGAAGATCGACGGCGTGCCCTTCGAGGGCGGCACCGGGACCGATGTCGATGTCGTGCTCGGCTCGGGCGCCTTCATCCCCGGTTTCGAGGCCGGGGTCGAAGGCGCGAAAGCGGGCGAGAGCCGCACGCTCTCGTTGACCTTTCCTGCGGATTATGCCGCGGCGAAGCTCGCCGGGCAGGCCGCGACCTTCGACGTGACCGTGAAGGCGATCGCCGCCCCGCAAGAGGTGAAGATCGACGACGATCTCGCCAAGGCCTTCGGGCTCGAGGATCTCGCGGCGCTCACCGAATCGATCAAGGGCAATATCGTGCAGGGCTATGCCGCGGCGTCGCGGCGCAAGTGGAAGCGCGGCTTGCTCGATGCGCTGGACCAGAAATATGCGTTCGACCTGCCCGAGTCGCTCGTCGACCAGGAGTTCGGATCGGTCTGGCGGAAGGTCGCGGCCGACCAGCAGCGCAGCGGGAAGAGCTTCGAGGACGAGGGCACGACCGAGGAGGCGGCCCGCGCGGATTACCGCAAGATCGCCGAGCGGCGCGTGCGCCTCGGCCTTCTCCTCGCCGATGTCGGCGAGAAGTTCGGGATCAAGGTGAGCGAGGAGGAGGTCGGCCAAGCCGTCCTCGAGCGCGCGCGGGGCTTCCCGGGGCAGGAAAAGGTCATCTGGGAATTCTACCGCAAGAATCCCGGCGCCTTGGCCGAGATTCGCGCGCCGCTCTACGAGGAGAAGGTCGTCGATCACCTCGTGTCCCTGGTGAGGGTCACCGACAAGGCGGTTACGCCCGAGGAGCTCATGCGTCTCGCCGACGAGGAGGGCGACGACGCAAAGGAAGAAGCGAAGGAAAATCCCGCGGAGCCTTGAGGAAGGCCTGTCCCGACCTTACCTGAGCACAGGCCGGCGCCCCGGCCACGGGCGTCCGGCTCGCTTCTTGCCTCGAGACGGGTTCGACGAGCGGCGGTCCGGCATCGGGGTCTCGGCACGCGTTCCGATCCGGCGAATCGGAAAGCGGTTCTCTTGCCTTCCGGCGCGTTTTCCATCGATGTCGATGGATCGAGACATCGAGATCGAAACGCGAAGTGGTCTACACTTCGCTGCAAAATGCTCGAGCGAAGAGTATCCAGGAAAGAGCCACCCATGCGCGACCGCGACCCGATCGAAATCTACGACAACTATCTCATTCCGCAGGTGATCGAGAACACGAGCCGCGGCGAGCGCGGCTTCGACATCTACTCGCGGCTCCTGCGCGAGCGAATCATCTTTCTGACCGGTCCCGTCGAGGATCACATGGCTTCGGTCATCATCGCCGAGCTCCTGTTCCTCGAGGCGGAGAACCCGAAGAAGCAGATCTCGATGTATATCAACTCGCCCGGCGGCGTCGTGACGGCGGGCCTCGCGATCTACGACACCATGCAGTTCATCAAGCCGAAGGTCGAGACGATCTGTGTCGGGCAGGCGGCGTCGATGGGCTCGCTCCTGCTCTGCGCCGGCGAGGCGAACGCCCGCTACGCGCTGCCGAACGCGAGAATCATGGTGCACCAGCCCTCCGGCGGGTTCCAGGGCCAGGCCTCGGATATCGTCCGCCACGCGGAAGACATCATGAAGGTCAAGAAACGGCTGAACGAGATCTACGTCAGGCACACCGGCCGCGACTACGATACGATCGAGAAGACCCTCGACCGCGACCATTTCATGTCCGCGGAGGAGGCGAAGGAGTTCGGCCTCGTGGACAATGTCATCGTCAAGCGCAGCGAGGAAATGGCCGCGGCCTAGAGCATTTTCCAGTGAAGTGGGCGCCGGTTCGCGTCGCGGACATGCGACAAGGCCAAGAACGAGAGATGCTTTCCGAGCGGATGGACTCGGAGAGCGCTCCAGCGTCCGGCGCCGACGCTCGTCTCCCCGGGAGACGGGACAGGTGTCCCGCCCGGAGCATGCCCCGCTCGGGTCGCCCGAGCTGTGCGCGGGCGCACGCTTCACGACAGGAAAAGCGCAGATGCTGCCGGCGCTCCGGAGCATTTTCCGGCGAGCCGGATGCAGGATCGCATTTCGGTCTCGATGTTTCGCGCGATCCACATCGATGCGAAGAGGCGACAAAGCAAGAATATAGCGCCGGCTTCCGGTTCCACCGGAACGGGAACCGGGTGCAGCCCGCACAGGGGCGAGTCTCGATCGTCGTTCGCGGTCGTCGCGCGCTCGGAGCCGGCAGGGCGCTCGCCGATGTCCGAGCGATGCGCCTTCGAGGCAATGGCATACACATTGCTTCGTCGACTGGACGGCATTCGGCGCGGATCCGCGCCGAAGCGACAATTCCCGTAGCCCTCTAGCGCGACAATGTTGCGCCGCTATGACGCAGGACGGGGGCAATGGCATGCCGATGCCCATGGCTCTTGCGTCGAGGCCGCGAACATGTTTGCATTTCGACCCTGGGGAGCGTTCTTGCGGAGTTTCGGTCGAGAGTTTGGAGCAAGGCGGGCAGGTTCGTGCGTGGGCTTGCCGGCACGCGGGGTCGGAGGGGCTTGATCCTTCCCGGCCACCGTCATCCTCGAGAGTTCGGTCGTTCGTGCCTGGCGGCGGCCGTTACGGGAGAACACCCATGACCAAGGTCGGCGGCGGCGACGCGAAGAGCACGCTTTATTGTTCGTTCTGCGGCAAGAGCCAGCACGAGGTCCGTAAGCTGATCGCGGGACCGACGGTGTTCATCTGCGACGAATGCGTCGAGCTCTGCATGGACATCATTCGCGAGGAGAGCAAGTCCTCCCTCGTGAAGAGCCGCGACGGCATCCCGACGCCGAAGGAAATCTGCAAGGTTCTCGACGACTACGTGATCGGGCAGCCGCAGGCCAAGCGGGTGCTCTCGGTGGCCGTCCACAATCATTACAAGCGGCTCAACCATGCCACGAAGCACAACGACGTCGAGCTGGCAAAGTCGAACATCCTCCTGATCGGCCCGACCGGCTCGGGGAAGACGCTGCTCGCGCAGACGCTCGCCCGCATCCTCGACGTGCCCTTCACGATGGCCGACGCGACGACGCTGACCGAGGCCGGCTATGTCGGCGAGGATGTCGAGAACATCATCCTGAAGCTCCTGCAGGCCTCCGACTACAATGTCGAGCGCGCCCAGCGCGGCATCGTCTACATCGACGAGATCGACAAGATCTCGCGCAAGTCGGACAATCCCTCCATCACCCGCGACGTGTCGGGCGAGGGCGTGCAGCAGGCGCTTCTCAAGATCATGGAGGGCACCGTCGCCTCGGTGCCGCCCCAGGGCGGGCGCAAGCATCCGCAGCAGGAGTTCCTCCAGGTCGACACGACCAATATCCTGTTCATCTGCGGTGGCGCCTTCGCCGGGCTCGAGAAGATCATCTCGATGCGCGGCAAGACCACCTCGATCGGCTTCAACGCGGCGGTTCAGGCCCCGGACGATCGCCGCACGGGCGAGGTCTTCCGCCTGGTCGAGCCCGAGGATCTCCTGAAGTTCGGGCTGATCCCGGAGTTCGTCGGTAGGCTTCCCGTCATCGCGACCCTCGAGGATCTCGACGAGGAGGCGCTGAAGAAGATCCTCACCGAGCCCAAGAACGCGCTCGTCAAGCAATACCAGCGCTTGTTCGAGATGGAGAACACCGCGCTCACCTTCCAGGACGAGGCGCTCAACGTCGTGGCCAAGAAGGCGATCGAGCGGCGGACCGGTGCGCGCGGCCTGAGGTCGATCATGGAAGGCATTCTTCTCGACACGATGTTCGACCTTCCGGGGCTCGACGGCGTCGAGCAGGTCGTCATCGGTCCCGAGGTCGTCGAAGGCAAGTCGCGTCCGCTCTACATCTATGCGGATCGTAACGAGAAGAGCGGCACGAGCGCATGATCGCGCTCGGTCCGCCGACCGCTCCCCGGCCGGGAGGTGGTCGCCGGCGCGAGGCTCTCCTTGAAACGAATCGGACTCTTTCCCATCTCGGTAATGTAGATCCGGCGCGGCCCACGGCCGAGCCGGAAGACGGTACGAGCGGCCGTGACGAGCCGTAACGCCGCCGGAATGCTCCAATTCCAATCATGCTCGTGGCATGAATGCCGCTTGGAGTGGGCAATCATCAGCACGGATATCGTTGCGAGCTCGAGAACAGGACCACGACATGACCCAGAAGCGTGAACTCGCCCCGCCGGGAACCAGCGAAACCTATCCTGTCCTTCCGTTGCGGGACATCGTGGTCTTTCCGCATATGATCGTGCCGCTTTTCGTCGGCCGCGAGAAGTCGATTCGCGCGCTCGAGGAGGTCATGAAGGTCGACAAGTTCATCCTGCTCGCGACGCAGATGAATGCCGCCGACGACGATCCCGCGACGGACGCGATCTATACGACCGGGACGCTCGCCACGGTCCTCCAGCTCCTGAAGCTGCCGGACGGGACGGTGAAGGTCCTGGTGGAAGGACAGGTCCGCGCCAAGGTCCAGGGCTATTCGCGGACCGAGGATTTCTACGAGGCCGAGGCCGAGGTCCTCGCGGACGAGCCCGGCGAGAAGGTCGAGATCGAGGGCCTCTCGCGCTCGGTCGTCGCCGAGTTCGACGGCTATGTGAAGCTTAACAAGAAGGTCTCGCCCGAGGTCGCTGCCGCGGTGACCCAGATCGAGGACGCCTCGAAGCTCGCCGACACGATCGCCTCGCATCTCGCGGTCAAGATCGCGGAGAAGCAGGCCGTGCTCGAGACGCCATCGGTCGCCAAGAGGCTGGAGAAATGCCTCGCGCTGATGGAGAACGAGATCTCGATCCTGCAGGTAGACAAGCGGATCCGCACGCGCGTCAAGCGCCAGATGGAGAAGACGCAGCGCGAGTACTACCTCAACGAGCAGATGAAGGCGATCCAGAAGGAGCTCGGCGACGAGGACGGCAAGGACGACCTCGCCGAGATCGAGGAGCGGATCAAGACGACGAAGCTCTCCAAGGAGGCGCGCGACAAGGCGACCGCCGAATTGAAGAAGCTCAGGCAGATGTCGCCGATGTCGGCCGAGGCCACCGTCGTGCGCAATTATCTCGACTGGCTCCTGTCGATCCCATGGAACAAGCGCTCGAAGATCAAGAAGGATCTCGGGGTCGCCGAGCAGCTGCTCGACAGCGAGCATTTCGGGCTCGAGAAAGTCAAGGAGCGCATCGTCGAATATCTCGCCGTGCAGAGCCGCGCGAACAAGCTCGCCGGCCCGATTCTCTGCCTCGTCGGACCGCCCGGCGTCGGCAAGACCTCGCTCGGCAAGTCGATCGCCAAGGCGACCGGGCGCGAGTTCGTCCGCATGTCGCTCGGCGGCGTGCGCGACGAGGCCGAGATCCGCGGCCATAGGCGCACCTATATCGGCTCGATGCCCGGCAAGATCATCCAGTCCATGCGCAAGGCGAAGAGCTCGAACCCCTTGTTCCTGCTCGACGAGATCGACAAGATGGGGATGGACTTCCGCGGCGATCCCTCCTCGGCCCTGCTCGAGGTCCTCGATCCCGAGCAGAACCACGCCTTCAACGATCACTATCTCGAGGTCGATTACGACCTGTCGAACGTGATGTTCGTCACCACCGCGAATACGCTGAACATCCCGGCCCCGCTGATGGACCGCATGGAGATCATTCGCATCGCGGGCTATACCGAGGACGAGAAGGTCGAGATCGCCCGCCGGCACCTCATCCCGGCCAGCATGAAGAAGCACGGGCTTTCCGCCAAGGAATGGTCGATCGACGATTCCGGCCTGATTCTGCTGATCCGGCGCTATACGCGCGAGGCGGGGGTGCGCAGCCTCGAGCGTGAGCTCGCCAAGCTCGCCCGCAAGGCCGTGAAGCAGATCCTGACCGGCAAGGCGGCAACCGTGGCGGTGACAGAAGCCAACGTGCCCGACTTCCTCGGCGTGCCGCGCTATCGCTATGGCGAGGCCGAGCTCGAGGACCAGGTCGGCGTCGTGACGGGTCTCGCCTGGACCGAGGTCGGCGGCGAGCTGCTCACGATCGAAGGCGTCATGATGCCGGGCAAGGGCCGCATGACGGTGACCGGCAACTTGCGCGACGTGATGAAGGAATCGATCTCCGCCGCCGCTTCCTACGTCCGGTCGCGGGCCGTCGATTTCGGCATCGAGCCGCCGCTCTTCGACCGGCGTGACATCCATGTCCATGTCCCCGAGGGCGCGACCCCCAAGGACGGGCCGTCCGCCGGGGTGGCCATGGCCAGCGCGATCGTGTCGGTCATGACCGGCATCCCGATCAGGCGCGATATCGCGATGACGGGGGAGATCACCCTGCGCGGGCGTGTACTGCCGATCGGCGGGCTCAAGGAGAAGCTTCTAGCGGCGCTGCGCGGCGGCTTGAAGAAGGTCTTGATCCCGGAGGAGAACGCGAAGGATCTCGCCGAGATCCCCGACAGCGTGAAGAACGCCCTCGAGATCGTCCCGGTCTCGCGCATGGACGAGGTCTTGACGCACGCGCTCGTGCGCCAGCCCGAGCCGATCGTCTGGGAAGAGCCGACGAAGCCTGTCGCTCCGCTCGTGCCGGAGGACGAGACGCCGGGCGCGATCGCGCATTGAGATCGAGGCCTCGTCGCTCGGAAAGGCTCGTGCGGCGGCCGTCGAGTGAGTTCGTCGGAGACTCGGTGGGTCCAAACACCCGCCGAGCCTTTGCCTGTAAGAGCGCGCCGCGCTCGTGCCGCGCCGCGCGGCCTCGAGATTGACCGTCCGACCCTCATGTGCGACCACCTTGCCCCGGACCCTGGGCCAGGACCGCGCGCCGGCCAGGCCCTCGTCCGGGGCGGTTAGCTCAGCTGGTAGAGCGCCTGCTTTACACGCAGGATGTCGGCGGTTCGAGCCCGTCACCGCCCACCAAGCACGCTCGAGACCGACCGGGCCGGATCTCGGCGGCGAGTCGGCTGTTCTTTCTTGACAGGGTTCCCCGCCTATCCTATCCGGCACGTCTGCGATACGGCACGGGATGCCGGTCTCGTGGGGGAGTAGCTCAGTTGGTTAGAGCGCCGGCCTGTCACGCCGGAGGTCGCGGGTTCGAGCCCCGTCTCTCTCGCCATCACCGGCCGCGTTCAGAGCCGCCGAAAGCCGTCTCCGCAACTCCGGGACGGGCATGATGCGCCTCCCGACACACCGAGGCGCGAGCTTGTAGAAGCTCAAAACATCATCTTGCGCGGGCCTTTGCGCTGCGGTACGGATCGGCTCGCCGCAAGAGGGGTGTCCTGCCTCGTCCTTTCGGCCGTCCCCGCTGCCGCGCAGCGCGGGACGCGGAAAAGTGGGAACCGGTTTTCCGGCGCAATCGCGTTTACGCAGATTGCGTAGCCTTATCTGCGTATCCCGCGCTGAGCTTTTGGAATCGATCGCGTCGCCTTCGGACCGTTTCGATCCCGAGTCGTCGCGATCCAGCGAGAGCCGATCATGCCGAGCCTCCTCGACCAATATCTGCCGCTCGCGATCTTCATGGCGGTCGCGGCCGTGATCTCGGGCGCCCTGCTCGTCGCGCCCTTCCTCGTCGCCTACAAGGCGCCGGACGCGGAGAAGCTCTCCGCCTATGAATGCGGCTTCAATGCCTTCGACGACGCGCGCATGCAGTTCGACATCCGCTTCTATCTCGTGTCCCTGCTGTTCATCATCTTCGACCTCGAGGTCGCGTTCCTGTTTCCCTGGGCGGTCGCCTTCAAGCAGGTCGGCGCCTTCGGCTTCTGGTCGATGATGGTCTTTCTGGGGGTACTCACCATCGGCTTCGTCTACGAATGGCGGAAGGGAGCGCTCGAATGGGATTGATCGATCCGCGCACCGAGGGTCTGGTCGCGCGATCGGGCCTTCCGGCCGCCTCGCCGGCGGCGGCGACGGATCCCTATTTCCTGTCGATCAACGACGAGCTCGCCGATCGCGGCTTCCTCGTCACCTCGGCCGAGGAACTCATCCATTGGGCGCGCACCGGCTCGCTCATGTGGATGACCTTCGGCCTCGCCTGCTGCGCAGTCGAGATGATGCAGGCCTCGATGCCTCGCTACGACGTCGAGCGGCTCGGCTTCGCGCCGCGCGGATCGCCCCGCCAGTCCGACGTCATGATCGTGGCCGGCACGCTCACCAACAAGATGGCGCCAGCGCTGCGCAAGGTCTACGACCAGATGCCCGAGCCGCGCTACGTGATCTCGATGGGCTCCTGCGCCAATGGCGGCGGCTACTACCATTATTCCTACTCGGTGGTGCGCGGCTGCGATCGGATCGTGCCGGTCGATATCTACGTCCCGGGCTGCCCACCGTCGGCGGAAGCCCTGGTCTACGGCATCCTCCTCCTGCAGAAGAAGATTCGCCGCACCGGCACGATCGAGCGCTAGTGCACCCGCCCTCGCGAGATCGCCGCGGCCACGAGATCCGGATTCGTCGACATGGACAGCGACCTGAAGCAACTCGGTGATGCGCTCGTCGGGGCTCTGCCCGAAGCGGTGCTTTCCGCCTCGGTCGCCTATGACGAGCTGACCCTCGAGGTCGAGCCGACCCGGGTGATCGAGGTCACGACCTATTTGCGCGACGACCCGGCCTGCCTCTTCGTGTGCTTCATCGACCTGACCGCGGTCGATTACCCGGCGCGCGAGAAGCGGTTCGATGTCGTGACCCATCTCCTGTCGCCGAAGCACAACAGGCGGATCAGGATCAAGGTCGCGACCGACGAGACGACGCCCGTCGCTTCGCTGACGAGCGTATTCCCCGCGGCGGACTGGTTCGAGCGGGAGGCCTACGACCTGTTCGGCGTGCTGTTCTCCGGCCACCCGGACCTGCGCCGGCTCCTCACCGACTACGGCTTCGACGGGCACCCGCTGCGCAAGGACTTCCCGATGACCGGCTTCGTCGAGGTGCGCTACGACGACGAGCAGAAGCGCGTCGTCACTGAGCCGGTCCGTCTCCCGCAGGAATTTCGCTCCTTCGACTTCCTCTCGCCGTGGGAGGGCGGGGTCGACTACGTCTTGCCCGGCGACGAGAAAGCCAAGACCAATCCGCAATAGGCGACCGACGACGACCCTTTCCGCACGCGCGCCGACCGAGAGGCTCGTCGGGCGCGCCCTCCTTCCGAAGACGGCTCCATGAGCGAAAATCCGAGCGAAAACCCGGTCCGCAACTTCACCATCAACTTCGGCCCGCAGCACCCTGCGGCGCACGGCGTGCTGCGCCTCGTGCTCGAGCTCGACGGCGAGATCGTCGAGCGTGTGGATCCGCACATCGGGCTGTTGCACCGCGGCACCGAGAAGCTGATGGAGGCGCGAACCTACCTGCAGAACATTCCCTATTTCGACCGGCTCGACTATGTCGCGCCGATGAACCAGGAACATGCGTTCTGCCTCGCGATCGAGAAGCTGCTCGGCCTCGAGGTGCCGCGGCGCGGGCAATTGCTGCGGGTCCTGTTCTGCGAGATCGGCCGCATCCTCTCACACCTGCTCAACCTCACCACGCAGGCGCTCGACGTCGGCGCGCTCACCCCGCCCTTGTGGGGGTTCGAGGAGCGCGAGAAGCTGATGGTTTTCTACGAGCGGGCGTCGGGCGCGCGATTGCATGCCAACTACTTCCGTCCGGGCGGGGTGCATCTCGATATCCCGCCGCGATTGATCGACGACATCGAAGCCTGGTGCGATCCGTTCCTGAAGGTTTGCGACGACCTGCAGGCGCTCTTCATCGAGAACCGGATCTTCAAGCAGCGCAATGTCGATATCGGGGTGATCTCGCTCGAGGATTGCTGGCGCTGGGGCTTTTCCGGCGTGATGGTGCGCGGCTCCGGCGCCGCGTGGGACTTGCGCAAGGCGCAACCCTACGAATGCTACGAGGAGATGGAGTTCGACATTCCGGTCGGCCGCCATGGCGACAACTACGACCGCCAGGTGATCCGCATGGAGGAGATGCGCCAATCGGTCCGCATCATGAAGCAATGTATCGCGAAGCTGCGCGCCCCCGACGGGAAGGGTCCCGTCGCCGCGCGGGACGGCAAGGTGGTGCCCCCTACCCGCGCGGAGATGAAGCGCTCGATGGAGGCGCTTATCCATCACTTCAAGCTCTACACGGAAGGATTTCGCGTGCCGGCGGGCGAGGTCTATAGCGCGGTCGAGGCGCCGAAGGGCGAGTTCGGCGTCTATCTCGTCTCGGACGGCACCGACAAGCCCTATCGCTGCAAGATCCGGGCGCCGGGCTTCGCCCATCTGCAGGCGATGGATTTCCTCTGCCGCAAGCTGATGCTCGCCGACGTGAGCGCGACGCTCGGCTCGCTCGACATCGTGTTCGGCGAGGTGGACCGGTGAGCACCATCATGAAGCGCGGGAGCTGAGCACATGTCCGTTCGCAGGCTCGCCGAGGAGCAGCCGGAGACCTTCGCCTTCACGCCCGAGAGCGAGGCGCTCTGCGCGGAGATCCTCGCGAAATACCCCGAGGGGCGCCAAGCCTCGGCGGTCATCTCGCTGCTGTGGATCGCGCAGAAGCAGAACGACTATTGGCTGCCGAAACCGGCGATCGAATTGGTCGCCGAGAGGCTCGGCATGGCTTATATCCGCGTGCTCGAGATCGCGACCTTCTACACGATGTTCAACCTCGCGCCGGTCGGACGATTCTACATCCAGATGTGCGGCACGACGCCGTGCCTCCTCGCGGGCTCGGAGGGGCTCGCGGCGATCTTGCGCCGGCGGGTCGGCGAGCAGGGCGTGGTGACGCCGGACGGGCTCTTCTCCTGGCGCGAGGTCGAATGCCTCGGTGCTTGCTGCAATGCCCCCATGGTCCAGATCAACGACGATTACTACGAGGATCTGAATCCGGAGAGGTTCGAGAAGCTTCTCGACGATCTCGCGGCGGGTCGCCCCGTCGAAATCGGGTCCCAGACCGGCCGCGTCTCGTCCGAGCCGATCGGCGGCCTCACCTCCTTGACGACGCTCTACGGCGCCGACGGCCGCCATGGTCCGTTGTCGATGCCCGTCACGACGCAAGCTCGAGGGTAGATCCGATGCTCGAGGACAAGGATCGCATCTTCACCAACCTCTACGGCTATGGCGATTGGGGGCTCAAGGGCGCGCTCGCTCGCGGCGCCTGGGACAACACCAAGAAGCTGATCGACAAGGGCAAGGACTGGATCATCAACGAGATGAAGGCCTCGGGGCTGCGCGGCCGCGGCGGCGCGGGCTTCCCCACGGGCCTCAAATGGTCCTTCATGCCCAAGGCCGATCCCACACGGCCGTCCTACCTCGTCGTCAATGCCGACGAATCCGAGCCCGGGACCTGCAAGGACCGGGAGATCATGCGCAACGATCCACATCTCCTGATCGAAGGGTGCCTCGTCGCCTCCTTCGCGATGGAGGCGCATGCCTGCTACATCTACGTCCGCGGCGAGTTCATCCTCGAGCGCCAGAGGCTCGAGGCCGCGATCGAGCAGGCCTATGCGGCGAAGCTCGTCGGCAAGAACAATATCCACGGCTGGCCGTTCGACATCTATGTCCATCACGGCGCCGGCGCCTATATCTGCGGTGAGGAGACGGCGCTCCTCGAGTCGCTCGAGGGCAAGAAGGGCATGCCGCGGCTGAAGCCGCCGTTCCCCGCCAACATGGGTCTCTACGGCTGCCCGACCACCGTCAACAACGTGGAATCGATCGCGGTCGCGCCGACGATCCTGCGCCGCGGCGCGGCGTGGTTCGCGAGCTTCGGCGCCAAGAACAACGCGGGCACCAAGATCTTCAGCATCTCCGGGCACGTCAACAAGCCCTGCAACGTGGAAGAGGCGATGTCGATCCCGTTCCGCGAGCTGATCGACACCCATTGCGGCGGGATCCGGGGCGGCACCGACAATCTCCTCGCGGTCATTCCCGGCGGCTCCTCGGTGCCGCTTGTGCCCGCCCACGAGATTCTCGACGCGCCGATGGATTTCGACAGCTTGCGCAACCTGAAGTCCGGCCTCGGCACCGCGGCCGTGATTGTCATGGACAAATCGACCGACATCGTGCGGGCGATCGCGCGGCTCAGCTACTTCTACAAGCACGAGAGCTGCGGCCAGTGCACGCCGTGCCGGGAGGGGACCGGCTGGCTCTGGCGCGTCGTCACGCGCATGGCGGAAGGGCGCGCCCACAAGCGCGAGATCGACATGCTGCTCGAGGTGACGACCCAGATCGAGGGCCACACCATCTGTGCGCTCGGCGATGCCGCGGCCTGGCCCGTGCAGGGCTTGATCCGGCACTTCCGTCACGAGATCGAGCGACGCATCGACGACTATGCGGCGAACCCGCATCCCGAGCCCGTCCTGGGCGTCGCGGCGGAATGAGGGAGCGCGAGCCTCCGAACACGTGGGAGGCTGCGCGAATTGGTGGATCCCGACCTGTAGATTTGCCGACCGGGGTCGCTCGAGAATCTGGTGTGCGTGCCGTGGCGGCCCGAGTTGTCCGATGCGCCGCATTGAGGGAAAGGCATGACGAGGCTCTTCGTTGACGACATCGAGATCGATGTCCCGCCGGAATATTCGCTGCTGCAGGCCTGCGAGGAGGCCGGGGCGGAGATTCCGCGGTTCTGCTACCACGAGCGCCTGTCGATCGCCGGCAATTGCCGCATGTGCCTCGTCGAGGTGAAGGGCGGGCCGCCGAAGCCGACCGCCTCCTGCGCCGTCGCCGTGCGCGACCTCCGGCCCGGTCCCCACGGCGAGCTTCCCGTGGTCCTCACCAAGTCGCCGATGGTGAAGAAGGCCCGCGAGGGCGTGATGGAGTTTTTGCTCATCAACCATCCGCTCGATTGCCCGATCTGCGACCAGGGCGGCGAATGCGACCTGCAAGACCAGGCCATGGCCTTCGGCGTCGATGCCTCGCGCTACGCCGAGAACAAGCGGGCGGTCGAGGACAAATATATCGGGCCGCTCGTCAAGACCTCGATGAACCGCTGCATCCATTGCACGCGCTGCGTCCGGTTCACGGCCGAGGTCGCGGGCACCGGCGACATGGGCGCCATCGGCCGCGGCGAGGACATGGAGATCACGACCTATCTCGAGACCGCGATGGGCTCCGAGCTGCAAGGCAATGTCGCCGATCTCTGCCCGGTCGGCGCGCTGTTGCCGAAGCCCTATGCCTTCAAGGCGCGGTCCTGGGAGCTCACCAAGACCCAATCGATCGACGTCATGGACGCGGTGGGATCGGCGATACGCGTCGATACGCGCGGCCGTGAGGTGATGCGCATCCTGCCGCGCGCGAACGACGCGGTGAACGAGGAATGGATTTCCGACAAGGCCCGCCAGGTGGTGGACGGGCTGAAGGCGCGGCGCCTCGACCGGCCCTATGTGCGCAAGAACGGCAAGCTCGCGCCCGCATCCTGGCAGGAGGCTTTCGCCGCCGTCGCGCAGAAGGTGAAGGACGCGCGGCCGGAGCGCATCGGTGCGATCGCCGGCGATCTCTGCGCCGTCGAGGACATGTTCGCCCTGCAAGGCCTCCTTTGCTCGCTCGGATCGGCCTCGCTCGACTGCCGTCAGGACGGCACGAGGCTCGACCCGAGATTCGGGCGCGCGAGCTATCTCTTCAACCCGACGATCGCGGGGATCGACGAGGCCGACGGCCTCGTCCTCGTCGGCGCCAACCCACGCAAGGAGGCGCCGGTTCTCAACGCGCGAATCCGCAAGCGCTGGCTCAAGGGGGGATTTCCGGTCGTTGTCATCGGCGAGCAAGCGGACCTCACCTATCCCTACAAGTATCTGGGGTCGGGGCCGCAGACGCTGCGCGCCTTCGTCGAGCATCCGCCGGCGAGCATGGAACGCCCGATCGTCCTCGTCGGCCAAGGCGCGCTCGCCCGCCCTGATGGTCTCGCTGTTCTCGCCCTCGCCGCAGAGGCGGCGGCCGCAGCCGGCTCGGGCTGGAACGGGCTCGCGATCCTCCATACCGCGGCCGCCCGCGTCGGTGGCCTCGACCTCGGCTTCGTGCCGGGGGCCGGCGGCCTCGATGCCGCGGCCATGGCGAAGGCCGGCGCGCTCGACGTGCTCTTCAATCTCGGCGCCGACGAGATCGACGTGGAGCCCGGCGCCTTTGTCGTCTATCAAGGCACCCATGGCGATCGCGGCGCCGCGCGCGCCGACGTCATCCTGCCGGGCGCGACCTATACCGAGAAGTCCGGCACCTATGTGAGCACGGAGGGGCGTGTGCAGCAGGCTGACCGTGCCAATTTCCCGCCGGGCGAGGCGCGCGAGGATTGGGCGATCCTGCGCGCCTTGTCGGACGTGCTCGGCGCCCGGCTGCCATTCGATTCGCTCGCGGCGCTGCGGGCGCGGCTCTATGCGGAGCACCCCCATCTCGCGCGGCTCGACGAGATCGCGGCAGGTTCGGCCCTCGACCTCGACGCGCTCCTCGCCGCCGCGCCCGCTGCGACCGCCGCGCCTTTCGTGTCCGCGGTCGCGGATTTCTATACGACCAACCCGATCGCGCGGGCCTCGGCGGTCATGGCGGAATGCTCCGCCTTGTCGCAGAGCCTGATGCGCCGGGCGGCGGAGTAGCCTCATGTCCGAGACCGGCACGTTCCTCGCGGTGCTGATCGCGCTCGTCAAGAGCGTCGCGGTGCTGTTCCTCCTCCTGATCTTCATCGCCTATGTGCTTTACGCCGACCGCAAGATCTGGGCGGCGGTGCAGCTCAGGCGGGGGCCGAATGTCGTCGGTCCCTGGGGCCTGCTGCAGAGCTTCGCCGACATGCTGAAGTTCGTGCTGAAGGAGCCGGTGATCCCGGACGGGGCGAACAAGGGCGTATTTTTGCTCGCGCCTTTCGTGATGGGCATGCTCTCGCTCGCGGCCTGGGCGGTGATCCCGATCGCCGACGGCTGGGCGGTCGCCGACCTCAATGTCGGCATCCTCTACATCTTCGCGATCTCCTCGCTCAGCGTCTATGGAATCATCATGGGCGGATGGGCGTCGAACTCGAAATATCCGTTCCTGTCGGCGCTGCGCTCGGCGGCGCAGATGATCTCCTACGAGGTCTCGATCGGCTTCGTCATCATCACCGTCTTGCTCTGCGCGGGCTCGCTCAACCTCGGCGAGATCGTCGCGGCACAGGATACCGACTACGGGCTCTTGGGGTGGTATTGGCTCCCGCTCTTCCCGATGTTCGTGATCTTCTTCATCTCGGCGCTCGCCGAGACCAACCGGCCGCCCTTCGATCTCGTCGAGGCCGAGTCAGAGCTCGTCGCGGGCTTCATGGTGGAATATTCGTCGACCCCCTACATGCTCTTCATGCTCGCCGAATACGTGGCGATCATCACCATGTGCGCGCTGACGACGATCCTGTTCCTCGGCGGCTGGCTGTCGCCCTTGCCGTTCGAGCCTTTCACCAGCGTGCCAGGCCCGATCTGGTTCATCCTGAAGGTCTGCGCGGTCTTCTTCATGTTCGCCATGGTGAAGGCCTTTGTCCCGCGCTACCGCTACGACCAGCTCATGCGGCTCGGCTGGAAGATTTTCTTGCCGATCTCGCTCGCGATGGTGGTCCTCGTCGCCGCCGTGCTGCAGGCGACGGGCTGGGGCGCGGGCATGGCGCAATGAGCGAGGCGCGGCAACCTGCAGAATCCTCGAAGGCGGGGAGAACACAATGAAGCTCGACCAGGCCGCCAAGGCCTTGTTCCTGACCGAGTTCGTCGGCGCCTTCGTGCTGTCGATGCGCTATTTCTTCAAGCCGAAGCCGACGCTCAACTACCCGCACGAGAAGAATCCGCAATCGCCGCGCTATCGCGGCGAGCATGCGCTGCGCCGCTACCCGAACGGCGAGGAGCGCTGCATCGCCTGCAAGCTCTGCGAGGCGATCTGCCCGGCGCAGGCCATCACCATCGAGGCCGGTCCGCGCCGCAACGACGGCACCCGCCGCACGACGCGCTACGACATCGACATGGTGAAATGCATCTATTGCGGCTTCTGCCAGGAGGCCTGCCCGGTCGATGCCATCGTCGAGGGGCCGAACGCGGAGTTCGCAGTCGAGACCCGCGAGGAGCTCTACTACGACAAGCAGCGCCTGCTCGAGAACGGTGCGCGGTGGGAGCGGGAGATCGCCCGCAACATCGCGCTCGACGCACCCTACCGATGAGCGGGCTCGGCACCATCACGGCCGAGCGGCGCGCGCCGGTCGCGAACGACGAATCGGCCGCTCCAGCCCCCTGCGGAGCGCAGGCGCACCGCCATTCGGCGCGCACGAGGAACGAGGCTATCCAATGACCGTCGCGGCTCTCTTCTTTTACTTGTTCTCCGCCGTGATGATCGCCGCCGCCTTCATGGTGATCGCCGCGCGCAACCCCGTCCACTCCGTGCTCTTCCTCATCCTCGCCTTCTTCAACGCCGCCGGGCTCTTCCTCCTGCTCGGCGCGGAATTCCTGGCGATGATCCTCGTCGTGGTCTATGTCGGCGCAGTCGCGGTGCTCTTCCTCTTCGTCGTGATGATGCTCGATGTCGATTTCGCCGAGCTGAGGCAGGGCTTCCTGCAATACCTGCCGATCGGCGGCACCATCGGCGCTATCGTTCTCATCGAGCTCGTTCTGGTCCTCGCCTCCTTCACTACGGCGCCGGGATCGATCGCCAATGTCACGACGCCGCTCCCGCCCGGCATGTCGAACACGATGGCGCTCGGCCGCGTCCTCTACACGCAATATGTCTACCTGTTCCAAGCCGCGGGGCTCGTCCTCCTCACCGCCATGATCGGTGCGATCGTCCTCACCTTGCGCCACAAGGTCGCGGTCAAGCGCCAGAACGTCGCGATGCAGAACGCCCGTACGCCGAAGGAAGCCGTCGAGCTGCGCAAGGTGCAGTCGCGGCAAGGTATCTGATCCCGCCCCGCTCCGACCTCCGACACCGCGACCGAGAAGAAAGGCCCATGCTCTCCCTCACCCATTTCCTCACCGTCGCGGCGATCCTCTTCACGCTCGGAATCGCGGGGATCATCCTCAACCGCAAGAACATCATCGTGGTCCTGATGTCGGTCGAGCTGATCCTGCTCTCGGTCAATATCAACCTCGTCGCCTTCTCCTCCTTCCTCGGCGATCTGACCGGCCAGATCTTCGCCCTCTTCATCCTGACGGTCGCCGCGGCCGAGGCCGCGATCGGGCTCGCCATTCTCGTCACCTACTACCGCAACCGCGGCTCGATCGCGGTCGAGGACATCAACCTGATGAAGGGCTGAGCCTTCCATGTATGCGGCACTCGTCTTTCTTCCGCTCGCAGGCTTCCTGATCGCCGGGCTATTCGGCCGGCAGATCGGGGTGCGCGCGTCCGAGCTCGTCACCACCGGCCTACTTTTCGTCTCGGCCCTCCTGTCCTGGATCGCCTTCGTCGATGTCGCGCTCGGAACGGCACCGGGAAGCGTCGCGGTCCTCGGCAATTGGTTCACCTCGGGGGCCGCCGAGATCGATTGGGCGCTGAAGATCGACACTTTGACGGCGGTGATGCTCGTCGTCGTCACCACGGTCTCGTCCCTCGTGCACTTCTACTCGATCGGCTACATGCGCGAGGATCCGTGCCGACCGCGCTTCTTCTGCTACCTGTCGCTCTTCACCTTCGCCATGCTGATGCTGGTGACGGCCGACAACCTCGTCCAGATGTTCTTCGGCTGGGAAGGTGTGGGCCTCGCCTCCTATCTCCTCATCGGCTTCTGGTACGAGAAGCCCTCGGCCAATGCCGCGGCAATCAAGGCCTTCGTCGTCAACCGTGTGGGTGACTTCGGCTTCGCGCTCGGCATCTTCCTCGTCTTCGTGCTGACGGGCTCAATCTCCTTCGAGCAGATCTTCGCCGCCGCGCCGGGGCTCGAGGGCAAGACCATCCATGTCTTCGGGCTCGATTGGGACGCGCTGACGCTCGCCTGCCTGTTGCTCTTCATGGGCGCCATGGGCAAGTCGGCGCAGTTCCTGCTCCACACCTGGCTTCCCGACGCGATGGAAGGCCCGACCCCGGTCTCCGCCCTCATCCACGCCGCGACCATGGTCACCGCCGGCGTCTTCATGGTGGCGCGGCTCTCGCCGATCTTCGAATATGCGCCGGCGGCGCTTTCGGTCGTCACGATCGTCGGCGCGACGACCGCCTTCTTCGCCGCGACGGTCGGCCTGGTCCAGAACGACATCAAGCGCGTCATCGCCTATTCGACCTGCTCCCAGCTCGGTTACATGTTCGTCGGCCTCGGGGTCGGCGGCTATGCGCTCGGTATCTTCCACCTCTTCACCCATGCCTTCTTCAAGGCGCTGCTCTTCCTCGGCGCGGGCGCCGTCATCGACGCGATGCACCACGAGCAGGACATGCGCAAGATGGGCGGCTTGTGGAAGAAGATTCCTTTCACCTTTGCCATGATGACGATCGGGACACTCGCGCTGATCGGCTTTCCCTACACGGCGGGCTATTTCTCCAAGGATGCGATCATCGAGGCCGCCTTCGCCTCGCATCGGACCGGGGCCTTCTACGGCTTCCTCCTGACGACGATCGCGGCGGGCCTCACCTCGTTCTATTCCTGGCGCCTCGTCTTCATGACCTTCTTCGGCAAGCCGCAATGGGCGAGCGCGGCCGCACATCACGTGCCGGTCCTCGAACCGGCGCATAGGAGCGTCGGCCACGACCCGCATGCCCACGACCCGCATGCCAACGAGGCGCAAGGCCATGCCGCGCACGGGGCGGATCCTCACGGGCACGACGCACACCACGCCCATGCGCTCGATCCTCACGAAGCCCCGCTCACCATGCTCGTTCCCTTGGGCGTGCTCGCCGCCGGGGCGCTGTTCGCGGGCCTCCTGTTCAGCCACGACTTCATCAGCGAGGCGGCCGGCGCGTTCTGGAAGTCCTCGCTCTTCACGGGCCCGCACAACCACATCCTCCACGAGATGCACGACATCCCGAGCTACGCCCGGGTGCTGCCGACCATCCTCATGGGGCTCGGCTTCGTCGTCGCGCTCTATTTCTACGTGCTCGTGCCGGCGACGCCCGCGTGGCTCGCCGCGAAAATGCCGCAGCTCTACGCCTTCCTGCTCAACAAGTGGTACTTCGACGAGCTCTACGACTTCCTATTCGTCCGGCCCGCGTTCCGGCTCGGGCGTCTGCTCTGGAAGGGTGGTGATGGTGCCATCATCGATCGCCTCGGGCCGGACGGTGTCGCGGCTCGTGTCGTCGATGTCACCGGCCGCGTCGTGAAGCTGCAGAGCGGCTACATCTATCATTACGCCTTCGCGATGCTCGTCGGTGCCGCCGCGGCCGCGACCTGGTACGCCGTCGGAGGATTGCGCTGATGTCCGGCCTCGACATCCTGACCGGGATGGTCTTCTTGCCCCTCGTCGGCGCGGCATTCATCCTCGCCCAGCGCGGCGACGACGAGGCGACGTTGCGCAACGTCCGCTATGGGGCGCTCGGCACGACGGTCATCGTCTTCCTGTTCTCCCTCTATGCCTACATGAAGTTCGATCCGCGCTCGGCCGACTTCCAGCTCGTCGAGCAAGTGTCCTGGTTCGGCTCCGGCCTCGTCTACAAGATGGGTGTCGACGGGCTCTCCATGCCCTTCGTGCTGCTCACCACGTTCCTGATGCCGATCAGCATCCTGGCGTCGTGGGAATCGATCACGAGCCGCGTCAAGGAATACATGGTCGCCTTCCTCGTGCTCGAGACCTTGATGCTCGGCGTCTTCACCGCGCTCGATCTCTTGCTCTTCTACCTGTTCTTCGAGGGCGGCCTCATCCCGATGTTCCTCATCATCGGGATCTGGGGCGGCAAGCGGCGGGTCTATGCGAGCTTCAAGTTCTTCCTCTATACCTTGACCGGCTCGCTCTTGATGCTGCTGGCCATCATGGCGATGTATGGTGTGGCGGGGACGACCGATATCGTCACGCTCCTGAAGACGAGCTTCCCGCCCTCGATGCAGACTTGGCTGTGGCTCGCCTTCTTCGCCTCGCTCGCGGTCAAGATGCCGATGTGGCCGGTCCATACCTGGCTGCCGGATGCCCATGTCGAGGCGCCGACCGCGGGCTCGGTCATCCTCGCCGCCATCCTCCTGAAGATGGGCGGCTACGGATTCCTCCGCTTCTCCTTGCCGATGTTTCCCGATGCCTCCGCCTATTTCGCGCCGCTCGTCTTCGGGCTCTCGATCGTGGCGATCGTCTACACCTCCCTCGTCGCCATGGTGCAGGAGGACATGAAGAAGCTCATCGCCTATTCGTCCGTGGCGCATATGGGCTTCGTGACCATGGGCCTTTTCACCATGACGGTGCAGGGGGTCCAGGGCGCCATGTTCCAGATGATCTCCCACGGTCTCGTGTCGGGCGCGCTCTTCCTCTGCGTCGGCGTGGTCTACGACCGCATGCACACGCGCGAGATCGAAGCCTATGGCGGGCTCGTCCATCGGATGCCGCTCTATGCCGTGGCCTTCATGGTCTTCACGCTCGCCAATGCGGGACTCCCCGGCACCACGGGCTTCATCGGCGAGTTCCTGACCCTCGTGGGCGCTTTCAAGATGAACACCTGGGTCGCGTTCTTCGCGACGACCGGCGTCATCCTGTCGGCGGCCTATGCGCTCTACTTGTACCGCCGCATCATCTTCGGCGTGCTCGACAAGCCGGCCCTCCGGGGAATTCTCGACCTTTCCCCGCGGGAGGTGGCCCTGCTCGCGCCCCTCGTCCTGCTGACGATCTATTTCGGGGTACATCCGCAACCGATCATCGACAGCTCTGCGGCCGCGATCGATTCGCTCATCAAGAACTACGATGCGGCCCTTGCCGCGACGAAGACCGCCAGCCTGGCATTGCAGTAAGAGCCCGTCGTCATGGAATCGCTGTCCGTCGCCATTGCCCACAGCCTGCCGGAGGCCATCCTCGCGGTCGGCGCGCTCGTCCTCGTCCTCTATTGCGCGATCCGCGGCAAGGACTCCGACGGTCCGACGACCGAGATCGCGGTCGGGCTTCTCGGCGCCGCGATCCTGTCGATCCTGCTCGGCGCCAAGACGGAGGCCCTCGTCTTCGACGGTGCCTTCATCGACGACGCCTTCGGCCGGTTCATGAAAGTCCTGACGCTCAGCGGCGCGCTCGTCACCCTCGTCATGGGCCAGGATTTCCTCACCCGCGAGAAGATCGACAAGTTCGAGTTCCCGATCCTCGTCCTCTTGTCCACGCTCGGCATGCTGATGCTGATCTCGGCGACGGGGCTGATCGCGCTCTATCTCGGCCTCGAGCTGATGTCGCTTTCGCTCTACGTGATCGCGGCGTTCCATCGCGACAATGTGCGAGCCTCCGAGGCGGGCCTCAAATATTTCGTGCTCGGCGCCATGTCGTCCGGCATGTTGCTCTACGGCGCCTCGCTCCTCTACGGCTTTGCCGGCACCGTGTCCTTTGCCGGCATCGCCCAGGCGATCGGGTCGACGCCCTCGATCGGGGTCCTGTTCGGCCTCGTCTTCCTGATGGCCGGGCTCGCCTTCAAGATCTCCGCGGTGCCGTTCCACATGTGGACGCCCGACGTCTACGAAGGCGCGCCGACCCCGGTCACCACGTACTTCGCCTCGGCCACCAAGATGGCCGCGATCGCCGTCACCTTGCGCGTCACCGTCACGGCCTTCCCGGGCATCGTGCCGCAATGGCAGCAGATCATCGTCTTCCTGTCGATCATGTCGATGGTGCTCGGCGGCTTTGCCGCCATCGGCCAGGCCAATATCAAGCGTCTGATGGCCTATTCCTCGATCGGCCACATGGGCTTCGCCCTCGTCGGGCTCGCGGCCGGCACCGAGCAAGGGGTCGCGGGCGTCCTCGTCTACATGGCGATCTATCTCGTGATGACGCTCGGCACCTTCGCCGCGATCCTCTCGATGCGGATCGACGGCAAGAATGTCGAGACGATCTCCGATCTCGCGGGCCTCGCCCGCACCGACGGAGTGACCGCCTTCTTCCTCGCGATGATGATGTTCTCGCTCGCGGGCATTCCGCCGCTCGCCGGGTTCTTCGCCAAGTGGTACGTGTTCAGCGCCGCGATCCAGGCCCAGCTCTATCCTCTGGCGGTGATCGGAGTCTTGGCGAGCGCCGTCGCCGCCTATTACTATCTGCGGATCGTCAAGATCATGTATTTCGACGAGCCGGCGCCGGCCTTCGACAAGCCGGCCTTCGCCTTGCGCGCGGTGCTCGCCGTGACGGGCGTTCTGGTGCTGCTCCTGTTCGCCTATCCCGGCCCGTTCATCACTGCCAGCACGGCAGCGGCGAAATCCTTGTTCTGACATCCTGCGGAACCGGGGTCTTGCCTATTGCCAATCGTCCCATCGGCTCCCGACCCCTTTCGCATCGTCCGCCTCGGCCTCGTCGGCTCGACCAATGACGAGGCCATGGCCCGTGCCCGCGCCGGGGATCCCGGGCACCTCTGGGTCCTCGCCGAAGCCCAATCTCGCGGCCGCGGCCGAAAGGGTCGGGTCTGGACCTCGCCCACCGGCAATCTCTACGCGAGCCTCCTCCTCGTCGAGCCGGCACCGCGCGAACGCGCCGCCGAGCTCGGCTTCGTCGCCGGCACCGCGCTCGCCGTGGCCTTGCGCGACATCCTCGCGGGCGACACGCGTCTTGCGATCAAATGGCCGAACGACCTCCTGTTCGCAGGGGCCAAGCTCAGCGGCATCCTCCTCGAGAGCACGGTACTGCCCGACGGGCGATTTGCCTGTGTCGCCGGCTTCGGCGTGAATTGCGCCTCGCATCCGCCGGACACGGCCTACGGAGCGACAGACCTCGCCGAGATCCTCGGCCACCCGGTCGCGCCGGAGAGCGTGCTCGAGCCTCTCGCTCGCGCCATGGCCGGCCGGCTCGACATCTGGGCCGGCGGGGCCAATTTCGCGGCGATCCGTGCGGAATGGCTGGCCTTCGCCGGAGGTCTCGGCGCAATGATCACCGTGGTGGGGCCGTCCGCCACGATCGAAGGCGTCTTCGAGACGATCGACGCGACCGGACGCCTCGTGCTCGCGACGGCGTCGGGCAAGGTCGCGATCGAGGCCGGCGACGTATTTCTCGGGCCACTGCCGGACCGTCAGACCGCGGCCCGGGCTTGATCCAGGAAAGGCTATTTGATGACCGAGACCTCTGACGAGCTCCTGTTCGTTCCGCTCGGCGGGCTCGGCGAGATCGGGATGAACCTCGCCCTCTACGGCTTTGGCCGCAAGGGGGCCACCAAATGGCTCATGGTCGATTGCGGGGTCGGCTTCGCCGGGCCGGAGCTCGCGGGGATAGACCTCGTCGTTCCGGATACGAGCTTCATCGAGAAGATGCCGCAGGATCTCGTCGGCCTCGTCGTCACTCATGCCCACGAGGACCATATCGGTGCGATCCTCGAGCTTTGGCCCCGGCTCGGCTGCAAGGTCTACGCATCTCGATTCGCCGCCACGCTGCTCGAGGCCAAGCGCGCCGCCGAGCCCAATGCGCCCACGGTGCCGGTGACGATCGTCGCCCAAGGAGAGAGGGTCGCGCTCGCGCCTTTCGACGTCGAGCTCGTCGCCGTCGCCCATTCGATCCCCGAGAGCTCGGCGCTCGCGATCCGCACCCCGCTCGGTACCGTGATTCATTCCGGGGACTGGAAGATCGATCCCGAGCCCGGGATCGGCAAGCCAACCGATGCGAAGCGGCTCGCCGAGATCGGGGCGGAAGGCGTGCTCGCCGTCGTCTCGGATTCGACGAATATCCTGCGCGAAGGGTTCAGCCCTTCCGAGGGCGAGGTCGGACGCACCTTGCTGAGGCTCATGGCCGAGGCGCGGGGCCTCGTCGTCGTCACCACCTTCGCCTCCAATGTCGCGCGTATGCGCGCCGTGGCGACGGCCGCCGCGGCGGCGGGACGTGTGGTCGTGACCGTCGGCCGGTCGATGGAGCGGGTCGCCCTCGTTGCCCGCGAGTGCGGCTATCTCGACGGGATCGAGGAGTTCCGGTCCGCCGAAGCCTTGGCTCATCTCGATCGCGACAAGATGGTCGTGCTCGCGACCGGCAGCCAGGGCGAGAGCCGCGCGGCCATCGCGCGCCTGTCCGAGGGCGAACATCCGTTGCTGACCCTCGCCCGCGGCGATCTCGTGATCTTCTCCTCGCGCACCATTCCCGGCAACGAGCGCGACGTCGGGCGCATTATCAACAATTTCATCCGGGGGGGCGTCTCGGTCGTCACCGATCGCACGGCGCTGGTCCATGCCTCGGGTCATCCGCGCCGGGGCGAGGTCGCCGAATATTACGCCTGGACCAAGCCGAAGATCGTGGTCCCGGCCCACGGCGAGGAGCTTCACCTCGCAGAGCACGCGGCCTTCGCGAAGGGTCTCGGTATCGAGCACGTGCTGAAGGCGCGCAACGGCATGGTCGTGAAGCTCGCCCCGGGCCAGCCGGGATCGGTCGCCGAGGTGCAGAGTGGGCGGTTCTGCAAGGACGGCACCGCGCTCCTGCCCGTGACCGATGAAGCCTTGCGCGTGCGCAAGAGGCTCGCGGACTCCGGCATCGTGACCATTGCACTCGCCGTGACGTCCAAGGGCGAGCTCGCCGGGGTCCCCGATGTCATGACGGCCGGCATGCCCGCTCGGACACGCGCCGGAGCCGCCATGGATGCCGTGGTGGACGAGGCCTTGTTCCAGACCTTCGACGGCCTGCCGCGCTCGAGGCGGCGCGACGCGGATGTCGTCTCGACCGCGGTCGAGAAAGCGGTGCGCAATGCGGTGGCATCGGCGTGGGGCAAGCGCCCGACGGTTCACGTCCTCGTGGTCGAGGTGTGAGGGCGCAAGTGCCTTTCCGATCCGCTTGATCGGAAACCCGCTCTACATTCTTGCTTTATCGCATTTTCGTGACGCGAGCCGGTATCCGGTTCGCTCGAAAAAGCTCTCGGCCGGAAACGATTTCAGCCCTCGGTTCCCCGGTCGCTCTCGAGCGCGACCGCGCCGGCCGGCAACGACATCGGAATTCCGGTGAACCACCACAGCAGGGCGAGCCCGAAAGCAATCACGACATCCTTCAACATGACCGCGTTCCTTGTTTTGCACGAGGGGGGCCATTCGCGGCCGGTCAAGTCGGCGCATCCTTATGGCCGAATGGCTTAACGTTCGATGCACATTGCCCGGGCGTCCAGGTTGCGGCGGTGCGCGGGCGCACGCGGCGGCGCCTGCCGTTTCGAACGAACCGGACACGGCTCGAACGAAAAAACCGGAGGTGAGACCCTTGCGCCACACCTTACGGGCCGGCCGAGCCGCGCGTGGCGATGGGCGCGGCGCGCTCCTCTAGAGCGCGCTACCTGGCGTCGGCCGAGGGGCCGAACCTTCGGCTCATGCCTTTGATCAGAACCGTTCGCACATTGTAGCCGTCGTCCGTGCGAGTCATCTCGTAGCAGGAGAGCGGATGGCCGATCGTGGGAAGCTCGCCTTTCGCGTCGAGCACCGCGAACTGGTCGCGAACACGCCGAAAGGTTTCCGGGCTGTCGGTGATCTTGGTGAGGCCCTTGTCCTTCAGCCTCGCGTCGGTGGCGGAATAGACCCGCATCTCGGCGTCGGGGCGCTCGAAGGTGCAGAGGTTCTTCAGCTCGCCGACATTGACGAGCCGATCGACCTCCCTCTGGCTGAGGCTCTGGGTCAAGGCGAGGATGTGGGCCTCGTAGTCGGCGCGGGTGTCGAAGCCGTTGTCGATGAACCAGCTCGGATTATAGCGCTCGTAGTTCTCGAGATCCGACTTGAGGTCGAGCTCGACCGTCCGCGCGTTGAAGCTGAGCTTGAGCCCCAAGACCTCGATCGTATTGATGGACGAGGCCTGGACGAAGAGGTTCCTGACCGCGCGATCGAGCGCGCGAAAGTTCCAGAGCACGACGGCGGCGACGACCGCGAGGAGCAGGATGTAGATCGCCGATCGCAGGAACTCGAAGACCTTGGCCATGGCAGCCTCCAGCGCAGGCCATCATCCTATCACGCCGGAGCGAACCCACGCTTGCGCAACAAGGCCTCGGAGGTCGGCGCGCGCCCGCGAAACCCGGCATAGGCCTCGTCAGGCGCGCGCGAGTAGCCCGCCGAATAGACGAAGTCGTGGAGGCGTTTCGCCAGTGCGGGATCGAACACGTCGCCGGTCTCCTCGAAGGCCTCGAACCCGTCGGCATCGAGAATTTCCGACCAGAGGTAGCTGTAGTAACCCGCCGAATAGCCGTCGCCCGAGAAGATATGCTGAAAATGCGGGGTACGGTGGCGCATCACGATCGTCTCCGGCATGCCGAGCCGTGCGAGCTCGCGTTGCTCGAATGGCAGGATGTCGATTCCGCCCGGATCGGGATCCATGTGGAGGGCGAGATCGACGAGCGCCGAGGCGGCGAACTCGACCGTGGCGAAGCCCTGGTTGAAGCGGCGTGCCGCGCGCAGCCGCTCGATGAGCGACTCCGGCATGGCCTCGCCGGTCTCGTGGTGGAGCGCGAAACGGCGCAGGATCTCGGGCTGCTCGAGCCAATGCTCGTAGAGCTGGGAGGGAAATTCCACGAAGTCGCGCGCGACCGAGGTGCCGGAGAGCTTCGGATAGGTCACGTCCGACAACATGCCGTGGAGCGCATGGCCGAACTCGTGGAAGAGCGTATGGGCGTCGTCGAAGCTCAAGAGGCACGCCGCGCCGTCGGCCGCCTTGGCGAAGTTCAAGACGTTGACGACGATCGGAAGCACCTCGCCGTCGAGCTTCTGCTGATCGCGGAAGGTGCTCATCCAGGCGCCGCTGTGCTTCGAGGGCCTCGCGAAATAATCGCCGATGAAGAGCGCGATCTCGCGGCCGTCGGCTGCCGTGACCGTGAATGCCCGCGCGTCGGGATGGTAGAGCGGGAGGTCGAACCTTTCCTCGAAGGTGAGGCCGAAGAGCCGGCTCGCCGTGTAGAAGACGGCCTCGATCATCTTGTCGAGCGCGAGGTAGGGCTTGGTCTCGGCCTCGTCGAGATCGTGCTCCGCCTTGCGGAGCTTCTCGGCGTAGTAGCGCCAGTCCCAGGGCGCGAGAGTGAAATTGCCGCCTTCCGCCGCGATCAGGGCCTGCAGCGCCTCGGCGTCCCGCGCGGCCTGCTCCTTCGCGGGCTCCCACACAGAGCGCAGGAGGCCGAGCGCGGCCTCCGGGGTCTTGGCCATCGTATCGGCGAGGCGAAACTCGGCGAAAGTGTCGTAGCCGAGGAGCTTCGCCCGCTCCGCGCGCAGCCGCACCATCTCGGCGGCAATCGCCGAATTGTCGGTGGCGCCGCCCGATTCGCCGCGTGCGGCCCAAGCGCGGAAGGCTTTCTCGCGCAGGTCGCGCCGCGCCGAGAACTGCAGGAAGGGCTCGACGCTCGAGCGGGCGAGCGTGATCGCGTGCTTGCCGGGAAGGCCTCGGTCGGCCGCGGTCCGCGCCGCCGCCGCGACGAGCGAGTCCGGCAGGCCGGCGAGGTCCTCGGGGGTCTCGAGGACGAGGACATAGGCCTTCTCGTCGGCGAGCACGTTCTGGCCGAACTTCGTGCCGAGCGCCGCGAGCCGCTCGCCGATCTCGGCGAGCCGCGCCTTGGCCTCGGGCGAGAGGCCCGCGCCGTTACGGGTGAAGGTAATGTGGTAGCGCTCGAGGACGCGCATCTCTTCGGCGTCGAGGCCGAGCGTCTCCCGCGCGGCGTAGAGGGCCTCGATCTTGCGGAACAGGGCCTCGTTCGCATGCATCTCGCTGCGGTGGCGCGAGAGCCTCGGCGTGATGTCGCGCTCTATTCGCTCGATCTCGTCGCTCGTATGGGCGCCCGCGAGATTGAAGAAGACGGAGCCGACCCGGTCGAGGGCCTTCCCGCTGCGCTCGAGCGCAGCGATCACCTTCTCGAAGGTCGGCGGGCACGGGTCCTCGGCGATCTTCTCGATCTCGGCGCGATGCTCGGCGAAGGCGACCTCGAAAGCGGGGCCGAAGAGCTCCGGCGTGATCTTGTCGAAGGGCGGGATCTCGAAAGTCCCGGTCCATACTTCGAGGAGGGGGTTCGGTTCGGCGGCGGTCTGGATCGTCATGGGGGTACTTTCGGAAAAGGTCGGTTCGCGGCTCGCGAAGCTTCGAGAAGCGCGAGACAAATCAGCTGACAGGCGTAAGAGTGCTTACCACGAGCGTAGTTTCGAGGGGAGCACTCATGAGCGATCCGACCAATCCCATGCTGGTCGAAGCTCTGCGCCGATCTCGTCAGCCGCCCTCGCGCGGCGGTGACCCGAACGGGGCCACATGACCGAGAGCGAGCAAGACGAGTTCATCCGCGCATACGCCGCTGGCGAGGTGACGTGGCATCGACCGCTCGAGCCCGGATTCGGAAATTAGCTGGACGTGCTCGGGGCGCTCGGCAGGCTCGACGGACCGCAGTCGAGGCAGGCCGGTGCTCGTCCCAGACATCGTCTATGCCGAGTTCGAGGCTTAGCCGAGCCTCGATCCGAACATGCGTTCGAAGCCGGATCGGCTCGATCCTGCCTGACGCCTGCGGCGCCGTGGCTCCGTGACCGCGCGGCGGTACGAGCGGAAAAGCCATAGATCCGCCGCCTCGACAGGCGCATGCTGGAGCATGCGTCGAATCGGCCTGATGCTGCAGGGAACGAGCCGCCCCCCGCACGACGCGGACGGACGCGAGGTCGTCCGTGCCCGACTCCCGGCGCTTGCCCGAACGTGCATGATCGCAAGTTCCCTCTCCCTGCGCAGGGTCGCCCGTGCCGTGATCGTCGCCGAAGGCTGGCGGCGGCACGTGATCGCGCTCGCCGCGGGCGGGGTCGGGGCGTTCGCCATGGCGCCGATCGATCTCTTGCCCGCTATGCTGGTCGCGATGACGATCGCCGTCTGGCTGATCGACGGATGCGTCGGAAAGGACCAAAAGCTCCCCGCGCGGCGCCTCGTCCTGCGCGCTGTCCCGCTCGCGGCTCGGCAGGCCTTCGGCGCCGGCTGGTGGTGGGGCTTCGGCTATTTTCTCGGCACCTTCTGGTGGCTCGGCGCGGCCTTCCTCCTCGAGCCCGACGAGTTCGCCTGGGCCTTGCCGCTCGGCGTCCTCGGGGTGCCCGCCTTCCTCGCCTTGTTCCCGGCTTTCGGGTTTCTCCTCGCCCGGCTGCTCTGGTCTCCGGGCGCTGCCCGCGTCTTTGCGCTGGCCGCTGGTCTCGGTCTCGCCGAATGGCTGCGGGGCAATGTGCTCACCGGGTTCCCGTGGAACGCCTTCGGAATGGCGCTCGGCGACCATCTGGTTCCGGCTCAGATCGCCTCGCTCGTCGGCTTGCACGGGCTGACGATCCTGACCGTGCTCCTTCTCGCGGCGCCGGGGCCGATGGTCCGGTGGTCACCCGAGGACGTCGCGGCCGCGCGCTCGGGGCTCGCGGCGCCGCCGTCGCGGCTCTCCCTGCGGCCGCTCGCGATGGCCCTCGTCGCCTTCTTGGGCATCCTCGCCTTCGGATCCTATCGGCTCGCCCGCGCCGAGCGGGCCGACGTTGCCGGGGTGAAGCTGCGCATCATGCAGCCCAATCTCCCGCACGGGGCGAAGTTCCGGCCGGAGAACGGCCAGGCTTTTCTCTCGCATTATATCGCGCTCTCCGAAGGGCAGGCTGGCGCCGAGCCGCTCGGTGACGCGGGGATCACGGCCCTGATCTGGCCGGAGTCCGCCTTTCCCTTCCTGCTCGGCCTCGAGCCGCAGGCCCTGGTCCAGATCGGCGCGGCGCTGCCGCCGGGGACGGTGCTCGTGACCGGGGCCGCGCGCGCGGGGCTCGGACCCAACGGCACGGATGCCTCGCTGTGGCGCTCCGGAGAGCTGCCGGAATTCTTCAATGCGATCCAGGTCGTGGACGGCGGGGTCGTCACCGAGAGCTACGACAAGGTGCATCTCGTGCCTTTCGGCGAGTACTTGCCGTTCCAGTCCTGGCTCGCGCCCCTCGGGATTCGCCAGTTCGTTCATATCCCCTTCGGCTTCGACCCGGGCAAGGAACGCAAGCTTCTTTCCATCCCCGGCCTGCCGAAGGCGGCGCCGCTCGTCTGCTACGAGGCGATCTTCCCTGGCGAGGTCGTGCCGCCCGGCGCCGGGCAGGAGCGGCCGGGCCTGCTCCTCAACGTCACCAACGACGGCTGGTTCGGGACGACCGCCGGCCCCTATCAGCATTTCCAGCTCGCGAGGCTGCGCACGATCGAGGAAGGATTGCCGCTCGTCCGCGCCGCCGGCACGGGCATTTCCGCGATCGTCGACGCCTATGGGCGCATTCGCAAGGAGCTGCCGCTCGGCATCACGGGGACCTTGGACGGACCGCTTCCGCAGCGGATCGACCTGCCGATCTTCGCCCGATTTCCGACGCTTGCAACCTTCCTGACCTGGTCGGCCGTGGTCCTCGTCGCGCTAGTCGGGCGCCTGCGTGTGCTTCTCGTTTCGCTTCCCGAGCGTCGGGCGCGTCACTAGAGCAGCTTCCGATCCGGTGGAATCGGAAAGCCGCTCTACATTCTTGTTTTGTCGCAATTTCGCGCGCGAACCGGTGTCCACTTCGCTGGAAATTGCTCTAGACCTCCGTATCGTCGGCCCCTTTTCGCGACGCGACCCGCTGTCCGGTTCGCGGGAAAGCGCTCTACAGCGGGACGAGGAAAAGTGTACAGAGGTCTTCCGCCCGCATCCCGATCTAAGCGTTTGGAATCGATCACGATTCATGCCTTTAGATCGATTCGAGCCAAAGTCATCGTGATCTAGCGACGCTTGCTAATTTTCGTCGAATGATATCTGATCTTCGAATGGTGCACGCAGGGATTGTGTCCCTCGGCTCGCCTGCTTCGACCATCGGCCCGTCCGGCGCGACGATCTCGCAAGGCGAGCCGCGGTTGCGCAGGCCGAACTCTCATCGTTCCGGGGACGAGAGCCGCGATCGGGGCTCGCGGCGGATTTTCGGTTGCGAGAAAAATTTCGGAATCTTAATGTCGTAACGAACTGTGAAAGTTTCGCTATGATCAAGGATAAGAAGGTTCCAAACCCGATCGACCGGCACGTCGGCAGCCGAGTGCGCATGCGTCGGGTCATGCTCGGGATGAGCCAGGAAAAGCTCGGGGAATCCCTCGGCTTGACCTTTCAGCAGGTGCAGAAATACGAGAAGGGCACGAATCGGATCGGCGCGAGCCGGTTGCAGCAGATCTCACGGACGCTCGACGTGCCTCCGGCCTTCTTCTTCGAGGGCGCGCCCATGCTCGATGCCGTCCCCCGTGAGGAGGCCGCGCCGGCCGGCGTGGCGGAAGACTCCTCCCCCTCCTATGTCTCCGATTTCTTGTCGACGTCGGAGGGCCTCCATCTCAACATGGCCTTCGCCCGGATCCAGGATCCCAAGGTTCGGAAACGAATCATCGACCTCGTCATCGCACTCGCCGAGACCGAGGAGCACCCCGGCACGGCGGGGGCCGAGGCCCCCAACGGGAATGGAGCGAGCCGCGGCCATTTTCCCGACGGCAAGCCGGGTTGAATCCTGCTGCGACCGCGACGGCTGCCGCCGCTGGAGCCGGGTCCAGCGAGGAGAGCACCGGCGCGCGGTCGAAGCAGCCTTGGTTGTTCGTTTTAACGAACGGGGCGGGCCGATTGGCTTGACAAAACGAACAGATTATTGGCATCTCCCGGACCGCGACCCCGTTCGAGGGTCGATGTTCGTTGTCGGCGCCGCGGGCCTGCGGGTCGGTTTCCTCGAGAATGGAGAGTGTTCGTGCCTCGCCAAAACTACGTGTTCACGAGCGAGTCGGTTTCGGAAGGACATCCGGACAAGGTCTGCGACCGGATTTCGGACGAGATCGTCGACCTCTTCTTCCGTGAGGGCGAAGCGGCAGGCATCGATCCCTATCAGATCCGGGTCGCCTGCGAGACGCTCGCGACGACGAACCGTGTCGTGATCGCCGGCGAGGTCCGCGGTCCGGCGATCCCGACCGCGGCGATCGAGGCGGCCGCGCGGCAGGCGATCAAGAGCATCGGCTACGAGCAGGACGGCTTCCATTGGAACACGGCCGGGGTCGAGGTGCTTCTCCATTCCCAATCGGCGGATATCGCTCAGGGCGTCGATGCCGCCGGCAACAAGGACGAGGGCGCCGGCGACCAGGGAATCATGTTCGGCTACGCCTGTCGCGAGACGCCCGAGCTGATGCCCGCGCCGATCTACTATGCGCACAAGATCCTCGAGGTGCTCGCCACCGAGCGCAAGAACGGCGCGGGGGAGGCCAAGAAGCTCGGACCCGACGCGAAGAGCCAGGTCACCGTCAAGTACGAGAACGGCAAGCCGGTCGGCGTCACCCAGATCGTGCTCTCGACCCAGCATCTCGACGAGAACCTGACCTCGCAGGACGTCCGCGCGATCGTCGAGCCCTATATTCGGGCGACCTTGCCCGAGGCCTGGATCTCGCCGCAGACCGTCTGGCACGTCAATCCTACGGGCAAGTTCGTGATCGGCGGCCCGGACGGCGATTGCGGCCTGACCGGGCGCAAGATCATCGTGGATACCTACGGCGGCGCTGCACCCCATGGCGGCGGCGCCTTTTCCGGCAAGGACCCGACCAAGGTCGATCGTTCCGCGGCCTATGCCGCGCGCTACCTCGCCAAGAACGTCGTCGCCGCGGGCCTCGCCGATCGTTGCACGATCCAGCTCTCCTATGCGATCGGCGTGGCCGAGCCGCTGTCGATCTATGTCGATACCCACGGCACGGGGCAGGTGGCCGAGGACAAGCTCGAGACCGCGCTCGGGCAGAGCATGCGCCTGTCGCCGCGCGGCATCCGGGAGCATCTGCAGCTCAACAAGCCGATCTATGCGCGGACCTCGGCCTATGGCCATTTCGGGCGCGCCCCGGACGCGGAGGGCGGGTTCTCCTGGGAGCGGACCGACCTCGGCGACAAGATCAAGGCCTACCTGTCCTGAGGATGTAGCGGCTTCGGCGCCTAGAGCGGGATGAGGAAAAGCGTACAGTGGTTTTCCGGCGCAATCGCGTTTATGCAGATTGCGTAAACTTATCTGCGCATCCCGCTCTACACTTTTGGAATCGATCACGTGTCATGACTTTGGATCGATTCGATCCAAAGTCGTCGTGATCTAGCGGGAGTCGCGGTCGCGACGGACGAGCCGGCCGGACGAGGATGAACGAGACGGCCTCGCAAGGCTCCTCCGCCGGACGGCGGCGGCGAGACGTGACGGATGCGGGGCTCCCTCGGGGCGCCGTCCGTGAGCCGTCGCGCAGGAGCCTGCTGCACGGCAGGCGCAAGGGCAAGAAGCTCGGCGTCGGGCACACCCGCCTCTTGCGCGATCTCGCGCCGACCTTGACCTTCGATGCGGCGGCGCCGATTCCCGATCCGGCGGCGCTTTTCGGAGGTCGGCCTGGGCCGGTCTGGCTCGAGATCGGGTTCGGCGGGGGCGAGCACCTCGTCGCGGCGGCGCGCCGCCATCCCGAGGTGAATCTCATCGGCTGCGAGTCGTTCCTCAACGGCATCGCCAAGGCTCTCGAGCTCATCGAGGCGGACGGTCTCGGCAATATTCGCCTCCACGACGGCGACGCGCGCAACGTCATCGAGGCTCTCCCCTCCGGCGCCGTCGGCAGGGTCTACCTGCTCTATCCCGATCCTTGGCCGAAGCGGCGCCAGCACAAGCGGCGGTTCGTGAGCGACGAGACGCTCGCGCGGCTCGCCCGGATCATGGGCCCCGGCGCCGAGCTTCGGGTCGCCACCGACAGCGACGACTACGCCGGATGGATCCTCGCGCGTGTCCTCGCTTCGCCGCATTTCACCTGGACAGCGGCGGCCGCGAAGGATTGGCAGGAGCCTTGGGACTCATGGCCGGGGACGCGATACGAGGCCAAGGCGAAGGCCGCCGGGCGCCGGCCGGTCTATCTCACGTTCGCGCGGCGGAGCGGTTGAACCGGCTGCCAATGTGATGAATGTTGCTACAGAGTAACAGGCGATCGAAATAACACAGAACATTTTCATAAAATCATATGTATCCACTGACAAGAAACTGGCCGCCGGCTAGGCTTCGTGGCGAGGTCGTGGCGCGAGGCTCGTCGTGGCGATGGTCCACAGGTGCACATTGTGCGAGGCGCTCCGCGTGCCGGCGGTCCTGGTGGCCTGTCTCGCATCGGCCACCTGCGGCGTCATCCCGAGGTCGGGTCCCTCCGCGGACGCGATCATGGAGGCCGGCCGGCAGGAAGCACCCCCCTTCGCCTTGATCGCGATCGACGACCGGGTCGTGACCCTGCTCGCGCAGTGGCACGGGCCGAGCCTCTACGGCCAGTTCGGAGACTATCGGCCGCCCGTCGATCAGCGCATCGGCGTCGGCGACAGCGTGGTGGTCACGGTGTGGGAGGCGGCCGCCGGCGGCCTGTTTTCCGCGCCGGTCGGGGACCCGCGGCTGCCCGGGTCGCATTCCGCGATCATCCCGGAGCAGGTCGTGGCGCGCGACGGCTCGATCACCGTTCCTTATGCCGGGCGTGTCCATGTCGCCGGCAAGACGCCGCCCGAGGTCGAGAACGTGATCGTCGAGCGGCTGGCGGGCAAGGCCATCGAGCCGCAAGCCCTCGTCACGCTCACGCGCAACATCAGCAATACCGTGACGGTGACGGGAGAGGTCGTCGCCGGCGCACGCGTGCCGCTCAGCGTGCGCGGCGACCGCATTCTCGACGTGATCGCGGTCGCCGGCGGCATCAAGGCTCCCGCCCGTGAAAGCTTCATCGATCTGTCCCGCGGTGGCCGCACGGTTCGCGTGCCCTTCCAGGCCCTGCTCACCGACCCGAAGGAGAACATCTACGCCCGGCCCGGCGACGTCCTGACGATCGTGCAGGACCCGCAGACCTTCACGGCGGTCGGGGCGACCGGCCGCAATGCGGTCGTCAGCTTCGACCAGGCCAGGATCACGCTCGAGGAGGCGGTCGCCAAGGCCGGCGGCCTCATCGACAATGCCGCCGATCCCGAAGGGGTCTTCGTGCTCCGCTACGAGCCCACGGCCCTCGCGCGCGCCTTCCCGAACGTCTCGCCCGCGTTGCACGGCGCCGGGGTCGTTCCCGTCGCCTATCACATCAACATGCGCGAGCCGACCTCGCTCTTCCTGCAGCGCCGGTTCGTGATGCGCAACAAGGATATCGTCTTCGTCTCCTACTCGCCGATCACCGACATGGCGAAGGTGCTGACGATCGTGAATCTCGTGACGCAGCCGATCTTCTCGGCGGCCTATGCGGTCACGACGGCAGTCAATGTCGTCAGGTAGGGCGCGGGAGGCCTTCGGTGGGACGGCGACCTAATCGTCTCCGCTCGCGGCGGCGGCGGGGGCCGCGGGCTCCGGCGCGGCCTCGGGCTCGAGCCGTCCCTCGCCGGCCTCCCACAAGGCGTCGAGGCCGACGCGATAGGTCGGATAGGCGAGCTCGACGCCGAGCACGTCCTTCAGGAGCTTGTTCGAGGCCCGCTTGTTCTCGGCGTAGAAGCTGCGCGCCAGGGGGGTGAGATCGGCCTCCTCCAAATCCTGCTCGGGCGGGGGCACGATGCCCATCAGACGGGCCGCATAGGTCACGACGTCCTGCGGCGGGGCCGGAGCATCGTCGGCGACATTCCAGGCCCGCCCCCGGCCGGGATGCGCGATCGCGGCGGCAATGGCACGGCCGATGTCCTCGACATGAATGCGGTTGAAGACCTGGTCCTTCTTCACGATCCGCCGGGCCGTGCCGCGGCGCAGGGCGACGAGCGCGTTGCGGGTCGGGCCATAGATGCCGGCGAGCCGCAGGATGTGGGTTTTCTTGGAGGGCTCCGTCCCGATCGCAGCCCAGGACCGTTCCGCCTGGAGCCGCGTGCGCGAGCGATGGGTCGAGGGCGCGGGCTCGGTCTCCTCGTCGACCCAGCCGCCTTGCCGATCGCCGTAGACCCCGATGGTCGAGAGATAGACGAGGACCTGCCTGTTCGGCGACCGCATGATCGTGCGGCCGTAGCGGGCGAGCACCGGATCGACTGAGGCGTCCGGAGGAACCGAGATCAGGAGGACATCAGCCTGCGCGGCTCGATCCGCGATCGCCCCATCGTCGCGATCGGATGCGAAGACGAAAGCCTCGATCCCTCGAGACCCGAGCTCCTCGGCCTTGGCCGCGCAGCGCACCGTCCCGGAGATGCCGTCGAAGGCGGCGCCGAACCGGTCCACGAAGTGCTGCGCGCTATAGCCGAGGCCGAAGGCGAAGAGCTTCACGGCGAGGATCCTCTAGATCACAATGACTTTGGATCGAATCGATCCGAAGTCATGAAACATTATTGATTTCAAAAGCTTAGAGCGGAATGCGGGCGGAAGACCGCTGTGCACTTTTCTTCATCCCGCTCTAGGCACCGGCCGCGCGCCTCGGTCTAGGGCCGCGGCCCATTCCGCCGCCACGTCCGCGTCGGGCTCGTGCGGCCGATGCGCGGCAGATAAGGTCGCCAGGCGATCCGGATCGAGACGGCCGAGCGCCCACACCGCCATGGCGCGCACGAGGGACGATGGGCTCGCGAGCCGCGCCGCGACCGTCCCGGCGAGCGTCGCATCACCCGAATTTCCCGCCGCAATGAGGACATTGCGCATGAAACGGTCGATCCCGATCCGCTTGACGGGGCTGCCCGAGAAGAACCGTCGAAAAGCGGCGTCCTCGAGACCGAGGAGCTCTGCGAGCGCGGGCCTCTCGAGGTCGGCGCGCGCCTGAAGCTTGGTCTCGCGGGCCGCGCGGGCGAACTTGTTCCAGGGGCAGACCGCGAGGCAATCGTCGCAGCCGTAGATGCGATTGCCGAGGAGCGGGCGGAGCTCGGCAGCGATAGGACCCTTGTGCTCGATCGTGAGATAGGAGATGCAGCGCCGCGCGTCGAGCACATAGGGGCGCGGGAACGCCTTCGTCGGGCAGACGTCGAGGCAGGCCCGGCAGCTGCCACAATGATCCGTCTCTGGCGCGTCGGGCAAAAGCTCGAGCGTCGTGAAGAGCACGCCGAGGAAGAGCCAGGAGCCGTAATCTCGCGAGACGAGGTTGGTGTGCTTGCCCTGCCAGCCGAGCCCCGCGGCGTGGGCCAAGGGCTTCTCCATCACCGGCGCCGTATCGACGAAGACCTTCACCTCCGTGCCCGGCGCGCGAGCCACGAGCCGGCCGGCGAGCAGCTTGAGGCGGCCTTTGACGAGATCGTGATAATCCCGGTTTCGCGCATAGACGGAAATATTGGCGGCGGATCTCAGCGCGAGCGTGGCCAGGGGATCCTCGGCCGGGCCATAGTTCATGCCGACGAGCACGATGCTTTCGACCTCGGGCCAGAGCTTGCGCGGGTCCATGCGCCTCTCGGCCTTCTCCGCGAGCCAGGTCATGTCTCCGGCCGCGCCGGTCGCGAGCCAGGCCTGGAGCTTGGCCGCCGCGTCGCCCGCGGCATCGGGATGCGTGATCTTGCAGAGGTCGAACCCGAGGTCGCTCGCCTCGGTTTTCAGCTGAGCCGCGAGGTCCGCGGTCAGAAATCGAGATCCGCGTAGACCGGCGCGGCCGTCAGTCCGGGCAAGGTGTCGGCGAGAAGCGGACGGAACGAGGGCCGCGACTTCATCCGCGCATACCAGACCTTCGCCGGCTCGTTCTCGTCCCATGGCACGTCGCCGAGAAAATCGACGCAGGAAAGCTGCGCCGCCGCCGCGAGATCGGCATGGGACAAGCTGCTCCCCGCCAGCCATTTTCGGCGTCCCGCCAGATAGCCGATATAGCGTATATGGGTGCGAATGTTGCTGCGCGCCGCCCGGACCAGATCGGTATCGGGGGCGCCGCCGCCCTGCTCCCGCGACATGTAGCGCTTGAGGACCTTCTCGGTCACCAGGAAGCTCGTCACCTCGTCGAAGAATTTCCGGTTGAACCAGTCGACGAGGCGACGCACCTCGACGCGCGCGGTGGGGTCGTCGGGCAGGAGACGATGCTTGCCGAGACCCTGACCCCGCGTCTCGTCGAAATATTCGGCGATGGCTCCGGCGCCGGGCACGACGAGGTCGGGCGGATCGATCAGCACCGGCGTCTGGCCGGCCGGATCGAGCGCGAGAAACTCGCGCCGGCGCTCGTAGGTATTCTCCTCGATCAGCTGCGGCTCGATCCCGTATTCGGCGAGAAGGAGCCGAACGAAGCGGGACTGCGCGCAGAGCGGATGGTGATAGAGCGTGACCATTCTGGCTCTTGTCTTCGAAGGATCCCGGAGGAAAGCGGAAGCGCGCAGCTCCGGTGTCCGGCGCCTGTCGGGGGAGAGCGCGGGATCGTCCGGGCGAGACCGCCGCACGGCAGGAGTCGCCGGCGCCCGGCCCGTGGGATGGGGGCGGGTGTCGAGGGTGCCGATTCTCACGGTCATGCTCGACCCGCGATCGCGCGAGGAGATCGAGCCGGGCCCTCGAGCCCGGACGCCGCGATGCCGACGACGGGGTCACTCTCGGCGTGGAGACGAAAAATGTCGTGGGGGCGGTCGCGTCGCTCACTCCGGGACATGGGTGCTCACCTCGACGCCGATCAATGCTGCGGGCCGAGCTAGCAATCCCAAGTCAAGGTAAAGACTTCGTAAAGATCGCGGATCGGGCGCCGCCGCGATCCTGGACCGGCTCGCGATCCGGCGGACTTTGAAGCCGCTCTACAACATTGTTTTATCGTATTTTTGCGACGCGAACCGGAGGCCACTTCGCTGGAAAATGCTCTAGAGCGGGATGAGGAAAAGTGGACACCGGTTTTCCGACGCAGTCGCGTTTACGCAGATTGCGTAAACTTATCTGTTATCCCGCTCTAAACTTTTGGAATCGATCGCGTTTCATGACTTTGGATCGGTTCGATCCAAAGTCGTCGTGATCTAGTAGCCGGCCGCCATCGCGCTGACCCGATAGGCGACCTCGGTGCGGTTTTTCGCGTTGAGCTTCTTCATGATATTGCGGACGTGGACCTTGACCGTGCTTTCCCGCATGTTCAGCTCGAAGGCGATGATCTTGTTCGCTTTTCCCTGGCGCAGCGCGTCGATCACGGCGCGCTGGCGGGCGGTGAACTGCTCCTTGGGCTCGGGCTTCGAGCCGGACCGCTCGAGCTGCGCGAGTTCCCTCGGTCCCCTGAGGCTTTCGACGGGAATGAAGGTTCCCCCGGCGCGCACGAGGTGGATCGCCTTCACGGCGACGTCGAACGGCATTCGCGTCGGGATATAGCCGCGGGCGCCTCGGTCGAGCGCGCCGAGGACGTGGTTGGGCTTCATGTCGTCGGCGAGCAGCACGATCGAGGCGGAAGGGTCCTCCTGCGCCAGAATCGCGACCTCACGCTCGAGCTCGGCCTCGCCGAAATCGGCCGTACCGAGCAAGATCAATGGCGCGACGGAACCCGGGATGCGGGCCTCCGCCCAGTCCGACGCCGAGGCGAAGGCATGGACGGTTTCGCCTTGGGTCGCCGCCTCGAGGCATTTGGCGAGGCACTCGCGGATCAACGTTCGCGGCTCGATGAGCACGATCCCCCCCTGTACCGGAAGAGGCGGCACCGTGCTCTCGTCGAGCGACGACGAGATCTCTGCGAGCCGGGCAGAAGGCTCGGCGCCAGCCATGCCTCCGAAATCCTTGGCCTCGAGCCGAGCCGTATTGCAGAATGGGATCATTGACACGATGAGAAGCTCCCCTGCGGTTCCGGAGTGGAGACGTCGCGCGCCTTGGGGCACGGAAGGCTCGTCGATCGAGAGGAAAATCCGGGACGAGCGCGCCGTTGCGGAGTCCGGCTCGAAATTCCGCCGATATCGATTGGTTGATGGGACTCGGACGAAGGCAGTACTGCATAAGTCCGCTGTCGAGAAACCTAATCGAAAGATCGTCCGCCGGAATGACCCATTTGAGGAAAGCTGCGTTCACCCGAGCGAAGCGGGCACCGATAAGCAGGGTAACAAAGCCGTGCGTCCAAAAGAGTGTCGCGGCGTCGCTGTCCGGCGGCGGTGGCCGCGCCACAATGCAGGCGCTGGAACCCGGTCGGCATCGAGACCCTGCGACAAAGTGCGCCGGGCGCGCTGCGGGCCGTCGCGATCGGATCCAAAAGGCGCCGCTCTCGATCACGACGACTTTGGATGGATTCGATCCAAAGTCATCGTGATCTAGTCCAGCGCGAGCGCCACCGTAGCGCCGTCCCGGACCACCTTGCGATAGAAGCAAGAGCGGCGGCCGGTATGGCACGCGCCGCCGTCGCCGCCCGGGGTGACGGCGAGCAGAAGTGCGTCCTGGTCGCAGTCAGTCGCGATGCTCTCGACGGCCTGAACCTGCCCCGACGTGTCGCCCTTGCGCCAGAGCGCGCGGCGCGACCGCGACCAATAATGCGCGACGCCGGTCTCGAGCGTGAGCCGCAGGGCCTCCGTATTCATATAGGCGAGCATGAGGACATGGCCGTCGCGCGCATCGGTCGTGATGCAGGCGATCAGCCCGTCGGCATCGAAGCGGGGCGTGAAGGCGGTGCCCTCCTCGAGCGCGACCTTGTCCGGAGCGGGACCAGGAAAAGCGGACACCGGCTTTCTGTCCCGCTCCGAGCTCTCGGAATCGATCATGTTCATGACCTTGGATCGAGTCGATCCGAGGTGATCGTGATCTCGACCGCTGGAAGGATCGGCGGGCTGCCCGGGATCCATCTCATGGCCTCCGTCGATGTACTCCATGGGCTCGGCCGGCGGTCGCGGGTGCTCGCCGTGTCGAGGAAGGAGAGGCGGCCGGTCACTTGCCCTGGCGAACCATGGACAGGAACCGCACCTGCTCGGCGGGATCGTCGCGAAACACGCCGGTGAACTGCGTGGTGAGCGTTGCAGTGCCGTGCTTCTGCACGCCGCGCATGGACATGCACATATGCTCCGCCTCGAGCATCACCGCGGCGCCGCGTGGATGCAGCGCCCGGTCGATGGCGCCGATGACCTGCGCGGTCAAGGCTTCCTGGGTCTGCAGCCGCTTGGCGAAGACATCGACCAGCCGGGCGAGCTTCGAGAGACCGACCACGCCGACCTCGGACGGGTAATAGGCGATATGGGCGACCCCGAAGAACGGCACCATGTGATGCTCGCAATGGGACGAGAAGGGGATGTCGCGCACGAGCACGATATCGTCGTAGCCGTGCACCTCCTCGAAGACCTTCGCCAGCACATGGGCGGGATCCTCGCGATAGCCCGAGAAGAATTCCTCGAAGGCGCGGGCGACGCGCTTCGGCGTGTCGCGCAGGCCCTCGCGCGACGGATCGTCCCCGGCCCAGCGCAAGAGGACGCGAACCGCAGCCTCGGCTTCCTCGCGGGTCGGGCGGGCGGGCGGTGAGCTGATCGGCTGTGGCTGAGGACGTTCGAGCAAGGACTTAACCACGGCATCCATGTGGTGCCTCCCTAAGAGTTGGAATGAGCGTCCTCGAGATTTGCACCGCAGCGCGGCGGCACCGGGCGGACGGTTGCCCGGGATTTGCTTGGTCGTGCGCCGGACCTCCTTCGTGAAGCTCCGTTACCTTATATAAGACCGAGGAAGCGACGTCACCTGAACCCGGGTCATCTGCCGAGCCATGCTGACCAACATCTACTCGCAACAGATCCTCGACCTAGCAGGGAACATACCACGTCAGGGGCGTCTCGCCGCGCCGGACGCGACGGCGAAGGCGCATTCGAAGCTCTGCGGATCGACCATCGTCGTCGACCTCGTGATGGAGGACGGGAAGGTCGCCGATTTCGCCCATGACGTCAAAGCTTGCGCCTTGAGCCAGGCGGCCGCCTCGATCATGGCGCGCAACGTGATCGGCTCGACCGGCCCCGAGCTGCGCGCGCTCCGCGACCAGGTCCGCGCCATGCTCAAGGAGAACGGGCCGGCCCCCGGCGGCAAATGGGCCGAGATCGCCGTGCTCGAGCCGGTTCGCGACTTCAAGGCACGCCATGCCTCGACCTTGCTGACATTCGAGGCGACCGTCGATTGCATCAACCAGATCGAGGCCGCCGCGAAGGCGTCGGGGAGCGACTGAGCCGGATCGTCCTTCCGTCCGCCCACGACTCCACATGTGTGCGGTCCGCACCGCTCCCGCAAGGGACTGCGACGCCAGCGCGGGCTACAAGCCCGGTACCTGGAACGAATAGGCGAGGACGGCGCCGCCGGACCATTGGTTCAGCGATCCGAGCTGGTTGGGAATCGGGCTCTGCGCCGCGCTGTTGACGAGGCGCTCGTAGCCTGCATAGAGCGTCGCGCTGAGATTTGGCAGGAAATCGTAGCGCGCCGAGACGACCCCGCCGAAGGACGTCACGCCGCCCGAGGCCTGGTAGGGTCCGACCCTTCCGTTCGCCAGGGCCTCGGCGGGAGTCACCGAGAAATAGGCGTTCATGAAGGTCGAGTTTCCGAGCGTGAGACGTGGCCCGAGCGCGAGCGTCAGCGCGCCGTATTTCGCAATTCCATCGATGCCGACAGTCGCGTCGAGCCCGCGATGCCCGTTGACGCCTTGGCGAAGCTCGAGCCTGGTCCGCAGGAAAGGGGCGAGCCAGACTTCCGTGAAGCCGCCGATCTCGAGCGTCCAGCCGACATCGTGGAGGCCGAAGAAATTGCCGTTGCCATTGCTCAGGCCGCGGCGGGGCAGGACGCGACCCACGGGTCCGGCCTTGAGCCAGCCGAGATCCAGGAGCGCGACCCCGAATCCGTCGTCCGGAGAGGTGAAGGGCACCGGCTCGCCCTCGCGATGCCAGGCGAGGGTGCCGATGGGCCAGACCCTGTAGGTTCGCGCGCCGGGAAAGGAGGGAAGGACCTGCGGTCCGACCCCGAGGGTCACGATCAAAGGGGCCGGCGCGGGGGCCGGGGCGAGGTCTGCCGCGGAGGCGGTCGAGACGGAGGCGGCGAGGAGGCTCGCGAGGCGCAACGGGCGGAGGATGGACAATTCGGCACCACGGGGACTGGAGCTGCTCGGATGGTGGCCCAATATGATCTGCAGCCCGCGGTGCTGCCAGTGCAGGGCTGCAACACTGCCCCAGGATAAGAGGAAAGCCGGATCCGCCATGTCGTCCCCGTTCCGGATCGGATCTCGCATGGCGCGTCTCGCCATCCGCGCGTATCAGCTCAGCTTGTCTTCGGTCGCTGGGTCGCGATGCCGGCATCTGCCGACCTGCTCCGCCTATATGGACGAGGCGATCGAGCGGCACGGTCTCTGGGCCGGGGGATTCATGGGGCTCGCGCGGCTCTGCCGCTGCCACCCGTGGGGGACGGCGGGCTACGATCCGGTGCCGCCGGACGTGCCCTCGCACGCCCGATGGTGGCAACCCTGGGCCTATGGCCGCTGGCGCGGTCCGCTCGAGCTCGACTGGACCGCCGCGGAGGCCGCCGACGAGCCTAGATCACGATGACCTTGGATCGAGTCGATCCAAAGTCATGAAACGTGATCGATTCCAAAAGCTTAGAGCGGGATAGGCAGATAAGTTTACGCAATCTGCGTAAACGCGATTGCGCCGGAAAACCGGTGTCCCCCTTTTCCTCATCCCGCTCGAGATCACGATGACTTTGGATCGACTCGATCCAAGGTCATGAAACGTGATCGATTCCAAAAGTTCAGAGCGGGATAGGCAGATAAGTTTACGCAATCTGCGTAAACGCGATTGCGCCGGAAAACCGGTGTCCACTTTTCCTCATCCCGCTCTAGCCGGCCGGCGAACGGGAGTGCACCAGCGTCAGGGCCACCGCGCAAGCATTCGAGACATTGAGGCTCTTGATCGCGCCGGGCATGTCGAGCCGCGCGAGAAGATCGCATCTGTCTCGTGTCAGCCGCCGAAGCCCTTTGCCCTCGCCGCCGAGGACGAGGGCGAGGGGGCGCGCCAGGTCGATCTCCGCGAGGCTCGCGGGTGCGGCGGAGTCGAGCCCGATCCGCTGGTAGCCGAGATCGCCGAGATCGCCGAGCGCGCGGGCGAGGTTCACCGCCGTGACGACCGGGACATGCTCGAGCCCGCCGGAGGCGGCCTTGGCGACGAGCCCCGACAGCGCCGGGCTGTGACGCTCGGTCGTCACGAGCGCATCGACGCCGAAGGCCGCGGCGCTGCGCAGGATCGCGCCGACATTGTGCGGGTCGGTGATCTGGTCGAGCACGAGCACGATGCCGCTTCGCGACGGGATGTCCTCGAGGCCGATCTCGGGAAGGGGACCGGCCTCGACCATGATGCCTTGGTGCACCGCATTCGGGCCGAGGCGCCGCGCGAGGTCCTGCACCTCGACGATGTGCGCGACGAGGCCGGCGGAAGCGAGGTCGGCGCCGAGCCGCTCGGCCGCCTCGGTCGTCGCGAAAGCATCGAAAATCTCGCGCCGCCGGCAGTGCAAGGCTTCGCGGACCGCATGGGTTCCGTAGAGGACGAGGCGCCCTGCGTCCTTGCGTGGGATCGCCGGTCGCATCGCGCGCTCGCGCTCTCGTCCGCCTCCCGCCGGGCTCGGCCGAGAGGGCCGTTCGCCGCCACGCGGCGCCGCGTCCTTTGTCGTCGGGCGGTCTCGAACGCGCGGCAGGCCCGGCTTGCCGGGCCTCCTCGCTTCGGTGTCGAAGCCTCGGGACTTTCCGCGCGTCACGTGCCCCTCGCCCTTGCGGGCAACGCCCTGCATTGCATTTCTTGCATGCCTTCCATACGCGAGCAATTCCGGACCCGGAAGCGTCGAGGTTTTCGGTTGACAGGGTCGGGCCGGGTTCGCATAAGCGCGGCCACCCGGGCTGCGGCTCGCGGCCATTGGGGGAGTGTCCCGAGCGGCAAAGGGGGCGGACTGTAAATCCGCTGGCTATGCCTTCGTAGGTTCGAGTCCTACCTCCCCCACCATCGGCGTGACTGCTTCGACGCTCGATACACGTCCGGGAAATGGCGATGCTTGCTTCCCGGCGCGTGACGAGCCGGGGTCAGGCGATCGGCCGGTAGCCCGATCGCCGCATCTCGTCCTCCAGCGTTTCCCGGGTCTGGGCTGTCCAACCTTTGCCGCGCTTCACAACCCCTGCGCGCAGGTCCTCGATCTCGAGGGCGAGGTTCGCGGCGATCCGAAAGGCTTTGCTCGCGAAGCTTTGCTGCGCCCCATCGCCCGCGGTGAACGGCCGCGTCACCTCGTGCGAGATTCGCGCGCCCAGCTTTGCAGGATCGCCTCGATCCAATGGCGGTGCGGCGCGACGAGCGCGGCCTCGGTCGCGGCCCCGCATCTTTGCCCGTCCTCGCCTTTCGCCCAGATCGCGACGGCGACGATGCCGGGCTCGCCGGGGGCGAAGATCGGCGCACCGGAATCTCCCGTACAGCCGCCGAGGCCCTGGCCTCGCGGATCGGCGAGGCGCACGAGGAAGGGCGGCGTTGTCCCTCTCACCTCGACCGTGCCCTCGCGCAGCACACCCCCCGTCTTGGGACGCGTCTCGTCCGCGATCCCGAAGCCGGCGAGCGAAAGCTTCTGCCCGATCTCGACGCGAAGCTTGTCCGAAAGCGACACCGGTCGAAAATGCGAAGGCAAGGGGTCGGCGAGCCGCACCAGTGCGAGATCGATCGAAAGCACGCGCCGCTGCGCGGCATCCGGACGGTACCCCGGATGAACGGCGACATCGGCTGTGGGGAGAAAGGTGCCTTCGCCGTCGTCGTCGTCGGGATGATAGATCGAGATGTTTTCCGGGCTCTCCACGCAATGCGCCGCGGTGAGCACGATGCTCCGGCCGATCACGGTTCCGGTGCAATAGCTCATGTCGCGGCGATCGACGACCATCACCACATAGGGCGCGAGTTCCGGGGCCTCCCGGGTCGGCCCGACGAGCGCCGAAGCCGGCCAAGGAGCCGAGCTCGCGGCAAGGGCGAGACCGGCGACGACACGGCGCAATGCCCGTGCGATTGTCTTCATCGACGCCATTGGCATGTTGCGCGAAATCCCCCGGGATCTCTCGAGCGAAGCTCGGCCGCGTTCCCCGGGATCTAGGAAGCGGTGCTTCGCCCCGCAATCCGGATCGTGCGGTCCGGTCATCGCCCGCGTTCGCCTCGAAGGCCTTGTCCGGTTCGCCGGGACGGGCAAGATTGCGGCGACCCGCCTTTTCTGGCAGATCCGAGTGCAGTTTCCAGCGAAGCGGAGGCCGGTTCGCGTCGCGAAGTTGCGATAGCACAAATATGTAGAGCGGTTTGCTTGGGAGAGCGCCTTGGACAAGGTCGAAATCCGCAAGTTGCAGGGGTTCTTACGCCAGTCCCTCGGCAATCAGGCGATCAAGGTCACGCAGGGCCGGCGCAACCCGGACGATGCCGATGTGCATCTCGGCGAGCGCCAGATCGGCGCCATCACGGTCGATGACGAGGACGGCGATCGCTCCTTCGCCTTCGAGATGAAGATCCCCGTCGAGCGGCCGGTGCTGCAGGACTACCTGCGTCGGCTCTTCGAGACCGACAAGCTGAAGATCGTCGCGCGCGGGAAGAAGAGCGACTCCGTCGAGCTGACGAGCGGCGACGATTTTATCGGCGTGATCTCGGCCGACGACCCGAAGGGCAAGAGCTTCACCCTTCAAATGGCGATCCTCGACATCGACCTCGAGGACGTCTAGAGCAATTTCCAGCGAGCCGAGGTCCTGCCCGCAGATCGCTGGCGAGGGTTCGCGGCAGCGCCATCGATGCGAAACTGCGACAAATCGGAACTGTAGACCGCCGTCCCACAGGCACTTCTCACTCACGGAACTCCCCGCCATGCCGCTCTATGCGCTCGACGGCGCGGCGCCGATCCTGCCCGCGGACAACCGCTATTGGATCGCGCCCGACGCAACGGTCATCGGAAAGGTGCGGCTCCTCCAGGACGCCTCGGTGTGGTTCGGCGTTGTCTTGCGCGGCGACAACGAGGAGATCCTGATCGGCGAGCGATCCAACGTGCAGGACGGATCGCTTCTCCACACCGACATCGGCTATCCCCTGACGATCGGGCCGGACTGCACGATCGGCCACCAGGTGACCCTCCACGGCTGCACGATCGGAGAGAATTGCCTCGTCGGCATGGGCTCGACGCTTCTCAACGGCGCCAGGATCGGCAAGAACAGCCTCGTCGGCGCCAATGCCCTCGTGACCGAGGGCAAGGAATTTCCGGATAATTCCCTCCTCGTCGGCGCGCCGGCCAAGCTCGTGCGCACGTTGGACGAGGATGCGGTCGCGAAGCTGCGCGAGAGCGCCGCGCATTATGTGGCGAACTGGCGACGCTACGCGAAGGGCCTCGTCGCGCTCTGAGCGCAAGGTCAGTGGCGAGCGAGATCCAAAAGGACCCGGCGCAGCACGACGGCGTGGCTCTCTGCTTCAGTGCGGGTCGCTGTGAGGAGCGTGAGCGTTCCCACACGACCGAGGTCGCATAATCGACGCAGCGCTTCCGCCACGTCCGGCCGAGCCAGCTCTCGGGCGTAGCGCACCTGGAACTCCGGCCAAAGCTCCGGGCGATGCCCATACCAGCGGCGCAGCTCCGTGCTTGGCGCGACATCCTTCACCCATTCGTCGATACGCGCGTCCTCGCGCCTCAGGCCGCGCGGCCACAGGCGGTCGACCAGAACGCGCGTGCCGTCCGCGGGATCGAAGGGGTCGTAGACGCGCTTCAGGACGATCATCTTGCCTCGCCGGCTCCGTTGCCCCCGTTTTCGCAAGAATTTATGCTGAGCGTCCAGAGAAACCGGACCTTCTGCATGACCGATGTACTCAGCGACATTTTCGAGACGATTCGCCTGCGGGCAACCCTCTATTTCCGCACGGATTATTCGCCGCCCTGGGCGATCACCGTGCCCGCTTATCCTCGAGCCGCGCGGTTCCATCTCGTGATCCAAGGCCGTTGCCATGTGGCACTCGCTTCCGGGCGCACGGCGGACATAGGTCCCGGCGATCTCATCGTGATCCCGCGCGGGCAGCAACATGTCCTCGCTGATCGCTCAGGCCGCAAGCCAGCTGCTCTGGAGCGAGTGCTGCAGGAGGCGGGCTATGACGGAAGCGGCGTTTTCGTCGTCGGCAAGGGCGATCCTAGCGCTTCCACACAAATGGTTTGCGGGCATTTCGGCTTCAACGAGGGAGCCGATCACCCATTGCTCCGCGCCTTGCCGGAGGTCATCGTCATGACGGCAGGCGATCGCGCGCGCCATGCGATGCTCGACGAGACCTTGCGCCTCGTCGTGCGCCGGGTGTTCGTCGAGGGCCTCGGCGCGGCCGCGGCGATCGCACGTCTTTCGGAGGTCTTCTTCATCGAGACGGTGCGCGCGAGCATCGAGCGTTGTCCGGACCTCGCCCGCGTCGTCGAGGCCATGACCGACCCGCAGATCGGCCGCGCGCTCGAGCTCGTTCACGGCGACCCGGCCAAGCCGTGGACCGTCGAAAGCCTCGCGTTGCAGATAGGCATGTCGCGCAGCCGGTTCGCCGAGAGGTTCAGCGAGCTGATGGGTGATGGTCCCATGAGCTACCTTTCCGATTGGCGTCTGCAGAGGGCGCTCGTTCTCCTCGCGCAGCCGCGCGTGAACGTCCAGGAGGTCGCGACCAAGGTGGGTTATCAGTCGGCTGCGGCTTTCACCCGCGCCTTTACGCAGAAGTTCGGCGCGCCGCCCTCTGATTTTCGGTCCGGCTGAGCTGTTTTTTGCAGATCGTCCCGTTGTTGTTGCAGGTCGTCGCCAATTCGGGCGTCGATCTTGCTCGAACGTCTCTTCGAGCCGATGTCTCCTGCGTGGATCCGGTGCCGCTGTGCCGGTCCCTACAGGAGAATAAGCCATGCAACGTATCGCAAAGCTCGATCCCACATCGGTGTCCGGGGCAACGAAGGACCTGCTCCAAGCCGTCAAAGCGCAGATGGGAGGCGTGCCCTACCTCATCGCCACCATGGCGCATTCGCCCGCGGCGCTGGGTGGTTATCTAGGCCTCTCGGGCGCGCTGGCCGGCGGAGTTCTGCCCCCCAAGCTGCGCGAGCAGATCGCGATTGCCGTGGCAGGCGCCAATACATGCGATTACTGCGCCTCCGCACATAGCCTGCTCGGCAAGAAGGCCGGCGTCCCACACGACGAGATCGAGCGCAACCTTGCGGGCACGTCGAGCGACACCAAGACCGCCGCGGCTCTCGCCTTCGTCGTCAAGATCGTGCACGAGCGCGGCCGTCTCGATTCGGAAGACCTCGGAGCCGTTCGCGATGCGGGCTTCTCGGACGAGGAAGTCGTCGAGATGGTCGCCCATGCCGCGATGAACATCTTCACGAACTATTTCAACCACATCGCCGGAACCGAGATCGACTTCCCGCTGGTTACGACGGCTCGCGTGGCCGCGTGAACTCGACGTGATCGGTGCGTCGAAGGAGAACCCCGATGGTAGACAAATACTGGAATGCAAGCTTCGTCGCGAAGCTCCTCGGAGTCACGTTCATCTCGATCGGGCTCGTCGGCTTCGTGCCCAACCCGATCGCCTCGCCGACAGGGATCTTCGAAACCAATGCCGCCCACAACATCGTCCACATCGTGACGGGCGCGGCGTTCCTCGCCGGCGCCTATGCCGGGGTGGCCCTGTCAGCGCTCCGCGCAATCGCTCTTCTCTATGTGGTCGTCGCGATCGCCGGGTTCCTGACCGCCGGCCCACTCCTCCTGGGCCTCGTCCACGTCAACGAAGCCGATCGGTGGCTCCATGCGGGCCTCGCTGTCGCCATTGTGGCGGTAAGCGTCCTGGTACCCGAGGGGGGCCGCTTGCGTCACGCACGCGCGTGACCTGCGGATAGCCGCAGCGTGGCGCGCCTTGGGCGCGTCACGCGCGAACGAGCCCGACGCGCGTGATCCCGTGCGATCATCGCACGGAAAATTGGTCTCGGCGCCTCAGCAGGTGTCACTGCGGCTTCAGCCGAATGCCGAAAGCCCCGTGATCGCGCGACCGAGAATCAGGGCGTGGATGTCGTTCGTCCCCTCGTAGGTATTCACGGTCTCGAGATTGGCGACGTGGCGCATCACATGGAACTCGGCCGAAATTCCATTGGCGCCGTGCATGTCTCGCGCGGCCCTCGCGATGTCGAGCGCCTTCAGGGCATTGTTACGCTTGACGAGTGAGATCGCTTCCGGCGCGAGCTTGCCTTGCTCGAGCAGGCGCCCGATGCGCAAGGCCGCCTGAAGGCCGAGCGCGGTCTCCGTTGCCATGTCGGCGAGCTTCTTCTGGATCAGCTGGTTGGCGGCGAGCGGCCGGCCGAATTGTGTGCGCTCGAGCGTGTAGGCGCGTGCGGCCTCGTAGCAGAATTCGGCCGCACCCATCGTGCCCCAGGCGATCCCGTAGCGGGCGCGGTCGAGGCATCCGAAAGGTCCTCGTAGGCCCGTGACGTTCGGCAGGAGGTTTTCCTCCGGCACGTCCACATTATCCATCACGATCTCGCCCGTCGGCGAGGCCCTGAGCGAAAGCTTTCTTACGATCGCGGGTGTAGTCATTCCCTTCATCCCGCGTTCGAGGACGAATCCGCGAACGCGGTCGTCATGGGTTTTAGATCTCGCCCACACCAATGCGATATCTGCGATCGGTGCGTTGGTGATCCATGTCTTCGTTCCGTTCAGGCGATAGCCCTGCGTGGATCTTTCTGCCCGTGTGCGCATGCCCCCGGGGTCCGATCCGGCCTCGGGCTCGGTGAGGCCGAAGCACCCGACCCATTCGCCGCTCGCGAGCCGGGGCAGGTATCTTTGCCTCTGCTCCTCGCTGCCGTAGGCGTAGATCGCATGCATCACGAGCGAGGATTGCACGCTCATCGCGGAGCGATAGCCACTGTCTATACGCTCGATCTCGCGGAGCGCGAGCCCATAGGCGACAGCGCCGAGCCCGGCGCCGCCATAGGCGGGCGGCAGGGTCGGGCCGAGGAGGCCCTGCGCCCCCATTTTCGCGATCACGCCGCGATCGAACCTTTCTTCGAGGTAATCGGTCGTGACGCGCGGCAACAGAACGTCGCGCGCGAACGCCGCGGTCGAAGAGCGCACGAGCCGCTCCTCGGCGCTCAATTGCCCGTCGATGTCGAAGGGATCGTTCCAGGCGAATTGTGCTCTCGCCGCGCCGCTGTCCGCCGCTCCCATCTCGTCTCTCCCGAAAGCGCGTGCCGGAGCTCTCGCATTTTTTCGTGCGGGATCGGATTGATCCAGGTCAGGATACCACGTGCCGGCGCATCCTATCGAGCAGGACACGGCGATGCTCGGTCTTCCCGGCCGAGAGCCAGGCTCGGCACCGAACCACGAGGATCTCGATCATGAAGCACAAAGCACTCCTTCTCTCTACCCTGGTCCTCTGTGGGGCCTTCGCATCGGAGCCGGCCGGCGCGAGACCGCGTACCAAGGTCGGCACGCTCACCTGCGACGTCTCGGCCGGGATCGGCCTCATCATATTTCAGAAGCAAGACTTGAGGTGCACGTTCCACCCTGCCAAGGGCGGGCCGGACACCTATTACACCGGACAGATCGCGGATTACGGCGTGGCGCTCGGCGCCGTCCAGGAAGGCTATCTCGTCTGGGGCGTGATCGCCGCGACGAGGAGTGTCGCGCCCGGCGCGCTCGCCGGAACCTATGCCGGGGTGGGGGCTCAGGCGACGGCCGGGGTCGGGGTCGGCGCCAATCTCCTCGTCGGCGGCACCGGAAACGCCTTTTCCCTTCAGCCGCTGTCTGTCCAAGGCCAGATCGGCGTGAACGTCGCGGCCGGGATCACGAGCGTCACCTTGACCGCTGTCCCATAGAGCATTTTCCAGCGAACCGGACTCCGGTTCGCGTCGCGAAAATGCGATAAAATAGAAAAGCAGAGCTGCTTTCCGATCCAAGCGAAGTGGAGGGCGATTCTAGAGCGGGACGAGGAAAAGTGGACAGCGGCTTTTCGGCGCAATCGCGTTTACGCACATTACGTAAACTCATCTGCCTATCCCGCTCTGAGCTTTTGGAATCGATCGCGTTTCGTGACTTTGGATCGATTCGATCCAAAGTCATCGTGATCTAGGACTCATCGACGTTTCCTGCCGTCATGGATCCGCTGGGCGGTTTCCCGCGTTGTCCGGGGGAGGGGCCGCGACCGAACGGGGAGCCCGGACGCCGAGACGGCGTCGGGTGCATGTGTGGCACATGGAGAGCGCGCTCGATTGGTGGCGCCGCATCCAAGGGGATGTTCTCGCCGTGGCGGGTTTCGGCCCGATCGAATGCGCCTATCGCGTGGTGGCTTCCGGGACGCATTGGCGGCTGCGCGACTATGGCGGCGAGGGGGGCTGTCCGCTCCTCGTCGTCGCGGCGCCGATCAAGCACCCCTATCTGTGGGACCTGACCCCGGCCGTGAGCGCGATCCGCGCCTGCCTCGATCATGGGCTGCACGTATGCCTCTTGGAGTGGATCGCACCGCAGGAGGGCACGCCACCGCTCGGGCTCGACCATTATGCGCACGAGGCGATCGGGTCCTGTGTCGATCGGATCGCGGGTGCCGACGGCGGCCGCAAGCCCGTGCTGATCGGCCATTCGCTCGGCGGAACCTTCGCAGCGATCCACGCGGCGGCCGAGCCCTCGAGCCTCGGCGGGCTCGCCCTCCTCGGCGCGCCTCTGTGCTTTGCGAGAGAGACCAGCCGGTTTGGCGACGCCGTCGTCGCGCTCGCGCCGGCGCATCTTTCGCACGCGAGCATCGTCCCGGGCTACGTGCTCTCGGAATTTTGCGCAATCGCCACGCCCGACATCTTCGTCTGGGCCCGATGGGCCGACCTCGCGCGCGGGCTCCACGATCCCTACGCCGTCGAGATGCATATGCGGGTCGAGCGCTGGGCCCTCGACGAGTTGCCGCTCTCCGGCAGGCTCGTCGAGGAGGTGCTGCAACGGCTCTATCGCGAGGATCGCTTCTGCCGCGGCTGCCTCGAGATCGCGGGCCGGACCCTGGGGCCGAAAGACATCATTGTGCCGACGCTCGCCGTCGTCACCACGTCGGACGATGTGGTGCCGCGCGAGTCGGTCGAGCCGTTTCTCGCGGCGCTGTCGAGCAGGAAGGTCGCGCTCGTCGAATATCCGGGCGAGCCCGGCGTGGGCTTGCAGCACCTCGGCATCCTCGCCGGACGGCAGGCTCGCGCGACGATCTGGCCGAGGATCCTCGCCTGGATCGACGCGCTCGAATAAAGGCTCCGGTCGAGGCGTCGATCCAGCCGATAAAGGATCGAATGGTCTCGTTCTACTTGGCTTGCTCGAGATGCATCAGCGCCGTCTCGGCATGCTGCGTCGCGGCGTCGGCCTGGCCCTTCTTGCCGGTCTCGATCGCTTGCTTCAAATGATCGATTCCCTGCTTGGTATGAGGGTTGGCCTTGGCTTTCTCGGCGGCCTCGGCGTGGGTGAGCCCGACCTCGGCATGAACGACGAGCTGCTTCGCATCGCCTTTCTTGCCTTCGTCAATGGCTTGCTTCGTATGGGTTATGGCTTCCTTGACATGATCTTCGACGGCAACCGAGATTCGTGGAGCCAGGAACAGCGCGAGAGCAAGGCTCAGCATAGCTGCTGCGAAACGTCGGGTCATGGTGAGTACCCCTATTGCTTCGTTCATTTCCACCGGAAGAGCCGCGGGCGATCTCTCGAGGAGACGCTGCGCCCTGTCGGCACAGTCGAATATGCGACTCGGCCGGTGAAAAACGAGGCTCGAGCCAAAAAAGTTGAACGGGCCGCGATAGAGTATCTTCCAGCGAACTGGATACCGGTTCGCATTTCGATCTCGATGTTTCGATAGATCGACATCGATGCGAAAATGCGATAAAATAAGATTGTAGTGCAGGTTTCCGATTCCATCGGAACGGAAGCCGCTCTCGATCACGACGACTTTGGATCGAATCGATCCAAAGTCTTGAAACCTGATCGATTCCAAAACTTCAGAGCGGGATAGGCAGACGAGTTTTCGCAATCTCCGTAAGTGCGATTGCGCCGGAAAACCGGTGTCCACTTTTCCTCGTCCCGCTCTAGCGTCGCAACCATTCAGGCTGCTCGAAAATGCGGGGCTTCGGCTACACCAGCATCGTGAGAGGAGCTTCGATCAGGCTCTTGAAGGCCGCGAGAAGCTCGGCACCTAGTGCGCCATCGACCGCACGGTGATCGGTCGAAAGCGTCACGGTCATGAGCGTTGCGACCGTGGGAACGCCGTCCTTGACGACCACACGCGGCTCGCCCGCACCCACGGCGAGGATCGTCGCATGTGGAGGGTTGATGATCGCGGAGAAATTCTTGATCCCGTACATGCCGAGGTTGGACACCGCCGTCACGCCGCCTTGATACTCTTCCGGCTTCAGCTTGCGCAGCCTTGCGCGTGTCGCGAGGTCACGCATCTCGTTCGCGATGACCGACAGCGTCTTGGTCTCGGCCGAGCGGATCACGGGCGTGATCAAGCCGCCCGGGATCGCCACGGCGACCCCGACATCGGCTCGGCTGTGGTGCAGCATGGCGTTCTCGGTCCAGGTCACGTTGGCGTCCGGGACACGGACGAGCGCGAGGGCGAGGGCCTTGATGATGAAATCGTTGACCGAGATCTTGTAGGCGGGCGTTCCGTCCGGTCCTTTCGGCGCGGCCGCGTTGATCGTCGTGCGGAGGCCCAGAAGCGCGTCGATGTTGCAGTCGATCGTCAGAGTGAAATGCGGGATGTTGCGGCTCGACTCGAGAAGGCGCCGCGCGATCGTCTTGCGCATCAAATCGTGGGGGACCTTCTCGTAGGATCCCGGCACGTAGAGTTTCTCGATCGCCTCGTCGGACGGCCCCGCCGGGACGGGAGCACTCGGCGCCGGCGCTTCAGCGCGCCGCTCGGGCGCGGGAGCAGGTCCCGCGGCGAGCGCGGCTCTCACGTCGCGCTCGATGATGCGCCCGTGTGGGCCGGAGCCCGAAAGCGTCGAAAGGTCGAGGCTCGCCTGCTTGGCGATCCGGCGCGCGAGCGGCGAGGCGAAAATCCGCGTGCCGTTGCGGGCCGCGACTGCTGCCTCGGGAACCGCCGCGCCCTCATGCTTCGAGACAGCCCTACGGGTTTCCTCGGCATGAGGGGCACTTGTCTCCATCGGTGGCGGTTCCGGTGCGGTCTTAGGGGCTGGCGCAGGTGTCGTTTGGGCGACAGCGGCTGCAGTCGCGACATCCTCGCCCTCGCCCGCGATCACGCCGATCACGTCGTTGACAGGAACATCCGCCGTGCCTTCCGGCACGACGATCTTCGCGAGGATTCCTTCATCGACGGCCTCGACCTCCATGGTGGCCTTGTCGGTCTCGATCTCGGCGATGACGTCACCGGGCTTGATGGCGTCGCCCTCCTTCTTCAGCCAGCGCGAAAGATTGCCCTTCTCCATGGTGGGCGAGAGCGCGGGCATGAGGATGTCGACGGCCATAGGCGCACGCTTCAGTGGGGTTGGTCGATGAGCTCGAGACGGCGCAGGATCCGCTCCATCTGCTCCGCGCCGGTCCATGCGGACTCGCGCACGTCGGCTTTCAGGTCGGCGACATCCGCTTGGATCCACCGAATTTGCGCAAACAGCTCGTTCGTCGGCTCGAGCATCACTGCACCTACCGATAGCACACGGCCTTCACCGCCTCGACCACCTCGGCGACGCTCGGCAGCGCGAGCTTCTCGAGATTGGCGGCATAGGGCATGGGCACGTCCTTGCCGGTAATGCGTACAACGGGCGCATCGAGGTAGTCGAAAGCCTGCTCCATGAGGCGGGCAGAAATCTCCGCGCCGATCCCACACTGCGGCCAACCCTCCTCGACGGTGACGCAACGCCCGGTCTTCTTGACGGATTCGACGATCGCCGCAGTATCCATGGGCCGGAGCGTGCGAAGATCGAGGATCTCGGCGTCGATCCCTTGGGCTTCGAGCTCGGTCGCCGCCTTCTCGGCATAGGTCATGCCGATCCCGAAGGAGACGATGGTCACGTCCTTGCCCTCGCGGGCGATCCGCGCGACGCCGATCGGCACGAGATGATCCTCGACCTGCGGCACCTCGAAGCTGTGGCCGTAGAGGATCTCGTTCTCGAGGAAGATCACGGGGTTCGGATCGCGGATCGCGCTCTTCAGCAGGCCCTTCGCGTCCGCGGCCGTATAGGGGACGACGACCTTGAGCCCCGGCACATTGGAATACCAGGCGCAATAATCCTGGCTGTGCTGCGCGGCGACGCGCGCCGCGGCGCCGTTCGGGCCGCGAAACACGACAGGGCAACCCATCTGCCCGCCCGACATGTAGAGAGTCTTGGCGGCGGAATTGATGATCTGGTCCATCGCCTGCATGGCGAAATTGAAGGTCATGAACTCGACGATCGGGCGCAGCCCCGCCATGGCCGCGCCGACGCCGAGGCCCGCAAACCCATGCTCGGTGATCGGCGTATCGACCACCCGTCTCGCGCCGAATTCGTCGAGAAGCCCTTGGGTGATCTTGTAGGCGCCTTGATATTCCGCGACCTCCTCGCCGAGGATGAACACCGTCTCGTCGCGGCGCATCTCCTCGGCCATGGCATCGCGCAAGGCCTCGCGCACGGTCATCGTGACCATGGCCGTGCCTTCGGGCAAGGCCTCGGCGGGGACGCCTTTCGGTGCAGCGGCGGGAGCCATCGGGACAGCAGGTGTGGGTTGTGGCTCCGGCGTGGCGGGCTCCGAGCCGGGAGCGACCTCCGAGGAAGCCGTCTCGCCCTCGCCGGCGATCACCGCGATCGGCGTATTGACCGCGACATTCTCGGTCCCGTCGGGCACGAGGATCTTCGCGATGAGCCCGTCATCGACGGCCTCGACCTCCATGGTCGCCTTGTCGGTCTCGATCTCGGCGATGACATCGCCCGACTTGACGGGATCGCCTTCCTTCTTCAGCCATTTCGTGAGCTTGCCCTGCTCCATCGTCGGCGAAAGGGCAGGCATGAGGACGTTCGTCGCCATGTCAGAGTCCGGCGCCGGCAGGGTGCAATACATCCGTCCACAGCTCGGCGGGATCGGGCTCGGCATCGTGCGAGGCGAAATCCACCGCTTCCGCGATGGTCGCGCGAACCTCCGCGTCGATCGCCTTCAGCTCGTCCTCGCTCGCCTGCTTGCCGGAAAGCAGCCTTTGGCGCACTTGCTCGATCGGATCGTGCTCCTCGCGCATCTTCTGCACTTCTTCCTTCGACCGATATTTCGCGGGATCCGACATGGAGTGGCCGCGATAGCGATAGGTCTGCATCTCGAGGATGATCGGGCCGTTGCCGCCACGGCACCAGTCGGTTGCGCGCTGTGCGGCGGCCTTGACCGCACGGACGTCCATGCCGTCGACCTGCTCGCCCGGGATGTTGAAGGATTGGCCGCGTTTCGAGAAATCCGTGAGCGCGGAAGAGCGCGTCACCGAGGTGCCCATGGCATAGCGATTGTTCTCGACGATATAGACGACCGGCAGCTTCCAGAGCTCCGCCATGTTGAAGCTCTCGTAGACTTGGCCCTGGTTCGCCGCGCCGTCGCCGAAATAGGTGAAGCACACGTTGTCGTTGCCGCGATAGCGGTTGGCGAAGGCGATTCCGGTGCCGAGCGGTACCTGCGCGCCGACGATGCCGTGTCCGCCGTAGAACTGCTTCGCCTTGGAGAACATGTGCATCGAGCCGCCCTTGCCCTTCGAGTAGCCGCCGCGGCGGCCGGTCAGCTCGGCCATGACCCCCTTCGGGTCCATGCCGCAGGCGAGCATGTGGCCATGGTCGCGATAGCTCGTGATCGTCTGGTCGCCTTCCTTCGCGACCATCATCACGCCGGTCACGACCGCTTCCTGCCCGATGTAGAGATGGCAGAATCCGCCGATGAGGCCCATGCCGTACATCTGCCCCGCGCGTTCCTCGAAACGGCGAATGAGCAGCATCCTGCGATAGGCTTCGAGCTCCTCTTCCCTCGTGAAGCTCGGACCCTGCGCGGGGGTGGCCTTGCCTTTGCGCGGCGCAGGCTTGCTGCGAGCGGTGTCGGAAGGGGCCATCGGGTCACCCGGGAATTGCAGAGGCTTTCGGAGGGCCAGGCTAGCCTAGCAGGCAGGGGAATGCGAGCCAAAATCGACGGCGGGTGCAGGCGTCAGCGTGTCGTTGCCGCCCGAGGCGGGACCAGGACCACGAGCTCGTTCTTGTCGATCCTGCCGAGCACCTCGCGGGCCGCCTCCTCGAGAAGGTCGCGGTCGAGGACGGGACCCCGTATCATGGAGATCCTCTGCTCCCACAGGGCCTGCTCGGCGCGGACGGCCTTCAGCTCCTCCCGCAAGGTGGCGACGCGTTGCTCGTACTCGTCCTTGGTCTTCAAGCCGCGCTCGCCATTGACGGCGTGCCAGACGAAATAGGAGCCGACCGCGCCCGACACGCAGTAGAGGAGGAGAGGATAGAGGATGGCGCGGAGGCGTCGGCGGATGACCATGCCTCAGTCTCGCCCTTTTCGGTTAGGGATCGATTAACGAGGGCTCCTCTCAATGGGCGAGCCACCATGTCCCGAAGAGGATACCGAAGAGCGTCACGGGAACGCCGACGCGCAGGTGATCGAGAAACGTGAGCTTCGTGCCGGCGTGATTGGCGCGTTCGGCGACGATCAGGTTCGCGACGGACCCGACCAAGGTGAGGTTTCCGGCGAGCGTCGAGCTCATCGCGATGACGAGCCAGGCGTGAGCGGGATCGGGCAAGGTGTCGACAAAGGGTTTCAGCACGACGACGGCCGGGACATTGCTCACGAGATTGGAGATGAGAGCGGTGATCCCGGACAAGGCCCAGGCATTCTCGAGATGCAGCCGCCGCGCGGTCTCGATCGCATCCGGGGTCAGGAGCATCTTCTCGGCCCCCGCAACGACGACGAAAAGCCCGCCGAACATGAGCAAGAGGCCGCCGTCGATCCCGGTATAGATTTTTCGCGGGTTCACGGATCGCGACAGGAGCAGCAAGGACCCACCGACGATGGCGGCCTTCGCGATCTGGACGCCCGCGAAGAAGGCCAGGACCACGCCGAAGGTCACGAGGAGGCCCTTGCCGAGCTGTCGCGGGTGCCGGCGCGGGCGGGACAGCCTTCCGCTCGACCCGAACGGAATCGACATTTCCTTGCGATATCGAAGGGCCACGAGGCCGCAGGCCAGCGCGACGGCCACGATCGCTATCGGCGCCATTCGAGCGACGAACTCGACATAGGGAAGACCGGATGCGACGCCGACAATCATGTTCTGGGGATTGCCGGTGATCGTCGCGACGCTGCCGCCGTTCGCGGCCATCGCCACGACCAGAAGGTAGGGCACCGGGCTCCGCCGCAAGGCGCGGCAGACCTCGATCACGAGCGGCGTCATCACGAGGCAGATCGCGTCGTTGACGAGAAAGGCGGAAAAAATCCCGGTCGTGGCGCCGACGGCGGCCAAGAGCACGAGCGGTCCTCGCGCGCGCTCGATGGCGAAACGGCTCGCGATCTCGAAAAATCCCGATACCCGCAATTGGGCGACAATGATCATCATGCCGAGAAGCAAGGCGATCGCATCGAGGTCGATCGCTTGGAATGCCTCGTCGAGATCGAGCGTGCCGAGGGCGACCATCAGGCTCGCGCCGACGAGCGCGATGCCGGCACGGTCGATCCGAAATCCCGGAAGGCGACCGATCGCGATGCCGGCATAGGTCGCGACGAAGATCGCGAGCGTCGCCGGCACGTGCCAGTCGTCGAGAAGCGCAAGCAATTGTGGCACGGGCGCGTTCGGCCGATGCGGCGGCTGCCCGCCTCCTACAAGGTGCTCAGCGCAGGAATTTGAACACGCTACGACCGGCGTAGAGCGCCTGGGACCCGAGCTCCTCCTCGATCCGGATCAGCTGGTTGTATTTCGCGAGCCGATCGGAGCGCGCGAGCGAGCCGGTCTTGATCTGCCCGCAATTCGTCGCGACCGCGAGGTCCGCGATGGTCGAATCCTCGGTCTCTCCGGAGCGGTGCGACATCACCGCCGTATAGCCCGCGCGTTGCGCCATTTCGACGGCGGCGAGCGTCTCGGTCAGCGTGCCGATCTGATTGACCTTGACGAGGATCGAGTTGGCGACGCCCTTGGTGATGCCGTCCGACAGGCGGGTGACGTTGGTGACGAAGAGATCGTCGCCGACGAGCTGGCATCTCGCGCCGACGAGATCGGTGAGGCTCTTCCAACCGTCCCAATCGTCCTCGGCCATGCCGTCCTCGACCGAGACGATCGGATAGGATGCGACGAGCTTCGCGAGATAGTCCGCCTGCTCGGCCGGGGTGCGCGTCGTGCCCTCGCCCTCGTAGACGTACTTGCCGTCCTTGAAGAACTCGGTCGCGGCGCAATCGAGACCGAGACCGATGTCCTTGCCCGGCTCGAAGCCCGCGTCGCCGATGGCCTTCGCGACGAAATCGAGCGCCGCCTCCGCCGAGGGCAGGTTCGGAGCGAATCCGCCTTCGTCCCCGACATTGGTATTGTGGCCTGCCTTCTTCAAGGCCGCCTTGAGGACGTGGAAGACCTCGGCTCCCCAGCGCACCGCCTCCTTCAGGGTCGGGGCGCCATAGGGCAGGATCATGAATTCCTGGAAGTCGATCGGGTTGTCGGCATGAACGCCGCCGTTGATGATGTTCATCAGGGGCACGGGCAGGACATGCGCCTGCACCCCGCCGATATAGCGATAGAGCGGCAGGCCGGAGACATCCGCTGCGGCCTTGGCGACGGCGAGCGAGACGCCGAGAATCGCGTTGGCGCCGAGCTTTGCCTTGTTGGGTGTGGCGTCGAGCGCGACCATCACGGCATCGATCTTGCGCTGGTCCTCGGCGTCGAGGCCGCTCAAGGCCTCGAACAGGTCGCGATTGACGCTTTCGACCGCCTTCAGGACGCCCTTGCCGGAGAAGCGCGACTTGTCGCCGTCGCGAAGCTCCACGGCTTCATGGGCGCCGGTCGAGGCACCCGACGGCACCGCGGCACGCCCGGTCGAGCCGTCCTCGAGCGTCACATCGACCTCGACGGTCGGGTTGCCTCGGCTATCCAGGATCTCGCGGGCGGCGATGTCGATGATGGCTGTCATGGCAGATCCTTTTGCGGCGGGGAGGGTAACCCGGTCTCGGGAGCTTGGCTCGCCGGGCGAGGACGGTCGCGACATCTTCGAATTCGAACGCCGACGGACCCGGTCGGCTCGACCGCTCTCCAATACGACGGAATCGGAAAGTAGCTCTACATCCTTGTTTTGTCGCATTTTCGCATCGATCAGCGAAAAGCGAACCGGCATCCGGTTCGCCGGAAGATGCTCTAGCCCAATCCGAAGCTTTCGTGCAATTTTAGGCCGAAGCCGCACCGGAAAAAAGACCTCGGCCGGATCCTTTTCGATCTGGTCCGAGGACGCGCGGGGACCGCGGATTCGCATCGGCCCGATGCGTCACGCCCCGTTAAGGTTTTCGGGATTTGCTGTGATCTCGATCGCGGTCGAGCCGAGGGGAGCGCGTGGCGAGGGGCAGAATTCTTCATGTCCTTGTCGCGCTGGTCTCGGTGAGCACCCTGGCGCAGGCGGAGCCGGTTTCGCCCGAGCCCACGGCGCCGATCCCGCGTCCCGTGCCGAGACCCGCCGCGATGTCCTCACCCAATTCCGGGAGCGATCGGGTGGCGGTCACGCCTCCACCGATGCGGCGGCCCCTCGCGGGACGGCCCTTCATCGCGCTTCTCGAGCGAGAGGCCGCGAAGTATGGGCTCCCGGCCGACATCGCCGATGCCGTCGCCGCGATCGAGAGCGGCTATGATTCTTTCGCCATCGGCTCCGTCGGCGAGGTCGGACTGATGCAGGTCCGCCCGAGCACCGCCGCCATGCTCGGCTTCGACGGAGATGCAGCCGAGCTCGCGAAGCCCGAGGTCAATATTCGCTACGGCGTGGCCTATCTCGCAGAGGCTTGGCGCCTCGCGAACGGCGATCTCTGCCGCGCCTTGATGAAATATCGCGCCGGCCACGACGAGGAGGTCATGACGCCGCTGTCGGTTCGCTATTGCGGTCGCGCCCGGGCGCATCTCGCCTCGGTCGGCTCGGCTTTCGCGGACGCGGCTTCGGTGCCGCTCGTCACCGACAGAATCGTGCCGAGCGCGCCTGCGGCGCGCCGCGGCCCACGGATCAGGACCGCCGCCGTGAGCGCGGCCTTCTGGGCCGCGCACGAGGCCCGAATTCGTGCAATGACCAACCGGGTCCATGCCAGATGGCGCAGGATGGCCTCGCGATGAGACCGCGCTCGTGATAGGTCTCGCGAATCGTTCGAGGCCCCATATGATAGAGACCCGTACCGGAACGAGCCTGCTCGGCCACCAGGTCGCGAGCCCGCGATCGCCCGACGAGGCGGTGCTCGAGCGTGTCCCTAATCCGCATCGCGACCAAGCCTACCTCGCCCGCTTTACCGCTCCGGAGTTCACCTCGCTCTGCCCCGTGACCGGCCAGCCCGATTTCGCTCACCTCGTCATCGACTACGTGCCGGCGGATTGGCTCGTCGAGTCGAAATCCTTGAAGCTCTACCTGGCATCGTTCCGGAACCACGGCGCCTTCCACGAGGACTGCACCTTGCGGATCGGCAAGGACCTGTTCGCCGCGCTCGAACCGCGCTGGCTGCGCATCGGCGCCTATTTCTTTCCGCGCGGCGGGATGCCGATCGACGTGTTCTGGTCGAAGGGCGAGCTTCCCGCCGGGATGTGGGTTCCCGACCAAGGGGTCCCGCCCTATCGCGGGCGAGGCTGACCTTCATGCCGCGGATTCGGCCTCCTGCCGGACCGAGTCCAAGAGGGCCGACAGGCGCTCGAGCTTGGCCGAGCTCGCGAGCGTCGCGAGCTCGCAGGACATCGACGCGATATATTCGGCGGAGGACTCGGCGAGCATCCTGAGCTCCGCACACATTTCCGCGACATATTCCGCCGTCTCCGAGGCGCTTGCCGGCGCGCCGCCCACAGGATCGATGCGTTGCGCCTCGGCATGCGTGCGCGGCTGCTCGTTCTTCTGCTTCCTGGACATTGCAAAGCTCCTCGCATCTCGATGACGGCTTCTGGCTACTTGCCCGGGCCTGCTGCCGGCTGTCGCCTTCCGACCGCCGCGGTGCCCCGTTTGTGACGTTACGTACTGTACATATCGCACAGCACTTTGCAACACAAAATGTACAATTCGCCGAATATTTTTCCGTTGGCCAGCAGCCGAGACAGGGGGATTCGGCGCGCGCACGGAGCCGCGCGAGAGCGGCTTCCGATCCGCCTGAAGCGGAAACCGGCCCTACGTCCTTGTTTTGTCGCGATTTCGTGAGGTGAAGTGGGTTCCGCTTCGCTGGAAAGCACTCTAGCTGCGATGGCGCTCGACGCGACGCGGCGCGGTCTCGAGGAGCTTCCACTCGCCCGCGCGGATATTGCCGAAGACCTTGCAGGCCCATTCGATCTGCACGTTGCGGATCGGGCTCGCGTTATGGCTCACGAGGTCGAACCGGTCCTTGCTGACGCGCCGCAAGGTCTTCAGGTAGCGGCGCCCGTCGGTCAGCCGGACCGCCGCCTCCCACCCGTCCGCCTCGCTGCGAGTCTGGGCGACCTTCCAGCAGATGACGATATCGCCGGGGTCGTAGCGCGGCCACATGCTGTCGCCGACGATCTCGAAGGCGACGGCCTCCTCGGGGACGGGATAGGGAATCTCGATCTCGGCGAAGCCCTCCGGCGGCTCCTGCTCGAGGTCCGAATCGATGACGGCGCCGGCCCCGATCCGGCCGACGAGGCGAACGATGTTCTTCGGTTCGGGCTTGGGCTCGGCCTCGCCCGTACCGGTGAGAAGCCAGGCGGCGCTCGTCTCGAAGGCCTCGGCGTAGCGCTCGGCGATCGCGAGGCGCAGGCCCCGCTCGCCGTTCTCGTGGCTGCGATAGGTGTTCTCGTTCCAGCCGAAGGCGCGCGCCGCGTCGGTCGCATTGTCGAAGCCGGCGTTCTGGCGCGCGATCCGCAATCTGTCGTGGGGCTCGTCCATGCGGGGGCTTATAGCAAAACGTACAGCACATTGCCATGGAAATATGCCCACGCGCCACGTTCTGTGCTGAACCGCCAGCCCCGCGCAAGCCGCTCCATCCGCGGCATTCGACCGTTCAGCCGAGAGTCTTCTCGAGCCGCAGCGCGGTTCCGCCGTCCTCGTAGTAGCCCGGCATCACGTCGAAGCGTCGGTAGCCCGCCATCTCGTAGAGACGAAGCGCACGCATGTTGTCCATGCGGACCTCCAGGCGAAGACAGGTTGCGCCGCGGGCCTTGGCCGTGCGCTCGGCAGCCCCGAGCAGGGCACGCCCGAAGCCGCGCTCTCGAGCGGCGGGATCGAGGGCGAGCGTGTAGAGCCGCGCGCGCGTCGCGCCCTTGCGGAAACCCACGAGGCAGTAGCCGACGATCCGCTCGCGGGTGCAAAGCACGAGCATCTGCGCGGTCTTCGACAGGATATGATAGCGCAGCCCGCGGCGGTCGAGCCGGTCGCAGTCGAACGCGGAGGCCTCGATCGCTACCAAGGCGGCGAGGTCGTCGAGCCCGGCCGGGCGCACCGTGATCGTGGCGTGCATCTCACCGCCCGACGGCCGGCGGACCGGCGGTAGGAAGCCTGCGCGTCGTCGCTGTTGCCCTCGGGGCCGAGCGCGGGACGGCGGCATGTCGGTCCATTCTCGCCGCCGCCCCTCGGTTCGTCCGATCCGGCGAAAATCGTCGGCTCGGGAAAGCTATTCCGCTCGCCAAGGATAGGTCCAGGTTTCCGTCAGGGCGCGCGATCCGCTCCTGAGGAATGCCCGCACGTCGGTGGATTGGCCCGGCTCGAGCTGGACATCGATCGCGGCGCGGAAACCGCCGATGTGGGGGTTCGGAACGATGAACGAGCGGGTGATCGTGCCCCGGCTCGTCGACGGAACCACTTCCACGAGCTTCGGATCCGCGCCGAAATAGGCGAGGTCTCCACCCGTGAAATCGATGATGAAGCGGCGCGAGCCCGGCGTGACCGGCTCGGGCGAGCCGAGCGCCGCCGCCGTCGTCTGATAGGTGTTCAGGACGCGCCCGTTGGGGGAGAGCCGCGTCAGGTTGAGGCTCGCGACGATCCGGTAGGCGGTGCTGAAGGGTGTCATCGGCTCCGGCGGGTCCTCGGGCACGAAGCTCGCGACGATATTGTCGTTCGCCTCGTTGTCGGTCGGCAGCTCGACGAGCTCGATCCGCCCGGCGCCGAACGACTCCCTCGGCTCGACGAAATAGCTCGGCCTCGCCTCGTAGGCGAGATCGAGGTCCTGGTAGTTGTCGAACTCGCGATCCCTCTGCAACAGCCCGAAGCCACGATTGCTCGCGTCGAGGAAGGCGGAGACCTCGGGTCGCGGCGGATTGCGCAACGGCCGCCAGATCCATTCGCCGGTGCCCGAATGAACGAGGAGCCCGTCGGAATCGTGCAGCTCGCGACGAAAGTCATTGTTGAAGCGGTGATCGTTCTCGCCGATGTAGAACATCGAGGTGAGCGGCGCGAGGCCGAGCTTCGCATCGGATCGCCGCGGAAACAGCGTCAGCGCCACCTCGACGACCGTGTCCACGCCGGGATAGAGGTCGAACCGGAAGGCGCCGGTCGTCGCAGCGCTGTCGAGCAGGGCGTAGATCGTCGCGTGATCGCTCGCCGAGTCGGGCGTCTCGATCCAGAACTCGCGAAAGAACGGGAATTCCTCGTGCTCCGTGCCGGCATCGACGGCGAGCGCCCGCGCCGACATGCCGTACCGCTGGCCCCGCCCGAGCAAGCGGAAGTAGCTCGCCCCCAGGAAGGCGATGACCTCGTCGAGGACCTTCGGAGCATTCAAGGGATAATGCAGGCGAAACCCGGCGAAGCCGAGATTGACCGGCAGCGGCTTGTCGAGCTTCGTGCGGCCGTAGTCGAAGAGATTGGCCGAGTAGGGGATCGGCGTCGCGAGCCCGTCGCGGATCGTGTTGATCGTGACCGGACGTTGGTAGAGATGGCCGAGATGGAAGAGCTGGAGCCGGAACCGGGTTCCGTTGCCGGCGAGGAAGGCCTTGTCCGGGCGAAACCTGATGTCGCGCCACGTATCGAAATCGAGCTTGCTCAGCTGTTCCGGCAGGGGCGTCAGGGTGGACTCGAATGGCGCGGCGGCGAGGTCGCGCGCACGGCGGACGACGTCGTCGAACGCGAACTTCGGGCGCGGGGGCTCTGCCGGAGGAGTGGCCGATTTCGCCGGCTCGGCAGCGCGCGCTCGAATCTCGGTGGCGAGCGTCCCGGAAGCGACGAGCGATACGAGAAGCGCACGGCGGGAAAGATCGGTCATCGGCTCGCAATCGATCGAGGCAACGCCGGGCACGGCCGTACCGCGGCTTTCGCTATCGGTTAATCTCCTTCTTGCGCGGCAGCAAGATGGCCGCTCGCGTCGACGTCGCACGACGAGGGTGCGGTGAACCACGTGTCGAACGGCACGCATTTTTTTGAAACGGAGCCTTGCAAAAGCCACGAAAGTCCCTATCTTCGCTTCTGCCCAATTTCGCACGTGCCTGTGGTCGTGTGTCGGTTGGCGGGGATCCGGACAAGAGGCCGGTCAACCGCCTGAAAGAGGACCGACAGCCGGAGGCGAACCGGCGAACCCCGCCAAACGGGGGACGCGACTTAAAGCAACGACGGACCGGGCTTTTTCGTCTCTGTCGGCCTCCAAAGCCGGCGTACCGAAGAGGCTTGTCTTTCTTGCCGGGCGTGCGGATCGGGACTCCTCCCGTTCCAATCGATGGCCATGACCGCTCGGGGCGCGCCGCCTAGGCGCGCGCCCGCGAGCCGCATGTCCAACGGCGCTGCATCGGACCGCGCGCTCCGCGAGGCTTCGCCTCGTGGAAACGAGCGGTCGCGGATGGCGGGTCAACTCGACCGCTCGCGTCTCCACAACGCGGGCGGGATCAGCATCGCCATTCACCCCGAAGCTCGTTCTCGGTGCGGTGAGCCGCACCCTTCGAAGGGATGCCGCGATGACGGATCGTATCCTCGAGTTTCTCCGCAACCGACGCGAGGACGGGCCCTGCCTCGTCCTCGATCTCGAGGTCGTGCGCGAGAACTACCTCGCCTTCGCCAAGGCTCTACCCGATACGCGCGTCTTCTACGCGGTGAAGGCGAACCCGGACCCGCGCGTGCTCGAGCTGCTCGCCGGCCTCGGCTCGTGCTTCGACACGGCCTCCGTCGTCGAGATCGAGCAGGCGCTCGCTGCGGGCGCGAGCGCCGATCGCATCAGCTACGGCAACACGATCAAGAAGGAGCGCGACATCGCGCGCGCCTATGCGCTCGGCGTACGCCTCTTCGCGGTCGATTGCGAGGCCGAGGTCGAGAAGATCGCACGGGCAGCACCAGGCTCGCGCGTGTTCTGCCGCATCCTCTGCGACGGCGCCGGCGCCGAGTGGCCGCTGTCGCGCAAGTTCGGCTGCGCACCGGAGCTCGCCCCGCGCGTCCTCGAGCACGCGCATCGGCTCGGGCTCGACGCCTTCGGCCTCTCCTTCCACGTGGGCTCGCAGCAACGCGACCCGCGCATGTGGGACGGTGCCTTGAAGGCGGCGGCCGCGATCTTTCGCGATCTCGCCGAGCGCGGCATCACCTTGCAGATGGTCAACCTCGGTGGCGGCTTCCCGACACGCTACCTGAAGCAGGTGCCGGCGGTGAGCACCTACGCGCAGACGATCCTGCAGGCGCTGCGCAAGCATTTCGGCAACCACATCCCGGAGACGATCATCGAGCCCGGACGCGGCATGGTCGGCAATGCCGGCGTCATCGAGGCCGAGGTGGTGCTGATCTCGAAGAAGGCGGACGGCGACAAGGTGCGGTGGGTCTATCTCGACATCGGCAAGTTCAACGGCCTCGCCGAGACCATGGACGAGATGATCCGCTACCCGATCAGGACGCCCTACGACGGCGCCGCGACCGAGCCTTGCATCCTCGCCGGGCCGAGCTGCGATTCGGTCGATGTGCTCTACGAGAAGCAGCCCTATGACCTTCCGGTGAGCCTCGAGATCGGCTCGAAGGTCCTGATCGAGGGAACCGGCGCCTATACCACGACCTATTCCTCGGTCGGATTCAATGGGTTCCCGCCGCTCAAATCCTACGTGATCTGAGCGCCTAGGCACGACACAGCGGCGGGGACGCTCCGCCGCATCCGCCCATTCCAGTCCCGGACGGCCGGCGAAGGCGAAAGCCTTCGTGTCGGTGCGAGGGTCGTCGCATGCCCATGGAGGCGTAGATGACCTCGTTGTCGAACCAAATCACCATCCAGGCGCCGGCTTTCGTCGGCATCGTGCCGGTGCCGCATGTCGTCGTCACCGACGAGACGCCGTCGGACATTTCCGACCGCGAGGCGCTGCTCGATCGCGCCTTCGGGGAGTCGAGGTTCGAGAAGACCGTCGAGCGGCTGCGCGAAGGCCGCGCGCCGGCGCATCGTCTCGCGCTCACGGCCAAGGACGGCGACGACCTCGTCGGCACGCTCCGGCTCTGGCATATCCGCGCGGGCGAGGTCCCGGCGCTCCTTCTCGGCCCGCTGGCGGTCGAGAAGGCCTATCGCTCGCTCGGACTCGGCCGCCGCCTGATGGCCGAGGCCTTGTTTCGCGCCCATGGCCTCGGCCATGCGGCAATCCTCCTCGTGGGCGACGCGCCCTATTACGAGCCTTTCGGCTTCTCGCGTCGTCATGCGCGAGGCCTCGTCCTACCGGGGCCGGTGGACGAGCGGCGGTTTCTCGGGCTCGAGCTCGTGAGCGGCGCGCTCGCCGACGCGAAAGGCCTCGTCGTGCCGACCGGATGGCCGGAGTCGCTCGGCGATCCCGCCGATGTAGCGTACCGCCACGCCGCCTGACCGCGCGCCCGCTCGTCGAGCGGTGCGCCGGCCGGGCCGTTCCGTTCCTTGACCCGCAAGCGATCGCTTGCTTCAACGCGGCGGACCGCTTCCGCCGCGCAACCGACTTTTGTTCAGCGCGACAGCATCGGAGGATGATCGAATGGCGCAATGGCCTGTGCACGCAACCATAACGGGTCCGGTCGTCATGATCGGGTTCGGCTCGATCGGCCGCGGCATGCTGCCGCTCCTCGAGCGCCATTTCGAGTTCGATCGCTCGCGCTTCGTCGTCATCGATCCCGAGAACAAGGATCGCCGTCTCCTCGACGAGCGCGGCATAAGGTTCGTCCACGAGGCGGTGACGCGCGACAATTTCGTCGATCTCCTGAAGCCTCTGCTCACGAACGGCGGCGGCCAGGGCTTTCTCGTCAATCTCTCGGTCGATGTCTCGTCGGTCGCGATCATGCGGCTCTGCCACGAGGTCGGCGCGCTCTATATCGACACGGTCGCGGAACCCTGGCTCGGATTCTACACCGATGCGCGGCTCACCGCCTCGGAGCGCTCGAACTATGCCTTGCGCCAGCAGGTGCTCGACGCGCGCGACGCGCTCGGCGCCGGCCCGACCGCGATCTCCTGCTGCGGCGCCAATCCCGGCATGGTCTCCTGGTTCGTCAAGCAGGCGCTTCTGAACGTCGCGACCGATTGCGGGATCGAGACCGCCACGCCCGCCTCGCGCGAGGATTGGGCCCGGCTCGCGCAGAAGACCGGCGTCAAGGGCATCCATATCGCCGAGCGCGACACGCAGCGCGCCAAGGCGCCGAAGCCCATGGGCGTTTTCGTCAACACCTGGTCGGTCGAGGGCTTCATCTCGGAAGGGCTGCAGCCGGCCGAGCTCGGTTGGGGCACCCACGAGAAGCACATGCCGCCGGAAGGCAAGCGGCACGCCTTCGGCTCCGATTGCGCGATCTACCTGATGCGGCCCGGCGCTGGCACGCGTGTGCGGTCCTGGACCCCGACGGCCAAGGCGCAGCACGGCTGGCTCATCACCCACAACGAATCGATCTCGATCGCCGATTATTTCACGCTGTGGGAGAACGGCGCGGTCACCTATCGCCCCACCTGCCACTATGCCTATCGGCCGGCGGACGACGCGGTCCTGTCGCTCGACGAGATGGCCGGGCAGCAATGGCAGCCGCAGCCTGCGTCCCACATTCTCGACGAGAACGAGATCGTGGACGGAATCGACGAGCTCGGCGTGCTTCTCTACGGGCATGCGAGGAACGCCTATTGGTACGGCTCGCAGCTCTCGATCGAGGAGACGCGTCGGATCGCACCCTACCAGAACGCGACAGGGCTCCAGGTCTCGTCCGCCGTGCTCGCCGGCATGGTGTGGGCGCTCGAGAATCCGAAGGCGGGAATCGTAGAGGCTGACGAGCTCGACTTCCGCCGCTGCCTCGAGATTCAATTGCCCTACCTCGGGCCGGTAATCGGGAAATATACCGATTGGACCCCGCTCGAAGGTCGCGCCGAGCTGTTCCCGGAGGATGTGGATAAGAGCGATCCGTGGCAGTTCAAGAACGTGATCGTGCGATAGGATCGCTCGAGCACAAGATCGTGCAAGTGTCGTTGCGGGGAGCTCTGCTCCTCGTAATGACGACTGCGCTCGGTTCTACCGGCTCCGGCGAAGGATGCTGTCCAGGCTCGCGAGGTCCCGGTAATGGAGCAAGAAAATCCGGTTCGTCGCCGCGAGCTCTTCGGCCGCCGGCGTAAATCCGTTGTTGGTCACGACGATTCCGTAGTCCGCCCGCTCGTGCGCTCTCGCCGCTGCGGCTTCCTGAACCGATTTGTTGCCGACCTGCCGGCCATAGAGCTTGCATTGGAGCACCACCCGGGTGCCGGCTTTCTCGGCGACGACGTCGGCGCCCTGGTCACGGCTTTGCCCGGTCACGCTCGCAGTCCATCCGGCGCGACGGAGCTCCTCGGCGCAGAACACCTCGAAATCCGCCGGGCTCATCTCGTCGGAGAAGCCACGAAAGACCGGCCCGGTCCGGAGTGCGGCTTCCACACGCGAGGCGACGAGATCGGCGATCGCCGCGCGCGCGGACGGCAGCATGTCTCGCTCACGCGTCGTCAGCGACGGCTCGATGTGGTGGGTGATGAAATACTCGATCTCGTCGGTCCATTTGTCGAGCAAGGGCCTTCCATAAGGATCCTGCCTGACGAGCTGCGCCCGCCGTCGGACCAACGACTTCATCTGGCGTTCTATCGTGCCGCCGGCCTTCTTGAACAATGTCCTGCGCGCACCGGCCCGCTCGAGCAGATAGACGGTGCGGCAGGCGAGGGCCACGACACCGAAGACCAGCACGACACGGCCGATGTCGGTGCCGAGCTTCAGGCCATCGATATAATGTACGAGGACACCGACGACGCCCAAGGATACCACAAACTCGAGGGCGGCTCTGAGCTCGATCAGATGCATTCTTCGATCGCGCCTTCGCGGCCGCTCCATCCTGCTTGCCGGCCGCAAGCATTGTCGCCGGGAGCATCGTGGCGACACTCCGCGCGACAGCCTACGAGATCGTGGTTAAGAAAGCCCTATTCCGCGGCGAGCTTGACCGGCGCCGGCTCGGCGCGAAACTGATCGAGGAGCGCCTGCCTCTCGGCCTCGGCGGCCATGACATGGCGCAGCTTCACGTGCCCGAAGCCGCGGATTTTCTCCGGGATCGAGGCGAGCGCCACGGCGATCGCGTGAGTGTCGGGTTCGAGCTTTCCCGCAATCTCGGCGAGCAGGGTCTCGTACTCCGCGAGCAGCTTGCGCTCGAGCTTGCGGTCCTTGGTGTAGCCGAAGATATCGAACGCGGTTCCGCGCAGTCCCTTGAGCTTCGCGAGCCCGCGGAACAAGGGTAAGACCCAGCCACCGAACGCGGATTTGATCGGCTCGCCGCTGGCGTTCTTGCGCCCGAGGATCGGCGGCGCGAGATGATAGGTGAGCTTCAGATCGCCCTCGAAGGTGGCTTCGAGCTGGCGTGCGAAGCTTCCGTCCGTGTAGAGCCGTGCGACCTCGTATTCGTCCTTGATCGCCATCAGCTTGAAGAGGTAGCGCGCCACGGCGTCGGTCAGCTCCGTATGGCCCGGCACCTTGGCCCGCTCCACAGCGGCGACCTGCTCGACGAGATTGCGATAGCGCGTGGCAAAGGCCTCGTCCTGGTAGTCGCGTAGGAAGGCGACGCGCCGCGCGATCCGCTCCTCGAGGCTTTGCGAGATGTCCTGCGTAGGTGTGGTCTTGCGCAAGGGTGCTACGATCGCCTCGACCGCCGTAGAATCGACGGCCTCGCGCCGGCCCCACAGGAACGCGCGCTTGTTCATCTCGACGGCTTCGTGGTTGAGCTCGATCGCACGCAGGATCGAGGCTTCCTCGAGCGGCACGAAGCCTTTCTGCCAGGCATAGCCCAGCATGAACATGTTGGCGGCGATCGAGTTGCCGAGCAGCGCGGTCGCGACGCCCGTGGCATCGACGAAGCACACTTTCGCGCCCGCGGCCTTCTGGATCACCCGCTCGATCCGCTCGGTCGGAATCGTGTAGTCGGCGTCATGGGTGAAATTGCCGGGGTAGATCTCGGCCGTGTTGACGACCACGCCCGTCTCGTCCTTGCGGATCGCGGCGAGCACCTTGCGCGTGCCCGACACCACGAGATCGCAGCCGAGCACGAGGTCGGCCTCGCCGGCCGCGACCCTTATCGCATGGACGTCCTCGGGCCTCGCGCCGATCTTCACATGGCTCAAGACAGTGCCGCCCTTCTGGGCGAGGCCCGCCATGTCGATCGAGCCGCACCCCTTGCCTTCGAGATGCGCCGCCATGCCGAGGATCGCGCCGATCGTCACGACGCCCGTGCCGCCGACTCCGGTGACGAGAATGCCGTAGGGCTTCGTGCCGATCTTCGGGATTTCCGGGCGCGGCAGGGGAGGAAAATCCTGGACCTCGGCCGGCGTGGCCTTTCTCGGCCGTGCGCCTTCGACCGCGACGAGCGCGGGGCAGAACCCGTCGAGGCAGGAGAAATCCTTGTTGCAGCTCGACTGGTCGATCTTGCGCTTGCGGCCGAACTCGGTCTCGACCGGCTGGATCGAGACGCAATTCGACTTGACACCGCAATCGCCGCACCCCTCGCAGACGAGCTCGTTGATGACGACCCGCCGGTCGGGGTCCTCCATCTCGCCTCTCTTGCGACGGCGGCGCTTCTCGGCGGCACAGGTCTGATCGTAGAGGAGGATCGTGACGCCGGGCAGGGACGCGAGGTCGCGTTGTACGGCATCGAGGTCGCGGCGCGAATGGACGGTCACGCCCCTCGGCCATTCCACGCTCGCGGGATATTTGTGGGGCTCGTCGGTGACGACGGCGATCTTGCGGACATTCTCCGCGGCGACCTGGCGCGCGATCATGTCCACGGTGAGGCCGCCTTCGAGCTTCTGCCCGCCGGTCATCGCCACGGCGTCGTTGAAGAGAATCTTGTAGGTGATGTTGACCCCTGCCGCGACCGCGAAGCGGATCGCGAGGATCCCGGAATGGTCGTAGGTGCCGTCACCGAGATTTTGGAACACGTGGGTGCGCTTCGAGAATGGCGCCTCGCCGATCCAGTTCGCGCCCTCGCCGCCCATCTGGGTGAAGCCTTCCGTGGCGCGGTCCATGAACTGAACCATGTAGTGGCAGCCGATGCCGGCATAGGCGCGCATGCCGTCCGGCACCTTCGTCGAGGTGTTGTGGGGGCAGCCCGAGCAGTAATAAGGCGGGCGGACGGCATATTCCTCGACCGCCACGAGCGTGGCTTGCGCCTGCTCGAGCCGGCGGACCCGCTGCTCGAGATCGATGTGGCGGTGGTAGCGCAGAAGCCGGCGTCCGATCGCGATCGCGATATCGTTGGCGTCGAGCGCGCCCGTGACCGGGAACAGCCAGCGCCCCTCCTCGTCCTTCTTGCCGATGCAGATCGGCTGCATGGGCGAGCCGTAGAGCTCTTCGCGAACCTGGACCTCGATCAGCGAGCGCTTCTCCTCCACGACGATGATCATGTCGAGCCCGCGCGCGAAGTCGCGCAAGAGGGCGGGCTCGAGCGGCCAGGGGCAGGCGAGCTTCAATATGCGCAGCCCGAGCGCATTGGCCCCGACCTCGTCGATGCCGAGATCGTCCATGGCCTGGCGGACGTCGAGATAGGACTTGCCGACGGTAATCACGCCGATCTTGGGATGATGGCCGCCGGACGTGATGATCCGGTTCACGCGATTGGCACGCAGCCAGGCGAGCACGGCATCGCGCTTGAAGTTCTGCAGGCGGCGTTCCTGCTCGAGGATATTGTCGCGCGGGCGGATGTTGAGGCCGCCCGGCGGCATCGTGAAATCGGTTGGCACGACGGGGGCCACACGATCGAGCGAGACGTCGATCGAGCCGGTCGATTCCACCGTGTCCTTCAGGCATTTGAGCCCGACCCAGCAGCCGGTGTAGCGGCTCATCGCATAGCCGTAGAGGCCGTAGTCGATGATCTCCTGGACCCCCGCCGGCGACAGGATCGGCATCATCACGTCGACGAACTCGAACTCGGACTGATGCGCGGTCGTGGAGGATTCCGCGGTGTGGTCGTCGCCCATCAGGGCGAGGACGCCGCCGTGGCGCGAGGTCCCGGCGAGGTTCGCATGGCGGAACACGTCGCCCGAGCGGTCGACGCCCGGCCCCTTGCCGTACCACAGCGCGAAGACGCCGTCATAGCGGCCCTCTCCGCGCATCTCCGCCTGCTGGGACCCCCAGATGGCGGTCGCGGCGAGATCCTCGTTGAGGCCCGGTTGGAACAGGATATCGGCGCCCTCGAGCGCATGCTTCGCGCGCAGAAAATTGAGATCGAGACCGCCGAGCGGGGAGCCGCGATAGCCCGAGACGAAGCCTGCGGTCGCGAGCCCTGCGCGCCGGTCCAGCTCGCGCTGCATCAACAGCAGGCGCACGATCGCTTGCGGCCCGGAGACGAAGATCCGTCCCTTGGTCAGGTCGTACTTGTCGTCGAGGGAGGTGGATTTGAGGTCCTGGTGGAGGAGGGCCGGGCCCTTGACCGCGTCCGCCATCACATCGCACTCCTGCCGGAGCATCACCTCCGGCCTCGAGGCCTTGTCCGCCGCTGGCAAGCATATAGGCGAGCGGGACCGTGTTTCCAAGCTCGGCCGGCATTATGCTCGGGAGAGGGAAAGCCGGTACGATCGGCGGCCTCCCGCCGGGACGAGGACTCGTTCCGAGTCGGCGCCGAGAGGGCCTGGACCGATCCGATCCCGCGCTGTCCTCTGCTGCGCTCGGCGCCCTGCTCGATCTGAATTCGGCTGCGCGTTTTCGTTTGCTCGCGTTTTCGCGACGCGAATCCGTGTCCGCTTCGCCGGTAAATGCGCTGGCCGCCGGCTTTTCGCTGCGATTGTCGCCTCCTGAGCAGGAATCCGGCGCTTTTGCTTCGGCTCGCTCGGATGATCGCGCCCGTCCGGGGCGCAAGTGGATCCGGCATGGCCGCGGATTATGAATAATCAATGTATGATCACATCTTTCAAAGTGCAGGCACGAATTTATTATGTCTGTTCTGTGACGTTTCTGTTACAAGCCCCTTACGAAATTCTGGCGTCTCGGTCCATGACTGGCAATCTGCATCGCGACTCCGGGATTTTCGTAGTGAAGGGCGGATCGGCACGAGACGCAGGCCGCGAGCGCTTCGGGATCGACGGACTCCAGGCCTCGCCGAGCCAGCGGAATCGACCGAGCGGCGAGCCGCACGCAGCCTTCGGTGCGATCGGGTTGCGTGCCGACCGCTACGTCGCGCCGAGCATGGTCGGGGGCGCAGGCATCTCGCGACTCGCTGCCATGATCACCGCGGCATTATCGCGAGCGAGCACATCGGCCGGATGCATCGATTTATAGGGTATCGTCGCAATGCTCATCGAATCGCGTAGCGTAGATAGTGCCGACCGGTGGGGAGCGCGGTCGAGGATCGGTATCGTCGAATGGGTGCGCTACACGATCGCCCCACCCGGGGGGAGAGACATATTTTTCTGGCTTCTCGCGCTGCTTCTGTTGGGTGATGCCATTTTCATTGTCGCCCATATCGGGGGCAAGTTCCTGGCTTGGCGAGATCTTCTCGAGCTGTCGAGCGCTACCGCGCTTCTGCTGACGACCGACAACGGTGTCGCGGAGCAGTTCAACTATTCGAAGCTCCTCGCAGCGGTCTTCATGATGGCGATCGCATGGAGGTGCAGCCGGGTTCCGGTCTATGCGGCGTTCGCGGTGGTCTTGTTCATCCTCCTGCTGGACGATTCCCTGCAGATTCACGAGATCGGAGGCGGATGGATTGCGCACACCTTCGGATTTGTGCCGATGCTCGGGTTTCGGGATGTGGATTTCGGCGAGCTCATCGTGATGGGTGGGACCGGCGCCATTGCGCTCGTCACTATCGCCGCGGGATATTTGTGCACGCCGAAGCACCGGGCGATCTTCGTGCCCTGCCTTCTCGGCGCGATGGGATTGCTGGTATTCTGTGGCGTGTTCATCGACATGGTCGACATCCCGCTCACCGACGTGGAGAACCGGCTTCTGCGGAGCGTGCTCGGTCTGGTGTTCTCCATTCTCGAGGATGGCGGAGAGATGGTCGCGGTGTCGTTCCTCTGCGCCTATGCGGCGGCCGCGCTGATCTGGGAAAGCCAAAGGGCGGGCATATCGATGCTCGCCCCGTCGGCTTGAGCCCCTGTCGCCTGCCAGTTCCTTCTCGTGGTGGAGCCGGACGGGATCGGGACCGGCAGAAGACACCCGCGGATGATTTTTGGAGCCCGGCCGCGCAACGCGCTCTCGATCCGAGGCTATTCGAGCTCGAGCTCGACGGCACCGATCACATGGGCCGGCCAGCGCCAGGGCGCGAGAGAGACCGCATCACCGCGCAGCGTCAGGCCGACCGCCCAGGGGTTTGCAGCGAGCCAGACCCTTGCTGCGCGAGAAATGCGCCGCCGCTTCGTCCGGTCGATCGCCGAAAGCCCTTCGTCGAGAGTAGGCCTCGCCTTCACCTCGACGAAAACGATCGTGTCGCCGCGACGCGCGACGATGTCGATCTCGCCGCCCTTCACCTGATAGCGGCGGGCGAGGATTCGGTATCCTTTCGCGACGAGGACGGCGGCGGCCAGTGTCTCGGCGGACGAGCCCCACGACAGTGCCGAGCGCCGGTCCTTGGCGGTTCTCACGCTCACCGCCCGCGTGCGGAAAGCTCGACCGCACGCGCATAGACCTTGCGGCGCGGCTGGCCAGTCTCGGCCGAGACGACGGCCGCGGCGTCCTTGACCGACAAGGTTTCGAGCGCGGTCGCGAGCCTTGCATCGATCGTCTCGGCTTCGACGACGGTATTCTCGGCGCCGGGCGGTCCGACGAGGATGACGATCTCGCCCTTCGGCGGTGCCGCCGCCGTGAACTCCGCCACGAGTTCCGGCAAGGGGCCGCGCCGCACCGTCTCGAAGAATTTCGTGAGCTCCCTGGCCACGGCGGCCTCGCGCGGGCCGAGGACGGCGGCGAGATCGGTCAAGGTCTCCGCGACGCGGCGTGGCGATTCGAAGAAGACGAGCGTGCCCGGCACCGGCGCGAGCTCGGCGATGCGCTGGCGCCGAGGACCGGTCCTCGGCGGCAAGAACCCCTCGAAGAAGAAGCGGTCCGTCGGCAGGCCGGCGACCACGAGCGCGGCGAGGACCGCCGAGGCGCCCGGCACCGAGACGACCGGAATATTGCGCGCCAAGGCCTCGGTGACGAGCTTGAATCCCGGATCGGAGATCAGCGGCGTCCCGGCGTCCGAGACGAGCGCGAGGGTCGCCCCGTCCTCGAGCCGCGCGACGAGATGGGGCCGCATCACCGCGGCATTGTGCTCGTGGTAGGAGACGAGCGGAGTCGCAATTCCGTAGTGCGCGAGCAAGGTCTTGGTGACGCGTGTATCCTCGGCGACGACGGCATCGGCCGCCGCCAGCGTCATCAGGGCGCGAAGCGAGATATCCGCGAGATTGCCGATCGGCGTCGCCACGACGTGCAGCCCCTTGCGGATCGGCTCCGCTTCCGCCTTGAGGCCGAAGGCGGTGAAGGTTGCCACCGAAGGCTGCTCGAGCTGCGCGCTGCGCTCGGCAGCGGAGCCGCTATTGCTTCTGACGCTCAGGGTCATGCTCGCCCCGCTGGTTCACGAGCGCTTTCGTGTCCGAAAGGCGCTCTCTGCACGTCTGCTTCTCTCATCTTCGCGACGCGAAGCGGTTTCCGCATCGCTGGAAACTGCTCAGCGGTGTTCGGTATAACAATCGTATGTTCTGTTTATAGAACATTTTCGATGGACCCGCAAGCTCGAGAAGCGCGGGCTCGAGAGATGACCACAGGCTTTTTGTTGCCGAACGAACGAATTTGTGCCTTGAACGGGAGGCGTCACGGCTCGGCGACGTCCTGCGGCTTCGCACCGGCGAGGACTCGTGGATCGCCCGGCATGCGGCTCCGACGCCATTCGGGTGATCGACGGATACGAGCATGTCCGGATTGAGGATCGGCAGGAGTCGCCGCGCGCCATTGCGAGCGGGTGACGGATATCGGCGGAGCGAGGTGCCAATGAGAAGCCTGGCTCGTGGCCATCGCTTGGGCGACTTCGGCGGCTTCGCCGCATCGGGGATCGGCATGGTCGCGCTCGTGCTTGCGCTTGCGGCCTGCGGCCCCGTCAACCAGGCGCAGGGCCCGGGCGCGCCGGTCGGCTCCTTGCCTTCGGATCAAGCGCAGCAGCCCTCCGCCGACGAGCGGATCGGCAACGGCCCCGTTCGAGTCGGGCTGATCTTGCCGATGACCCAGGCCTCGGGGCGCAGTGTCATCGGCACCTCGCTGCGCAACGCGGCCGCGCTCGCGCTCGACGATTCGGGCGGGAACGAGCTCACCCTTCTCGTCAAGGACGACCAATCGACGCCGGACGGCGCCAGAGCGGCGACGCAGTCTGCGATCGCCGAGGGCGCCGAGCTCGTGATCGGGCCTCTGTTCGCGCCGAATGTGCGCGAGGCGGCACGGGTCGCGCGGAGCGCCGGCAAGCCGGTCATCGCGCTCTCGACCGATACCTCGACGGCGGGAAGCGGCGTCTACCTCCTCTCCTTCCTGGCCGACAGCTATGTCGATCATATCGTCGATCACGCCGCGGCCAAGGGCAAGAAGTCGGTCGCCGCGCTCGTTCCCGAGAACGACTACGGGCGCGTCGCGGAAGCCGCCTTCCTTCAAGCCGCCGCGCGCAACAACCTGCGGGTGATGGCGGTGGAGCACTACCAGCCGCAGACGCTCGGCCAGGCCGCCGCGAAGGTGGCCGCGCTCGGCGACCAGATCGATTCCCTGCTCATTCCCGAGCAGGCCGACACCATGGCGTCGGTCTCGCAGGCGCTCGCGACCGCGGGCCTCGACACGAAGCGGGTCCAGGTCCTCGGCACGGGCCTCTGGAACGATGCACGCGTGCTGAAGCTCCCCTCCCTCCAGGGAGCGTGGTTCGCCGCGCCGGAGAACGGCGGATACAATGCTTTCGCCGCCCGCTACCGCGCCAGGTTCGGATCCGATCCGACGCGTATCGCCACGCTCGGCTACGACGCCGTGTCGCTCGCCGCGGCGCTCGCCCATACGCAAGGCTCGCAGCGCTATTCGGAATCGGTTCTCACCAACCGCTCGGGGTTCAACGGTGCCGACGGCGTGTTCCGGTTCCGCCCGGACGGGGTGAACGAGCGCGGCCTCGCGGTCCTCGAGATCACGAACGGGTCGGCGACGCCGATCAGCCCGGCCCCGCGCTCCTTCACGGGTTCGGCTTCGGCGACCTGAGGACGCAGCGCCTGCTCCGGGAGTCGGCTTGCGCCGGAGGCAGCGAGCCCCTAATCCGTGCCTTTTCCCGCAAGAGGGCACGATGGATGGCTGACGCAGCGCTCGATCGCGAGATCGCGGAGCATCACGACAAGGTTCTCGTCGTCGATTTCGGCTCGCAGGTCACGCAATTGATCGCGCGTCGGGTGCGCGAGGCCGGCGTCTATTGCGAGATCGTGCCGTTCCATAGCGCGGCCGAGGCGCTCGACTCCCTGAATCCGAAGGCGGTGATCCTTTCCGGAGGCCCGGCCTCGGTTCACGAGGACGGCGCCCCGCGCGCGCCCGACGCGGTCTTCGCCGCAGGCCTTCCGGTGCTCGGGATTTGCTACGGCGAGCAGGCCATGGCCGCGCAGCTCGGCGGCACGGTCGTGCCCGGAGACGCGCGCGAGTTCGGTCGCGCAGAGGTCGAGGTTCTGACCGAGAGCCCGCTCTTCGGCGGCGTGTGGGAGAAAGGCAAGCGCTACCCGGTCTGGATGAGCCACGGCGACGCGGTGAGCGAGCTGCCGGCGGGATTCGCCCGCATCGCGGCGTCGGAGAACGCGCCCATGGCCGCTATCGCCGACGAGGTGCGCAAGCTCTACGGCGTACAATTTCATCTCGAGGTCGCCCACACGCCGGACGGGGCGAGGCTGATCGCCAACTTTCTCCACGAGATCGCGAGGCTCGGGCGGGATTGGACCATGGGCGCCTTCCGCCAGGAAGCGGTCGCCGCGATCCGCCACAAGGTGGGATCCGCGCGGGTGTTGTGTGGCCTCTCGGGTGGTGTCGATTCGGCGGTTGCCGCTCTGCTCATTCACGAGGCGATCGGGGACAATCTCACCTGCGTCTTCGTCGATCACGGCCTGTTGCGCCAGGGCGAGGCGGAGGAGATCGTGAGCCTCTTTCGCAGCCACTACAATATCCCGCTCGTCCATGTGGAGGCGCAAGACGTGTTCCTCGCCGCGCTCGCGGACGTGAGCGACCCGGAGGCGAAGCGCAAGATCATCGGGCGGCTCTTCATCGAGACCTTCGAGGCCGAGGCGAGGAAGATTGCACCCGACGGGCGCGGCGCGCCGGAGTTTCTCGGCCAGGGCACGCTCTACCCCGACGTGATCGAGAGCGTTTCCTTCTCCGGTGGACCTTCCGTTACGATCAAGTCGCATCACAACGTGGGCGGCCTGCCCGAGCGCATGAACCTGAAGCTCGTCGAGCCCTTGCGCGAGCTGTTCAAGGACGAGGTGCGCGCGCTTGGCCGCGCGCTCGGGCTTCCGGAGGCTTTCGTCGGCCGCCACCCGTTCCCGGGGCCGGGCCTCGCGATCCGCTGCCCGGGTGGAATTACACGCGAAAAGCTCGACATATTGCGCAAGGCGGATGCGATCTATCTCGACGAGATCCGCAAGGCCGGGCTCTACGACGCGATCTGGCAGGCCTTCGCCGTGCTCCTGCCGGTGCAGACGGTGGGTGTGATGGGGGACGGGCGGACCTATGATTTCGCCTGTGCGCTGCGTGCCGTGACCTCGGTGGACGGCATGACCGCGGATTTCTTCCCCTTCGACATGAATTTCCTCGGCCGCGCGGCGACCCGCATCATCAACGAGGTGCGCGGCATCAATCGTGTTGTCTACGACGTGACGTCGAAGCCGCCCGGCACGATCGAGTGGGAGTGAGGGGAGCCGATGGCCCCTACTCCGCCGGCAGGCTTCGCTTGCGCATCGCGGGCCGAATAATCGCGCGCGTGATCTGCTCGGCGAGCTCGGTCGCAGGCGGCCAATCCAGCGTCGGCTTGTTCATGCGCAGCGAGATGATGCCATGCAGGCCGGACCAAAGCAGTAGGGACAGGCGTTCGGGATCGTCGGAGACGCGACCCGGTCGAGATGGAATCTCCCGGATGAGCTCGATGGAACGTAGGAGGAGCGGACGGCCGAAGGTGGCGATGCGGGGATCGTCGAGCCGGGGTACGACACGGCCCTCGAACAGGACCTTGTAGTGACCAGGATGCTCGAGGCCGAAACGCACGCTCGCCACGGACCTGGCTAGCAAGCGCTCCCAGGCTCCGCCACCTGCTTCGGCCGCGTCCGTCTCGGCCGCCGCCCTCATTGCCACCTGCTCGGCGAACAGCTTCTCCAGCACCGCCAAAAGCAACGCGTTGCGGTCCGCGAAATGGATATAGACCGAAGGCGCGGCGATCAGCGCCATTTTCGCGACGGAACGAAGGGAGAATGGCTCTTCCGGGCCCAGCGCCGACAAGACCTTGATCGCAGCATCGATGATCTCGCCGCGCAGCCTCTCGCCCTCGCCTCGGGCGTTGCGCAGCCGCAGGGCCGATGTCTGCGGGCTTTTTCTTGCCCCCATCTCCAATACACCTCGCGATTCGTCACTTTCCACAGCTCGGACCAGGGGTTGACACATGTAAGCTAACATGCGTTAGCTTACATGTGTCGGGTGCATATCTTCCTGGAGACCCCATGTCCCTGTCCTTCGACCTCGGCGGCGCTTTCTCGCCGGTCGGCACCAGTTTCGTCCTCAACCGGATCGGATATGGCGCAATTCAGCTCACCGGCCCGATGGCATGGGGTCCGCCGAAAGATCGTCAGGCGGCAGTGGCAGTGGTGCGGGAAGCCGTCCGGCTCGGGATCAACCATATCGATACCAGCGACTTTTACGGTCCCCATATCGCCAACGAGATCATCCGGGAGGCTCTCCATCCCTATCCGGAAGGCCTGACGATCGTCACCAAGGTGGGGGCCCGGCGCGGTCCGGACAAATCCTGGCCTGCGGCGCTGTCCAAGCAGGAGCTCGTCGATGCCGTGCATGACAACCTGCGCCACCTCGGTCTCGATGCCTTGGACGTGGTCAATCTTCGCGTCGGGGGGCATTTCGGGCCAAACGACAATTCCATCGCCGAGCCTCTTTCGGTGCTCGCGGAGCTTCAGAGACAGGGGCTGATCCGGCATATCGGCCTCAGCAACATCTCGCCCAGTCAATTCGCGGAAGGCGAGAAGATCGCAAAGATCGTGTGCGTCCAGAACCACTATAATCTCGCGCATCGGCGGGATGACGCTCTGATCGACGTCCTGGCGGGCAAGGGTACCGCCTTCGTGCCGTTCTTTCCGCTCGGCGGGTTCCGACCTCTGCAGTCCCCTATCTTGGACGAGGTCGCGGCCGCGCTGAGCGCTACGGCGCGGCAAGTCGCTCTGGCGTGGCTGCTGCAACGCGCGCCCAATATTCTGATCATCGCGGGCACGTCCTCGGTCGATCATCTGCGCGAAAACCTCGATGCTGCGACTTTGCGGCTTCCGCCCGAAACGGTGGGCCGGCTGGATCGAATTGCCGCCGAGGCGCGGGGAGAGCCGGGTCCGGGACGGTGACAGCATATTGCCGGCGAAGCTGCTCTGCATTCTTGTTTTGACGCATTTTCGCAACGCGATGTCGCTATTGGGAACCATCGCCAGCGAAAATGCGAACCGTCTCCGGTTCGCCGAAACATGCCCCAGTCGCTGGAATCCGGGTGCGACCGGTCATCTTTCACGCGCAGGCTCGGGATTCCATCAAAGACGGTGACGAATGGCCCTCCGGGTGCACATGGACCCCACGGTCGCCGTATGCGACGCGCGAGCCGCCATCAAGATACCGAGTAGCGATCGGCCGATTCATCGGGGTCAGGCTTGAAGTTTGCCGGATCCGGCCCATCGTTAGACAGCAGGAGCTTCGGCCATCGGCGAGGGAGGGGCAATCATGAAGATCGTCGTGATCGGCGGCACCGGCCTGATCGGCTCGAAGACCGTCGCCATTCTGCGCCAGAGCGGCCACGAGGTCGTCGCCGCCTCGCCCAAAAGCGGCATCGACTGCATCACCGGAGAGGGGCTGCAGGAGGCTCTGGCCGGCGCGCAGGTGGTGATCGACCTCGCCAATTCGCCCTCGTTCGAGGACAAGTCTGTGCTGGACTTTTTCGAGACCTCCGGCCGCAACCTTGCCGCGGCGGAGGCTGCGGCGGGCGTCCGGCATCATGTCGCGCTCTCCATCGTCGGAACCGACCGGATGCCCGACAACGGCTATTTCCGCGCCAAGGTCGCCCAGGAGAAGCTGATCGAGGCTTCCGGCATCCCCTATACCATCGTCCGCTCGACCCAATTCCTCGAATTCCTCGGCGGCATCGCCGCTTCGAGCACGGATGGAAGCACGGTCAGGCTTTCGCCCGGCTTGTTCCAGCCCATCGCGGCCGACGATGTCGCTGCCGTCGTCGCCGATGTAGCGCTCGCGGCGCCCCGAAACGGCATCGTCGAGATCGCCGGCCCGGAACGAGCGCCCTTCGACGAGTTCGTTGCACGCTATCTGAAGGCGATCGGCGACCCGCGTGAGGTCGTGAGGGACCCCGAGGCCCGATACTGGGGCGGCCGGGTCGAGGAGCACTCGCTCGTGCCGTTGGGAGACGCGCGCCTCGGCCGCATCCGTTTCGACGAATGGCTCCGCCGTTCGCAGGCTGGAGCTTGATCCACCATCCGCTAACCGAAGGAGGGCTCCATGAAACGCATCCTCTGCTCACTGCTTTTCGCCACCCTGCCGTTCGGCGGCATCCTCGCCGATGCGCCGAAGGAGAAGAACGCCAAGGTAACTCTCGTCTACCACCACGAACTGCCGAACGTCCCCGGCAAGAGCATCAAGGGCGTGCTCGTCGAGTACGGCCCGGGCGGTTTCTCGCCGGGCCACACGCATGCCAAATCCGCCTTCATCTACGCGACCGTGCTCGAGGGGGCGATCCGCAGCCAGGTCAACGACGGACCGGTGACGACCTACGAGGCCGGACAAAGCTTCTCCGAGATGCCCGGCGACCGCCACGCGGTCAGCGCCAATGCCAGCGAGACGAAGCCGGCCAAGCTCCTCGCGGTGTTCGTGGTGGATACGAGCGAGACCGAGCTGACGTTTCCATTGGGGAACTGAGGCTCGAATCCCCCTCGTGTGGGATCGGCAGCTCTCGGCATTCGGCAGAAAGCCGCGCTATCCCATGGGAGCTTTCGCCGCGGCGGGCTCCACGACGCGGAACATGGCGACATAGAGCGCCGGCAGGACGAGCAATGTGAGGATGGTCGCGACCATGAGGCCGCCCATGATCGCGAAGGCCATCGGACCCCAGAACACCGTGGGCGCGATCGGGATCAATCCGAGGACGGTCGAAATCGCGGTCAGCATGATCGGGCGGAAGCGCGACATCGTCGCCTCGACGACGGCATCCCACACGTGGGCCTTTTGCTTTCGCTCGATCTCGATCTGCTCGACGAGGATCACGGCATTGCGCGCGATCATCCCGACGAGAGCGAGAATTCCGAGGATCGCGACGAAGCCGAGCGGCTTGCCCGCGACGAGAAGCGCCGCGACGATGCCGACGAGGCCCATGGGGACGACGCAGAGCACGAGGGCCAAGCGGCTGAAGCTCTGAAGCTGGATCATGAGGAAGGTGATCATGAGGAAGAGCATCAAAGGCACGCGCTCGAACACCGAGGCCTGCGACTGCGCGCTCTCCTCGACCGTGCCGCCGGTCTCGACCCGATAATGTGCAGGAAGGCTCGCGCCGAACGCGGCGATGGCCGGCGCGAGCGAGGCGACGGCGGTCTCGGGCGTGATGCCCAGAGCCGTATCGGCCTGGACGGTCAAGGTGGGGACGCGCTGGCGCCGCCAGACGAGGGGAAGCTCCTGCTCGTATTCGAAGGTCGCGACCTGGCCGAGCGGCACCGTGCGCCCGTCCGGCAGCGCGATCTGCAGCGCCTGCAACGTCGAAAGCGACACGCGCTGCTCGTCGGTCGCGCGCGTGATGACATCGACGAGGTAGATGTCGTCGCGGACTTGCGTGACCGGCTGTCCGGTCATCACGGTGTTGAGGACCGTCGCCAGGGCCTGGGAGCTGAGCCCCAGGAGGCGGGCCTGATCCTGGTCGATCCTGATGCGGACCTTTCGGGCGGGCTCGATCCAGTCGAAGTTGATCTTGCGGACAGAGCCGTCCTGCCCCATGACCTCGGTGAGCCGCAGAGCTTGGTCGCGCACCGTCGCGGCGTCGGGACCGCTGACGCGATATTGCACGGGCCAGCCGACCGGCGGGCCAAGCTCGAGCGGCGCGATCCGCGCCACGACGCTCGGAAATTGCTCCGCCAACGTGGCTTCTAACCGCGCGTGGAGCCGCTCGCGGGCCGCCACGTCCTTGGCGATGACGACGATCTGGGAGAAGAAGTCGTTCGCGAGCCTCGCGTCGAGCGGCAAGTAGAAGCGAATGGCGCCGCGTCCGACATAAGTGCTGAAGCTCGCGACGTCGGGGTCTGCGGCGAGGATTTTCTCGACGCGGGTCGCGAGATCCTCGCTCGCGTAGATCGAGGCATTCTGGGGCAAGGAGAGATCGACCACGAGCTCGGGACGGTCCGAGGCCGGAAAGAATTGTCGCGGAACCAGGGGCGATGCGGCGAGCGCCGCGGCGAGGCCGGCGATGCCGAGGCCGATCGTCACGAAGCGAAACCGCATGGCAGAGACGAGAAGGCCGCGGAAGCCGCGCGAGACGAGGCCTTCCCCGGACGAGGCCACGGCGCGCGGCGCCTTCAGGAAGGCGACACCGAGCAAAGGCGCGAAAAGGACCGCGACGAACCAGGAGACGATCAGCGCGATGCCGACTACGGCGAAGATCGAGAAGGTGTATTCGCCGGCCGAGCTGCGGGCGAGCCCGATCGGCACGAAGCCCGCCGCCGACACGAAGGACCCCGTCAGCATGGGGAGAGCCACGGTGCTGTAGGCATAGGAGGCGGCGCTCTCCTTGTCGTCGCCCTGCGCGAGGCGCGACGTCATGACATCGACCGTCGTCATGGCGTCGTCGACGAGGAGGCCGAGGGCGATGATCAAGGCGCCGAGCGAGATGCGCTGCAGGTCGATCCCGGCCCCTTCCATGATCGGGAAGACGAGGGCGAGGGTCAGCGGGATCGACAGCGCGACGACGGCGCCCGCACGAAAGCCGAGGCTCAGGAGGCTCACCCCCATGATGATGGCGATCGCCTGCCAGAGCGAGGTCATGAAGTCGCCGATCGCATGATCGACCACCGCGGGCTGATCGGCGACGAGATGCGGCTCGATACCGATCGGCAGGTCCGCGGTCACCTCGTGGATCGCGGCTTGCACGTTCTTGCCGAGCGTCAGGATGTCGCCGCCCGGCCGCATCGCGATCGCGAGCCCGATCGCAGGCACGCCGTTCACGCGGAACGAGGGTTGCGGCGGATCCGCGAGCACGCGGCGGACGTCGGCGATGTCGCGCAGCCGCACGAGGCGTCCGTTGGCGAGCACGTTGACGTCGAGGATGTCGCGCTCGGACTCGAAGGCTCCCGTGACCCGGAGCGAGAGGGTCTCGTTCCCGGTCTGGATCGTGCCGGCGGGGCTGACCGCGTTCTGGGCCTGGAGCGCGGCGACCAAGGCCGAGCGATCGATGCCGAGGCCCGCGAGCTGCTTCGTCGAGAACTCGACGAAGATCTGCTCGTCCTGGGCGCCGAGAACCTCGATCTTCGACACGTCGGGCAGGTTCAGGAGCCGCGAGCGGATGTCCTCGACATGGTCGCGCAGCTCGCGATGGCCGAACCCGTCGGCGGTGAACCCGTAGATGATTCCGTAGGTATCGCCGAAGTCGTCGTTGAACCCCGGACCCACAACGCCCGCCGGCAATGTGTGACGAATATCGCCCACATTCTTGCGGACCTGATACCAGATGTCCGGGATGTCGGCCGGCCTCGTCTCGCCTTTCAGGTTGACGAAGATGGTGGTTACGCCGGCGCGCGTGTAGCTGCGCAGGAAATCGAGGCCCTCGGTCTCCTGCAGCTTGCGCTCGAGGCGCTCGGTGACCTGAAGCAGGGTCTCGTCGAGCGTCGCCCCCGGCCAGGCCGCCTGCACGACCATGGTGCGGAAGGTGAAATCCGGGTCCTCGCCGCGGCCGAGCCGCAGATAGGACGAGAGGCCCGCGACCGTCACCGCGATCATGCAATAGATCATGAACGACTTGTGCTCGAGCGCCCATCGCGACAGGTTGAGGCTCGTCATCGTGCCGCCTCGAGCAGGCGGACCTTCTGGCCCGGATGCAGCGCCTGGACGCCGGCCGTCACCACGATGTCCCCGGTCTCGAGCCCGGTGCCGACGACGACGGTGCCCGGATCGAAGCGCGCCACCTCGATCTCGCGCATCGACACCGTCGAGGTCGCGGGATCGACGACCCAGACGCCCGGCCGGCGCTCGAATTGGGTGAGCGCTGTCGCAGGGATCGAAATTCCGGTCGTCGGATCGAGATCCAGGCGTCCGACGACGGTCGCGCCGAGCCGCATCGCGGGCGGCGGATCGACGATGGTCACGCGCACGCGAAAGGTCCGCGTCACCGGGTCGGCTTGCGGATCGACCTGACGCACGCGCCCCTCTGCAGTCACGGACGGATCATCCGTCAACGCGATCGTGATCCGTGGCTCGTGAGGGGCAGAGCGCAGGATCTGCGCGGGCACGTCGAAGACCGCGTCCCAGCCGCCCTGGCGCGCCACGCGAAAGATCATCTGGCCGGCCTGCACGACCTCGCCCGCCTCGGCGCCGCGAGCGACGATCGTGCCCGGAGCATCGGCGCGAAGCTCGGTGAAGCTCACCCGGTCCTCGGCAAGCTTCACTTGGGCCTTGGCGTCGTCGACGGCGGCTTCGGCGGATTGGCGCGCTTGCTTGGCATTGTCGAACAGGACGCGTGTGGTGTGGCCTCGTGCGAGGAGGCTTTCCTGCCGCGTGAAATTGTTCCTGGCCTCCTTCAGCCGTGCCTCGGCGGCGACGAGGCTCGCACGGGCGGAGCGCAGCCGGTTCAGCTCGTCCTCGGGATCGAGCCGCGCCAGCAATTGATCCAGAGCGATGACGTCGCCGGCGCCGACGAATCGCTCGATCATCCGGCCGCCGATCCGAAAGGCGAGGGTCGCCTCGTTCTCGGCCTGGATGTGCCCCGTCAACGCGACGCGCTCGGCGCGCTCGCTTTTCTCGACGGTGACGGTGCGGACCGGGCGCACCGGCGGGGCTGCCGTCTCCGTCGCTTCGCGACATCCGGCGAGCATCACGGCTCCGGCGGCGAGCATGGCGAAGAACCAGGACGAGCCGAGCCGTCCCGTCACGTGAGCGCTAGGAGTGGCCAAGTCGGATCCTCGTTCGGTCATGCGGTCCGATCATACACCGCGGTCGAGGGAGGAGCGAGCAATCGAGCCGCATTCTGCTCGCGGCGAGAGACGCGGCGCCAGGCGTGTCAGTGCCCTTTGGGAGAAAGCCGGTCGGTCAGGGCGAGCATCACGGCCGAAACGACGAAGACGAGATGAATACCGGCGAACCAGAAAAACTCGCGGTTCGTCGTGTTCTCGACGTCCATGAAGGCGCGCAAGAGCTGAACGCCCGATATCACGATGATCGCGGACACGAGATTCAGCTTCAAGCCGGAAAAATCGATTCTTATCATCCACGTCGGCCAGGTCACGTGCCTGGCCGTATCGATCCGCGACACGAAATTCTCGTAGGCCGAGAAGATGACGAGGACGACCAGGGCGGCGGCAAAGGTGACATCGATCAGCCCGAGGATCTCGACGAGGACGTCGATTTCGGTCGCATCCCACAGCTTCGGCAGCAGAAGGTGGAGATGCTGGGCCATTTTCGCCGCGAGGACGACGAGGGCCAGCGCCAAGGCCAGCAAGAAAGCGGCGAGCACCCATCGGCTCGCGAAAAGGATTGCTTCGAGGAGCGTTCTGAGCATCCCGAGACCAGATCGGCGCTTCAATCGGCGGTCACCGAGGTCAGCCCTCGTCTCGCTCGCCGCGTCGCTGCCAGACGATCGACCAGAGCCCGACCCCGGCCGCGATGGCGAGGACGATCAAGAGCGCATTGCCTTTGAGCCATGCGATGGCCGGAACGAGCACGGCCATGACAACGCCGAGGAGGCAGATTTCCCACGCAACGTGGATGCCGGCGAGAAAGGTGCCGAGCGCCAGGAGAAGCAGCAGGGCGAGCCCGCTCGCTTGCGCGGGGAGCAAGAGCTGAACCGCAGGAAGGAACAATATGGTCATGGCGACGAGGATGGCCAGCCAGTGCGCTGCCTGTGTCCACATCAAGCGAGCTCTGGCAGCCCGGGTTTCGACCTTGGTCCAGCCCGTCGTCACGCAGAGCAAGCCTGTCGCGAAGGCAACGAACTCCCAGTAAAATCCGAGCGGCTGCTGGGCGATCGAGGTGTAGGCCACGCCGAATACGATCAGCACGAGGACGACGACGTAGGGAAGCGTTCGCAGCAGGAGTATTTCCCTGCGCGAATGGGAGACCGGTTCGGGAGACTCGTCCGCCGTCGAGAAGTCGTTCATGGGAGCACCTGGCGATACAAGAGGACAGCGGGGCTCGAGCGCCGCGGAGGCTATGCGATGGGACGGCCGCGTCGATCCCGACCATTGTCCCCCATGTGCGCAGCGCGCCGGCTGCCGGTTCGCTGGAAATTGCTCTAGGCTCGACGTTGGTCTCGGCCTTGCTGCCTAGGGCCGCCTTCCGGGGCCCTCGGAGCCACCTTCATGCATGCGACGAGCAGCTTGCGGGATTAGAGCGGGATGAGGAAAGGCGTACAGCGGCTTTCCGCCCGCATACTGCTCTGAACTTTTGGAATCGATCACGACGACTTTGAATCGATTCGATCCAAAGTCGTCGTGATCTAGGCTTCGGACGCAAGACCTCGCTCCGAAGCGTCTTGCTCCTGGAACCTCGGCGAGCCTGACCGATGTGGGCCGGTGCACGCGGGCTCGACGCGCGTGCACCCTCGTTCCGCATTGCGCCTCCCCGCCTATCCGACGCTCGAAGCGCGACTGCAGAGGGTCAGATGCAAACCCACTTCCAATAGCATCTGCGACGATTGGGGCGCGTCCTGACGCAGACCCGGCGGCGCACCCTGCGGCAGTGAACGGGAGAAATCGGCAGCTCTGCGGAATTGCCTTCCGACAGGCATTGCGCCGCGGCCTTGCCGGTCGTGAGCGGCGTTGCTTCCGCGGCGGTCGGTATCAGAGCCACGACGGTGGTGGCCGTTACGAGGCTGCCGAGCGCGGCTTGCAACATCCTGCGCCGATTCATCATCGTCATGGAGTTCCTCCCCTTACTTCGCGATCGTCGTCGCTCCGGCTATGCGCCAGCCGCTCTATTATAGACCCCGCAGCGGCGAACTCAATAGCGCCACCTCGGAAATACCCGGCGACTTTCGTGGAATTGGCCTGGAGCACCTCCCGATCCAGCTGGACCGGAAAGTGCTTTGCATCCATGCATAATCGCATTTTCACGACGCGAGCCGGAGGCCCCTTCGCTGAAGAATGGTTCGGAGCCGGCGCGGGAGCTCGCGGCGGGGCCGTCCATTCCATGGTCCGCCGACAACTTCAAAACGAGCCGAAGACCGTGCCGAGACCGACGACCGCGACGAGCGCGACGAGACCGCCGACGATCGAGACCACCACGATATCGAGATAGCTCTCGCGGTGGGTCGCCCCGCAAACGGCGAGGAGAGTCACCACGGCACCGTTGTGCGGCAGGCTGTCGAGCGTGCCCGAGCCGATCACCGCGACGCGGTGCAGGAGGTCGGGGCTAATGCTCTGCTCGGCAGCGAGTCGCATATAGGTTTCGCCGAGCGCATCGAGCGCGATCGTGAGGCCGCCCGAGGCCGATCCCGTCAGCGACGCGAGCACATTGGTCGCGACGGCGAGCGACACGAGTGGTCCGCCCTCGATCGACAGAACCCATTGCCGCACCTCGGCGAAGACAGGCAATCCGGCGACGACCGCACCAAATCCCACCAGGCTCCCAACGCTCAACGCCGGTAGGACCGAGGCATTGGCCCCCGAGTCCATGCTCGCGCGTAAGTCGCGGAGGTATCGCAAGTTGACGGCAATCAAGGTCAGGATCGCGCAGGCGAGCGCGACGACGACGGCCCATACCCCGCCGACCGCGGACAAGGTGGTGGCTCCGAAGCGCGCCTCGGCCAGGAAGGACACGTCGAGGCTCGGCAGGACGAACAGCGACATCGCGAGGTTGACGCCGACCACGACGACGAGCGGTAGCGCCGCGGCTGCGATCGGGGGGCTCGTCTCGCTTCTGTGACCACGGTGATATTCGGCGGGATCGAACTCGCGGGCTGTCGTGGCGCGTTCGCGGACGAGGAGATCCTCGGTCGCATCGACGGTCGACGTGGGTCCCGTGCCATAGCCCTCGCCCCTGCGGCGGGCGGCGGCCTCCGCGCGACCGAGCCACCAGAGCCCGACGGCCAGCATGATCGCGGAGGCGATGATCCCGAGGCCCGGCGCCGCGAAAGGCGTGGTGCCGAAGAACGGCATCGGGATCGCGTTGTTGATCGACGGGGTTCCGGGGAGGGCCGACATGGTGAATGTGGAGGTGCCGAGGAAGATCGCCCCAGGCATCAGGCGGCGCGGGATGCCGGCCGCCTGGAAGAGCGCCTGTGCCATGGGCGCGAGAACGAAATAGGCGACGAAGAGGCTGACCCCGCCGTAGGTGACCGCCATGCCCGCGAGCACGACCGCGAGGACGGAGCGGCGCGGGCCGAGCTTCTCGGTCATGAAATGCGCGATCGCGGTGACCGAGCCCGAATCCTCCATCAGCTTGCCGAACAAGGCGCCGAGCAGGAAGATCGGGAAGAACTGCGCCACGAATTGTGCGGCGCTGCCCATGAAGGTCTGGGTCCAGCTGGCCAGCAGCGGCTCCCGCGAGAAGGCCGCGGCGACGAGCGCTACGACCGGGGCGAGCAGAAGCACGCTCCAGCCGCGATAGGCGAGCCACATCAAGAGGACCAGGGCAACGAGGATTCCTGCGAGCCCCATGTGGTCAGGCCTTCTCCAGCAATAGATCGAGATCGAGCGTGGATCTCTGCCCGAGATCCGCTGCATGCTGGTCGAGAAACGATTGCGCGCACCGACGCCCCTCGTCACGCAACATGCACAGGAAATCCCATTCGGCGATATATTTGGAGGACGCGCTGAGCTCGGTCATCAGATCGCTCGTGATGCGGTGCATCCGCATCCCCGCCCATTGCGCGCCCTCGGTCTCTCCGGGATCGGCGATCTGTCGCAACAGCGCGATCATGCGCAACTCCTTGAGGAGCACCGCGTTGAAGGAGACCTCGTTGAGCCGGTTGAGGATCTCGGTCGCCGAGCGTGGCGTCCCCTTGCGCTCGACCGGATTGATCTGGACGAGGATCGTATCCCTCGACTTGCATTCGCGCACGAGCGGCGTGATGGTCGGGTTGCCGGAATAGCCGCCGTCCCAATAGGGCTCGCCGTCGATCTCGACCGCATGAAACATTGTCGGCAGGCAGGCCGAGGCGAGCAAGGCTTCTGGCGTGACGTCGTGGTTGCGGAAGATACGACCACGCCCCGTCACCACATTGGTGGCGGTGACGAAGAGCTTGATCGGTGCATCCTTCAGCCGATGAAACTCGATGGTTTCCGCCAGGACATCGCGCAAGGGATTGGCACCCCGCGGATCGAGGTCGTAGGGCGACACCATGCGCGACATCAGATCCATCGCGAGGAAGGCGGGTGAGTTGTCGAGCGTCCAGCGGCCGAGCACCACATCGAGCGGGCCGCGCTGAAACGGGCTCAGCAGAGCCGCCCGCGAGACGGCGTGCCAGAAGCGTTCGAGAACGGCTCGAGCGCGCTCCGCTCCGCCGATCGCATGGCCATAGACCAGGGCAGCCGCGTTCATGGCCCCGGCCGAAGTGCCGGAAATCCCGTCGATGGCGAGCCACGGCTCCTCGAGGAGCCGATCGAGGACGCCCCAGGTATAGGCGCCGTGCGCGCCTCCGCCCTGCAAGGCGAGATCGACGAGGACGGGATCGCGGTTCATGCGGGACCTATCCACGCTTCGAGACAAAAGCCGCTGTCGGCTCCGACGAGTCGAGCATGCTCCAGGACACGCCGCGCGAGCCTTAGGCGGCCTGGCCGAGGGCCGCCTTCAGCTTCTCCTCGTCGGCGTTGGAGAGCGACGTTTTCAAGACGCGCGGCTTGTAGGGCTCGATCTCCGGGAGCACCTTGTCTTCGGTGAAGCTCTTGAACAGGATGAAAAGGGCCGACGATTCGACGGGAATGGTCTCGCCGAGCTTTCTGATGAAGTCGTCCTCGATTCCGTAGTCGACGAGCGAGCCCGCGAGCGCGCCGGACCCTGCACCGACGGCCGCGCCGAGGGCCATCCCGGCGAGCGGGTTGAGGAAAAGAAATCCGACGAGCGCGCCCAGCAAGGCACCTCTCGTCACGCCGCTCGCGGCGCCGATCGCCGTCAGGTTGACGGCTTGCTTGATGTGAACCTTCCCGTTGGCGTCACGCTCGACGACGCAAGCGTCCTCGAGGTCGATCAAATATTCCTTTTGCAGCGCGCGCAGCTTGTTGAGGACCTCGTCGGCGGTGTGAATGCCGTCGAAGTCGAAGACGACCAAGTTGCTCATGTCGTGCCTCCCTTGATCGGTGTGGTATGGCATTCATGTGACACGAAGGGCCCGCGCAATATGCGCCACGGTCTCGAGCGGCAGGCGCATCGCCGCAACGGTCTCGCATGCGATCTCGATCGGACCGCGTTCACGCAGCGCCTGTGGGGCTTACTCGGTTCCCGGAGTCCGGCTCGCCTCCCGGCGAGTAGAACGTCTCGATGGCGACGATCACGACAATCGTCAACGGTGCGGCCAGGATGATGCCGAGCGTGCCGAACAAGACCGTGAAGGCGAACAGGGAAAAAAGCAAAGTGACCGGAGGAATCGAGAGCGTGCGGCTCTGTATGTAGGGTGTCACGAAATAGCCCTCGACGAAGCTCACGGCGCCGAGAACGACGAGGGCATAGACGGCGAATTGTGCTCCTTGCGTGAGCGCCGCGAGGGCGCCGATCACCATGGCGGCGATGGTTCCCACATAGGGGACGAAGGAGAGTACCCCGGCGAGGATACCGAGCGCCACGGCGGCATCAACCCCGAAGGCCCAGAGGCCGAGGGTGGAGAAGATTCCGTTCATCACCACGACCAGGAGCTGGGTGAGCAGCCAGGTTCGAAGCGACGTGCCCGAACGCTCGAGGAAGTGGCGGACACGCGCCCTCTGCGCCACGGGCGTGAAACCGACCAAGCCGTTGATGTAGCGGCCGGGATCGATTGCGAGGTAGATTCCGCCGAACAGCATGAAGATGGCGTAGCTCGTGACGGTGCCGAGCGCCGCTGCGAGAGCGCCGAGGTTCTGTGCCACGGGAGTGACGGCTTTCGAAAAATCCGCGCCGCCGAGAATTCCTTCGAGGAGCCGCCCCGAAGGATGGGATTCGATTGTTGTCTTGAGGTTCTCGAGCGTGGCCGGGATGTCGAGGGCGATCTCGTCGAACTGCGCCCAAAGCTGCTTCCCGTAGAAGGCGAGGGGAGCGGCGATCGACCCGACGAAAATCAAGGTGACGACAAGAACAGCCGCGGCATGAGGAATCTTGAGGTAGCGCGAGATCGGCTCCGCAAGGCCGCAGAAGGCGATCGCGACGAGGATCGCGAAAAAGCCTATGAGCGCAACCTCGGTCAGCTGCCACAAGAGAAGTCCGGCGACGGCGAGGAGCACGAGAGCGACCCCGGGACGGTTCGGGCCGGGAGAACCACCTTGCCCGGAGGGGCCTGTCATCTCGGTCGGGCTCCTTGCGTCATCTGCGATGGCCCTGGGATCGCGACGGTCGCCGCCGAGCGGTCAGCCGCGCAGGATCGACGAAGACGTGCAGCCGGATCCTGGCATCCCGAAAGCTCCAGATCGGGGTCGCCGGCTCGGCCGATTTCTGCGACGTCGGCCGAGCCGGACCGCGAGAAGCTACAGCCTTACGCAGGCGATGCAACAGTTTTGTGGCGGCCATCGCGCCCGACGGCGGGCTCGACCCCATTGCGACAAATCCTCGATTCGAGGGAGCCGAACCTCCGAAGCCCGAGATCGGCTCCGTGCATTTTCGATGGCTCGGAACTTGCCCCGTCCGGACCCTAGAAACGGCCGGCGAAGGTGACCCGGAACGCCCGCGGCTCGACCGGATGCAGCACACGGTCCATCACGCCGTTGGCGCAGGCTGCGAGAAAGTTCGGCGCGTCGGACCCGCCCGCCCGGCAAGCCTGGAACAAGGGATCCGACGGGATGAAGGATCCATAGGCATAAGTGATCTGGTCGGAGCGGCTGTTGGTGAGGTTGAAGGCGTCGAGCTGAAGCGTGAAGCCGTTCTCGAAGTGATAGCCCACATGGGCGTTGAGCATCCCTGTGGCGGGTGACTGGAAGGCGCCGTCCTCGGTCAACGGGCGCGCGCCGAAGTAGCGGAACCGAATGCCGCCGAACCATCCCAAGGCTTCGCCGATGGTGGCGCCAGCCGACGCGATGATGGCCGGGGCGCCGGGAATATAGTTGCCCGCCGCATTGCCGAGCTGCGCCTCGGGGAAGCCTGCGAGCTCTTCGAAGGCCGCCGCTTGGTCGCGATCATATCCGAGGAACCGTGCCCGCGTGACCGCGAGATCGGCTTCGATATCGAGCCAGGGCACGGGCCTATAGTCGTTGGTGAACTCGACGCCGATACGCCGGCTCGGCCGGCTCGCCTCGGTGGTTCCCGCGTCACCGACGAAGAGAATCTCCGACGCCGAATCGAGGACGAAAACGGCGACCGAGCTGTTCAGCCCGTCGATCGCCTGGGTGCGAAACCCGGCCTCGGCGCCCTGGGTCCCGACCAGGAAAGGCGCCGGGCTCAGCCTGTCGGTGATCGAGAGAGGATCGACCTTCGCCGTCACGCCGCGGATGTCGTTGCTGTGGAATCCACTCCCGAGATTGAGAAAATATTCGGTCTTGTCGAACGGCCCGAAAACGAGGCTCAACTTGGGGTTGGCGATGAACGCGTTGGGCGTGCCCGAGTTCAGGGAATTGCTCACCGCATCGACGGAGCCTGCGAAGAAGTTCCCGCGCCAGCCGAAGTTGGTCTTGAGCCACTCGTTCCAGAAAAGCGTGGTCTGCGCGTAGAATCCGAGATTGCCTTCCTTCACCCTGTCGCTTCGCGTGAGTGACGAGAACTGGCGCCGGAACGTGTTCTGCAGGCTCAGATTGATCGCGTCGAACCGCGTCTGGATGCCGAACTCCGTCTCCGACGGAATGCCCCCGAAATCGCTCTTGATCCTGTGCAGCACGCTGGCTCCGGCGGTCACTCGCTGATCCTGCTGCTGGAACTGATCACCGAACAGGGGATCGCCCTCGGGCGTGCCCGCGTCGTTCAGGAAATAGGTGAAATTGTTCCACAGGTTGAGCGAGCTCTTGATCGCGTAGAACGAAGCCTGGGTGGTCGCCGCCGGGTGGGTGTGTGCCCAATGCCCCGAGATCGAGTAGCGTGAGGACGCGCCGCCGTCGGTGGGGTCGATGGCACCGTATCGGCTGACCTCGCGCCGGGTGATCGCCCTGAGCGGGATCTGGTCGGTGGAGTTCCATCGATTCGAATAGGCCATGCCGGTCAGGGCGAAGCCATTCTCCGGCGTCCCTTGGCTGTAGCGGATCAGGCCGTTGAGCTTGAAGGCATCGTCCGGGTTGACCCACGGACCGTCATAGCGCCCGACCTCGCCGGCGGCGAGGAGCGTTCCTTCCCCGAATGCGGTCGTGCCGATGCCGAGATAGCGCTGGTAGTTGAAACTGCCGACCGTCGGCTTGAAATACTGGCCGTTGAAGCCGTCGACGAGGCTGATGCGGATGGCCCCGACCGAGGAGAAATCGCCCTCCTCGGCGAAATAGGGACCCTTCTTCACAGTGACGTCGCCGATGAGCTCCGGGATCAGGAAGTTGAGGTCGGCATAGCCCTGCCCATGGCCGTGGGTGACCATGTTGATCGGCATGCCGTCGAGCCAGATCGCGAGGTCGGTCCCGTGGTCGAGGTTGAAGCCGCGCAGGAAATATTGGTTGGCCTTGCCTTCGCCGCTGTGCTGGGTGATGATGAGGCCGGGCACGACCTCGAGCGATTCCGCGGGCCGCAGGAAGATGCGCTCGTTGACCTCGGTTCCGGAGAAGCGCATCTCGCTCGCGGCGATCGTCGGCATGGAGGTCGCGCGGCTCCCCTCGCCGGCGGCGACCTCGATCGTGGGCAGCGTCACTGCTGCGTCGTGCGCCTCGGCCGTGCCGGCCGTGCCGAGTAGCAACGCGAGGCCGCCGAGCATCGTCGTCTGCAAGAGGCGGTCGCGCAATCTCGTCCCGCTCCGTGGGACGACCGCGTCACGAGAGCGGTTTCCGATCCGGTTGAATTGGAAATCTGCTCTACATTCTTGTCTTGTCGCAATTTCGCGACGTGAACCGATGTCCGGTTCGCTGGAAATTGCTCTAGCTGCACGAGCATCCGCGACATGCGTCGGCATCCCGAGCTCGGGCGCTCCCGCTCTCGACGTTGGCACGACATCGTTGCGAATGTCCGACAAGCGATCCTCCCGGAGCTTTCGCCGAGCTCGGTCACCGATACGGCCGCCCGGATCCATGGGGAGAAGCTACTGGCCCCGATTTCACGATGTAAGAGGAAAATCTAAAAAGCTCATACAAAGATCGCGAGCGTTGCCGATTTGCATCACGTCGACGCTGGTTCCGGGTCACGCATGGCGGACGTGGATATGCGAATGGCGTCGGGGATGATCCTTGCCGTGGGCATGGCTTTCCTCCCGGACCTCGACGGGAACGGCGACGAGGCGGCCGTGCCGAACGCCCCGCTCGGAGATGATCTCTTCCGCGAAGCGATGAACCTCGTGCGTCGCACCGCGCAAAAGCGCGACCTCCATGCAGCTCGCATGGTCGAGACGGACCTGCAGTGCCGCGACCGACAGGTCGTGGTGATGATGATGCGCGTCGGCGAGGCGCTTGGCGAGCTCGCGGACGGTGTGATCGTAGACATAAACGAGCGCGGCGACGCAATCGCCGCCATCGGTCGACTCGGTGCGCGCTTGCTGCATTCCGGCGCGGGCGAGGTCGCGAATGGCCTCGGACCGATTATGATAGCCGCGTGCCTTCATGAAGCGGTCTAAATCCGCGGCGAGGTCGTCGTCGAGCGTTACCGTGACTCGTTGCATCAAGCTCGTTCCCCGAATTCAGAACCGCCCCGCGACGGTCAGGCGGAGCGCGAGAGGCTCGACCGGGTGCAGCACCCGGTCCATCACGCCATTGGCGCAGACCGCGGCGGGCACGCCGCTCTTTCCGGATGCAGGATAGCAGGCATTGTACAAGGAATCCGTCCTCAGGAACGATCCATAGGCGAAGGTGATCTGGTCCGACCGGCTGCCCGTCAGGTTGAATCCTTCGAGCTGAAGGAGCCAGCCGTTGTCGAAGCGATAGCCGATCGTCCCGTTGAGGACGCCGAGCGCGGGGGAGCGAAACACATTGTCCTCGGTCAGCGGCCTGACCCCGAAATAGCGATAGCGAAGGCCGGCGAACCAGCCTGTCGGCTCGCCGAGCGTGAAACCCGCCGAGGCGACGATCGTCGGCGCGCCGGGAATGAAGTTGCCGGGTCCATTGCCGATCTGCGCCTCGGGGACGCCGGCGAGCTCCGCGAAGGCTGCCGCCTGGTCGAGATCGAAGCCGCGGAAGCGCGAGTAGGTATAGGCGAGGTCGGCGCCGAGATCGAGCCAGGGGACCGGCCGGTAGTCGTTGGTGAATTCCACGCCGATGCGCCGGCTGGCCCGGCTCGGCAACGTCGATCCCACATCGCCCTGGAACAGGATCTCCGAGGCGGAGTCGAGGATGAACAGGCTGAGCGAGCTCGTGAGGCCCTCGATCGCGAAGGTCCGCAGCCCGACCTCCGCCCCTTGCGTGCGCACCAGGAAGGGCGAGGCCGGGACCCGGACCGAAGGGTCGAGCGGATCCGCCGTGATCGTGACGGAGCGCGCGTCGTTGCTGTGGAACCCCGCACCGAGATCGAGGAAGAGCTCGGTCTTCTCGAACGGGCCGAAGATCAGGCTCGTCTTGGGGCTCGCGATGAAGGCCGTGGGCGTCCCGGAGTTCGCGGGATTGCTCGATGCGACCGAGGCGGTGAAGACGTCTCCTCGCCAGCCGAAATTGGCTCGGAACCAATCGCTGACAAAAAGCGTCGTGTCGCCGTAGATCCCGACGCTGCCTTCCCACACCTTGTCGTCGCGGATCGTGCCGAGGAACCTCCGCGCGACCGTATTGGTGAGGGAGAGATCGATCGAATCGAGCCGAGCCTGCAGGCCCACCTCGGTGAGGGTCGGCATGTCGCCGAGCTCGCTCCGGAGCCTGTGCGCGACATTCACGCCGGCGGTCCAGCGACCGTCGTGCTGGCGGGTCTGGTCGCCGTTCACGGGATCGTTGAGGAAATAGGTGAAGTTGCCGTAGAGATCGAGCGCGCTTCGGATCGCGTAGAAATCGACCGATGTGGTGGCGTCGGCCTCGGTGCGCGCAAGGCGCCCCGAGAGGGAAAACCGCGCGATGTTGCCGCCGTCGGACGGGTCGAGCGAGCCGAAGAGGCCGAGAAGTCCCGAGCTGATCGCCCTCGCCGGGATCTGGTCGGTTGCGGTCCAGCGGTTGGCGTAGGCCATGCCGGTGAGCGACAGCCCGTCGGCGGGCGTGCCCTGGCTGTAGCGAACGAGACCGTTCAGCTTGAAGGCATCGTCGGGGACGACCCAAGGGCCGTCGTAGCGCAAGATCTCGCCGGCGACGAGGAGCTCGCCCTCTCCGAGCTTCGTGTGGCCGATGCCCAGGGTGCGCAGGTAGCCGAAGCTCCCGAGGGTCGCTTTCACCAATTGCCCGTCGAAACCGTCGAGCAGGTTGATGTGGATCGCCCCGACCGAGGAGAAATCACCCTCGCTCGCGAAATAGGGTCCTTTCCTCACGTCGATCGAGGAGATCAGCTCGGGGATGAGGAAGTTGAGGTCGGCATAGCCCTGCCCGTGAATGTGGGTGCGCTGGTTGATCGGCATGCCATCCACATAGATGGCGAGGTCGGTGCCGTGATCGAGGCTGAAGCCGCGCAGAAAATAGAGATTCGCGTGACCCTCGCCGCTGTGCTGAGAGACGATGAGGCCGGGGACGATCTCGAGCGCATCGGCCGGGCGCGCGAAAACGCGCTCGTTCACCTGCTTGCCGGTGAAGCTCGTCTCGCTCGCCGCCAGCAGCGGCTCGGTGGTCGCCCCGCCGGTCGTGCTCCCCGTGGACACCTCGATCTCGGGCAGCGTCACCGCTTCGGCCGTCTGCGCCGCGGCGGGCGTCGCGTCGGCGAGGAGGCAACCGAGACAGGCGACAGAGCAGGCGAGAGCGCGGACCTCGTCAGGCAGGGCCATCGTGCCGATCCTCGTCACTCCGCTCGGTCGAGCCTTGTGCTGTAAAGTTTAGTGCCAGCTAACTTAAGGTGTCGTCGAGCGGCGGGTCAACGAGCATCGGACGGGACGAGGAGATGCGCCGCGACCTGTTGCGCGCGGGCCACGGCGGGGGTTAGGCTCGGCGTGCGCACGGACCCGCCTGCGCCGCGATCGCATGGAAAAAGCTCCCCGTGACGAGCCCGCGCCGGCTGCCCGCGGGCTCCGGCGTCTCGGAATAGGCGTCGCGGAACAGGGCGAAGGGGGGATCGGCGTCCCCGTCCATGGTGGTCGCATAATGGAACTCGTGGCCGCGCAGGCCCGTCCCGGCGACGCCCAGCGGATGATCCGCGGCGAGGCGCGCTTCGCGATAGCCGAGATGGAGCTTGCGCTTCGCGAAGCTGAAGGACGGGCCGAGGAGCCCCGCCATGGCATGCTCGGTGCCCTCCTTGTCGGTGAGGCTCCGGCCGAGCACCATGTAGCCGCCGCATTCGCCGTGGACCGGCTTTGCCCGAGCGAAGCCGCGCAAGCCCTCCATGAAGCGGGCCGCGGCGGCGAGCCTGCCGGCGTGAAGCTCGGGGTAGCCGCCGGGCAGCCAGCAGAGATCGCATTCTGGCGGCGGCGGCGCGTCGGCCAGGGGCGAGAAGAATACGACCTCGGCGCCGGCATCGTGCCATCCCGCGAGGATATGAGGATAGAGGAACGAGAACGCCTCGTCGCGGGCGACCGCGATGCGCTGCGCCGGCGGCGGCAGGGCCGGTCCCGCGGCCGCGGAAGTGCTGAAGCGTCCTGCACCCGCGACGGCGAGAATGTGGGCGAGATCGACATGGCCGGCGACGAAAGCCGCGGCCGTCTCCAGCCTCTTGTCGAGATCCGCGATCTCGGCCGCTTGCACGAGGCCGAGGTGGCGTTCTGCGAGCATCATGTCTTCCGCGCGCGGCAGGGAGCCGAGGACGGGGATGCCACGTGCCTCGACGGCGCCTTTGACGAGACGCTCGTGGCGGGGGCTCGCGACCCGGTTCAGGACCACGCCCGCGATGGCGACGCGCGGATCATAGCCGGCGCAGCCCATGACGATCGCCGCCGCGGTCTGCGCCTGGCCCGAGACATCGAGCACGAGCACCACGGGCCAGCCGAGCCGAGCGGCGACATCGGCTGAGGCGCCGGTCGATCCGGGTGCGGCCGGCACCCCGTCGTAGAGGCCCATGGAGCCTTCGCAGAGGACGAGGTCGCATCCGGAGCCTGCCTCCGCGGCAAGAGCGCAGAGCAGGGCCTCGTCCATCGCCCAGCTGTCGAGATTGAAGCTCCTCTCGCCGGTCGCGGCGGCATGAAAGGCCGGATCGATATAGTCCGGGCCGCATTTGGCGCCGCCGACGCGCAGCCCGCGGTTGCGCAAGGCTCGCATCAGCCCGAGGGTGAGGATCGTCTTGCCGCTGCCCGAGCGCGGCGCCGCGATCACGAGGCCGCGTGGTCCTTCTCGTGGCTCGGGCGCGGCGGGGAGCAGGTGAGGTTCGTGCAAGGGCATGAGCAAAGGTGCATGAGCAAAGGGGCATGAGCGACAGCGAGGAGCGTCGGGTCTTGCGCAGGGGCTGGACCACCGGCACCTGCGCCGCAGCGGCGTCACGCGCCGCCTATGAAGCGCTCGTTTCCGGCGTTTTTCCAGATCCCGTGACCGTGACACTGCCGGGCGGGTCACGGCCGGCCTTCGCGCTCGCTTGCCACGAGCTCGAGGAAGGGATCGCCCGCGCGGGAATCGTCAAGGATGCCGGAGACGATCCCGACGTCACCCATGGTGCCTTGGTGGTGGCGACGGTTCGGCCCGGCCCGGCTGGATCGGGCGTCACGTTCCTGGCCGGGGAAGGGGTCGGCACGATCACCCGCGCGGGCCTCCCCCTGCCGCCGGGCGAGCCGGCGATCAATCCGGTGCCGCGCAAGATGATCGCGGCCGAGATCGAAGATGTCGCGCGCGCCCATGGGACGAGCGGCGATGCGATCGTGGAAGTTTCCATTCCGGGCGGCGAGAAGATCGCCGAGCATACGCTGAACGCGCGGCTCGGCATCGTCGGCGGCCTGTCCATCCTCGGTACGACCGGCATCGTCGTGCCTTATTCCTGCGCGGCCTGGATCGACACGATCCATAGATCGATCGATGTCGCCCGCGCGGCGGGGCTCGAGCATATCGCGGGCACGACCGGGGCGAGTTCCGAGGCTGCCGTTCGGGCGCTGCACCACCTGCCCGAGCTCGCCCTCGTCGAGATGGGCGATTTCGTCGGCGCCATGCTGAAATATCTGCGCCGTCACAGGGTCCCGAAGGTGACGATCGGCGGCGGCTTCGCCAAGATGTCGAAGCTCGGCCGAGGTCTCCTCGATCTTCATTCGAAACGCGGTGCGGTCGATCTCGATTGGCTCGCGGGGAAGGCTCTGGAGGCGGGGGCTGCGCCCGCGCTCGTCGAACGAATTAGGACGGCGAATACGGCCAAGGAGGCGTGCGATCTCGCGCTTGCCGAGGGCTGCGATCTCGCCGGCCCCGTGGCCGAATCGGCGTGGCGGACCGCGGCGAAGGTCCTCGAGGGCAGCGCGATCGCGCTCGAGGTCGTGGTCTTCGATCGGGACGGAGCGCTTCTCGCGCGCGTGCCGTTTCTCTCGGCTTGAACGCGCCTGCCGGAACCTATGCCACCGCTGACCGTTATCCGAATTTGCGTTCCGATCTTTCTCGAGCGGGTTGCGGCTCTACATGATTGGTTTGTCGCTTTGTCTCGAGTCGAGCCGCCGACCGGTTCGATGGAACGTGCTCGAGGTCGATCCCCGACCGATCGAGAGGCCCGCCATGACCTTCAGACTCGAAAGCCCCGCGTTCCGCCATGGGGCCGTGATCCCGGAGAAATATGCCCGGCGCGGCCGCAATCTCTCGCCGCCCCTCGTGTGGAAGGATGCACCCGAAGGGACGAGGAGCTTCGTCTTGATCGTCGAGGATCCCGATGCCCCGTCCGGCACCTTCCGCCATTGGGCGGTGTTCGATATCGATCCGACGAGCTCCGCGCTGCCGGAAGGCAAGGCCGTGGAACGTGCCCACAGCGGCGTGAACGATTTCGGCAACCAGCATTACGACGGGCCACAACCTCCCGTGGGTCATGGGGTCCATCATTATCATTTCCGTCTCGCGGCCCTCGACACCGCAACGCTCGACGTATCCCCACGGGCGCGGGTGAGCGACGTCTGGAAGGCGGCGAAGCCGCATATCCTGGCGGAGGCCGAGCTCGTCGGGACCTTCGAGACCAGGTAGCCTCGAGGCGGAGCCACACCTCGGGAACCATCTCGGTTCGCATCGGTTCCAGATGCGCAGGATTGCGCTTCGCGGCGGAGCTGGCGCTCGTCGTCGAGGTGCCTATTGCGGCCGAGTTCATTTCCGGAGGGCATCCGAGCGCTCTGGCGAATCGCCGCCGCGCTCGTCGCCACACGGACACAGGAGGACCGACCCATGAAGGTAGGGGACGCTATGACACGCGACGTGCGTCTCGTGAGCCCGGACGACTCGCTCGAAGCTATCGCCAAGCTCATGGCGACCGAGGACCTCGGATTTCTTCCGGTCGGAGAAAACGATCGGCTCGTCGGTACGATTACCGATCGGGACATTGTCGTGCGGGGTCTCGCACGGGGCATGGGCGGAGATGCCCATGTGCGCGATGCCATGTCCGAGGACGTGAAATATTGCTACGAGGACGCCGACATGGTCGACGTTGTGAAAAACATGGGCGACATACAAGTGAGGCGCTTGCCCGTGGTCAATCGCGACAAGCGGCTGGTCGGCGTGGTTTCGCTCGCCGATGCGGCCCTGAAGGACAATCCCGAGACGGTCGGCGTCGCGATGAGCAGCATCGTGGAACCCGGCGGATCTCATAGCTGACGTGTTGCGGGATTGGGTCGAGGGACCCGCCTGCGGCCGATGCGACATTGGCAGGGAAAACCCCGCGACGCGAGCCGCGGGGTTTGTGCGGGAGGTGTCACACTCTACGCGCCACGTGCACGGCCCTTGCTGCGACGCTGGACCTTCTCGTCGTCGGGATTGACTGGGGCAGGCGGCAGCTCGCCTCCGGGCTCGGGGTCGGACACATAGTGGAAATCGCCCTCGTTCCAGGGTCCCCGGTGATCATCCCCGTGCGACATGTTGAACACGATATTGACGCTCTCGTCCGGTCGAATCGTGCCGAAGAACGGGTCGGTCAGCTTGTTCATGGAGTCGAGTGCCTTCATGAACATCTGCGCATGCGTGATCTCGCGGGTGAGCAGGTGGACCAGCGCTTTCTTGGTCCCTTCGTCGTCGCAGCGCTTGATCAAAGGTTCTCCCGCTCTGAACTTGTGGAATCGATCACGTTCATGAATTTGTGATTCTAACCGAATTCATCGTGATCTAGAGCAATTTCCAGCGAAGTGGACACCGGTTCGCGTTTCGATCTCGATGTCTCGACAGATCGACATCGATGTGAAATTGCGACAAAACAAGAATGTAGAGCCGGTTTCCGCTTCAATCGGATCGGAAGCCGCTCTCGAGCACCGTCGACGCGCTGCTCGGAACGAGTGAAGAAGGGACAAGAGAATGAGCGATCTCGTCGTGATAGCGTTTCCGACCGAGGCCAAGGCCGAGGAGGTCCGCCAACGCGTGCTCGACCTGCAGAAGGAATATCTGATCGAGCTCGGCGACGCCTGCATCGCGGTCAAGCAGCCGAACGGCAACGTCAAGCTCAACCAGCTGTTCAGCTCGACCGCCGCCGGCGCCGCGTCCGGGACCTTGTGGGGAGCCTTGATCGGGCTCATCTTTCTCAACCCGCTGGCCGGGGCGGCGATCGGTGCAGCCTCGGGCGCGCTCGGCGGCTCGCTCGCCGATTTCGGGATCAACGACGCCTTCATGAAGGAGGTCGCACAGACCCTGCAGTCCGGCAATGCGGCCTTGTTCCTGCTCGTCCGCAAGATGACGACCGACAAGGTGCTGGCCGATCTCCAGGGAGTGGGCGGCACCGTGCTGCGCACGTCGTTCGACCATACGAAGGAGGCGCAGCTGCGCGAGGCGCTCGCCGGCGCGCCGCAGGCCGTGAACCCGTCCGCGACGCCCTGAGCGGGGACGGAGCATTCGCATATAGAGCCCGTCCAAACACCCGGATTGAAATTTCCGCAATTCTGGGCCATCTTCTGGGTGTGCTGCCGGACTCTCCGGCGGCACGGCCGAGCCCAGGTCGAATCCCTGCCTCGGCTCTTCGCCACCGTATCGGCCCTGGAACAGAGCAAAAGCCGTCCGGATCCGATGCCCTGAGGATCGAAACGCTGATACCCACGATATTGCGACGGGCGGCGTCCCAGCCGCTCCCCCCGGTCGAGGTCCCGCTCGGACCCCATTCCGGTACACTCGTGCGGACGATCCTGACGAGTCTCGAAGACTCGAAAGCCGAAGACATCGTCACCATCGACCTGCACGGCAAGACCAACATCGCCGACGCCATGATCATCGCGTCCGGCCGCTCCAACATTCACGTCGGGGCGATCGCCGATCGCGTCATCAAGGCGTTCAAGGACACGCAGCACGTGGCTCCGCGGGTCGAGGGCTTGCAGAACTGCGACTGGGTCCTGATCGATGCGGGCGACGTGATCGTCCACATCTTCCGGCCCGAGGTCCGCGAGTTCTACAATCTCGAGAAGATGTGGGGCGTCGATCGTCCGGGCGAGCGCCGCGCGAGCTAGAGCCATTTCCAGCGAAGTGGCCTCCGGTTCGCATTTCGCCGGCGATGAATCGCAATAGCGGCATCCCGCTCTAAGCTCTTGGAATCGATCACGATTTATGACCTTGGATCGATTCGAACCAAAGTCATCGTGATCTAGGCGAAAATTCGCCAAGACAAAGATGTAAAGCGGCGTTCCGACCGGACCGGAACGCGCTCCGGGCGGGGCGGGTTTGCGGATCGTCTTGATCGCTGTCGGGCGGATGCGCTCCGGTCCCGAGAAGGAGCTCATCGCCCGCTACATCGACCGGGCGAGAGCCGCCGGCCGCGCGATCGGCTTCTCGGACGTCACCCTGCGCGACATCGACGAAAGCTCCGCGCGCCGCGCGGACGACCGCAAGGCGGAGGAGGCACGCGCCGTGCTCGCGCAGGTGCCTGCGGGCGCCAGCCTCGTCGCGCTCGACGAGGAGGGCGAGCTTCTGTCGAGCCGCGCCTTCGCCGCCGCGCTCGCGGCCCGCCGCGACCGAGGGGCGAGCACGACGGCGCTCGTCCTCGGAGGGCCGGACGGGCTGGCCGAGGAGATCAGAGCCGCGGCCTCGCTCACATTATCGCTCGGGCGCTTGACCTATCCGCATCAGCTCGCGCGCGTGCTCGTGGCCGAGCAAGTCTATCGCGCGATCACGATCCTCGCCGGGCATCCCTATCATCGCGACTGAGGTTTTTCCGGCGAACCGGATATCTGGTCGCCGTTGCTCTCGGTGCACACAGCCTTTCCGGCAGCTTTGCCCTGCGCTCATGCCGGCACGAACCGATCGGATCAGCCGACCCGGTACCAGCACCGCGGCAAAGGCAAATCCTCCTTTGCTTCGACATTCCTCGCATCGAGCCGATGTGGGTAGCTGAGGGGGCGGTCCTCGAAATGCGCTCGGTCCTTGCGATAGAAGGTGAATTCCATCAAAGGCGGAATTTCTATGTCCCCGTGAACGGCCGCGTCCGATATGTTGTTCGGGTGGATATGAACGATGTTGTGCGTTCGCAGCAGCTTTACGAAGACGGCATTGATCTCACGAAATCCGAACCGGGTGAACAAGAGATTCAGGTCGTGAAACTCGATGGCCATGATCCGGAATCGAGACAGCAATTCTGTCGAGGCGGAATTGAAGACGCGATATTCGGCGCCCTCTATATCCATTTGCAGGACGAGATCCTTCCCGGGGGCTATGTCCTTGCAAAAATCGTCGATCGTAATCGTCGTGTCCGAGTTGAACGTGTCGAAGAACAGTTTCGAGAACTTGAACCTCTCGTGCGCGACGGGGGGCCCAGACACCGAAGCGTCGGCCATAAAGACGTCGATTCCCAAATCCGCGATCTCGGTGTCGAAGCTGCATTCCGTGAAGACTCCGGGCGAGATGCAGGCTCCGATCCCGTCGAGGTCGTCGGGCATCACGTAGCCTCCGTCGCCGTCCGATCCGAATCTTTTCAGCGCGCGATCGGTGTGCTTCGGCCTCAAGGCCGAGATGAGATCCAGGAGCGGCTTCTCGTCGATCAAGCTCTCGATCCAAACTCCGCCCCTGAGCAGCATCGAGCGCACGAGTGCTCTGCTGCCCTGCACCAAAGCCGGCGGCAGCGCGTCGCCGAAAGATCGGAGGGGGGCTTTCGTCGTCATCTGAATGCTTCTCTCCAGAGGCTGTGATCGATGCAGGCCGTGTGCATGGGAGGTTCGCGGCTAGGGCCGTCCCCTGCGGAATGGCTTTGGAACCTTCGGTGAAGTGGCAAGGGCCGAACGTCGTGCCGCGATCTTCGTCTCGGGCGTGCCGACCGATCGAGACGGATCCCTGGTCCAATACCTGCCAATTCCTTGGTCCAGGCTGTGTTGCATTGTCAAGTCCTCGACGATCGTCGTGGACCAGGATATAAATCTGGGTTTCATCGATATCGACAGGCGCCGGCCATGGCACCACGCACGTGGCTGCGAAGCAGCGTAGACCTCGGCTCCGGCCAGGGGACGCAGCGTTGCTGGAGAGGGAAACTCCTCGATCGCGGTGATCGGTATGGTGACTGAAAATATAGCGTTGCGGCTGCGGATCGCGACGGGTCGCGCCGGCTAGAGCAATTTCCAGCGAACCGGATACCGCGTCGCGTCGCGAAATTGCGACAAAACAAAAATGTGGAGCTGGTTTCCGATTCGATCGAATCTTAAACCACTCTACGGCAAATCCCGCGGAGGTCGGCTCGAGGCTGCCCCGACCGGGCCTTGCTCGGGCCGTCGGCGTTGCTCGACCCCGCGGGATCTGGCACTCGACGCCGATGATGTCCTTCCGCGATCCTCTGCCGATCGACGCGGTGCTCGACGACCTCGCCCATGCGCTCGCGACGGAGCACAAGGCCGTCCTCGTCGCCCCTCCCGGCGCCGGCAAGACGACGCGGGTGCCGCTCGTCCTTCTCGACGCGCCTTGGGCGAGCCACCAGAAGATCCTCCTGCTCGAGCCGCGCCGCGTCGCGGCGTCCGCTTGCGCGGAGCGCATGGCGGCGACGCTCGGCGAGCGGGTCGGAGACAGGATCGGGCTGCGAACGCGTGGCCGGTCCGCGGTCTCGGCGCGGACCCGGATCGAGGTTGTCACCGAGGGCGTGTTCACCCGCATGATCGTCGCCGACCCCGGCCTGGAGGGCGTGGCCGCGGTCCTCTTCGACGAGTTTCACGAGCGCTCGCTCGACGCCGACCTCGGGCTCGCCCTCGCCCTCGATGTCGTGGCGGGGCTGCGCGAGGACCTTCGCCTCCTCGTGATGTCGGCGACGCTCGACGGCGCGCGGGTCGCGGGCCTTCTCGGCGCCGCACCTGTCGTTCGCGCGGAAGGGCGCGCCTTTGCGGTCGAGACGCGCCATCTCGGCCGCGATCCGCGCGAGCGCATCGAGGCCGTGGTCGCGAGCGCGGTGCTGCGCGCGCTCGCCGAGGAGCCGGGCTCGGTCCTCGTTTTCCTCCCCGGCCAGGCGGAAATCCGGCGCGTCGCCGCCAGCCTCGAGCCGCGCCTCGCCGGCACGGGCATCGAAATCGCGCCGTTCTATTCCGGGCTCGACAGGGATGCCCAAGACCGCGCCATCGCCCCGGTGAAGCCGCCCGGGCGCAAGATCGTGCTCGCGACTTCGATCGCCGAGACCTCGCTCACCATCGAAGGCGTGCGGGTAGTGATCGACTGCGGCCTCGCCCGGGTGCCGCGTTTCGAGCCCGGTCTCGGCCTCACCAGGCTCGAGACCGTCCGGGTCTCCCGAGCCGGGGCCGACCAGCGCCGCGGCCGTGCCGGGCGGACCGAGCCCGGCGTCTGCTACCGCCTGTGGGAGGAGGCCGCGACCGGCGCGCTCGAGCCTTTCGCGGCGCCCGAAATCCTCGCCGCCGATCTCTGCGGCCTCGTGCTCGATCTCGCGCGATTCGGCGTTCGCGAGCCGAGACGCCTCGCTTGGCTCGACCCGCCGCCCGAGCCCGCGCTCCGCGAGGCTCGCGTGCTCCTGCGCGCACTGGGCGCCCTCGACGCCGACGGCGCGCTCACCGACGACGGTCGCGCCATGGCGGGGCTCGCTGTGCCCCCGCGCCTCGCCAAGATGGTCGTTTCCGCCGCGCGGGTGGGTCTCGCCGCCACGGCGGCAGAAGTCGCGACCGTGCTCGTCGAGCGCGGGCTCGGCGGCACCTCGCCCGATCTCGATCGGCGCATCGAAAGCTTCCGGCAGGACCGCGGCCCGCGGGCGACCGACGCACGGCGGCTTGCCGGCACCCTGGCCGCTGCCGCATGCCGAGCGGTCGGGGCGCCCGCCGACGCCTCGGGCCGGCACGATCATGGCTCCTGCGGCCGGCTCGTCGCCTCGGCCTTTCCCGATCGTATCGCGAAAGCGCGCGGAAAACCCGGCGAGTTCCTCATGGCGAACGGGCGCGCCGCCGCGCTGGAGGCGGCCGAGCCGCTCGCCCGCGAGCGCTGGCTCGCCATCGGCGAGGTGTCGGGCAAGGCGGGATCGGCCCGAATCCTCGTCGCCGCAGCGCTCGCGGAAGACGAGATCGACTCCATCGCCGGCGCGGAGTGCGTGACGAGGGAGGAAATTTCCTTCGACCCCGAAAAGACGGCGCTCCGGGCCTGCCGACGCGGCCGTCTCGGCGCACTCGTACTCGCCGAGCAGAATCTTTCGGTGACACCCGGACCAGAGGCGGCTCGCGTGCTCGCGCGCGGGATCGTGGACCTGGGGCTCGATCGCCTACCCTGGACCAAATCGCTCCGACACTGGCGCGAGCGCGTCGCCTTCCTCGCCCGAACCGATCCGGACTCCGGCTGGCCCGACCTTTCCGACGCCGCCCTGGCAGAGAGCGTCGATGTATGGCTCGCGCCGATCCTCGCGGACAAGACGAGCCTTTCGGCTGTGACCCCGGACGAGCTCGAAACGGCTCTGACAAACCTGCTGCACTGGGACCTGCGCCGCCGGCTCGAGACCGAGGCCCCGGCCTTTTTCGAGACGCCCGCGGGCTCGAGGATCGCGATCGACTACGATGCCGAGCAGGGCCCCGTCGTCGCGGTGAGGGTGCAAGAGCTCTACGGGCTCGCGCGCCATCCGACGCTCGGCAAGGCGCAGCATCCCGTGACCTTCGCTCTTCTGTCCCCTGCCGCGCGACCGATCCAGATCACCCGCGACCTGCCGGGCTTCTGGCGCGGCTCCTGGGCCTCGGTCAAGGCGGAGATGAAGGGCCGCTATCCTCGCCACGTCTGGCCCGACGATCCCACCACGGCGATCGCGACGACGCGTGCGAGGCCGCGCGGAAAGGCGAGCTAGAGCGATTCCAGCGATGCGGATGGGGGTTCGCATATCGTCGGCAATATATCGCACCAGCGACATCGCAATGCGACACAGCGACGAGCTGGAATGCGGAACGTATTCTTCGCGGCGATGGCTTGATCTTTTCCTTCGATCGGGATCAAACTCCCTTCATGTACGCGGGCTATGCTGTTCCTGCTTCTCGGGAGGTCGGCCTTGGCTGGAAAGACGCGATCCGAAGACACGGGGCTCTCGCAGGCCGACCTCGACACCGTGATGGAGGAGGTCCCGAAAGGGGCCCTCGCGCTGTCCGCCAGCGCGGTCCTCCTTCTGCTCTGCGGCTGGTTCTTCGTCTATTTCTTCATTTTCGTCCCACGTGGCACGGTGGGGTGAGCCATGGCGGTCTCCGAAAGCGATATCCTACGCTCCGAGGTGCGCTGGGCCATGATCGTCGGCGTCGCCGTCGCGGTCATCTTCGCCGCGGTGATCTACACCGGCATCGAGCTGCATGTGAATCCGCCGAGCAACATCGAGACGATCGATCCGAAGGCCCTGCATCTCTCGAACGAGTTCACGGAATCCAACCTCGGCACCAGGGTCGAGCCCGAGGGCCGGATCACGACTCGGATCGTCGCGACCCAGTTCGCCTTCGATCCGCCTTGCGTGGTCGTCCCGGCGAACGAGCCGGTCACCTTGCGGCTCACGACGCCCGACGTCATTCACGGCATCCTGGTGACGGGAACCAACGTGAACACGATGATCGTCCCGGGCTATGTGGCCCAGGTCCATACCGTCTTCACCAAGACGGGCGACCTGTTGATGCCTTGCCACGAATATTGCGGCCTCGGCCATAGCCAGATGTGGGCGACGGTGCGCGTCGTTCCGCGCGAGAGCTTCCGGCCGGACGCCGAAGGGAGGGTCGCCTGTGACTAGTGTCGCGCGGCTCACGAAAGCGCATCTCTGGATCGCCTTCGCAGCCTTTCTCGTCGCCTGCGTCTTCGGCATCTGGCAGATGTGGGCGCGCAGCCCGCTGGCGACGCCCTATGTCATCGCGGAGCATTATTTCCTGTCGGTCACGGCCCATGGCGTCGCCATGGCCTTCGTCCTGACCACGTTCTTCATCATGGGATTCGGCTATTTCACGGCCGAGACCGCGCTCGACCGCCCCCTGCCCGGCAAGCCCTGGGCCTGGGCCGGGTTCTTCCTCGCCGTCGCCGGCACGCTGATGGCGGTCGCCGCCATCCTGAGCGGCCAAGCCTCGGTCCTCTACACCTTCTACCCGCCCCTGACCGGCAGCCCCTTCTTCTACCTCGGGCTCGTCCTCGTCGTCGTCGGCTCGTGGATCTGGTGCATCCTGATGATCGTCGCGATGCGGGAGTGGAAAGGCGCGCATCCCGGCGCGCCCGTCCCGCTCGCGATGTTCGCGACCGTCGCCAATGCGATCATGTGGCTGTGGACGACGGTCGGGGTCGCGGCCGAGCTCCTCTTCATCGTCATCCCGGCCTCGCTCGGCTGGGTCGATACCGTCGATGTCGGCCTGACCCGGACCTTGTTCTCCTGGACCCTGCACGCGATCGTCTATTTCTGGCTCTTCCCCGCCTATATCGCCTTCTACACGATGGCGCCGCAGGCGGCCGGCGGCCGGCTCTATAGCGACATGATGGGCCGCCTCACCTTCGTCCTCTTCCTCGTCTACAGCCTTCCCGTCGGCCTGCATCATCTCTTCATGGATCCCGAGCATTCGACCGGGTTCAAGTTCGTCCAGATGTCGCTCACCGTCCTCGTCGCGGTGCCGACCCTGCTCACCGTCTTCACCATCTCGGCCTCGCTGGAGATCGCCGGACGGCTGCGCGGCGGACGCGGGCTGCTCGGCTGGATTCCGGCATTGCCGTGGGATCGCCCGATGGTGCTCGCGACCGGGCTCTCCTTCGTCATGCTGTTCTTCGGCGGCGGCGGCGGCCTCGTCAACATGAGCTACGGCCTGAATGCGCTCATCCACAACACGTCCTGGGTCACCGCGCATTTCCATCTCATCTTCGGCGGCACCGTCGTCATCATGTATTTCGCGATTTGCTACGCGATCTGGCCGCGCCTCACCGGGCACGAAGCCGGGACGCAGGACGCGCAGAGGCTGCAGCTCTGGCTCTGGTTCGTCGGCATGATGATCATGTCCCTGCCGTGGCACTGGCTCGGCTTGCATGGCCAATGGCGCCGTGTGGCGCAGTTCGACTACACGAACCCGATCATCGCGGCCTGGGGTCCTTGGGTCACCACATCCCTGGTCGGTGGGATCCTCTTGTTCGCGAGCGCGGTCGTCTTCGTCTGGAACCTCGCCGCGCTCCGCGCCGACCGCAAGGCTCCTGTCGCGCCCTTCGCCTTTGCGACGGCCGTCCACCAACCCGCGCGTGTGCCGGCGTCGCTCAACGGCTTCGGCCTGTGGAACGTCCTCGTGCTCGTTCTCATGATCGCGGCCTATGGCTGGCCGATCGCCCAGTTCTTCGTGCTCCAGCCGCCGCATGCGGTGGTCCACCGCGTCGATCGGGGAGGCTGACATGAGTGTCGAGAGCGAGGCCGAGGACCGGCCCTGGCAGGTGCGCGCCTCCGTGATCGTCGTTGCGATCGTGGTGGTTGCGGCGTTGCTCGGCTTCGTCGTCTTGCCTGTCGTGCAGGGCCGGTCGGCCGGCGTCGATGCCTTCTCCGCTATCTGCCGGGCGCTCGGCCTTCAGGCCGGCTCGCCCGCGGTGCGCCAGCCGGTGAGCGCGACCCGCGCCGAGCCCGTCTCCCTGGTGGCCTGGACCGAGGAGGTGATCGCGCGGCTGCACAATCCCAACGAGGAGAACGGATCCGACCTCGCCGCCAATATCTGCGCCTCTTGCCACGGCGCCGACGGGGTCTCGCCGGATCCGGCCTTTCCCCACATGGCCGGCCAATCCGCCTTCGCGATCTACAAGCAGCTCCACGATTTCAAGAACGGCGCGCGCGGCAACGAGATCATGGCGAGCGTCGTAGAGCAGCTCGACGACGAGCAGATGGCGGATATCGCCGCGCATTTCGCGTACTTCACCAAGGGCGCGCTCGACCCGACGACCCCGGTAACCAACGATCCGGCGATCGTGCGCCTCGTCGAGCGCGGGATCACCGCGCGCGGGCTTCCCGCTTGCGCCTCTTGCCACGGCGCCCATGCCGGCGGCCCCATCGAGACCCCGACGCTCGCGGGCCAGCGCCACGAATATCTCGCCGCGCAGCTCCGCGCCTTCGCCAAGGGCGAGCGCCGCAACGACATCTATCATCGCATGCGCGACATCGCGACGAAGCTCACCGACTCCGAGATCGAGGAGCTCGCCGCCTATTACGCCGGCATCGGCCTCTACCAAAGGATAAAGTGAGCAGGCCTCGCGGCCGGTCCTGGTCCTCTAGCGCCGCTCGGCGGGCTCGGAGCGGGTCGGGGTCGGCAACCGCGGCGGGTTGCCGAGCCTGCGATCGAGATAGAGCCCGACCTCCGCGATCAGCGGCTCGACCTTGTTCTCGAAGAAATGGTTGGCGCCGGGAATCACCGCGTGCTCGATCGAGATGCCCTTCTGGGTCTTGAGCTTCTCGATGAGCCCCATGACCTCCTTCAGGGGTGCGACGCGGTCCTGGTCGCCGTGCACGAAGAGCCCCGACGAGGGGCAAGGTGCGAGGAAGGAGAAGTCGAACCGGCTCGCCGGCGGCGCCACCGAGACGAAGCCTTCGATCTCGGGGCGGCGCATCAGGAGCTGCATCCCGATCCAGGCGCCGAAGGAGATGCCGGCGATCCAGCAGGCCCGGGCCTCGGGGTTCACCGCTTGGGCCCAGTCGAGCGCGGCGGCGGCGTCCGACAGCTCGCCCTGGCCGTGGTCGAAGTCGCCCTGCGAGCGCCCGACGCCGCGAAAGTTGAACCGAAGCACGGAAAAGCCGCGCTCGGCGAAGGCATAATAGAGATGATAGACGATCTGGTTGTTCATCGTCCCGCCGAATTGCGGGTGCGGGTGCAGGATGATCGCGATCGGCGCGCCGCGGATGGTCGAAGGATGAAGCCGGCCCTCGAGCCGGCCCGCGGGGCCGTTGAACATGACCTCGGGCATCATGACTCCTGAAAAGTGCCGCGGCCCCGACGCGGTCCGCTGCTCTGGCCGCGGCCGACACGGCGGGCTCTGTCGCCCGCCGAGCGCACGTCGCCGCGTCTCGTACGGAAAGGCTCGGCAAGACCTGTCGTAACGAGGGCTGCGCTGCGCCGGATCGGTCGTCCTGCACGCCCGTCCGGCACGACATTGCTGCTCTACTGCGCTTTTGCCTTCTGAAATGCCTGCGAGCCGTCTATAGTCTTTCTAGCACGTTCGCCGGGCCGGAGTGCAAGCCCTTTGCGACGCTGCATCGGCATGTCGAAGGCCCGGTCGCGTGCTCCGATCTCGTTGGATTTCGCGCCGTGACGCCGACCCTGGCCTATCTCGACCACAATGCGACCACGCCGCTGCATCCTTCGGCGCGGGACGCGATGTGTGCCGCCTTCGAGCGCTGCGGCAACGCCTCCTCGATCCATGCGGAAGGGCGCGCGGCCCGTGCGATGATCGAGGCGGCGCGCGCCGAGATCGCGGGGCTCGTCGGGGTCGGGTCCCGGGATGTCGTGTTCACCTCGGGCGGGACCGAGGCGCTCAACCTCGTGCTCACGCCGCATTGGCAGGCAGCGGGCGGAGGCTCGCACCCCTTCGACCGGCTCCTCGCCGGAGCCGGCGAGCATTCCGCGGTCCTCGCCGGCCACCGGTTCCCCGTCGATCGGGTCGCGCTCGTCCCTTTGACACCCGATGGCCGGCTCGACCTCGACGCGCTCGATTCGGCACTCGCGCAAGAGTCCGGGCGGCGCGTCCTCTTGGCCCTGCAGCTCGCCAACAACGAGACCGGGGTGATCCAGCCTGTCGCGGAGGCCGCGGAGCGCATCCATGCCGCAGGCGGATTTCTCCTCTGCGACGCGGTGCAAGGCGCCGGCAAGATCGCGTGCGACATTCAGGCACTCGGCGCCGACGCCCTGGTCCTGTCGGCGCATAAATTCGGCGGGCCACAAGGCGTCGGGGCCGTTTGCTTCCGCTCCGGCGTTCCCCATATCGCGGATGTGCTCCTGCGGGGGGGCGGGCAGGAGCGCGGGCTGCGCGCCGGCACCGAGAATATCGCCGGAATCGTGGGCATGGCTGCCGCCTTCCGCGCCGCCGAGGCGAGGCGGCGCGACGACGCGACGAAGCACGCTCTCTGGCGCGACCGGCTCGAAGCCGCGATCTCGGCCATCGAGCCCCGATCCGTGTTTTTCGGTACCGCCGCGCCGCGCCTCCCCAATACCACGTTCTTCGCGGTTCCCTGGTTGGAGGCACAGGTCTTGCTAATGGTTCTAGACATCGAAGGGGTCTCGGTATCGACCGGCTCGGCCTGCTCCTCCGGGAAAGTCAAGCGGTCCCATGTCTTGGCCGCGATGGGGGTAGAGGACGAGCCGGCACGGGGAGCGATCCGGGCGAGCCTGGGCTGGACGTCCCGGCCCGAAGATTGCGAGACGTTCGGGCGAGCCTTCGAGAAGGCGATCCGGACGATCGCGGCACGGCGCGGCCGAAGCGAGGTGCCGCAGGGTCGGGTTCTCGCCCGATCCGAGTTGGATGTGTGACACGGGATGCCTGAACCAGCGGTCCTTGAAACCGCCAAGGTGAGGAGTGGAATATGGCAGCGGTCCAGGAGACCGTCGATCGCGTCAAGTCGATCGACGTCAGCGAATACAAGTACGGGTTCTTCTCCGACATCGAGGCGGACAAGGCTCCGAAGGGCCTGAGCGAGGATATCGTCCGCTTCATCTCGGCGAAGAAGAACGAGCCGGCTTGGCTGACCGAATGGCGGCTCGAGGCCTATCGACGCTGGCTGACCATGCGCGAGCCGAGCTGGGCGCGGGTGAACTTTCCCCCGGTCGATTACCAGGATCTCTATTATTATTCGGCACCGAAGACCGCGGCCGGACCGAAGTCGCTCGACGAGGTCGATCCCGAGCTCCTGAAGGTCTACGAGAAGCTCGGTATCCCGCTCAAGGAGCAGGAGATTCTGGCCGGGGTCCAGAACCCGGACGTGCCCGAGCGCAAGATCGCGGTCGATGCCGTGTTCGATTCGGTCTCGGTCGTCACCACCTTCAAGGAGGAGCTGAGCAAGGCCGGCGTCGTGTTCTGCCCGATCTCGGAAGCGGTCCACACCCATCCAGAGCTCGTCCGGAAATATCTCGGCTCGGTCGTGCCGACGACCGACAATTACTACGCGACCTTGAACAGCGCGGTCTTCTCCGACGGGTCCTTCGTCTATATCCCGCCGGGCGTGCGCTGCCCGATGGAGCTCTCGACCTATTTCCGCATCAACGAGCAGAACACCGGACAGTTCGAGCGCACCCTCATCATCGCGGACAAGGGTGCCTACGTGTCCTATCTCGAGGGCTGCACGGCGCCGAAGCGCGACGAGAATCAGCTCCATGCCGCGGTGGTCGAGCTGATCGCCCACGAGGACGCCGAGATCAAGTATTCGACCGTGCAGAACTGGTATCCCGGCGATGCCGACGGTAAGGGCGGAATCTACAACTTCGTGACGAAGCGCGGCGAATGCCGCGGCGACAATTCCAAGATCTCCTGGACCCAGGTCGAGACCGGGTCGGCGATCACCTGGAAATATCCGTCCTGCGTCCTGCGCGGCGACAACTCGCGCGGGGAATTCTACTCGATCGCGATCTCGAACGGCCATCAGCAGGTCGATTCCGGCACCAAGATGATCCACCTCGGCAAGAACACGACGAGCCGGGTCATCTCGAAGGGGATCTCCGCGGGCAAGTCGCAGAATACCTATCGGGGCCAGATCTCGGCGCATCGCAAGGCGACGGGCGCACGCAACTTCACCAATTGCGACTCGCTCCTCATCGGCAATTCCTGCGGCGCCCATACCGTGCCCTATATCGAGTCGAAAAACCCGAGCACCCAGTTCGAGCACGAGGCGACCACCTCGAAGATCTCCGAGGATCAGCTGTTCTACTGCCAGCAGCGTGGCCTCTCGGCGGAGGAGGCGACGGCGCTGATCGTCAACGGCTTCGTGCGGGACGTGCTGCAGCAGCTCCCCATGGAGTTCGCGGTCGAGGCGCAAAAGCTGATCGCGATCTCGCTCGAGGGAAGCGTCGGCTGACCCGGTGCACGGACGCGGCGAAGCGCGAGACGCTCGCCGTGCCGCTCTCGCCCCGAGGCAGACATCTTCAGGCCTCTGCCGGCGCTGGATTCTTAGAGCGACGGGGACATGACGCGCCTCGAGGGGCGGCTCGGAGTGCCGGCCGATCCGAGGGCGAACCGCGAGCAGCGGCGATCGCCCGGGCTTCACCGCTCACGAGACGAAGTGGACTATCTCGGATCTCGGCTCTTTTCGCTTGCGGGGATCTCGGCGCGGGACGAACCCTTTCGGGTGACACGAGGAAATAGCACGATGCTGGAAGTCAAGAACCTCAATGTTTCGATCGGGGGACGCAAGATCCTCAATGACTTCACCTTGACCGTGCAAGACGGCGAGGTCGCTGCGATCATGGGGCCGAACGGCACCGGCAAGTCGACGCTGTCCTATGTGATCGCCGGACGGAAGGATTATACGGTCGAATCGGGCGAGGTTCTCCTGAACGGGGTCGAACTTCTCGGTCTCGAGCCCGACGTGCGCGCGGCCAAGGGCCTGTTCCTCGCCTTCCAATATCCGCTCGAAATTCCCGGCGTCGCGACCATGACCTTCCTCAAGGCGGCGCTCAACGCCCAGCGCAAGCAGCGCGGCGAGGACGAGATCTCGACCCCCGACTTCATGAAGCGGGTCAAGGAGGCCGGTGACCGCCTCGGGATCAAGCCCGACATGCTGAAGCGCGCCCTCAATGTCGGCTTCTCGGGCGGCGAGAAGAAGCGCATGGACATCCTCCAGATGGCGCTGCTCGAGCCTTCCTTCGGCATCCTGGACGAGACCGATTCCGGCCTCGATATCGACGCGCTGAAGGTCGTCGCCGAAGGCGTCAACTCGCTGCGCACGCCGAAGCGGGGCTTCCTCGTCATCACCCATTACCAGCGCCTGCTCGACTATATCGTTCCCGATACGGTGCACGTCATGGCGCAGGGCCGCATCGTGCGGACGGGCGGCAAGGAGCTGGCGCTCGAGCTGGAGCAGAGCGGCTACCGCGACTACATGGCCGAAGAAGCCGCCTGAGGGTTGCCCGACATGACCGCTCAGATCATCCCGACCCGTACCGCCGCCGAGACTGCGCTCGCCGAGGCTTTCGGCGCGGCCAAGGCCACGCTGCCCGGCTGTGCCGAGGTCGCCAAGCTGCGCGAGGACGCCTTCGGAGCCTTCTTCGAGGCCGGCCTGCCGCACCGACGTGTCGAGGCTTGGCACTATACCGACCTGCGCGCGCTGATGCGCGACGCCCTGCCGGTCGCGCCCACCCCGACCGCGGCGGCGATCGAGACACTGCGTGCCGAGCTCGGCAAGAGCGCCGCCGTCGGCCCGCGTCTCGTGCTCCTCGATGGAGTTTTCGTCCCGGAGGTGTCGGATTCGCTGCCGGCCGGCGTCACGGTCCGCTCGCTCGCGGCCGTGCTGACCGAGGGGCGGCCGGATCTCGTTGCCCTGCTCGCGGCGCAGAACCACCAGATCGTCGATCCGATCGTCTCCTTGAATGCGGCCTTGATGCAGGACGGCGTCGTCCTCGAGGTCGCACCCGGCACGAGCGTTGCCGAGCCGATCCAGCTCGTCTATGCGACGGCGTCCAGCGTGCCGCTTGCCCGCTTCTTTCGCTCTCTGGTCGTGGTCGGCGCCGGCGCCTCGGTGATGATCGCCGAGACCTGCCACGGTGAGGGGGGGCGCACCGGCCAGACCTTCGGCTGCCTCGTCTTTTCGGTGGGCGACGAAGCCAGGGTCGGGCATACGGCCGAGGTGACCGACACCGTCGCGGGAAGCGTGCGCCTAGACAGCTTCATCGCCGAGATCGGCGCCAAGGCGAAATTCGACAGCTTCGCCCTGATCACCGGCGGAGGCCTCGTGCGACGGCAGATCTTCCTGCGTTTCGCGGGCGAGGAGGCCGAGGGCACCCTTTCCGGCGTGTCGCTCCTGCGCGGACGCGAGCATGCCGACACGACCCTGTTCGTCGAGCATGCGGCACCGGGTTGCATCGGGCGGGAAACGTTCAGATATATTCTAGACGAGGAGGCCACCGGTGTCTTCCAAGGCAAGATCAGGGTCGCGCCCGTGGCGCAGAAGACCGATGGCAGGATGCTGAGCAAGGCGTTGCTCCTCGCCGACACCGTGGCCATGAACAACAAGCCGGAGCTCGAGATTTTCGCCGACGACGTCGCCTGCGGCCATGGCGCCACTTGCGGCGGGCTCAATCCCGACCAGCTGTTCTACATCCAAGCGCGTGGCCTGCCGCAGGCGGATGCCGAGGCGCTCCTGCTCGAGGCCTTTGCCGCCGAGCTCGTCGACGAGATCGGCCATGACGGGCTCATCGACGGCTTTCGAGCGGATGTCGCGGCCTGGCTCGGATCACGGGCAAAGGCGTGAAGGGTCGCGAGAGGAGAGCCGGCTCGCGAATGGGCACCGCGTAGGAGCAGGGTATGAACAAGCACATGACCGCGGAAGCGCCCCTCGACGACGCGCCCTTGGACGTCGCGCGAATCCGAGAGGATTTCCCGATCCTCTCGATGCAGGTCTACGGCAAGCCGCTCGTCTATCTCGACAATGCCGCCTCCGCGCAAAAGCCGCGCGAGGTCGTGGATCGCATGACCCACGCGCTCTACCACGAATATGCCAATGTCCATCGCGGCCTGCACTTCCTCGCAAATGCCGCGACCGATGCGTTCGAGGCCGCGCGGGAAAGCATGCGCGCGTTTCTCAACGCCCCCTCCGTCAACGAGATCATCTTCACCAAGTCGGCGACGGAATCGATCAACCTCGTCGCGGCCTCCTTCGGAGAGGCCTACATCAAGGAAGGCGACGAGATCGTGCTCTCCGTCATGGAGCATCACGCCAATATCGTGCCTTGGCATTTCCTGCGCGAGCGCAAGGGAGCCGTGCTGCGATGGGTGGACGTGGACGACGACGGTAATTTCTCGATCGAGGACTTCGAGAAGGCTCTGAGCCCCAAGACCAAGATCGTCGCCATCACCCACATGTCGAACATGCTGGGCACGGTCACGCCGATCAAGGAGATCGTGCGGATCGCGCACGAGCGCGGCATTCCCGTGCTCGTGGACGGCTCGCAGGGCGCCGTCCATCTCGAGGTCGACGTGCGTGATCTCGATGTGGATTTCTATGTGGTGACAGGCCACAAGCTCTACGGTCCGACCGGGATCGGCGCGCTCTACGGCAAGGCGGATTGGCTCGCGAAGATGCCGCCTTTCCTCGGCGGCGGCGAGATGATCAACGAGGTCACCAAGGACAAGGTGACCTATAACGAGCCGCCGCATCGCTTCGAGGCGGGGACCCCGCCGATCGTCCAGGCGATCGGGCTCGGCGCCGCCGTAGACTATATGCAGAAGGTCGGGCGCGCCCGCATCCATGCCCATGAGATGGCACTCTCGGACTATGCGCACGAGAGGCTGTCGAAGATCAACTCGCTGCGGATCTTCGGCCGCGCCAAGGGCAAGGGTGCGATCATCGCCTTCGAGATGAAGGGTGCGCACGCCCACGACGTCGCGACGATCATCGATCGCTCGGGCGTCGCTGTTCGGGCCGGTACGCATTGCGCTCAACCTCTTCTCGCGCGGTTCGGCGTGACCTCGACGTGCCGAGCTTCCTTCGCGCTTTACAATACGTTCGAGGAAGTGGACAAATTGGCCGAGGCGCTGATCAAGGCCGAGGGCCTGTTTGCTTGATCGAGGGAGAGTCCCGTCATGGCCGAGTCACAGACCATCGATACCCTGGAGACCGCGCCGAACGAGCCGAAGTGGATCTTCGACGCCTCGGTCACCGAGCACGAGCGCACGCGCTACACGAACGACGTGGTTGCGGCCTTGAAGACGGTGTTCGATCCCGAGATTCCGTGTGACGTCTACGAGCTCGGCCTCGTCTACAAGGTCGATATCGACGAGCATCGGCTGATCCGGATCGAGATGACGCTCACCGCGCCGGGTTGCCCGGTCGCTGGCGAGATCACTCGCATGATCGAGACCGCGGTCGGGACGGTGCCGGGAACGCTCGGCGTCATCGTCTCGATCGTCTTCGAGCCGCCCTGGGACCAGGGTCGCATGTCGGACGAGGCCCGCGTCTCGCTCGACATGTTCTGAGCGGCCGACCGAATTCAGCCATCGTCGGTTTTACCGACCGATGCGCCGCGCGGGCGATGTTCGCGGTCCGGTGCCGTCATTGCGAGCGTAGCGAAGCAATCCAGTCATTCCGACATTCCTGGAGTGCCTCGTCACTACGTTCCTCGCAATGACTGCTCGCCGTGGTCGTGCCCAGTCGTCAATCCATCGCGACCGTCCGTAGCCGCAGCGCATTGGCGACGACGCTGACCGAGGATAGCGACATGGCCGCAGCCGCGATGATCGGCGACAGCAGGATGCCGAAGACCGGATAGAGCACACCGGCGGCAACGGGCACGCCCGCTGCGTTGTAGACGAAGGCGAAGAAGAGATTCTGCCGGATGTTGCGCATCGTCGCGGCCGACAGGCGACGGGCGCGCACGATACCTTGCAGATCCCCCTCGAGCAGCGTGACGCCGGCGCTCTCGATCGCGACGTCGGTGCCCGTGCCCATGGCGATCCCCACGTCGGCGGCCGCGAGCGCCGGGGCATCGTTCACCCCGTCGCCCGCCATGGCCACCACACGGCCGTCCTTGCGCAGGCGCTCGACGACGGCACTCTTGCGGTCGGGCAGGACGTCGGCTTCCACCTCCTCGATCCCGAGCCTTCGTGCGACGGCCTCTGCCGTGGTGCGATTGTCGCCCGTCAGCATCACCACATGGATGCCGTCGGCTTTCAGGGCCTCGAGCGCTTGCGGGGTTGTGGGCTTGACCGGGTCGGCGATCGCGATCAACCCGGCCGCCACACCGTCGATGCCGACGAAGATGACCGTGGCGCCGTCGCGCCGCAGCGCCTCGGCCTCCTCCGCGAGCGGTTCGGTGGAAACGCCGCTCGACTCGAGAAACGCGGCGTTTCCGATGACGAGAGCCTTGTCCTCGACGGTTCCCACGACGCCTTTACCCACGGGAGCGTCGAAACCCGTCGGCTCGGCCAGCGCGAGCTCGCGTGCCTCGGCGGCTTTCAGGATCGCCGTTGCGAGCGGATGCTCGCTCGCCCGCTCGAGGCTCGCGGCAAGGCGCAAGAGCTCGTCCTCGCCGATCTCACCTATGGCCCGGATTGCCACGACCTCGGGCTTGCCGCGCGTGAGCGTGCCGGTCTTGTCCACGACGATCGTGTCGATTTTCTCCATGCGCTCGAGCGCCTCGGCATTCTTGATGAGGACGCCCGAGCGCGCGCCGCGGCCGACGCCGACCATGATCGACATCGGCGTCGCGAGCCCGAGCGCGCAAGGACAGGCGATGATGAGCACCGACACCGCGGCGACGAGGCCGAAGCCGAGACGCGGCTCCGGCCCGAGCATCCCCCATGCGGCGAAAGCGAGGAGTGCGATCCCGATCACCGCGGGCACGAACCAGCCCGAGACCTGGTCGGCGAGACGCTGGATCGGCGCCCGGCTTCGCTGTGCCTCGGCGACCATCTGGACGATGCGGGCGAGCAGCGTGTCGCGGCCGACCTTGTCGGCGCGCATCACGAACGTACCGGTCTGGTTCAGCGTCCCGGAAACGACCTTCGATCCCGCCTCCTTGGTGACCGGCATGGATTCGCCGGTGACGAGGGATTCGTCGATCGCGACACGGCCTTCGAGGATCACGCCATCGACGGGGACCTTCTCGCCCGGCCGGACGCGGAGCCTGTCGCCGACCAGGACCGCGTCGAGCGGGACGTCCTCGTCGCCGCCGTCGCCGCGGATCCGCCGTGCGGTCTTCGGCGCGAGGTCGAGGAGCGCCTTGATCGCGCCCGAGGTCTGCTCGCGGGCGCGAAGCTCGAGGACCTGGCCGAGCAGCACGAGGACGGTGATGACGGCTGCCGCCTCGAAATAGATCGCGACCGAACCGTCGGGGCCGCGGAATGCCGGGGGGAAGATGCCCGGCACGAGCGTTGCGACCACGCTATAGGCCCAAGCCACGCCCGTGCCCATGGCGATCAGCGTGAACATGTTGAGGTTGCGGGTGGCGAGGGACCTCGCGCCGCGCTCGAAGAAAGGCCAGCCGGCCCAGAGCACGACCGGGGTTGCGAGAAGGAGCTGCAGCAGGTTCGAGGTTTGCGGCGAAACGAACCTGTCGATGCCGAGAACATGCCCGCCCATCTCGAGCACGAGCACGGGAACGGTCAGGACGGCGCCGATCCAGAACCGGCGCGTCATGTCGGCGAGCTCGGGATTTACGGCGGCTTCACCGACCACGATATCCGGCTCGAGCGCCATGCCGCAGATCGGGCAATTGCCGGGCTCCGGTCGCCGGATCTCGGGATGCATGGGGCAGACATAGACGGTGCCTTCGGGCACGGGGACGCCCGCGCGCGGCAATTGCTCCACATAGGCCGCCGGATCGGCGCCGAACTTGCCGTGGCACCTCGCCGAGCAGAAGTAATAAGTCTCTCCCTTGTGCTCGGCGCTGTGGCGCGCCGTCGCCGGATCGACCGTCATGCCGCAGACGGGGTCCGTCACGAGGCCCGCGGTCGTGTGGTCGTGCCCCGCAGGGTGATGCGCATGGTCGGCATGCCCGTGATCCTGTGCCATGGGTCCCTCCCGGGGTCGCGACGGGGCGCGGTCGGCACCAGGTGCGCTGCCGCCGCTGCCTTCGTTGCACGGGAGTATAGGTCAGGCGCGCGTCGGGCGATATGCTGCGCCGGCCGGCCCTCTCGAAACCGGGGCTACTGCCCTCGCCCGGCCTTGGTCGCGAAGCGTACTGCCTCTTCCGCCGCGCGGAACAAGGCCTGCGCCTTGTTGATACACTCGCGCTGCTCGGACGCCGGATCGGAATCGTAGACGATGCCGGCGCCCGCCTGGACATGCATCGTTCCGTCCTTGACGACGGCCGTGCGCAGCACGATGCACGTGTCCATCTCGCCCGCGGCGCCGAAATAGCCGATGCAGCCGCCGTAGATCCCGCGCTTGTCGGTCTCGAGCTCGTCGATGATCTCCATCGCGCGGACCTTGGGCGCGCCGGAGACCGTCCCTGCGGGGAAGCCCGCGCAGAGCGCATCGATCACGTCGTGGGTCTTGCCGAGCCTGCCCTCGACGTTGGAGACGATGTGCATCACATGGCTGTAGCGCTCGATCGCGAAGCTCTCGGTCACCTTCACCGAGGCGATCTCGGCGACACGCCCCACGTCGTTGCGGCCGAGATCGAGCAGCATCAGATGCTCGGCGCGCTCCTTCTCGTCGGCGAGGAGCTCGGCGGCGAGTCTCTCGTCCTCCTCCGGTGTGGCGCCGCGCCAACGGGTGCCGGCGATCGGGCGGATCGTGACCTTGCCGTCGCGTACGCGCACGAGGATCTCGGGGCTCGAGCAGACGATCTGGAAGGCGCCGAGGTCGAGATAGCAGAGGAACGGCGCCGGGTTGATCCGCCGCAGCGCACGGTAGAGCGAGAAGGCCGGAAGCGCGAATGGCGCGGAGAAGCGCTGCGACAGCACGACCTGGAATATATCTCCGGCGCAGATATATTCCTTCGCCTGCTCGACCATCGCGAGGAAGCGCGCCTCGCTCGTGTTGGACGTGGGCGGGATCGCGAGCAGGAGCGGATCGGCCGCGCCCGGCGGCTGCGCCAGCGTGCCTTCGAGCGTCGCCACGACCGCCTCGAGCCGCAGGAGCGCCTTCTCGTAGGCGGCCTTGGCGGCAATCCCCTCGGCCGGGCGCAACGGCGTCGCGACGAGAATCTCGTCCTTCACGTTGTCGAACACGACCATGACGGTCGGGCGGAGCAGGAGCGCGTCGGGAACCCCGATCGGATCGGGCTTGGCCTCGCCGAGGCGCTCCATCTGCCGCACCATGTCGTAGCCGAGATAGCCGAAGATGCCGGCCGCCATGGGTGGGTGGTCGCCGCGCGGAAGGATCCGCGACTCGGCGACGAGCGCGCGCAAGGACTCGAGCGGCGGTGTGGCGCAGGGCACGAAATCCGCCCGATCCTCGAGCGCGCGACGGTTGATCTCGGCCTTGCCGCCACAGGTCCGCCACAGGATATCGGGATCGAGGCCGATCATGGAGTAGCGGCCTCGTGCGGCGCCGCCTTCCACCGACTCGAGCAGGAAGGTGAAGCCGTCACGGGTCGCCGACAATTTCATGAAGGCGGAGACGGGCGTCTCGAGGTCCGCGACGAGGCGGATGGTCACGAGGCACGCGCGACCCTCGGCATAGGCGTCGGCGCAAGCCTCGAACGACGGCTCGAACATGGAGTCAGTTGAGGTCGGAGGAGGAGCCGAGCGCCGACGCGAGGGCGCGCTCGTTCACCTTCACTCCGAGATCGCTCTGCAGCTTGGCGAGATATTGCCCGAGCACGTCCTCCACGATCGCCTGCTTGACCTGGCGTGAGACCGCGACGAGCGATGCGTCGGCGGGGTTGAACGGCGGGACCTCGGCGCCGACCACGCGGAAGACGAGGCGGCTGCCGTCGTCGAGTTCGGTCGAGCCGACGCCCTCGACACCGATGCCGAAGACCTGGGACGCAGCTTTCGCAGCCGGGCCCTCTCCGCCGGAGCGCTCGAGGTTCTTCGCGTGCTGAACCTCGAGATTGCCCTCGGACGCAGCGACGACGGCAAGCGTTTCCCCGTCCTCGAGCCGCTTGACGAGATCCGCCGCCTTGGCCGACAGCCGCTTGGCGATCTCGTCGTCCCGCCAAGCCTTCGTGACCTCCGGCTTCACTTCGCCGAAGCCTTTTTGCCGGGCCGGGGTGATGCCCGTGAGCTCGAACCATTGGTAGCCGCCGTCGCGCGTGCGCAAGGTCTCGTTGTCCACGCCGACATCGGAGGCGAACACGGCCTTCATGAGGGGGGCATCGGTCGCGATCCCCTCCACCTGCTTGCCCTGTATATCGGTCCCGAGCGGGTCGATCGAACCGACATTGCGAACCTCGAGACCGAGCCCTTCCACGGCTTCGCCGAGCGACTTGCCGGCGGCACGCCGGTCCTCGATCGTGTCGTGGACACGCCCGACCTCGGCGCGGGCGCGCTGCGCCGCGATCTCGCGCTTCAGCTCCGCCGCGACCTCGGAATAGGGCTTCAGCGTCGAGGGCACGATCTCGGTGACGCGCACGAGCACGGTCCCGAACGGGGTCGCGATCGGCCCGCTGACCCCGCCGCGGGGCAGGGCGAAGGCCGCCTCGGCCACATTCTTGTCGGCGAAGGCGCCGCGCGCCAAGGTGCCGAGGCTCGCATCCTTCGCCGCGAGATTTTTCTCGGCGAGAAGCTGGTCGAAGGTCTTGCCCGAGTCGAGGCTCACCCGGGCGGCCCCGGCCGAGGTCTCGTCGGGGAACACGATCTGCTCGACGGCGCGCTTCTCCGGCGTGCCGTAGCGATCGGCCTTGACCTCCTCGTAGCGCTTCAGGGCGTCGGCATTGGTGACCGCGTCGGGCTTGGCGAGGCTCGTCGGCGTGACCGCGAGGGTCACGAAGCTGCGATATTCGGGAACGCCGTAGAGCTCCTGCCGCTCGTCGAAATATTTCTTCAGCTCCTCTTCGGACGGGTCGGGGATGGTGCCGGCCGCAGAGGTCGGAAGCACGAAATAGTCGATCGCGCGCCGCTCCGTCTGGAACTGGTGGATGGCGGTGAGCATCGCCTGCGGCACGTCGAGCCCATGGGTCAGCGCGTCGATGACGGCTCCACGCAGGGCCTGGGCCCGCTGCTCGGTCAAGTAGCCGTGCTGCGTCAAGCCGTTGTCGCGCAGGATCGAGTCGAACCTTCTCTGGTCGAACTGGCCGGTGATCCCGCGGAACATCGGGTCCTTCGCGACCTGCCTCGTGACCTCGTCGTCGGAAAGGCCGAGCCCGAGGGCGCGCACCTCTTGATCGAGCGCGGCATTGCCGACGAGGCGTTGCAGCACCTGCTGATCGATTCCGAGCATGCGCGCCTCCTCGTTCGTGACCGCGCGCCGCGCCGTGCGCTGGAGGCGCTGCAGCTCGGCCTGATAGGCGCTGCGATAGGCGTCGACACCGATCTCCGTCTTGCCGACCTTGACGAGATCGCCGACGCCGAAGCCGCGAAAGATGTCGCCGATGCCCCAGATCGCGAAGCTCACGATGATGAGGCCGAGCACGATGGTCATGAGGGTGCGGCCGACGAATCCTTTCGTCGCGGTGCGCATGGCTTCGAGCATCTGGGACGGGTCTCTTTCGGTCGCGGCAGAGCCGGGCTTTCCTGGATCGGGCCGCGACTATATGAACTGAGGTGTTCTCTTGCAACGCGCCGCAGGTCGGCCGACGGAAATGCCACATGGGGCCGAGACCACGTCCGCTGGTAGCCGGGAACTGGAAGATGAACGGCCTGCGCAGTAACCTCGACGAGGTCGCGGCGATCTGCGCTCGTGTCGCGAAAGCCGGAGCCGGGCCGGCCGAGGTCGTGATCTGCCCGCCGGCGACGCTGCTCGTGGCGGCGGCAGCGATCTCGGCGGGGACCGGCGTCGGCCTCGGCGGGCAGGATTGCCATGTCGAGCCCTCCGGTGCCTTCACCGGCGACCTCTCGGCCGAGATGCTGAAGGACGCGGGCGCGGCTTACGTGATCCTCGGCCATTCCGAGCGCCGTGCCGGCCATGGCGAGTCGAGCGCGCTCGTCAGCGCCAAGGCTTCGGCCGCGCACCGCGCGGGGCTCACCGCAATCATCTGCGTGGGGGAGACGCGAGAGGAGCGCGAGGCAGGGGAGGCTTTGCGGGTCGTCGGAGAGCAGCTCGCGGGCTCGATCCCCGAGGATTTCCCGCTAGAGGCTTTCGTGATCGCCTACGAGCCGGTGTGGGCGATCGGCACCGGGCTCACGCCCACACCCGCGGATGTCGCCGAGATGCATCGTTTCATCAGGGAGCGTGTGGGCTCGGCTCGTCCCGGTGGCGCCGCCACATTGCGTCTTCTCTACGGTGGGTCGGTGAAGCCCGCCAACGCGGCCGAGCTGATGGCGGTCGAGAATGTGGATGGTGCGCTCGTCGGCGGCGCGAGCCTCGTCGCCGAGGATTTCCTCGCGATCGCCGGGGTGTATCGGTAGAGGCTCGGGCTCTCAGACGTCCTTGAACGCGAAAGGCGAGACGGTGCGTGTCGAGTCGTCGACGAGGAGCGGCCGCAAGGCCGGCGGCGCGGCGCGTTGTGGGCAGGCGGGCCGATCGCAGAGCCGGCAATTGATCCCGATCGGCACGGCGTCGAGGGCAGAGAGATCGAGCTTCTTGCCGTAGACGAGCCGGCGCGCATGCTTGATCTCGCAGCCGAGCCCGATCGCGAAGCGCGGCTCGATGCGGCCGAAGGGCGTGATCGCGCGGCGCACCGTACGGGCGATCGAGAACCATTGCGAGCCGTCCGGCAGCTCCACGACCTCTGTCAGGATCTTGCCGGGCTCGGTGAAGGTCGCGTGGATATTCCACAAGGGGCAGGTGCCGCCCGAGTGCGCGAAGGGAAACCGCGCGGACGAGAAGCGCTTCGACACGTTTCCGGCGATATCCACGCGGACCAGGAAGAACGGGATGCCGCGCGCCGTCGGCCGTGCCAGCGTGGTCAGCCGATGCGCCACCTGCTCGAAGCTCGCCCCGAAGCGCGCGCCGAGGAGCTCGACGTCGTAGGCGAGTAGCTCGGCCGCCTCGTGAAACCGTGCATAGGGCATCATCAGGGCGCCGGCGAAGTAGTTGGCGAGCGTGATCCGCAGGAGCTTGCGCGTCAGCTCGTCCTGCGGCTCGAGCCGTGCCGCGAGCGTGCTCGCGAGCGTCCCGAACTCGGTCAGGGCCAATTGATAGGCGGTCTGGAAGGTCCGCCCCGAATGGTCCATGACCTCGGAAATCATCAGCTGGCGGCGGTGATGATCGAACCAGCGCAGCCGATCGCCCATGACCTCGAGCGGAAGGATGCGCACGCGAATGCCGTGGCGCGCCCGCAGATGCTCGCAGAGCGCGAGGAAGAGGTCGTGCCCCGTCGCGTCGATGGTCGCGGCGAAGCTCTCGGCGGCCTCCTCGAGCTCGGGAAAATGGTTGCGCGCCTCCTGCAGGATGGTGCGGATTCGGTCGATCGGACTGTCGCCGAGCCGGGGCTCGGCGCGGTCCCGGTCGCCGCCGGCGAGGAGCCCGGCCTCGCCCGCCTCCCGCGCGGCCGAGTAGGCGCGATAGAGCCTCGTCATCGCGGCGACGAGCGCGGGCGAATGCTCGGCCGCGTCCTGGACCTCGGCGCGCGGGACCGTGGCCTCGCGAAACAAGGGATCGGTCAGGATTTGCTCGACCTCGGCGACCGACTGATCCGCCGCGCTCTCGATGAAATCGCGCGGGTCGAGGCCATAGACGTCGGTGAGGCGGAGCAGGACCTGGATCGTGAGCGGGCGCTGGTTGCGCTCCATGAGGTTCAGGTAGCTCGGCGAGACGTCGAGCTCCTCGGCCATGCGGGCCTGGGTCAGCTGACGCTCGCGGCGCAAGCGTTTCAGCCGCGGTCCGGCGAAGATCTTGCGTTGCGTGCTGGGCTCGATCGCCATCGTGCGGCGCCGGTTTGTCATGAACTTTACAGCGACACTATATTACACCGTAAAAATCTGACAAGTGGACCTCATTCCGTGACATAATGCTTGTCGCGAGGCAGGCATTTGCCCTTAGTGTGAGCATGACCGTCCGCCCATCGTGCGGACGCTGTCGTTTTTGGTGAACCGCCCCGCGCCCTCGGCGCGCAGGATAGGCGGCTCATTCCAGTGATGCTCGGCGGAAAGCCCGCACATGCGCAAGGCGCATGCAATCGGAGACCAGCGCGCGCGATGACCTATCAAAGCCCGATCCCCCAGCCGGGGCAGTCCAACGACTACAAAGGCAATATCGCAGAGGCGAAGCAGCTCGTCGAAAGCCGGGGGCCGACCTGGGCCGGCATCAGCCCCGAATCCGTCGCCCGGATGCGCTTGCAGAACCGGTTCCGCACCGGCCTCGATATCGCGAGATATACCGCCGCGATCATGCGCAAGGACATGGCGGCCTTCGACGCCGACCCCGCCAATTATACCCAGTCGCTCGGCGCCTGGCACGGGTTCATCGCGCAGCAGCAGATGATCGCGGTCAAGAAGCATTTCGGCACGACCGACCGGCGCTATATCTATCTCTCGGGCTGGATGGTCGCCGCGCTCCGCTCGCAGTTCGGGCCGCTGCCCGATCAGTCGATGCACGAGAAGCTGGCCGTGCCGGCTCTGATCGAGGAGATCTATTCCTTCCTGCGCCAGGCCGATGCCCGTGAGCTCGGCATGGTCTTCCGCGAGATCGACGCCGCGCGCAAGGCCGGCGACAGCGCCAAGGAGCAGGCGCTGCTCGCGGCCGTCGACAACTACCAGAGCCATGTCGTGCCGATCATCGCCGACATCGACGCCGGCTTCGGCAATGCGGAGGCGACCTATCTCCTCGCCAAGAAGATGATCCTGGCGGGGGCCTGCGCGCTGCAGATCGAGAACCAGGTCTCCGACGAGAAGCAATGCGGCCATCAGGACGGCAAGGTCACCGTGCCCCACGAGGTCTTCCTCGCCAAGGTGCGCGCCTGCCGCTACGCCTTCCTCGAGCTCGGCGTGGACGACGGCATCATCGTCACCCGCACGGATTCGCTCGGCGCCGGCCTCACCCAGCAGATCGCGGTCTGCCACCAGCAGGGCGACCTCGGCGATCAATACAATTCCTTCCTCGACTGCGAGGAGGTCACGCCCTCCGAGAGCCGCGACGGCGATGTCGTCGTCAACCGCGGCGGCAAGTTCGTGCGGCCGAAGCGGCTGCCGAGCAACCTCTACCAGTTCCGCACCGGCACGGGCGCGGATCGCTGCGTGCTCGACTCCATTGCTTCGTTGCAGAACGGCGCCGATCTCCTCTGGATCGAGACCGAGAAGCCGCATGTCGAGCAGATCGCGAGCATGATGGACCGCATTCGCGCGGTCGTGCCCAATGCGAAGCTCGTCTACAACAACTCGCCGTCGTTCAACTGGACGCTGAACTTCCGCCAGCAGGTCTACGACGCGTGGAAGGAAGCCGGCAAGGACGTCTCGGCCTATGATCGTGCGAAGCTCATGAGCGCGGACTACGACGCGACCGAACTCGCCGCCGAGGCCGACGAGCGCATCCGCACCTTCCAGGCGGACGGGTCGAAGCGGGCGAACATCTTCCACCACCTCATCACGCTGCCGACCTACCACACGGCGGCTTTGTCGACCGACAACCTCTCGAAGGAATATTTCGGCGCGGCCGGCATGCTCGGCTATGTGCTCAACGTCCAGCGTCAGGAGATCCGCCAGGGCATCGCCTGTGTGAAGCACCAGAACATGGCGGGCTCGGACGTCGGCGACGACCACAAGGAATATTTCGCCGGCGAGGCGGCGCTGAAGGCCGGCGGCGCCCACAACACGATGAACCAGTTCGGCTGATCGCCGGCAGGAAGGTCGAGACAAGAGGGCGGCCCGGAGCGCGAGCTTCGGGCCGCTCTTGCTTTTCACGGGCGTGCGAGCATGGCGAGGCCCTCCGCATCAAAGACGATCACGGCACAGACGTTCGGGCCGATGACGAAGCCGCTGAGCATCGCCTCGATGTGGTCGCCGCCCGGCATGCGCCGCCACCAGGCTCGCCGCAGCTCGACCGGAGCCGCGCGAAGGGGCGGCTGCTTCGGGACGCGTGTTCGGTATGGGCGCCCGATGTATGGCTAGAAGTCGCGAAAGTAGCCTATCATCACATCGCGCCGTTCATCTCTCGGTCCCTTCTACTTCTCCAACCGGTCCAGCCACCCCTGCGCCTGGGCGCGCACGTTCTCCGGCGCTGTCCCCCCGAAGCTCGTCCGGCTCGCGACGGAGTTTTCCACGCCTAGCACGGTGTAGATGCTCTCGTCGATGCGCGGCTCCACGTCCCGCATCTCGGCGAGCGACAAGTCCTCCAATCCCACAGTTTTCTCGGCCGCCCGCGCCACGAGCCGCCCCGTGACGTGGTGCGCCTCTCGGAAGGGGAGCTTCAGGGTCCGCACGAGCCAGTCGGCGAGATCGGTCGCGGTGGAAAAACCCGATCCCGCCGCGGCCTTCATCCGCGCCACATCCGGCTCGAGATCGCGCACCATGCCGGTCATCGCCGCGAGGCAGAGCGAGAGCGATTGCAGCGCGTCGAAGGTGCCCTCCTTGTCCTCCTGCATGTCCTTGGAATAGGCGAGCGGAAGGCCCTTCATCACGACGAGCAGCGCGTTCAGCGCGCCGAAGATCCGCCCGGTCTTGCCGCGCACGAGCTCCGCCGCGTCGGGATTGCGCTTCTGCGGCATGATCGACGAGCCGGTGGTGAACTTGTCCGACAAAGCGACGAAGCCGAATTGCGGCGTGACCCAGAGCACGATCTCTTCCGCGAGCCGCGAGAGATGAACCGCCGCGATCGAGGCCGCGGCGAGCGTTTCGAGCACGAAGTCGCGGTCGGCCACGCTGTCGAGGGAATTGCCGGTCGGCTTCTCGAAGCCGAGCGCCTTCGCCGTCGCGAAGCGATCGATCGGAAAGGAGGTGCCGGCGAGCGCCGCGGCGCCGAGCGGGCATTCGTTCAGCCTTGCGCGTGCATCGGCGAGCCTCCCGCGGTCGCGGGAAAGCATCTCGACATAGGCGAGGAGGTGGTGGCCGAAGGTGACGGGCTGCGCCACCTGCAGATGGGTGAAGCCCGGCATGATGGTTCCCGCATGGGCGAGGGCCTTCTCGGCGAGGGCCTGCTGCAGGTCGCGGAGCTGCAGATCGAGCGTGTCGATCGTATCGCGAGTGTAGAGGCGGAAGTCGAGCGCGACCTGGTCGTTGCGCGAGCGCGCCGTATGGAGCCGGCCGGCCGCTGGCCCGATCAGCTCCGAAAGCCGCGCCTCGATATTCATATGAATATCTTCGAGGGCCCGCGAAAAGGTGAATTTTTCCGTCTCGATCTCGCGGCGGATTTCGTCTAGACCGGCCGCGATCGCCTCCGCATCTGCCACCGGCACGATGCCGGTCGCAGCCAGCATCGAGACATGGGCTTTCGAGCCTTCGATGTCCTGCAGAGCGAGCTTGTAGTCGAAGCCGATCGACGCGTTGATCTCTTCCATGACCCTGTCGGGTGCGGAAGCGAAGCGTCCGCCCCACATCTTGTTGCTCATCTTGCTCTCTTCGAGATCGTGATCATGGCCTTGGACACGCACCGCCTTCTCGCCGATGCACGCCGGCTCGTCGTCCCGGCTGCCGTGCTCCTCGCCGTGCTGGGTGTCGTCCTATACGGGATGGCGCCGCCCGGCGGCAAGGAAGCCGCGGTCGGCGATCCGGCCTGCGCGGCGTCTCAGGCTCTGGCTCGCAAGCTCGGGCCTTTCGCACGCGGTGAGGTCGCGTCCATGAGCCTCGCGAAGGCGTCGCATCCTCTGCCGGCGCTCGGCTTCGCCAACGAGGCCGGCGCGGCGGTGACGCTCGCGGACTTCAAGGGCCGGACCGTGCTCCTGAATCTCTGGGCGACTTGGTGCCTGCCCTGCCGCAAGGAAATGCCGGCGCTCGATCGTCTGCAAGGCACGCGAGGATCGGACCGGTTCAGCGTCGTCACGATCAATATCGACACGGCCAAGCTCGACCGGGTCAAGGCCTTCTGGACCGAGACGAATATCGCCAGCCTGACATTCTACGCCGACAGCGCCGCCGAGACGTTCCAGGCCTTGAAGCAGGCCGGCAAGGCACTCGGCCTCCCGACGACGATTCTCGTAGGGCCGGACGGCTGCGAGATCGGAACCATGGCCGGCCCGGCTCAATGGGATTCGAAGGACGCCTTGGCTCTGATCGATGCCGCTCAGGGCTGAGGATCGGCACGCTTCGACAGGGCGCGCCTGTGGTGTGCCGCGGAGTCTTCCGAAAAGCAGGAGAACAGGATGCGATCGAAATCCTCGGCTGCCGCCGTGGCCGTGACGGTCTCGACCGCGATGCGCGCCGCGCGATCGGCCGGAAAGGCGTAGATCCCGGTCGAGATCGCGGGAAAGGCGATCGAGCGCAGCCCCTCCGCACGCGCGATCTCGAGAGCGCGGCGATAGCAGGAAGCGAGCAGAGCGTCCTCGCCGAGGTCGCCGCCGTGCCAGACCGGTCCGACGGCATGGATGACGTAGCGTGCGGGGAGGCGATAGCCGAGGGTCATCTTGGCATCGCCGGTCATGCAGCCCCCCAAGGTCGCGCAGGCTGCCTCGAGCTCGGGACCGGCCGCGGCATGGATCGCGCCGCAGACCCCGCCACCTCTCAAGAGCGACGGATTTGCCGCGTTCACGATCGCATCGACTGAAAGCGTCGTGATGTCGGCGACGATGATCTCGATCGGCGTCGTCCCGCTCCCTGTGCGCGTCGAAAGCTCCCTTGGGCTATCGGCTGGAGTGGGCTCCACACGCGAGATACCCGGCGTGCGGACCCGGGCATGAAACCAAGATCAGCGGGCAGCCCGTCGAGCTGCCCGTGTCGCGCAGCTCAGGCCTTGGCCGGCGCCTTGTGCTCGACGCCCTTGCTCGTCAGGAGGCTCGAAAGCTCGCCGGACTGGAACATCTCGCGCACGATGTCGCAGCCGCCGACGAACTCGCCCTTGACATAGAGCTGCGGGATCGTCGGCCAATTGGAGAAGTCCTTGATTCCTTGCCGGATCTCGTCGTTCTCGAGGACATTCACGTGGTCGTAGCTCAGGTCGAGATAGGAGAGAATCTGCACGACCTGGCCGGAGAAGCCGCACTGCGGGAAGTTCGGCGTGCCCTTCATGAAAAGAACGACGTCGTTCTTGTCGACGATGGACTTGAGAAGATCATTTACGCCAGACATCGGGGTGCCCTTTCTGGAAGTCTTTGGGTTTCCTTCGACGCGAAACCGGAACCGGAGGAGAGGTTATTTCGGTGCGTAGGTCGTGAGCTGGAGTGCATGAAGCACGCCACCCATATTGCCGCCGAGCGCTTTGTAGACGATCTGGTGCTGCTGGACCTTGCTCTTGCCGGTGAATTCCGAGGAGATGACGACGGCGGCATAATGGTCCTTGTCGCCGACGAGATCGGTGATCTGGACCTTGGCGTCGGGAATTCCGGTCTTGATCAGGCGCTCGATTTCCGATGCTTCCATGGGCATGTTGAAAAAGTCCTCGTCGCTGTCGGCGCGCGATGCCTCGCGCCTCAGGATTGCGCGTCGGCGTTGGTCGCGCCAGCCATATAGACGGGCAGCCACGTCTCGTGGGCCCGCTCGAGTTCATCGAGCAATATGGAGGGCTCGGTCCCGAGGGTCAACGCCGCCCCTCCGGTCACGCCGATGATTTCACAGGCAACCCCGGCATTTCCTGCCTCGATCCGGATCGCCTCTGCTTTTTCCGTGGCAGCTGTGACAATATAGCGCGCCTGGTCCTCGCCGAACAAGGCCGCGTGAGTTGCGAGGGAGGCGGGGAGCGCGATCGCCGCGCCGATCCCGCCGGCGAGCGCCATCTCGGCGAGCGCGACGGCGAGGCCTCCGTCGGAAAGGTCGTGCACCGCGGTCAGGGCTCGATTGATGATCAGGGCGCGGACAAAGTCGCCGGTGCGCTTCTCGGCCTCGAGATCGACAGGCGGCGGCGCTCCTTCCTCGCGTCCGCAGAGCTCGCGCAGATAGAGCGATCGGCCGAGCCAGCCCCGCGTCTCGCCGAGGAGGAGGATGGCATCGCCCGGCCGCTTGATCGCGATCGTCGCGCTGCGGCTCACATCCTCGAGCACGCCGACACCGCCGATCGAAGGCGTCGGCAAGATCGCTCTTCCGCTCGATTCGTTGTAGAGCGAGACGTTGCCGGACACGACGGGAAAGTCGAGCGCCTTGCAGGCTTCCGCGATTCCTTCGATGCAGAAGACGAGCTCGGCCATGATCTCGGGTCGCTCTGGGTTGCCGAAGTTCAGGTTGTCGGTGACGGCGCGCGGCAGGGCGCCGACGGCGGTGAGGTTGCGCCAGGCCTCCGCGACCGCCTGCTTGCCGCCTTCGTAGGGGTCGGCCGCGCAATAGCGTTCCGTCACGTCGGTGGTGAGGGCGAGGCCCTTCGGCCCGTCGCCGATCCGGATCACCGCGGCATCACCTCCCGGGGGCTGCGCGGTATTGCCGAGGATGAGGGAATCGTATTGCTCGCTGATCCAGCGCTTCGAGCAGAGATCGGGCGTTGCTAGAAGGCGCAAGAGCGCCGTCGCCGTATCGACCGGCGGGGTGATCTCGGCAGGATCGAGCGGTAGCGGCTCGGCCGGTGTCGCGTAGGGACGGTCGTAGCGCGGAGCTGCATCGCCGAGCTCCTTGATCGGCAGGTCGGCTTTTGTCTCGCCATTGTGGGTCACTACGAATCGCAGCGTGTCGGTGGTCTCGCCGACGACCTCGAAGTCGAGGCCCCATTTGCGGAAGATGGCTTCGGCCTCGTCCTGCTTTGCCGGGTCGAGCACCATCAACATGCGTTCCTGGCTCTCCGACAAGAGCATCTCGTAGGCGGTCATCCCGGTCTCGCGGCAGGGCACGCGATCGAGATCGAGCCTGATGCCGAGGTCGCCCTTCGCTCCCATCTCGACCGCGGACGACGTGAGTCCTGCCGCGCCCATGTCCTGGATCGCGACGACGGCACCGGTTTTCATCAGCTCGAGGCAGGCTTCGAGCAGCAGCTTCTCGGTGAAGGGATCGCCGACCTGGACCGTCGGGCGCTTTTCCTCGGCGTCGGCCTCGAATGTGGCGGAGGCCATGGTCGCGCCGTGGATTCCGTCGCGGCCGGTCTTCGAGCCGAGGTAGACGACCTTGTTCCCGACTCCCGTGGCCTTGGCGTAGAAAATCTCGTCGGTCCGCGCGATGCCTACGGCCATGGCATTGACGAGAATGTTGCCGTCGTAGCGCGTGTGGAAATTGGTCGATCCCCCCACCGTGGGGACCCCGAAGCTGTTGCCGTAGCCGCCGATGCCGGCCACCACGCCCGCCACGAGATGGCGCGTGCGCGAATGATCGGGCGCGCCGAAGCGAAGCAGGTTCAGGCAGGCGACGGGCCGCGCGCCCATGGTGAAGACATCGCGCAGGATTCCGCCGACACCGGTCGCCGCGCCCTGGTAGGGCTCGATATAGGACGGGTGGTTGTGGCTCTCCATCTTGAAGACGCAGGCGAGGCCGTCGCCGATGTCGATGACCCCGGCATTCTCGCCGGGTCCCTGGATCACCCAAGGCGCCTTGGTCGGCAGCTTGCGCAGGTGGAGTCGCGACGACTTGTAGGAACAATGCTCGTTCCACATGGCCGAGAAGATCCCGAGCTCGGTGAACCTCGGAGGGCGCCCGAGAAGCACGAGAATCCGTTCGTATTCGTCGGGCTTCAGGCCATGGGCGGCGACGAGCTCGGGGGTGATTTCGGGTTCTCTAGGGGACATCCTGCCACCAATTCGACGATCCCTTCTCCCGCTCGCGGGAGAACGTGGCCCTGCAGTGCCGGGCGGATGAGGGTGCTTGCCCCGGTTTCAGCGTAGCGCCACGGCCTCGAATTCCGCGACGACGGTGCCCGCCGCGTCGAGCAAGTCGAGATGGCTGCCGCGGATCGAATAGCGTGCGACGGTCCCGAGCGCACGCAGGAAACGGTCTTCCTGCTCCATGCCTCTCGGGCACGCCATGCGCGTGCTGGCCAGGCGACGAAGGCCGAGCTTGTCGTCGTCGAGCTCGAAGGGACCTGCGATGCGGTTGCAGCCGCCGCTGCCCGAGACCCGCATCTCGTGGAGCGCGAAGATCAGGTGCGGCTCGCGCTGGCGCTCAACGACCTCGACCGGGGCTCCGCCGAGACGCACGAGCTTCCAATAGGTGTTGCGCAAAGGACTGTCCGACATGGCCACGAGGCAGGTCTCCCGCGGCCGAATGTCGAGGAAGCGCTGCACCACCAAGGTCGGTCGCGGCGGCAGGCTTTCCTCGGCGTTCGGGCGTGTCGCGACGACTCCGTCGAGCTCCACCAACAAGGCCTCGCCGGGCTCTCGCCTCGAGCGTGAGTAGGCTCGCTCCAGCGCCAGGTAGTCCGCCTCCATCGCCACGGGAACCTCCCTGCCGTCGGCGCAAAGCGTAATGCTCGCGGCATCGGCCAGATAGCGGAACAGCCCCGTCAGGGAACCGCTGTCCTTCTGCGACGCCGGCAGCGGGCGTGGAGGCTCGTCCCGTTCCGTCCGGCGCGAGGGCGTGCGACCGGCGCGAACGAGCACGATCTCGAGGGCCGCTTCGCCGCCCTCGAGAACCGGATAGGCCCGGTCGGTGGTGAACAGCAACCGGTCGCGATGGGTAATGCTGGCGCGCAAGACGTAGCGATGGCCGGCCCTTACCGCGGCATCGTCGTAGCCGATCTCGAACCGAAACGGCGGCGCCCCAGCGGGCGCGAGCCTTGCGCGCCCGAGCACGTCGCTCGGCGCATCGGCGCGCGAGACGTCGAGCAGCACGGCCTCGAAGATCGCCTCGGGCGGCAGCGCGATGCGCTCGCGGTAGAAGGCCGTGCCCTGCACTGTGCCAGCGACGACCGGGGTCCCGACGATGCATACGCAAGCCACCGACAAGCACAAGGCGAAAATCCACCGTGAAGATCGAGCCATAGCCGCGTTTTCCTCTGCCTTCGCAACGCCGTCTCGACCGGGTCAGAACGGCGTGCGCGAGGCCTTTTCGAACTTCCGCGAGACGTCGCCGGAAAGTGAGAGATCGTCCGGGTTCAAGATCATGACTGCTGCGCCTGGAGCGAGGTCGAACCGCGAGAGGTCCGCCCAGATCACGTTGGGGCTCGTGGTCAGCTCGAAGAAATACCGCTTGTCGGTGAGGTTGATGGCGGTGCGGTACTCGGTATTGTAGATCCCGAAGCTTTTGTAGGGTGCGCCGAACGGCACCGAGACGTTGCGCGCGACGGCGAGCACACCGGCAATTGCCTCGCGCTCGTTCTTCGGTTCTGGCAACAGGGCCTTGTAATAGGTGGCGCGTTGGAATCTGTCGACAGGATTGACGTTGCCCGGAAGCGGCATATCGCTGGCAGGCTTGGAAAAATCCTGCTTCCTCAACAACGCGAGCTGCTGGTCGTAGGTCGGGTCATTGGTCATGATCCTGAATTCGCGGCCATGGTGGATAACCGGCTTCCCGCCGATATACTCGATAATGGCGGAGTCGCCGCTCGCGTCCTCGATGGCGAGGTGCACGTTGGCCTTGTGGCCGTGAGCCTCGGTCGGCACCACCTGAACATGCTCGAGCAGAGCGAGTGCCTCCGTCACGCTCGCCGCATTGTCGAGAACATATTGCGCCCAGAGCCCCGCTTGCAGGCCCGGCTTGCGCGTATCGCGCGGTCCGAAATCCGCGGCGTTCAAGTAGAGCATATGCGCGCCGAGGCCGGCCTCGTTCAGCCCGTCGGCCGAGCCGATTCCATAGAGGGTCGTGACCAGGCTGCCGTATTTCGAGGTCCATTTCGCAGGATTGACGGCGACGGTGACGACCTCGCCGGTGCGGCCCCCGTCGCGCTCGAGGCCGCGCGGGAAAACCGTGAGCACGGGTTCCGTGCTCTCGGGCCAGTCCATCGTGCGTCCGACCACGACGGCGAGCTTGTTGTCGTTCCACAGGATCCGCGAGCAGGCCGCGGCGAGCCCGATCGCAAAGGCCTGAACCGAGAGGAAAAACGCAACCGATTGTGCGAGCTTGCAGAGTCTCATGGGTCGCTCCGAGGTCCTTGTTCGATTACGCCATGCAGCGTACCCGGCGAGGGTGTCGCTGCGATGTCGGGTTTTCTGTCACGACAGGCTCGCGCAAAACCGCTGAATCTTGGCGCAGGCGTTCTCCAAGACCTCGGTCGAGGTCGCATAGGAGATGCGGAAGTTCGGGCCGAGGCCGAAGGCCGAGCCCTGCACGGCCGCAACACCTTCGGCTTCGAGCAGCGCCGCGACGAAATCCTCGTCGGTGGCGATCAACTTTCCGTCGGGCCCTTTCTTGCCGATCGCCTCCCTGCAGGAGGGATAGACGTAGAAGGCTCCCTCGGGAGAGGGGCAGTGGAGATATCTCGCCTGGTTGATCATCGAGACGACGAGATCGCGCCGCTTCTCGAAAATCTTGGCGCGTTCCGGGATGAAATCCTGCGGGCCGGTCAAGGCCTCGACGGCGGCCCATTGCGCGATCGAGCAGGCGCCGGAGGTCTGCTGGCCCTGGAGGGTATCCATCGCCTTGATGAGGACCTCCGGCCCCGCCGCATAGCCGATGCGCCAGCCGGTCATCGCATAGGATTTCGACACGCCGTTCATGGTGAGCGTGCGGTCGAGCAGGCCGGGCTCCACCTGCGCCACCGTGGTGAAGCGGAAATCGCCGTAGGTCAGGTGCTCGTAGATGTCGTCGGTCAGGATCCAGACGTGCGGATGCCGCAAGAGCACGTCGGTCAGGGCCTTCAGCTCGCTCCGCGTATAGGCGGCACCTGACGGGTTCGACGGCGAGTTGAGGATCAACCATTTCGTCTTGGGCGTGATCGCTTTGTCGAGCGCTTCGGCCTGAAGCTTGAATCCATGCTCCATCGTGGTCTCGACCGCGACCGGCGTGCCGCCCGCGATCGCGACCATGTCGGGATAGCTCACCCAATAGGGCGCCGGGATGATCACCTCGTCGCCGGGATTGACGGTCGCGAGGAAGGCGTTGAACAATATGTGCTTGCCGCCGGTGCCGACGATCGTTTGCGAGGGCTTGTAGTCGAGCCCGTTCTCGCGCTTGAACTTCTGCGCGATGGCCTCGCGCAGAGGCCCGATCCCGCAAACCGGCGTATATTTCGTCTCGCCGCGCTCGATCGCCGCAATCGCGGCCTTCTTGATATTGTCGGGCGTGTCGAAATCCGGCTCGCCCACTGACAGCGAGATGATGTCGCGCCCCGCGTTCTTGAGGTCGCGCGCCTTCTGGGTCACGGCGATCGTGGCGGACGGCTTGACACGCAAGAGGGCGTCGGAAACGAAGGGCATGAACCGGAGGCTCCAGGCATCGAGGAATGGCGGCGCGACCTTAGTGCAAGCGCCGGAAGAGTTGCATGATTTTTTCGATCACGACATGGTGCAGCGGGGCGAATGCGAGCACATCGGAGGGGCGAGACCATGCCGGCTCAGGCCTATGACGAGACGAACATCTTCGCCAGAATCTTGCGCGGCGATCTACCCTGCACGAAGGTTCTCGAGACCGACGCCGTCCTCGCCTTCATGGATATCATGCCGCGCGCCGACGGCCATGTGCTCGTCATCCCCAAGGCGCCGGCGCGGACCTTGCTCGACATCGATCCGGGTAGCCTCGCCACGCTGATCGTGGAGGTTCAACGCATCGCCCGCGCGGTGAAGCAGGCTCTCGTCGCCGACGGGGTCACGATCTGGCAGTTCAACGAGCCGGCGGGCGGGCAGGAGGTCCCTCACCTCCATTTTCACGTCTTGCCGCGATGGAACAATGTCGAGCTGCGCCCGCGCACGGGGGCCACGGACAAGCCGGAAGTGCTCATCGCGCTCGCCGAGAAGATCGCCGGAGCGCTCGCGACAGGCGGGTAGGCGACAGACCGGGCGAAGTCTCCGGAAGGGGAGGTTGTGGCGGCCGTAGAGCGTCCGAAGGACGCCGGTCGCAAGCAATTGGCTACGGCAGCCGCGTGGGGCAGCCCCCATCCGGCCGCCGCGCGGCCACCTTCCCCCCCCCCTCAGAGGGGGGGAAGGATCAAGAGCCTTCAGTTTTTGAGCGGGATGTTCGGCACGCCGGTGACGGATTTCTGCGGCTCGTCCTTCTCCGCGACGGTCTCCGTGACCTCGTCGTCCTCCTCGGGAAGATCCGCATCGGGATCCTCGTCCTCGGGGCTGTCGTCGTCCTCGTCCTTGCCGCGGCGCGCCTTGGCACGGCGCACCTCCGGCTCGGGTCGCACACGCTTCTTTCCGGCCTCGACGATGTCGCGCTCGGGCCGCGGCAGGACCGGCCCCTCCGGGAAGACGAAGCCGAGCGACTTCACGCCGTCGTCGGAGGCGGTCACCACGACCTTCACGGTACCGCCATTCTTCAGCCGGCCGAACAGGACCTCGTCGGCGAGCGGCGTCTTGATCGTCTGCTGGATGACCCGAGCCATCGGCCGCGCGCCCATCTGCTCGTCATAGCCGTTCTCGACCAGCCAGTTGCGCGCCTCGTCGGTGAGCTCGATCGTGACATTGCGGTCGGCGAGCTGCGCCTCGAGCTGCATGATGAACTTGTCGACGACCTTGGCGATCACCTCCGGCGGGAGATGGCCGAAGGTCACCACGGCATCGAGCCGGTTGCGGAACTCGGGCGCGAACATCCGGTTGATGGCCTCGACATCCTCGCCTTCGCGCCGCGTGCGGGTGAAGCCATAGGCGGCGCGTTGCATGTCGGAAGCCCCGGCATTCGTCGTCATGATCAGAATGACGTTGCGGAAATCCACCGCCTTGCCGCTGTGATCGGTGAGCTTGCCGTGATCCATCACCTGCAGGAGGATGTTGTAGAGATCCGGATGTGCCTTCTCGATCTCGTCGAGGAGCAGCACGCTGTAGGGATGCTGGTCGATCGCGTCGGTGAGCAGCCCGCCCTGGTCGAAGCCCACGTAGCCCGGAGGTGCCCCGATCAAGCGCGACACCGTGTGGCGCTCCATATATTCCGACATGTCGAAGCGGATGAGCTCGACGCCGAGGCTCACCGCGAGCTGGCGGGCGACCTCGGTCTTGCCGACGCCAGTCGGTCCCGAGAAGAGGTAGCAACCGATCGGCTTCTCGCCGTCGCGCAAGCCGGCACGCGCGAGCTTGATCGCCGAGGTCAATGCCTCGATCGCCTTGTTCTGGCCGTAGACGACCCGCTCCAGCGTCTCGGTCAGATGCTCGAGCACCTCGGCATCGTCCTTGGAGACCGTCTTCGGGGGGATACGCGCCATGGTCGCGATGGTCGTCTCGACCTCCTTGATGCCGATCGTCTTCTTGCGCTTGCTCTCGGGCAGGAGCATCTGGCTCGCGCCGGTCTCGTCGATCACGTCGATCGCCTTGTCGGGCAGCTTGCGGTCGTTGATGTAGCGCGCGGAGAGCTCCACGGCGGCCTTCACCGCCTCGTTGGTGTAGCGGATCTTGTGGAATTCCTCGAAATAGGGCTTCAGCCCCTTCATGATCTCGATCGCATCGGCGATAGTGGGCTCGTTGATGTCGATCTTCTGGAACCGGCGGACGAGAGCGCGATCCTTCTCGAAATATTGCCGATATTCCTTGTAGGTGGTCGAGCCGATGCAGCGCAAGGTGCCTTGCGCCAGGGCGGGCTTCAGGAGGTTCGAGGCGTCCATCGCGCCGCCCGACGTGGCGCCAGCGCCGATCACGGTATGGATCTCGTCGATGAAGAGGATCGCCTTCTTGTGGTTCTCGATCTCCTTCATCACCTGCTTCAAGCGCTCCTCGAAATCGCCGCGGTAGCGCGTGCCGGCGAGAAGCGTCCCCATGTCGAGCGCGAAGACGGTGGCCTCGGCGAGCACCTCGGGCACCTCGCTCTTGACGATCTTGCGGGCGAGGCCCTCGGCGATCGCGGTCTTGCCGACGCCCGGGTCACCGACGAGCAGCGGATTGTTCTTGTGGCGGCGGCACAGCACCTGGATGGTGCGCTGCACCTCGGCCTCGCGGCCGATCAAGGGGTCGATCCGGCCGTCGCGCGCCTTCTTGTTGAGGTTGATGCAATAGGCCTCGAGGGCGCCCTCCTTCTTCTTCGAGTCGCCGCCCTCCTTGCCGTCCTTCTGGTCGCGGGCGTCGGCCTCGTCCTCTGTGCCGCGAGGGGTCTTCGAGCTGTCGGAGAGGCCCGGCCGCTTGGCGATGCCGTGGCTGATGTAGTTGACCGCGTCGTAGCGGGTCATGTCCTGCTCTTGCAGGAAGTAGGCGGCGTGGCTCTCGCGCTCGGCGAAGATCGCGACGAGCACATTGGCGCCGGTGACCTCCTCGCGACCGGACGATTGCACGTGGATGACCGCGCGCTGGATGACCCGCTGGAACCCGGCCGTCGGCTTGGCGTCGTCGCGCCCGTCGCTGACGAGGTTGTCGAGCTCCTGATCGATGTACTCGCGCAAGGCCTTGCGCAGGATATCGAGGTCGACCGAGCAGGCCCTCAGCACAGCGCCGGCGTCGCCGTCCTCGGTCAGGCTGAGCAGGAGATGCTCGAGCGTCGCATATTCGTGATGGCGCTCGTTGGCGATCGCGAGGGCCCGATGCAGCGACTGTTCAAGGTTGCGGGAGAAGGACGGCATTGGCTCCTACCTCTCATTTCTTTTCCATGATGCACTGCAGGGGATGCTGGTGCTTGCGGGCGTAGTCCATGACCTGGGTTACCTTCGTCTCGGCCACCTCGTAGGTGAAGACCCCGCATTCGCCGACTCCATGCTGATGGACGTGCAGCATGATCCGCGTCGCCTCTTCCTGTCCCTTGTTGAAATATTTCTTGAGGACGGACACGACGAACTCCATCGGCGTATAGTCATCGTTCAGAAGCAGGACCCGATACATGCTCGGGCGTCGCGTCTGGGTTTTCGGACGCGTGATGACGGCCGTTCCGGAACCTGGCCCGTCGCCGCCGCGCTGCGGCTCCTTGCTTCCAAGCATCGGCCGGGCCAAAGCGGCCGGCACCGGCCAAAAACCGCCTCCCCGGCTGCGGCGCACGTCCTCGCGCCCGCGCCGTCCGGCCCGCAGGAAAGATCGCCGTAGAAATCTGTCCGTCACCGCCCGGTCCTCGTCCTCGATATAGATATTGCGCGCCACGCTTTCGACCAGTAGGTCCAGTCAGCGAGTGAACAACGCGTGAAGTCGGCCGGCAAGGGGCAAATTCGCGGCCGACCGCACCCATTACGCCGACGACGCTCATATTACAGCGGGTTCGCGTCCCCGGCCACGCGCGTTTTTGTGCAGAAGCGCCGCGCGTGTCACGACGACGTCATGCCCCGGCGCTACGCTCGTCTGATCAAATTTTGGGCGAGAGCGGATCCCTCGCAAGACCCAGTGGCGGCGCGACACCCTCGAGCACGATCTCGAACCGGAGCCTTTCACGACTCCCGGCGCCTCGTTGTCCCGATCCTACGAGATGCTTCGAGCCTTGCGCGGGCCCGACCCGGCCTTGCGCCAGGTCCCTACGGGCGGGGCGAGGGCGCCATCCGACCCCGATTTATCGGCGAGCCGCTGCGAGGCTCGGTTCAGCCGCCGCTCAGCGCTCGAACCCGATGCCGGTTCGCCGGGCAAAGGCCCGGCCGGACAGAATTGCGTTCGTCGGCAGAAAGCGGCTCTGCCGCCGGCCAGGTCGAAGGGTCGCGCGCGGGAGTCGTCCGGTGGGGCCGGGGGCTTGCCGTGAGAGGGGCATCGTGGCGTTGCCGCGGGCCGCTCGCCCGCACCGCGAGGGTCTAGAGCGGTCTCCGTTCCAGCGGAGTCGGAAACTCACTCTACTTCTTTGTTTTGTCACAAGTTTGCATCGATGACGAGCATTCGAAACATCGAGATCGAGATGCGAAGCGGTCTCCGCTTCGCTGGAGATTGCTCTGAGCCATCGCAACCGAGGTCGCGCGGAGATCTTCAGAACATTTCGGGAGACGCCCCGATCCGGCGCGCCGGACAAAGCTTTCGAGCCTCCGGCTGGACCGATGCGCAATAATATTCTCTGTCCTTTATCGCCTGTATTATTATTATAATTGTTACGCTCGCTCGACCCGACCTTGCGTCGAGATCGGAAAACTTTCTCGCGAGGCGCCGGGGGGCGATCCCCGGCTCTCGCAGCTCACCGGTCGGCTCGCGCGAGACCACGCGGTAGCCCGTCGAAGCGGCCTTTGCCGCCGGCCCCGTCTAAGGTTCGTGCAATCCTTCCGACATTTGCCGTGGAGCGCATCCCGATCCCGCGGGCAGAAACGGATGCGCCAGGCCGGGGAAAGGGAGAGCCGGTACCTTGCCGAAAGGTGATCGACCCTCGCGAGACAGGCCCTAGAGCAATTTCAAGCGAAGCGGAGACCGCTTCGCGTCTCGATCTCGATGCTTCGAATGCTCGTCATCGATACGAAAGTGCTACAAAACAAGGATCTAGAGCGGGTTCCCGATCGGATCGGGAACCGCCCTAGTCGTTGCTGGGCTTCGCCTTGGAGATCGCGAGCTCGATCGGCTTCAGAGCTTCCCTGGCGACATTCGCGTAGAGCTCGCCGATCTTGGTCGCTTGCGCGATCAGGCCAGCGTAGGACGTCTTGACATACTCGGACTGGATCTGGATCGCAGACTCGAACGACTTGGCTCCCAGAAGCTTCTCGAGATAGGCGGTATGCGATTCCATCGACTTCTTCGAATACTCGGCCGCCTCTGTGGCGATCGTCTGGAAGCTCTTGGTCAACGACGTCGAGGTCGACGCCGCCGCTTCGAGTTGCTCTTTGCTGAACTTCTGGAAATCCTCGAAATTGTTGGCCATCCGGGTCATCCTTTGTCGAGCGGTCTAGCGATTGCGCCAGCTGTCCTCGGGTTCGTCTCGTCTCGAGAGGCGTTCTCGAACCCGAGCTGGCCAGCCTTTTTATAGTGCACCGCACAATTCACGTCAAGGTGATATTGCAATGCAATATACGATCTGAAGCATCGTGCGGATTTCGGTCGCACAGCCTTAACCAAGGAGTAACCCGCGGCCCGTAGCGTCCGAGAGAGGAAAAGTCGCTGTTTCCCGGCGCCGCTGCCCGCGAACGAGGATTGTCACGGATGCCGAAGGATTTCGCGGCGTTTTGTCGCAAACCGACCGCCGCCGTATCCAGCGGCCTTGCACTCGCGCTCCTGCTCGTCGGTTTTTTCTCGGTCTCGGCGGACGCGCGCGAACGCCATCATCGCCGCGGTCATGCCGTTGCGCCGACCTCGACGCCCGATCACAGGAGCTCGGCGAGACGCAGTGCCGCGCCGCGCCCGCAGCAGGCCGTCGTTCCCGGCTCCATCGCGGCGATCGTCGTCGACGTCAATTCGGGCCGCACTCTCTATGCAAAGGACGAGGACAAGCTGCGCCATCCGGCGTCGATCACCAAGGTGATGACGCTCTATTTGCTGTTCGAGCAGATCGAGAGCGGCAGGCTGCGCCTCGACAGCGCGATCCCGATCTCGCCCCATGCCGCAGCGCAGGCGCCGACCAAGCTCGGGCTCCGCCCGGGGGCCACGATCCCAGTCGAGGACGCGATCAAGGCCGTCGTGACGAGGTCCGCGAACGATATCGCGGTCGCGATCGCCGAGGCGATCGGGGGCGACGAGGAGAGCTTCGCCGCGATGATGACGCGCAAGGCCCATGCGCTCGGGATGACGCGGACCCATTTCGCCAATGCCTCGGGCCTGCCCGACGACTCGCAAGTGACGACGGCCTACGACCTCTCGCTCCTCGGCCGCGCCGTCCAGGACCATTTCCCGCGCTACTACCGCTATTTCGCGACACGGACGTTCACCTACCGAGGAGCTGCGATCCGAAACCACAACCATCTCCTCGAACGCGTGGACGGGATGGACGGAATCAAGACCGGCTACACGCGCGCCTCGGGGTTCAACCTCCTCGCCGCGGTCAAGCGGAATGGGCGCCACATCGTCGCGGTCGTCCTCGGCGGGCGGAGCGCCGGTCACCGTGATCGGATCATGGCCGACCTCATCGAGGACAAGATCGAGGGGGGCTCGTCGATTCGCACCGCCGGGGCGATTCCCCTTCCACGCGTCGGCGGGAGCCCGACGACCGTCGCCGCGCGCGCCGCGGTCGTGCCGGCCGCGGTGCCGGCGGCCTCGGGCCGGGTCGTGGCCCAGCTTCCAGACCCGAAGCTCCCCTTCGTCCCGGTCACCTTGAAGCCCGGGCTGACCGTCGACACCGCGCCGGTCCGCGCGATCGGCGTCACGGCGCCTTCGGATCGGCCGCGACCGGCCTATGTGGCCGCTGTTCCGAGGCCTCGGCCGGACGGCGCCGCGCCCGTCCCCGCCGAGAAGATTCCGTTGCGCGTCGCGCTCGATGGCTCGACCCGCGCTCCGGCGATCGTCGTCGCCGCCGCGACGGCCACCCCATCCACCCTGCCTCGGCCGCGTGCGCTCGTCCCGCCGGAACCCCTTGCCGACGACCGCTCGGCATCGGCCGGGCGCCCTGCGGATCGCGGCGGCTCCGTCGATCCGGGTCGTTCGTCGGAGATACGCGGAGGCTGGATGATCCAGATCGGTGCGACCGAGGACCTCGGGAAAGCCACCGATCTTCTCGCCCGTGCCAAGCAGGAGGGCGCTCGCGCGCTCGGCGGTGCGAGACCGACGACGGAGAAGATTCAGAAGGGTTCGGTGACGCTCTACCGCGCCCGGTTCGTCGGCCTCGAGGCGGCGTCCGCCGCGTCCGCCTGCAAGACGCTGAAACAATCGGGCTTTGCATGTTTCGCGGCGCGCAACTGAGGTCCCGGCCGTCGGGACAGCGCGCCGATTCGGGTCGGATCACGATGTTTTCCAGCTGGATACCGCACGTTACAGCGCCGTCGCCCGGTCTCTCCGGAGCGACCTGCCCGTCGCTCGGGGCCTCGCCGCGTGGCTCATGGCTGACGCCGCATCAAGACGTCCTTGGCCTCGTTGACCCGGGCGGCAAGGGACGTCGTCCCGCCATGATCTGGATGCAGCTTCTTCATCAAAAGACGATGCGAGCGAACGACCTCCTCGCGCGAGGCTCCTTTCTCGAGCCCCAGAACCTCATAGGCTTCCTCCTCGGACATCGTCGCCGGGCGTCGGCCAGGGCCAGAGCCCCGCGCATCGGCGTGGTCCTCGCTTGCCGCACGCCATCCGGGAAACCGGCGGTCGAGATACACCTCGAGAAGCCGCGCCCCGTCGGGATCGTCCCGGCAGCAAAGACCGTAAAGGTCGAGGCATTGCGGCCGCGTCAGCTGGTCTAGCGAGCGTCCCTCTTCGGGTCCGGCGAGGATCGTTCCGTGCAAGGCGCCGGTGTCGTGATCGAGCTCCATCTCGATCATGGCGGACCGCACGCAAGACGTCCGCGGCGGCCGCGCTCCCCCGAGCGACCCGAACAGGGTCGATCCGCGCCCGAATCCGAGGAGCCACGCGCCGAGCGAGCCGAGCCCGAGCGCCATCTCGATGCGACCGCGCAGAACCAGGAGAAGTGCCGAGACGATCGCCGCGACGCCGCCGCCGCGCTTCAAGAGGAGCGCGAGCGCGGCCGGCTTGGCGCGGCTGAAGGCCTTGAGCCCCGCGAGCAGAAGCCACAGCAGGAAAAGACCGCCGAGAAGGTAGACCATCACCGGGTACGCCTCACCGCAATTGCTCGAGGAGCAGGCCGGCGGCTTTCGCTCCATGCGCCTCGAGCTCGAGCGCGCGCCGACCTCCCGCGGCATAGGCCGCCGCCGCCGAGAGAAGCGCGGCGAGACGGTCCGGTGCCGCAAGGTCGAAGGTCGCATAGGCGCCGCCGGTCAGCAGGGCGATCTTGCGGAAGGCCCGCTCGGCGGCAGGGTCTCGCCCCTCCTGGAACATGAAGCACTTCACGCCGGCGAGCCCGAGCTCCCCCGCGCGCGCGGCGAGGATGTCGAGCTCTTCCTCGGTCGCATCGCCGACGAACACGAGCACATCGACCCGCCGGTGCTTGGTCTCGTCCTGCGCATGGAGCAGCACCTTCTCGATCTGGGTTCGGCCCGCCTCGACGGCGATCCTCGACATGAGGCCCGCCAGGCTCTCGCCGGCCCCGACGAAGCGCGATGCCTTGCATTCCCCGAAGCCGCGGTAATAGACGAGCTGCACGTCGAGACCGCCGTGCGCCGCGGCCGTCTCGAACATCTTGCCTTGGACACTGCGGGCGAGGTCCCAGGTCGCCTGCCGGCTCATCGTCGCATCGAAGGCGAAGATCAGGCGTCCGCGCCGCGCGGCCGACGGCGCCGGCACCCGTGCCGCGGCATCGAGAAAAAGCTCGATCTCGGATGTCTTGCTGGGCCGATGCGCGCCGAGCGCACCCTTCCCGCCTGGATCGGCCACGTCGTCTCACTCGCGCTTCACAGTCCTCGCCTCTTATAATTCGTTCGCGCCGAACGAAACGGCAAGACTTTTACGGTGAGCCCGGTCATTCGCGCCCCGAGGTCGCACGTCGCGCCGTCGCCGGATCGTTACGGTCGCGCCGCCAGGGCGGGTGATTGAAATGGATCACGTGGTCGCCGTTATAGGAGACGACCGCGTCGTCGAAGGAGAGCCGACCGATCCGGCGCCAATTCTCGAACTTCCACCGTACGTATCCGAGGAAATCGATGCCTTTCCCGTCGTCCGTCACCTCGATGTCGAAGACGAGCTTGCGCCGCGGGGCAGGATCCCCCCGGTCGAAAATCTGGGCCATGACCTCGTCGCGCAGGTCGAGGCCGTCGCCCTCGATCCGCGGCTGGTCGGCGGCGACGAGGAAGCGCATGAACTGCGGCGCGCGGGTCGGCTCGTCGGCCGGCTTGCCGAGCTCGGCGATCTGGTAGAGCTGGCGCAGGGTTCCCTTCGGGTCCACGATCGAGAAGAGGATCCCCGCGAGCGCCAGGATCGGCATGGCGCTGGGGCGACGCCAGGGCGTGATGTCGGGGGCGTTGCGCAGCTCGGCATCGTTGATATAGGCCGTACGGTAGCCGCCGATATCCTCCTGGGTGATGAAGCTCGCGGTTTCGAGCGGCTCGGCATGGTCGGGGTCGGTCGTCGGATAGAGCTTTCCGACGAGGGACAAGGAGCGCACCTCGCCGCGCAGCATCTCCGAGCAGCAGGTCGAGTAGCGCCCGATCGCGAGCGCGCGGCTCCCTTCGGCGAATGCGCCGGAATAGGGCGTCTCCTCGGTGATCTCCCAGAGGCCGGTCAGGCAGACGCCGTTCGGGTGGACGATGCGGCGAAACCCTCGGCCGTCCGGTCCAAAGCGTAGATCGGCATGGGACTCGACCGCTCGCTCGGCAGCCTGGCGAAACAGGAACGGGCGGCCGAAGGGCAGGATCCCTTGGTAGACGCTCGCGATCGTCACGAGAGAGCGCGGCAGCGCAGGCTCGTTCTCGCCGCCCCAGACTGTCTGGTAGGGATTTGCGAAGATCGCGTCGCGCACCTCGCGAAAGCGGGAGCCGCGGTAGGCGCGGTCCTCCGGCGAGATCTCCTGGATTCCGAAATCCTCGGCCACGGGCGTCCTCCCTCGAAAGTGCTTTGGTCACAATCACAAGCGACGCACTTGGTTCCCCCGGCAGCGACGAGCGCGACCGAGGAGGTCACGCGCTGACCCGGTCGAGCCGATCGAGCGCGGCGCGATCGAGGACGAGCTCGGCCGACCCCAGCACCTCGTCGAGCTGGGCGAGGCTCGTCGCGCTCACGATCGGCGCGGTGATCCCGGGCTGCGCCATGACCCAGGCGATCGCGACCTGAGCCGGAGTCGCGCCGAGCCGCACCGCGGTCTTGTCGAGCTCGGCCAGGATGTCGAGGCCGCGCGGATCGAGATAATGCGCGACCGTTCGGGCGCGGGGCTTGCCTTCGAGATCGGCCTCGCTGCGGTATTTCCCGGTGAGAAAGCCGCCCGCCAAGGCATAATAGGACAGCACCCCGAGATCCTCCTCGCGGCAGAGCTTCTGCAGCGGCCCCTCGAAGAAGGAGCGGTTGGCGAGGTGGTAGTGCGGCTGCAGGCAGGCGAAGCGCGGATATCCCTTCGCGGCGCTGACGGCCAGCGCCTCGGCGAGGCGTGGCGCGACGAAGTTCGAGGCGCCGATCGCGCGGACCTTGCCGGACTCGACGAGGATCGCGAAGGCTTCGAGCGTCTCCTCGAGCGGCACGGTGGTGTCGTCGATATGGGCCTGGTAGAGGTCGATGCACTCGACACCGAGGCGCTCCAACGACGCTTCGGCCGAGCGCAGGACATGGGCTTTCGAGAGGCCCTTGCCGAAGGCCTTCATGTCCATGCCGACCTTGGTCGCGATGACGATCTTGTCGCGCGCGCCCCCGCGCTTCAGCCATGTGCCGATGATGGATTCCGACTCGCCGCCCACATGGCCTTCCACCCAGGTGGAATAGACGTCCGCGGTATCGACGAGGGAGAAGCCACGCTCGACGAACCTGTCGATGAGGGAGAGCGAGGTGGCTACGTCGGCCGTCCAGCCGAAGACATTGCCGCCGAGCGCGAGCGGCGCGATCTCGAGACCGGTCGCGCCGAGCCTACGCTTCTTCATGAGCAGAGCCTACGCCGAACCGGGCGCGCTACCGGGCCGGGCCGGAGAACTTGATATGATGCGGCCGGCCGAGCTTCTCGGCGAAGAAATCCACCTCGAACTTCTGTTGCAGTTCCTTGCCGTCCCAATCATAGGCGCGCAGCACCTGCTCGTTGTCGTCGCCCTTCTTGTCCCAGTTGGCGAGAAGCGACGAGGTGATGTAGACGCGCTTGCCGTCCCAGCTCTGCGAGATCATGTTGACCTGCTTGCCGGTGACCTTCTCGTAGATCTGCACCGGCTTCTCGGGATTCGAGATATCGAAGAGGCGGGTCTTGCCTTCCATGAAGGTGTTGACCCACAAGGTCTTGGCATCGGCGGAGATCGAGATGTCGACCGGCAAGGGAATCTTCGCGGGATCGCCGATCGTGGCGACATCCTTCGCCTGCCACTCGTTCTTGTCGTCGCGGCGCACGAGCCAGAGCTTCGAGGTGAGGGCGGTCGCCGTCAAGGCCCAATCGTCCGCCTCGTTCAAGGACCAACGAATCTCGAGAGGGGCGCCGGGAACGGCCAAGACCTTCTCTGGCTGCATGGACTTGAGGTTCCACACGACCATCGTATTGCCGAAGCGCTTCATCGCCTCGGCGTCCTGCACGAGCTCGCCGAGATCTCTCATGTAGTTGGTCCAGCCGGTGAAGCTCGACGTGAGGAAGACGTTCTTTTTCGGGTTGATGGCGATGTCGTAGCCGTAGCCGTCGCCGCCGCTCCCGCTGTCGGTCGGGATCGGATGCGACGAGAGAAAATCGCCCTTGTTGTTGTAGACGGCGAGCCCGGTGACGCCGTCGCGGGTCTTGTCGTTCGACAAGGCGCCGATCAGCATCCGGCCGGGCAAGGCATAGAACGTGTGGGGGCCGATGAAGCCGGTCTTGTCGGGGAGATCGCCCACCGTGAAGACGAGCTTCGGCTTGGCGGGGTCGGTCCCGATGTCGAAGACGAAGATCTTGCTGTCGTCGAGCCGACCCGCCCAGAGATACTTGCGGTCGTCGGTGAAGCCCATGTGGTGGGCCTCGCCGCGGCCTCCGACCGACACGCTGCTCAGCACCTTGCCGTAGGTCTGTGACTTCGGGTCGGCATCGATCGTGACGAGCTTGTCGGATTCGTCACCGAGGCCCTTCTCGCCGAGGGCCCAGATGTGCAGATAGGCTTCCTGACCTTTGACGAGCGAGGCCGTGTAGGGCGACAGGCAGGTTTCGTCTGCCAGGGCAGCGGCGGACGCGAAGGTCAGCGCGAGCGCGGCGGCGGCGGCCGAGCGTGCCGCCGCGAGAGACCGTGAAAGCAACAGGTTCATTCATGCCTCCCCGCCTCCCGGCACCAACCGCGCGCTCCGGCCCCGCGCTCATGAGAAGCGACGTTCCTTGTGCGGAATGTCGAACTCGGACCCGCGGAACATGAGGTTCCAGTAGAGCCAGGGCAAGAACCTCGTCTTGAGATACCACATGCTCGTGCGCGGCTTGCGGGGATCGAGCGGAAAGCTCGGGGTCACCTTGCCGCCATAGGAGAACTCGGCAAGGATGATCTTGCCGTAGGCGACCGTCAAGGGGCACGAGCCGTATCCCTCGTAGGCGCGGGGCAGCCCTTCGCTGCGGAGCGCCGCGAGGAGGTTCGCGACGACGATCGGAGCCTGTGACCGGACGGCCGCCGCGGTCTTGGCATTGGGGGTCGAGGTCGCGTCGCCGAGGCCGAAGACATTGGCATATTTGACGTGGCGAAGCGTTGCCGGATCCACGTCGATCCACCCGGCTGCATTGGCGAGCGGGCTCGAGCGGACGAAGTCCGGCGCGCATTGCGGCGGCGTGACGTGAATCATGTCGAAATCTTTCACGACTTCGCTCACGCTGCCGTCGGGGCCGGTCACGGCGAACGTGGCCTTCTTGGCAGGGCCGTCGATGGCTTTCAGGTTGTGCTTGTAGTTGACCGCGATCCCGTAGCTGTCGACGAAGGATTGCAGCGCCGGCACGAAGAAGGGCACGCCGAACAAGACATCGCCGGCGAGGCAGAACTCGGTCGCGACAGGTGACGGCAGGCCCTTCCGACGCCAATGGTCGGAGGCGAGATACATGATCTTCTGCGGCGCCCCGGCGCATTTGATCGGCATCGGCGGCTGGGTGAAGAGCGCCGTGCCGCCCTTGAACGCCTGGATGCACTCCCAGGTATATTCGGCGAACTTCGGCAGGTAGTTGCTGCAGACGCCGTTCTTCCCGAGGGTCTCCTCGAGGCCCTCGACCTTCTTCCAGTCGAGCTTGATGCCGGGGCAGGCGACGAGATAGTCGTAGCCGACGAGACCACCTTCCGCGAGCCTGACCATGTTGTCGTCCGGCAGGAGCTCGGTCGCGGCGTCCTTGATCCAGGTCACGCCCTTCGGGATCAGGTCCTTCTCGAACCGTTCGGTCGCAGCGCGGGAATAGACGCCGGCCCCGACGAGGGTGAAGGCCGGCTGGTACCAATGCAGCTCGGACGGCTCGACGATCGCGATGTCGAGCGTCTTGTCGTGCTTGCGAAGCGTCGCGGCGACCGTGATGCCGGCGCATCCGCCTCCGACGATCAGGACCTTGTATTTTTTCGCAACGACCGGCGGCGCGGTTTCGTTGGCCATGCGGGATCCTCCCTGAGGTGCGTCGATTGGGCTTGCGTTTTCACTTGCGAAACTTCATATTCGTGTTAGCTAAATCACTAATTCTGTCGCGTCAAGCTGGAATCTCTCCAGACGCCCGCGGCGGTCCGAATCGACACATCGTTCGATGGGCACATCGTTCTAGGAGCAATTGATCGGGCATGAGCATCCACGAACCGATCCCGAGCCCGGCGGAGCCGGCTTCGCGCGAGCTGCCTTCGATCGGCGCGAAGGCGCCCGGCTTCGCGGCGCGCACCACGATGGGGGAGGTCGCGCTGTCCGACTATCGTGGGCGCTGGCTCGTCTTTTTCGCGCACCCGGCCGACTTCACCCCGGTCTGCGCCAGCGAGCTCGTAGGCTTCGCAAAAGCCTACGATCGATTTCTGGAGATCGGCTGCGACCTCCTCGCGCTCTCGGTGGACAGCCTGTTCGCCCATGTCGCGTGGGTGCGCAGCATCGCGGAGAAATTCGGGGTCGAGATCCCCTTCCCGGTCGCCGAGGACCCGTCCATGGCGATCGCTCGCGCCTACGGCATGATCCATCCGGGCGCGACGACCAGCGCGACCGTGCGTGCGACCTTCGTCATCGATCCCGAAGGGATCATTCGCGCGCTGACCTGGTACCCGATGAGCACCGGACGCAACGTGGGCGAGATCCTGCGCCTCGTCGCAGCGCTGCAGGTCAGCGATCGGGAAGCGGTCTCGACGCCCGAAGGTTGGATGCCGGGCGACGAGGTCATCGACTTCCCGCCGATCGGCGTGACGCCGCCCGCCCGGATGCTCGCCCGCGAGGGCAGCATCGACTGGTACTATCGCCTACGCCACCTCTAGAGGTCGACCCATGAGCACCGAGACCATCATGAAGCCGGACGTCGAAGGGTTCTTCGAGGCGCGCACCTTCAGCCTTCAATATGTGGTGTCGGATCCGGCCACACGAAAATGCGCGATCGTCGATCCGGTGCTCGACTACGAGGAGCGCTCCGGCTCGACCGCCACACGATCCGCCGACGAGATCCTGCGCTATGTCGAGGCCAACAAGCTCGAGGTCCAATGGATCCTCGATACCCATGTCCATGCCGACCATCTCACCGCGAGCCACTACCTCAAGCAGAAGACCGGGGCGAAGACCGCAATCGGCGAGGAGGTGCCGGAAATCCAGAAATTCTGGACGAGCGTCTACAATACGCCGGATGTCGCCACCGACGGCTCGCAATGGGATCGCCTCTTGAAGGACCGCGAGAAGCTCCCGCTCGGCGAGTGCACGATCGAGGCGATGCTCTCGCCCGGCCATACGCCGGCCTCGCTCACCTATATCGTCGGCGATGCCGTGTTCGTTCACGACACCTTGTTCGCCCCCGACTACGGGACGGCACGCGCCGATTTTCCGGGCGGCGACGCTGCGCTCCTGTGGCGCTCGATCGAGGCCATCCTCTCCCTGCCCGACCATTTCCGCGTCTTCACCGGCCACGACTACCTGCCGAACGGTCGCGAGGTCTGGTTCGAGAGCACGATCGGCGAGCACAAGCGCAAGAATATCCATGTCGCACCGATGAAGAGCGAGGCGGAATTCGTCGCGATGCGCGAGGCCCGCGACAAGACGCTCGCCATGCCGAAGCTCATCTTGCCGTCGCTCCAGGTCAACATGCGGGGCGGTGTTCTGCCGCCGCCGGAGAGCAACGGTCGCGCCTATCTCAAGATCCCGCTCGACGCCTTTCCTCATGCCGTGTGGGACTGATGGTGCCGGACTTGCTCGGCCCCGGGGACTTTCCCGCGCTCGCCGCGCATCTCGTTCGCCAGAGCCGGGTTTCCGACACCGCGGGCCTGCCGCTCTATTCGCCGTTCCGGCCGATGCTGCCCGAAAGCCTCGCCCGGCTTCCGACGCTCTGGGCGAGGCCCGTGACCGAGCCCTATTGGCAGCGCAAATGGGGGATCCGCGACGCCGTGGGGGGCGAGATCGTCGCCTATTGCTCCTTGACCGGTGCGGAGCTGCCCGCCGAGCTGCATCGCGCACGGGTGGCACTCGGAGTCGAGCCTGCGTTCCGCAGGCGCGGCTTCGGCCTGGCCTTGCTGCGCGCGGCCGTCGCCTTCGCGCGGGAGGCGGGGCTCGCCTGGATCGATCTCACGGTGCTCGCCCATAACGAGCCGGCGCTCGCGCTCTACCGCAAGCTGGGCTTCGTAGAGGTCGGCCGGAGCGCGGACCGGTTTCGTGTCGGCGCCACATCGATCGAGGAAATCGCCATGACGCTTGCGCTCGACCGGCCCGCCCCCGCACGAGACCATTTGTCGAGCCCATGGAGATGACCTTGCGTCGCTCGCGCAACGACCTGCAAAGGCAAGAGGCCGCGGCCTTGTTTCGCAGCCTCGGCAATCCCAACCGGCTCGCGATCCTCGACGCGCTGCGGGACGGCGATCGCGCTGTCGGAGAGCTCGAGACCCTCACCGGGATCCGCCAGCCGATCTTGTCGCAGCAGCTCGCGATCCTGAGAGAGGCGGGGATGCTCGAGACCACGCGGGATCGGAAATCGATCGTTTATCGTCTCGCCCGCCCGCATGCGGCCGCGATCGTGCGCGTGCTCCGCGCCGTTCTCGATCCGACGGCAGCCGAGGCGCAACCGACCGCCGCGGCGCCGCCGGCGAAGGCGCCGCGCCCCGAGCCTTGTCTTGCCGCGGCCGTCTTCGCGCGTGTCGAGCCTGCCGCCAATGGGTGAGGCGAGAGCATTTTCCAGCGAACCGGGCACCGGTTCGCGTCTCGATCTCGATGTTTCGATGGATCGACATCGATGCGAAAATGCGACAAAACAAGGATGTAGAGCTGGTTTCCGATTCCACTGGATCGGAAACCGCTCTAGCCCGAGGCTTCGGGCCGCGACGCGTGCGGGCCCATACGCATGAACGTGATCGCGATCCTGTCCGGCGGTCTCGTCGGCTTCACGCTCGGCCTCGTCGGCGGGGGCGGCTCGGTCCTCGCCACTCCCCTGTTGCTCTATGCGATCGTCGGGCTGCCGCCTCATGTCGCGATCGGGACGGGCGCCTTCGCGGTCTCGGTCAACGCCTTCCTGAACTTCGTCTCGCAAGCTCGCAGCGGCCGGATCGTCTGGAAGGTCGCGATCCTCTTCGCGTTCTTCGGCTCGTTCGGCGCCTTCGTCGGCTCCTCGCTCGGCAAGGCGATGAACGGGGATGCCCTCATCTTCCTCTTCGGCCTCGCCATGCTCGGTGTCGGCGCCGCCATGTTGCGCCCGATCGAGCCGAAGCTCGATTCGAGCGGGAAGGTCGTGGCGTCGCCGACGAAATCCGCGCTCGTTGCCCTCGCGGTCGGCGTCCTCGCGGGCTTCTTCGGCATCGGCGGCGGCGTCTTGATCGTCCCCGGTCTCGTACTCGCCACCCGCATGCCGATGCTGAACGCGATCTCGACCTCGCTTCTCGCGGTCGGGAGCTTCGGCCTCACGACCGCCGTCAACTACGCGGTCTCGGGCCTGGTCGATTGGATGATCGCGGCGCAATTCATCGGTGGCGGCCTGCTCGGCGGCTTCCTCGGGATCAAGTCGGGAGTTTTCTTGTCGCGCTCCAAGGGCGCGCTCAACATGGCCTTCGCCACGCTCGTCTTCGTGGTCGCGTCCTATGTGCTCTATCGCAGCGGCAGCGCCCTCTTCGGACCTCACCTCGCGCCGCAGCACGTGGCCGTGGAACAAGGTGCGGAGGCTGTGCGCGTGACGCCGTCCATGCCGGAACCTGCCGCGACGGCCGAGACCGATGCGCCGACGTCGCCGCGCGCGCCGGCACGCGTCGCGGAACCTCCGGAGCTTGCCGCGCCTTTCGTAGAAGAACCGCGGCAACCTGCCGCGCCGGAACCGAAAAAGCTCGTCGTGCCGCCGGCCCCGAGCGCCGGCATCGAGGCAAGGCTGCGCGCCCTGCTCGGTGCCGAGGGGACGCCGGACGGCGGCGCCACCTGGTTCGATCTCGGGTCTGTCCGCTTCGATGCCGGCGAGACGCGCCCGCGACCCGAGGCCGAGGCGCAATTGCGAAGCATCGCCGCGATCCTGTCGGCCGATCCCACAGCGCGAGTGATCATCGGCGGCCATACCGATCCGACCGGCGACGCAGGCAAGAACAGGCACATCTCCGAGCGTCGCGCGAGATACGTGCTGCGCGCATTGGTCCGCATGGGCGTCGATGCATCGCGCCTCGAAGCGCGGGGCTATGGGTCCAATCGGCCGATCGCTCCGAACCGCACGGCGGCGGGACGCGCCGCGAATCGACGCATCTCGCTCGGAGTGATTCGAGAATAGCGCTCCGGCCGTCGCACGCAGGGGCGCCGGGGCGCGTGCGAGCTCCTCACCCTGTCCCGGCGACTTCCGGTTGCAGCCTTGACAATCCATTAATACCAAGGCCTCCACCCTGCCGAAGTGCTCGAGAAAGAGGTGACGCTTGGTCAGGTTCGAGAACGTCGGCTTGCGCTACGGCATGGGGACCGAGATCCTCAAGGACATCTCCTTCTCCATCGAGCCTCAGTCGTTCCAGTTCCTGACCGGCCCCTCGGGCGCCGGCAAGACGACGCTCCTGCGCCTCATCCTTCTGTCGTTGCGACCGACCCGCGGCTTGATCAGCCTCTTCGATCGTGACGCGCATGCGCTCGACAAGGCGGAGATCACCGCGCTCAGGCGTCGGATCGGCGTCGTGTTCCAGGATTTCCGCCTGCTCGACCATCTCACCACCTACGAGAACGTCGCCTTGCCGCTTCGCGTGCGCGGGAGGGAGGAGAGCGGCTATCGCAGCGAGGTGACGGAGCTCTTGCGCTGGGTCGGCCTCGGCGAGCGCATGCATGTTTTGCCGCCGGTCCTCTCCGGGGGGGAGAAGCAGCGTGCGGCCATCGCGCGGGCCTTGATCGTGCGCCCCGAGCTCTTGCTCGCGGACGAGCCGACCGGCAATGTCGATCCGAGCCTCGCGCGTCGCCTCTTGCGGCTCTTCACCGAGCTCCACAAGACAGGGACCTCGGTCGTGATCGCGACCCATGATCTCGGCCTCATGGACCAGTTCGACGGGGCACGCCGGCTCGTCCTCGGCGACGGCCGCCTGCACATCTTCGAGTGAGAGGGCGATGAGGCTGCTTCCCGGAGAGGACCGGTACGAGGACGAAATGTCCGAAGGCGGCGCGGCTCGCCACCGCAGGCCGGAGACGGCGCTCGTGCCGGCGGCCTCGATCGCCGGGCGCGCGCTCGTCACCGTCGTCGCCATCATGACCTTTCTCGCCTCGCTCACCGCGGGCGTCGCGATCCTGATCTCCGACGCCTCCCGCGGCTGGCAGGAGGAGGTCGCGCACGAGATGACGATCCAGATCAAGCCGGCCATGGGACGAGACCTCGAGGCCGATGCCCGCACCGCGGCCGAGATCGCGCGCAAGACCCCGGGCGTCGCCTCGGCGCAAGCCTTCTCGAGGGAGGAATCCGAGGCGATCCTCGCGCCTTGGCTCGGCTCCGGCCTCGACCTTGCGCAGCTCCCCGTGCCGCGCCTCGTCGTCCTCGCGCTCGATCCGACCGAGCCTCTCGACTCGGAGGCGCTCGGCAAGGCGCTCGCGGCCGCCGTGCCGGGGGCGAGCCTCGACGATCACAGGCTGTGGCGGGCGCGGCTCGCGATCATGGCGCGCACGGTCGTGATCGTCGCCGCCGTGATCTTCGGCCTCGTCCTCGTCGCCATGGGCATCGCGGTCGGCTTCGCGACCCGCGGGGCCATGGCCGGAAATCGCGCGATCATCGAAGTCCTCCACTTCGTGGGGGCCGCCGACGATTATATCTCGCGCCAGTTCCAGAGCCATTTCCTCTGGCTCGGCCTGCGCGGCGGCGCGATCGGCGGGGCCTCGGCGGTTTCCGTCTTTCTCCTGTCGGCCGGCCTCGCCGCCTGGTGGCGACGTACGCCGGGCGGCGACCAGATCGAGGCGATGTTCGGCGGCTTCGTCATCGGCCCGAACGTCTATGCGGCAATCGTCCTGATCGCGGGAGGGATCGGCGTCGTGACCGGGCTCGTCTCGCGCATCATCGTGTTTCGCCATTTGCGCGGGCTGAATTGAACGAGCGCTTCTACCGGAGGAGGGCCCTCTCCACGTTCGCATGTCCCTGAACGGCACAGAGCGGCCCGAGGCTCGCGCCCCGGCCGCTCCGGGTCTTGATTCGTTGTTCCTGCAGCCGCGCTTTGAAGTCGTGTCGATAGCAAAGTGCATACGTTGTGGTGGGTGCGCCAGCCGGTCCGCCACAAGGGAAGCAAGCGGGTCCTCAGTTGCAGCATCACGGCGTGGCTCAAGCGGGCCGACGCTGTCGAGGATGCAACCTTGCATCGGCCGCAAAGCCGGTGCTTCGCAGGACGGCGGGGCATTCCTCCGAATTCAGCGCTCGCGACCAAGACCTGGCGCTATTGGCACCGTGCCTGGTATCTGGCGCAATTGCCGCGGTTTTCCTCGCCGAGCTCCTTGTCTTCGAGGCATGCCTTTCGGAGCTGCTTGCATTCACTCGATTTTGCCGAGCGGCCCTCGGTTTGGCGCTTGTAGCCTGGATCGACCTGGACGCCACCGGGCCCAATCTGGACGCCTTGCGAGATCGCTGAGGTGGGAATGGCAAAAAGTGCTGCTGTAGCCATGGCTAAGATATAGGTGCGCATGTTTGCCTCCAGCAATGGTGCTCAAGGCCAACTGCGCAGGATGCGAATGGTTCCGCTGCTGCATGCGTGGACGACATGGTGACCGAACGCCCCGTCCCCACATGGTCGTGAGAAGAACGGCGAAGCTCGTAATCGACCGTGAGGTCCATGTGAGGCAGAATCGGCAAAAGGGCGGCCCGAAGGCCGCCCCGTGATTGCGCTCGTGCGATCGCAGCTTCAGAAGGCGATCTTGCCGCCGCCCTTCTTGGTGATCACGACCACCGACGGACGCGGCGGGACGCCGTCCTGGAAATCGGGCCAGCGGGTGGAAGGATCATCGAAGCTGCTGTCCTCGCCCGGATGCTGCACTGCGAGGAACAGCGTCTCGAGGTCCGGCGTGAAGCGCGGTCCGCACATCTCCGCGTCGGTCGGTACATGGTAGAAATGCTTCGCGGTCCCGCGTGCGGGGCCCTTGGTCTCGAGGGCCCATAATCCGTCGGCCCGGCCGGTGCTATCGGCATTCTGGCCGTCGGTCGCCACCCAGAGGCGGCCGTGAGAATCCACCGCGACATTGTCGGGCATGCCGAACCAACCGTTCTCGGTGGTGGCAGGGTTGAAGCTCGCGCCGACGGCCGGATCGAGGGGGTTGCCGCATGTCACCAGGATTTCCCAGGTGAAGGTCGTCGCGGCATGGTCCCGGTAGTCGGGGGTGATCTCGATGATGTGGCCGAAAAGGTTGCTGGCGCGCGGGTTGGCGGCATCGACCTGCGCGGCCGTGCGCCGCGAATTGTTGGTCAAGGCCACATAGATCTTGCCGGAAATCTTGCTCGCCTCGACATCCTCCGGGCGGTCCATCCGGGTCGCGCCCAGAAGATCCGCGGCGCGGCGGGTCTCGATCAGCACGTCGCCTTGGCTGGCGAATCCGTTCGCCGCATTCAGAGGTCCTTGGCCGTAGACGAGCGGCAGCCAGGTTCCTGTGCCGTCGGCGCCGAATCTCGCGACATAGAGAATGCCCTTGTCGAGCAGGTCCCGGTTTCTCGCGCGGTGGGTCCTGTCGACCTTGCCCTCGGTCACGAACTTGTAGACATAGTCGAAGCGCTCGTCGTCACCCATGTAGACGACCAGGCGACCGTCCCGGTTGACGATGTTCTCGGCACCCTCGTGCTTGAAGCGCCCGAGCGCGGTGCGCTTGATCGGCGTCGAGGTCGGATCGAACGGGTCGATCTCGATCACCCAGCCGAAGCGGTTGGCCTCGTTGGGCTCCTTCTTGATGTCGAAGCGATCGTAGAACGTGTCCCATCTGAAGGAATTGCCGGGGATGCCGTAGCGCCTGAAGGAGGCTTCGTTCGGATGTCCGGTCAAGGACGCGGACGGGTCGCTGAAATAGCCGTTGAAATTCTCCTCGCAGGTGAGCCAGGTGCCCCAAGGCGTGACGCCCCCTGCGCAATTGTTGAGCATGCCGTAGACCTTCCTTCCCGTCGGGTCTGCGCTCGTCTTCAGCTTGGCGTTGCCGGCGGCGGGACCGGAAATGGCCATCTCGGTCGTCGCGGTAATGCGGCGCGCATAGGGGCTGCCGTGCACGACATGCCACTTGCCGGAGTGCTTTTTCACCTCGAGGACCGATCCGCCATGCGCGGCCATCTCGATATCGACCACCGCCTGCGTCACCGGCGAGGCGACCGGAAGCATGAGGTCGGCGTCGGTGTATTCGTGGTTCACGACGAGGAGCCCGTGCTCGCTCAAGCCGTTGCACCAGTCGGGATCGTGCGGATCCCTCGCGAGCGGAATATAGCCGAGAAAGTCGTTGTTGTAGCCGAATTGCTTCGCCTGCGCGGCGGCGGATTGGTTCTGGGGGTCGAAAGCCGGCGCGTCGGAAAGCACCTTGTCGCCCCAGCGGATCAGGATATCGGCGTCATAGCCCTCGGCGACGTGATCGTCCTCGTCGTGTCCTGCCGCGAGCTCGGTGAACCTGAAATGCGGCGTCGTGTTGGGACGGTAGGGAGTCCTTTGCACGGCAGGCAGCGCTGCTGCGGGGCCGGCCGCCGCGATCGCGGAAACCGCGAGCAGCCCTTTTGCCAGGTCACGCCTGGACAGGCGCTCGGCGATGACATCTCCCATCGTCGGGTTGTCGCCCGGGCTCGTGCCGATATCCTCGGGATCGACGACCTCGCCCAGGCGAGACCCATGCACATCGTGCTTCATGAACTCCCCTTTCCACCTATACTTCAGGTTGTGTGGATCGGGGGCTTCTTAGAGAGCGTCAATGAAGGTGCTGTGACGTTGCGGATGCCTATAGTTCGGACGCCGGAACGACGAAGCAACGTCATGCTCCGGTCATCCAAGCGTCACGATATGACGTTTCAGTGACCCATACGTTGCTCGTCGATTCTTGCGCGACGTCGGACTCCGCGGTTCGGCGCCACGCCGATTCGCAGTTCGAGACCGAGTGAACCGAACCCGACTCGACGGCGCCCTCGTCGACGATCGGCGACGGGATCACCCCTTCTCGCGGAGGAGCCTGCCCTTCTCACGGCTCCAGTCGCGCTGCTTCTCGGTCTCGCGCTTGTCGTGCAGCTTCTTTCCGCGTGCGAGAGCGATCTCCACCTTCGCTCGCCCCTTGTCGTTGAAGTAGATCTTCAACGGCACGAGGGTCATGCCTTCGCGCTCGGTGGCTTGGGCGAGCCGCGCGATCTCGCGCGCCTTCAGCAGCAATTTCCGCGGCCGCTTCGGCAGGTGGTTGAACCGGTTGGCCTGGAGATATTCCGGGATGTTGGCATTGACGAGATAGACCTCGCCCGCGCGATCGATCGCGGCATAGCTGTCGCCGATCGTCGCCTTGCCGGTGCGCAGTGATTTCACCTCGGTGCCGGTCAGCATGAGGCCGGCCTCGAAGGTCTCGCCGATCTCGTAGTTGAACCGCGCCCTGCGGTTGTCCGCGGCGATCTTGTGCGGTCGCTGCCTTGTCGCGGTCACTCGGGCATCACCCCTCGATCAGGCCCGCATGCTGCATCGCGGCCCTGATCACCGCTCGAGCCTTCTCCGTCGCGGGCAGCATCGGAGGCCGCACCCCGTCCACGATCTTGCCGAGGGCGGACAAGGCATATTTCGGCCCCGCCGGATTGGGCTCGACGAAGAGAGCCGCATGGAGGGGGCTCAGACGATCGTGGAGCTCGAGGGCAGTCGCGAAATCGCCCGCGAGGCAAGCCTGCTGCATGTCGGCGCAGAGGCGCGGCGCGACATTCGACGTCACCGAGATGCAGCCGTCGCCGCCATAGACCATCACCGCGAGCGCGGTCATGTCCTCGCCGGAGAGCTGGATGAAATCCGCGCCGAGCGCCTGCCTCTGAAGTGCGGTGCGCGCGAGGTTGCCGGTCGCATCCTTCACGCCGGCGATATTCTTCAGCTCGTAGAGGCGCTGCATCGTCTCGATCGACATATCGACCACGGATCGCGGCGGGATATTGTAGATGATGATCGGAATGCCGACGGCATTGTTCACCGCCTCGAAATGGCGGTAGAGGCCTTCCTGCGACGGCTTGTTGTAATAGGGCGTGACGACGAGCAGGCCGTCGGCTCCGGCCTTCTCGGCGAATTGCGCGAGCTCGATCGCTTCTCTCGTATTGTTGGACCCCGCCCCCGCGATGACCGGCACGCGGCCTCGCGCCTCCGCGATGCAGGCGGCGACGACCCGGCGATGCTCCTCGTACGAAAGGGTCGGGCTCTCACCGGTCGTCCCAACCGGCACGAGGCCGTGCGTTCCGCTCGTAACCTGCCAATCGACCAGCGCGCGAAAGCAGGATTCGTCGACCTGCCCGTCCCGGAACGGCGTGACGAGCGCAGTGATCGACCCCTTGAATGCCGCCTTCTTTCCCATGCCGCCACGCCTTTTCTGTGCCGCCGCCCTCGAGACGCCGCATTCTCGGGCTCGACTGGCCCGACGCGAGATCCTGCGGACCGCGAGACATAGTCGCTGCGCAGGTTTCGCGAAAGGGCCAGATGCCAAGCTCCGCGACACGGAGCGCGCCGTTGGGCCTTTGTTAACCCAGAAGCATCAATTTTCAACCGCGGGTACCGCGCTCGAGGATCGATCCGAGCATGAGGAGAGGCAGCAGCACCTTTCTCTTGGCCGCGTCCGTCGGTGCCGTTCTCGCGTCGGGTTTCGCGCTGCAACGGCCGGAAGGCCGCGCGCCCGAGCCGGCCGCAGAGAAACCGGGCGACTCCCCCGCGCTGACGCGAGCGATTCTCGCGCACGGTCACGAACGGTCGGAGATCGAGCTGTTTCGACCCGGGATCGACCCTCCCGGCGTGTTCCATCCGAGCCGAGTGCCGGATGCCCGTGGCCGAGAGCCCGACGGGCCGGACGAGCCCGCCGCCGTTCTGGCGCGATATTCCGCCGACGATCTCGCGGCGTTCTCACGAGCGATCGGCTTCTACAAGAGCGGCGATCTCGGCGGGGGCGACCTCGCCGCGCGGGAGGTCGCGGCGCCGATTCTCGCGACGGCGCTCGAATGGATCGCCTTGCGCAAGGCCCCGCGGGAAGCGGGGTTCGAACGGCTGCAGGCCTTCGCTGCGGCCCATGCCGATTGGCCGGGCCTCGCATGGCTGCGCAAGCGCAGCGAGGAAGCTTTGCTCGGCGACCGCAAGAGCGATGATCTCGTGAAGGCCTATTTCGCCCACACGCCCCCGCAGACGCCCGCCGGCAAGCTCGCGCTCGCCGGCGTGCTGGACCGGGGCGGCGAGACCGCCGCGGCGGCGCGCCTCGTGCGCTCGGTGTGGCGCGAGGACGACATCAACGCCTGGCTCGAAGCCAAGGTCCGGACCGAGCTCGGCGGCCTGCTCGACCGGGCGGACCACAAGTTTCGCGCCGATCGGCTGCTCTACAAGGCGGGGCAGGCCGCGGCGGCGATGCGCGCGGCCAATCTCGTCGGCAAGGACGTGCTCGCGCTCGCCAAGGCGCGCGCGTCCGTCAAGGCCGAGGTGCCGAGCGACAAGGCCATGGCTGCGGTGGCGCCCGCGCTGCGCTCCGATCCAGGCTATATCTACGCGCGAATCCAGGTGCTGCGCCGGGCCGGCAAGATTCGCGAGGCTGCCGATCTTCTGCTCACGGCTCCGCGCGAGAAGGACGCGATCATCGACGGCGACGAATGGTGGATCGAGCGGCGCCTGGTCGCCCGCAAGATCCTCGATCTCGGCGACGCGCGCACGGCCTACAGGATTTGCGCCGATCACGCGGCGGCGGCCGACGCCATGGTGATCGACGCCGAGTTCCACGCCGGCTGGATCGCACTGCGTTTCTTGCATGATCCGGTTCTCGCCGAGGTGCATTTCACGAAGGCCGCCGCGGTCGCCGAGACCCCGATGTCGCGGGCCCGCGCCGCCTATTGGCAGGGACGAGCCGCAGAGGCCGCGGTCGGCGACAGCGCACACGCTCGCGCGCGCGCCTTCTTCGAGGAAGCCGCCTCGCATCCGGCGACCTATTACGGCCAGCTCGCCCGCGCCAAGCTCGGTATCACGAGCCTTCCCATCCGGTCGATCTCCGAGGTGGCACGGAGCGGCGAGCGGGCGGAGGCGATCCGGGTCATCGAGCTGCTCTACGCGCTCGACGAGAAGGATATCGCCGAGCCCCTCGTGATGGACACCGTGCGCCACCTCTCCGACGAGCGGCAGGTGGCCGCGCTCGGGACGATCGTCGCGGCGCGCGAGGACGCGCGGCTCTCGCTCGCGGTCGGCAAGATCGCGAGCCAGCGCGGCTTCGCGCTCGATGCGCTCGCCTTCCCTTCCTATGGCGTCCCGTCCTTCGTCCCCTTGCGCAATTCCGCCCCCGCCTCGATCGTCTATGCGATCGCGCGCCAGGAGAGCGCGTTCAACCCCAGGGCCGTATCGACCGCGGGCGCGAAAGGTCTGATGCAGATGCTGACGGCGACGGCGCGGAGCACGGCGGCGCGCGCCTCGATCGCCTTCGACGCGGCGCGGCTCGTCTCCGACCCCGCCTTCAACGCGCAGCTCGGCGCGGCCCATCTCGGCGACTTGCTCGACGCCCACAGGGGATCCTGCATCCTGGCCTTCGCGGCCTATAACGCAGGCCCGGGGCGGGTGCGCGAATGGGTCGAAGCCTATGGCGACCCGCGCAAGCCCGACGTCGATCCGATCGACTGGGTCGAGCGGATTCCGTTCACCGAGACTCGCAACTACGTCCAGCGTGTCACCGAGAACCTTCAGGTCTATCGGGTCCGTTTCGGCGAGCCTGCCGCGTCTCCGTTCGAGCGGATGCCGCGGATCGAGGCGAAGCTCTGAGGGAGCGGCGGAGAATTCTCGAACAGAGGGCGGGCCCCCTCGAGGTCGCGACTGCTCCGAGCCTCGTTTCGGTCGGGTCCCTGGCTCCGGCGCGGCCTCACCCGGCGCGTGTTAGGGACCTTCGCCCCCGACCACGTCTCGCGTCCGGGCGAATGCCGTCCCGAACACATCGTCCCAATAAGGCGCGCTGACCCCGAAGCCGCGCGTCGGATCCCTGAAATGATGCAGCATATGGGCGCGGCGCAGCGCGATGCCGAGCCGCGTCCGCGGCGTGCGGTGATGCACATGGTAATGGACCATGTCATAGCCGATGTAGCCGACGACGAAGCCCATCAGGACCGGATAGCCGAGCGGCATTCCGAACAGGAGCCGCGCGACGCCGTGCGCGATCAGCATGATCGGCGCGCTGAGCAGGACCGGCATCACGAGCCGCAGCGGGTCGTTCGGATGCACGTGATGCACGCCATGGACGAGGTAATGGATGCGCGCGCCGATCGTGCCGGGAAGCTCGTAATGGAACAGGAACCTGTGGCCGAGATATTCGGTCAGGGTCCAAAGGACATAGCCGAGCGCCGCGAGGGCGAGGACAAGCGGCAGCGAGTAGGCGCGAAGGCTCACAAAGCCGAGGAGCGCGACGACAGGCAGGTAGACGACGAGCGGCACGGTCCAATGGACCCGCGACAGCTTGTCGAGAACCGAGTTCTCGAAGATGCGCGGGGAGGCGCTGAGGGGATCGGCGTCGTTCGGCAGCGCGGGGTCGAGGTTCTCGGTCATTCGCTCCGTCGTCGATTCGAGGGATCAGGCGGGTCCCAATTCGTGGACGCTGAACAGGTTGTCCGGGTCGGTCCAGACCTGGTGCCCATGCCAGCCGGCGCGGCTCGCGAGCGCCTGGAACTGCGCAACGGTGTACTTATAGGAATTTTCGGTGTGGATCCGTTCACCTTTCGCAAAACGGATGTCTCGGCCGGTGATCTCCACCGATTGATCGTCGAGGCTCACGAGATACATCTCGATCCGCTGCTCGTGCTCGTTATAGACTGCGGAATGGGCGAACCTTGCGACCTCGAAGGTCGCTCCCATCTCCCGGTTCAGGCGAACGAGGAGGTTCAGGTTGAACAGGGCGGTCACGCCCGCCGCGTCGTTATAGGCGGCGACGAGATGGCCGGGATCCTTGACGAGATCGACACCGACGACGAGCCTCGAGCCGGCGCCGAGCGTGCGTGCCAGGGACCCCAACAGGGCGCATGCCTCGTCAGGAGCGAAATTGCCGATCGTCGAGCCCGGGAAGAAGCCGAGCCGCGGACGCTTCGCCAAGGCGGCAGGAAGAGCGAGCGGATCGGTGAAATCACCGACGGTGGGCAGAAGCCGCAGGGCCGGGAACCGTGCGGCGAGCCGCGTGCAGGCCTCGTCGAGAGCGCTCGCCGACACGTCGATCGGGGCATAGGCGGCAAGCGCCGGCAGGGCCTCGAGCAGGAGCTCGGTCTTGCGGCTCGAGCCCGAGCCGAGCTCGACGAGAATGCTGCCCGGCGCGGTTCGGGCGGCGATCTCCGGCGCATGGGCCACGAGGATCGCGGTCTCGACCCGGGTCGGGTAATATTCCGGCTGCAGGCAGATCTCCTCGAAGAGCGCGCTGCCGCGCGCGTCGTAGAAATAGCTGCAGGGCAGCGACTTCTGCGCCCGGGTCAATCCGGCGACGATGTCGCGGCGCACGGCCGCCGCGCCGGACGTCTCGAGGGCGGCCGGGGTGCGTTGCGTGGCGATTCTCGTCATCGGGCCTCGTCGGGTAGATCATGACACGTGATCGATTCTCGAGGGATTGGCGCGGGATGCGGGCGGAAAGCCGGTGTCCACCTTTCCTCATCCCGCGCCAAGCGCAGACCGTTGAACTGCCAGCGCTGGTGGGGATAGAAGAAGTTGCGATAGGTCGCACGGGCCTGCGCGTCCGGCGTGACACAGGAGGCGCCGCGCAGGACCATCTGGTTGCACATGAACTTCCCGTTGTACTCGCCGAGAGCGCCGGCGGCCGCGCGAAACCCGGGGTAGGGGCTATAGGCGCTCGCCGTCCATTCCCAGGCATCGCCGAACATCTGGGTCACGCCGCGCCCTGAACGTGCGGGGAGCGGGCGCAGCGCATCCTGGCCGAGCATATTGCCCTCGACGGGCAGATCTACCGCCGCGATCTCCCATTCGGCCTCGGTCGGCAGACGCTTCCCGGCCCATCTCGCGAAGGCATCCGCCTCGTAGAAGCTCACATGGCAGACCGGCGCGGCAGGATCGACCGCCTGCAAGCCGAGGAGAGTCATCTGCAGCCACGTCCCGTCCCGCTCCTCCCAATAGAGCGGGGCTCGCCACGCCTCGCTGCGGACGATCTGCCAGCCGTCGGAGAGCCAAAGCCTCGGATCGCGATATCCGCCATCGGTCATGAAGGCGTGCCACTCGCCGTTGGTGACGAGCTGGTCGGCGAGCGCGAAGGGCTCGAGGAAAACCCGATGCCGCGGCCCCTCGTTGTCGAAGCAGAAAGCCTCGCCGTCCGCGCCGATCTCGACGAGGCCGCCCTCGTGAGCCACGAAGGTCGGTTCCCGGCGCTCGCACTGCTGCAGAAGCACGGGGCGGTCCCGATAGGCCGGACGCAAGGGATTGGCCGCGAACAGGGCGAGAATATCGGTGAGGATCAACTCCTGGTGCTGCATCTCGTGGTCGATGCCGAGCTCGAGCCGCGCCGCGACCTCGGGCTCCTCCGCGCGTCCGATCTCCTCCAAATCCTGCAGTGCTTCGTCGACATGGTTGCGATAGGCGCGAACCTCGCCCGAGGTCGGCCGGGTCAAGAGGCCCCGCGAAGGGCGTGGCTGACGCTCTCCTTGCGCCTCATAGTAGGAATTGAAGCAATAGGCGAAGCGCTCGTCGAAGGTGCGGTAGCCCGGCAGGAAGGGCTGGAGGACGAAGGTCTCGAAGAACCAGCTCGTATGGGCGAGGTGCCATTTGGTCGGGCTCGCGTCGTCGTGGGCCTGGGCGCACTGGTCCTCGACGCCGAGCGGCTCCGCCAGCGCGTTGGTTCGGGCGCGGGTCTCGATAAGCCTCCGAGCGAGGCTCGCGTGAGCGTCGGTTCCCGAGTCCGGGCTGGGCGCAACCGCCGGTCTGGTCAGCAAGGCGGGCCCTCCCTCAGCCAAAGCGCGAGAATAATTTTCTCGTTCAGAACGGCAGAGCGTCGTGCTCGGTTCCATCCCGGAACGAGCCGGAGCACCGACTGCTGGCCAAGGCACCAGCCGCTTGTTATGCAAATTGAAAAACCTCGAATCCCGTCTGACGAAACATGTCGACCAAAATTTTCATCAGCTACCGGCGCGACGACAGCGCCTTTGCCGCCCGCGGCGTGCATGACCGGCTGGAGCGAGAATTCGGCCGCGACTCCGTCTTCATGGATGTGGATTCGATTGCGCTCGGCGTCGATTTCGTCGATGTGCTCGGCGCCGCGGTGGCCAAATGCGACGCGTTGCTCGCGATCATCGGGCCGGATTGGCTGGACACGCGCGACGAGACGGGTCGCCGTCGTCTCGACAACGATCACGATTTCGTTCGCGTCGAGATCGCCGCGGCGCTGAAGCGCGACATTCCCGTCATCCCGATCCTGCTCGAGGGCACGTATGTGCCGAAGCCCGAGCACCTCCCCGACGACCTCGACGGCCTCGCCCGGCGCAACGGCTTGGATGTCCGCCATGCCTCGTTCCACGAGGATTTGGATCGGCTCGTTCGCGCCTTGCGCGGCACGGTCCCGGCGACGGGGGCGCCCGCCCCGGATCGGGCCGTTCGCTCGAGCAAAGCCGAGAATGACTCCGGCGTTCTCGCGCCTCCTGCGTTCGTGGCCGACGGCCGATCGGCCGAAGTGCCCCTGGCCGCGGGCGGCAGCGAGCCTGTCGTGGCGAAGGATCGGTCGCCGAAGGTCGCGAGGCTGCTAGGGCCCCGCCTCCTGATCGGAGCAGCTCTCCTGTCGGCAACGGTGCCCGTCGGACTCCTTTTCTACCTCGGGCGGGCACCGGAGCTTCGGGATTGCGCGAACGTCTGCCCCGCGATGATCGAAATCCCCGCCGGCACGTTCATCATGGGATCGCCAACGGACGAGCCCCGTCGATACAGCTTCGAAGGCCCGCAGCACGAGGTGACGATCGCCGTACCCTTCGCCGTCTCCAAATACGAGGTGACCTTCGACGAGTGGGATGCTTGCGTCGCGGCGAACGCCTGCCCCCATGTCGAGGACAGGGGAGGACGCGGACGCAAGCCGGTGATCAACGTGAGCTGGGACGCTGCAAAGCAATATGTGCGCTGGCTCTCGAAGGTCACCGGGAAGGCCTATCGGCTCTTGACGGAATCCGAATGGGAATATGCCGCGCGAGCAGGGTCGAAAACCAGCTACTCCTGGGGGAACGCCCCAGGCACGGGCAATGCCAATTGTGCCAATTGCGGCAGCCGGTGGGACGGGCGAGGGACCGCGCCGGTCGGATCGTTCAGGCCCAACGCGTTCGGCCTCCACGACATGCACGGCAACGCCGGGGAGTGGGTCGAGGACGTGTTCCACGATCGCTACGACGGCGCACCGGCGGACGGCTCGGCCTGGCTTCGCGGCGGGGATCCGAGCAACCGGACCCACCGTGACGGTTCCTGGCTCGAGACGGCGAACTTCCTTCGCTCTGCCTCCCGTGGCATGGCCGGGGCCGACGAGCGGCGTGACACCCTCGGCTTCCGTGTCGCGCGGGCCCTGACCCCTTAGAGCGGTTTCCGGTCCAGCGGCATCGGAAACCGCTCTACATTTTTGTTTTATCGCATTTTCGCGACGCGAACCGATATCCGTTTCGCTGGAAAATGCTCTAGCCCGTATGTCAGGCCTTGGCGCGCGCCTTCTTGGCGGCGCGCATGAGGTCGAGGCATTCGCGGGTCGAGGCCATGTCGAGAGCGCTGAACCCGTCGTTCTCGTAATCGAGGTCGGCGCCGGCCTCGATGAGGCGCGCGAGCGCTCGCGCCTTGCCTGCCGACGCGGCGTACATCAAAGCCGTCGAGCCGTTGACGTTCTTGTGGTCGAGATCGGCGCCCGCCGCGACGAGAAGCGAGACGATCTCGGGATCGTCGCCGACGCAAGCGAGCCAGAGCGGCTGGCTGCCGTCGCTGTTGCAAGCGTCCACGCGCGCGCCCGCCGCGAGGAGCTCGGCGACCAGCGACGGCGGGCCTTGATGCGCGGCGTGCATCAAAGGCGTCATGTCGTTCGCGATGCGCGCATTGGCGTCGTCGATCGGGAAGCCCTTGGCGACCAGAAAAGCCTCGAGCTCGGCGCTCGGCGCAAAGCCGCTCATGCCCCGGCCTGCTTCCAGCCTTCGTAGCCGCCGTCGAGGCTATAGACCTTGGTGAAGCGGAAGTCGGCGAAGGTCTGGGCGTAAACCTGGCTCGCATTGCCGTGATAGCAATAGATCAGGACCGGCGTGGTCTTCGGCGTCCCGGACAGGAAGTTGAAGATATTGGCCTCGGTGACGTGCTCGGCCCCCTCAATATGGCCGCTCTCGTAGGAGCCCGGGTCGCGCATGTCGAGGACGAGCGCCTCGCCGCTCTTCATGAGCTCGCGGGCGAAATCGACACCCACCCTCTCGAATGTCGCTTGCTCGGCCATGCCTGAGCTTCCTTTCGTCGATTTCCCCGAGTCCGGCTCGGGGTGCTGGGCTTCGGTTTGCGGAAGAGCGCGGTCCCCGTAAGGAGGCAACGTCGTGATGCGCGTATCGACGGGAGCGACGCCCACGGTGAAGTGATAGAGCGAGGCGAAGGACGCGTCCTCGAGCCCCAGGATCTCGTGCATGGACTCGTCGAAATAGCAGCCGATCCCGGTGCCGCGGAACCCCAGCGTCTCGGCCTCGAGATAGAGGACATGGCCGAGCAGCCCGGCCTCCCAATGCAGCTGCTTGTAGCGCCAGGGCTCGGCGCGCACCAAAGGCTCGAATTCCGCGATCATGCCGAGCGCGAAGCAGCTGTCGGAGGCGATCGCCTGATGGCAGTGGAGCACGCGCGCGACCTTGGTGCAATCGGCGGCGACGAGCCGGTAGAAGTCGAGCTGCGGAGGAACGTGCTCGGGGCGCTGCCAGAGAAGGTCGTTCCGGGTCGCTTGCCGCAGCCGCATCTCCACGTCCGGGTTGCGCAAGAGGATGTAGAGGCCGGGCTCCAGGCCGTCGACCCGATGGATGAAGAAGACGGGATGGATCCGCGGCACGTAGGTCCACACGTCCCAGGGCGCGACGTTACGGGCGAGCAGGCGGTCGATCATGTGATAGAAGGCGCCGCTGCCCATGCGGCCGCGGCGGTCGAAGCCTTGGGCGCTGCGCCGGTTCAAGATCACGCTCGCGGCGCGTTCGGAGGAGCCGAGGCCGATCGGCGGGAAATTGCCCCGATAGCGCGGCTCCGCGACGCTCCTCGTCTTGCGCGTCGCCGCCGAAGCCTCGTCGATCACCGGCCATTTGTACATCTTGCGCCGGTCGAGGAGATTGGCCTCGCCGACCCATCCGCCGAGGCTCTCGATCGAGAGCCCATGACCCGCCTCACCGAGGGAAGCGGCAATCGGCTCGGGCAGGATCCGCAGCAGCAGATCCGGTGCCTCGCGCTCGGCGCCGCCGGGAAAGTCGGCGTCGCGGTCGAGACCGAGAAGGCCCGCGATGTCGCGGCTCGTCGCAGCTTCCGCCATGCGCGCGGTCCAGCCGAGGACGCCCGCCGCATAGCGGAGCGCCCCGATCGCATGGCCGACATCGAGCTGGCAATAGCGGAACGCGCGCTCGCCGTATTTCCAGGCCTCGCGCCAGTGGATCGACGTGAGGCCGATCCACATGCCGGGTGCGGCGGCCGCGATCTTGTCGGAAACCCCACAGCGCCGCTCGAGGCTGTGGTCGCGGCTCACGTAATGATAGACGCCGTCCTCGAGGCCCTCGACCCCGCGGCTCACGACATAAGCCTCTGTCGGGTGGAGATTGCCGCTCGACGGCGTGCAGCGCAGTGCCCAGCGGTCCGGGCCGTATTCCTTCCAGGCCGCGAGCGCCAGGGAGAGCTGGAGCAGCACGCCGACCGACGACAGGTCGAGCGGGGCGGGCGCTGCGACGCGGCCAGCGTAGATCTCCGAGAACGGTGTCGCGACCTCGTCCGCCGCGAGCGGCAGGAGAACACGCGGCGCGCCCGCAAACTCGCGAAAAGGGTTCGGTTGCTCGGACCAGTCGAGGGTCTCGGGGCCGGCCGCATAGCGCTCGAGCCTGTGCCGGGTGCGCTGGTGATAGGCGAGAATGACCTCGGCCGCGTTCGCCGCGGGATCGGGCACGGCGGTCATTCCGGGCGCTCCTTGTCGGGGCAGGGGCTCGCAGCGGCCGGCCTCCGGCATGTTTCGAGGTCGCGAGCCTCGGCGGCGCCTTCGGCCAGGCCGATCCAAGCGTCGATCGCGGATTGGTCGAAGCCGACGACGCGGCGGCCCTCGGCCTCGATCAAGGGCCGCCGGATCAGGATCGGATCGGCGACCAGGAGGGCGATGGCCTCGTCCGCGCCGAGACGGGCCGGATCGACCTCCCCGCTCTTGACCCGCGGTGCCGCCTTGTTGAACCATTCGGTCACGGGCAGCTCGCCGAAATAGCTGCGCAGGGTCTCGCTCGTCCAGACCTCCTGGAGGAGGCTACGGACCTCGAGCCGGTGCCCGGCTTTTTCGAGAAGCAGCTTCTGCCGCGCATTGCTGGCGCAGCCGGGCTTCTCGTAGAAGATCACGTCGGCCATCGGCCCTTCCCGTCTCGTTTCGGTAGATCCGAGTGCCGAGGCCGGCTCAGCCGAAATTGAAGTCGCCGAGCTGGACGAACTCGCTCTTCAGCCGGCCGAGCAGCATATCGACCTTGCGCCGGACCACCTCGACGGTGAGGGGCTTCGTCAGGATCCCGTGCGCGCCGCCGCCCTTGGCGAGAGCGGCCTTGACGAGCGGATTGTCGCCGTTGTCGGCACAGACGACGATCTTGGCCGCCGGGAACTTGGCGGAAATCTCCTGCAGCACCTCGAGCCCCTTGGCTTCGACGATGTTCACGCCGACGATCAGGAGGTGCGGAACCGACCGCTCCGTCTTGCCGTAGACCACCTTCTCCGACGCCTCGAAAGCCTCCTCGACGCTCGCGAACTCGTGGGTCTCGTTGTGATCCTCCAGCATGAATTGGAGGATCGACCCGGTGATTCCGTCGTTGTCGATGATGAAGACGCGCTTGTTGTCGACCCTGCTGTCATTATCGACGCCGATCTGCATGCTGACCTCTCTCCTGGTGCACGATTCTCCTGGTGCACGATCCCTGGTGCTCGCGCGGTGCACCGGGGCGCCCGGGGTGCGGCCTTTGCAGGTGAGCCGGCGCGCAGCCATCCGCGCCGGGCTCGATGCAAGTTCCATACCCCTCTCGGGCGGTCTCGGCTGCTGCGATCCGGAGGCTGCGCGGACGTGCCGCGAGCCGACCGCGGATCGGATCGGCTCGGGCGTCCGAAATCGGGAAGCGGGGAGTGGCTGTTTCCTTCGTGACAGCTGAAAAGCCGCGATGTCGGAATCGAAACACGCTCCAGAGGACCGTCGGCCTCGGCCTAAATCGCGTTATTTCAATGTCTTGCTGCCAGAGAGAGGGTCTGGCACGGCGATTGCGAGAAAGAGCGCCGGGATACGTCGCCGATACGACGGCACGTGACGTGTCGTGTCCCGCGCCGCCTCGGCGCGTCGATTCCTCGAGCGAGGGTCGAGCGTCTCGGGTCCCAAGTTGACTGGCAAAACGGCACAAATGGAGAAGTGAAATATGCGCCAGATTGCATTCTACGGTAAGGGAGGTATTGGCAAGTCCACGACCTCGCAGAACACCCTCGCCTGCCTCGCCCAGATGGGCCACAAGATCCTGATCGTCGGCTGCGATCCCAAGGCCGACTCGACCCGCCTCATCCTGCACGCCAAGGCGCAGGACACCATCCTCAGCCTCGCGGCTGCGGCGGGCTCGGTCGAGGACCTCGAGATCGAGGACGTGATGAAGGTCGGCTACCTCGACATCCGCTGCGTCGAGTCGGGTGGTCCGGAGCCGGGCGTCGGCTGCGCCGGTCGTGGCGTCATCACCTCGATCAACTTCCTCGAGGAGAACGGTGCCTACGAGGACGTGGATTACGTCTCCTATGACGTTCTCGGCGACGTCGTCTGCGGCGGCTTCGCGATGCCGATCCGCGAGAACAAGGCTCAGGAAATCTACATCGTCATGTCGGGCGAGATGATGGCCATGTATGCGGCCAACAACATCTCCAAGGGCATCTTGAAGTATGCGAACTCGGGCGGCGTCCGCCTCGGCGCGCTCGTCTGCAACGAGCGTCAGACCGACAAGGAGCTCGAGCTCGCGGAGACGCTGGCTGCCCGTCTCGGCACCAAGCTGATCCACTTCGTGCCGCGCGACAACATCGTCCAGCACGCCGAGCTGCGTCGCATGACGGTCGTGGAATATGCGCCCGATTCCAAGCAGGCCGGCGAATATCGCCAGCTCGCCGAGAAGATCCACAACAACAAGGGCAACGGCATCATCCCGACCCCGATCACGATGGACGAGCTCGAGGACATCCTCATGGCTCACGGCATCATGAAGCAGGTCGACGAGTCGCAAGTTGGCCTCACCGCCGCCGAGGTCGCGGCCTGAGAATTGCTTGCCGGCCCCTCGATGGAGGGGCCGGCGTTTGCATTGCAGTAACGCCTTCAGGAGATTGGCATGAGCCTATCAGCACCGGAAACAATCGAAGAGATCAAGCAGAGGAACAAGGAGCTCATTGCTGAGGTCCTCGAAGCTTATCCCGAGAAGAGCAAGAAGAATCGCGCCAAGCACCTCAACCAGTTCCAGCAGGGCGGCAAGGATTGCTCCGTCAAGTCGAACATCAAGTCCGTCCCCGGCGTGATGACGATTCGCGGCTGCGCCTATGCGGGCTCGAAGGGTGTCGTCTGGGGCCCGATCAAGGACATGATCCACATCAGCCACGGCCCGGTGGGCTGCGGCCAGTACTCCTGGGCGGCGCGCCGTAACTATTACATCGGCACGACCGGCGTCGACACCTTCGTGACGATGCAATACACCTCGGACTTCCAGGAGAAGGACATCGTCTTCGGCGGCGACAAGAAGCTCGCGAAGATCATGGACGAGATCATGGAGCTCTTCCCGCTGAATCACGGCGTGACGATTCAGTCGGAGTGCCCGATCGGCCTCATCGGCGACGACATCGAGGCGGTGTCGAAGCAGAAGTCCAAGGAATACGGCGGCAAGACGATCGTCCCGGTTCGCTGCGAAGGCTTCCGCGGCGTCTCCCAGTCGCTCGGCCACCATATCGCCAACGACTCGATCCGTGACTGGGTCTTCGACAAGCTCGAAGGCAAGCCCGCCCGCATCGAGCTCACCCCCTACGACGTCGCCATCATCGGTGACTACAACATCGGCGGCGATGCCTGGTCCTCGCGCATCCTCCTCGAAGAGATGGGTCTGCGCGTGATCGCTCAATGGTCGGGCGACGGCTCGATCGCCGAGCTCGAGGCGACCCCGAAGGCGAAGCTGAACGTCCTCCACTGCTACCGCTCGATGAACTACATCTCGCGGCACATGGAAGAGAAGTTCGGCGTGCCGTGGGTCGAGTACAATTTCTTCGGCCCGAGCAAGATCGCGGAGTCGCTGCGCACGATCGCGAGCCATTTCGACGATCGCATCAAGGAAAATGCCGAGCGGGTGATCGAGAAGTATCAGCCGCTCTCCGACGCCGTCATCGAGAAGTATCGTCCGCGCCTCCATGGCCGCAAGGTCATGCTGTTCGTGGGCGGCTTGCGTCCGCGCCACGTCATCGGCGCCTACGAGGATCTCGGCATGGAGGTCGTCGGCACGGGCTACGAGTTCGGCCACAACGACGACTATCAGCGCACGACTCACTATGTGAAGGACGGCACGCTGATCTATGACGACGTGACCGGCTACGAGTTCGAGAAGTTCGTCGAGAAGATCCAGCCCGACCTCGTCGGGTCCGGCATCAAGGAGAAGTACGTCTTCCAGAAGATGGGCGTGCCGTTCCGTCAGATGCACTCGTGGGACTATTCCGGCCCGTACCATGGCTATGACGGGTTCGCGATCTTCGCCCGCGACATGGACATGGCGATCAACTCACCGGTGTGGGGCCTCACCAAGGCTCCGTTCTGATCTCCGCCGGCCCTCCCCTCACGAGGGGAGGGCTTCCGTCGGGGTGTCGCGAGACCAAGCAACCAAAAGGATAAATTTTATGCCTCAAAACGCCGATCACGTTCTCGACCACTTCGACCTATTCCGCCAGCCGGAATATCGTGAGATGCTCGCGAACAAGAAGAAGAACTTCGAGAACCCGGTGGCGGAAGCCGAACTTCAGCGGGTCGTCGAATGGACCAAGTCCTGGGACTACCGCGAGAAGAATTTCGCGCGTGAAGCTCTGACCGTCAATCCGGCCAAGGCCTGCCAGCCGCTCGGCGCCGTCTTCGCGGCGGTCGGCTTCGAGGGCACCGTCCCCTTCGTTCACGGATCGCAGGGCTGTGTCGCCTACTACCGCAGCCATTTCTCCCGCCATTTCAAGGAGCCCAGCTCCTGCGTGTCGTCGTCCATGACCGAGGACGCGGCGGTCTTCGGCGGCCTGAACAACATGGTCGACGGGCTCGCGAACACCTATAACCTCTACAAGCCGCGGATGATCTCCGTCTCCACGACTTGCATGGCGGAAGTGATCGGCGACGACCTCAACGCCTTCATCAAGACCGCGAAGAGCAAGGGCTCGGTGCCCGAGAACTACGATGTTCCGTTCGCTCATACCCCGGCCTTCGTCGGCAGCCACATCACCGGCTACGACAACGTGCTGAAGGGAATCTTCGAGCATTTCTGGGGCGGCAAGGCCGGCACGGTCGAGAAACTCACCCGCGTGCCGAACGAGAAGATCAACTTCATCGGCGGCTTCGATCCCTATACCGTCGGCAACCTGCGCGAGATCAAGCGCATCTTCGACATGATGGGCTTCGAGTACACGATCATCGCCGACAACAGCGATGTCTGGGACACGCCGACCGACGGCACGTTCCGCATGTTCGACGGCGGCACGACGATCGAGCAGATGAACGAGGCGGTTCACGCCAAGGCCACCGTCTCGATGCAGGAATATTGCACCGAGAAGACGCTGCCCTATATCGCCAACGAATGGAAGCACGAGACCGTCGCCTTCAATCACCCGATCTCGATCGCGGCGACCGACAAGTTCCTGATGGAAATCTCGCGGCTCACCGGCAAGCCGATCCCGGATCAGCTCCGGCTCGAGCGCGGACGCCTCGTCGACGCCATCGCCGACTCGGGCGCTCACATCCACGGCAAGAAGTTTGCTCTCTACGGCGACCCCGATCTCTGCATCGGCCTGACCGAGTTCTTGCTCGAGTGCGGCGCCGAGCCGACCCACGTCCTTTCGACCAACGGCGGCAAGGCCTGGGCCGAGAAGGTCGAGGGAATTCTCGCGGCGAGCCCGTTCGGCCAGAACTGTCATGTCTATCCGCTCCGTGATCTGTGGCACATGCGTTCGCTGCTCTTCACCGAGCCGGTCGATTTCCTCATCGGCAACACCTATGCGAAATATCTCGAGCGTGACACCGGAACGCCGCTGATCCGCATCGGCTTCCCGATCTTCGATCGCCACCATCACCACCGCTATCCGGTGTGGGGCTATCAGGGCGGCTTGAACGTGCTCGTCTGGATCCTCGATCGCATCTTCGAGGTGATCGATCAAAATACGATCGTCCCTGCGCACTCCGACTTCAGCTACGACATCATTCGCTGAGGTAGCGCCAAGAAATTGCGGGGCGGCAGAAGACTGTCGCCCTTCACCAAAGCGGAATGGGGCCGATCGGCCTGGCCTAGTGGAGGGATGAGCTGATCTCCTGTCCTCGAGACGGTGGATCGATTCTCCTCGTGGAGGTAGAGATGAGCAGCGTCTCGGCGACTATTCAGAACGTTTTCAACGAACCGGCTTGCCCGAAGAACGCTGCGAAGTCCGAGAAGGAAAGAAAGAAGGGCTGCACCAAGCAGCTGCAGCCCGGCGGCGCCGCCGGCGGTTGCGCCTTCGACGGCGCCAAGATCGCGCTGCAGCCGATTACGGACGTTGCCCATCTCGTGCACGGCCCGATCGCCTGCGAGGGGAACTCCTGGGACAATCGCGGGGCCTATTCTTCGGGCTCGACGCTCTACCGGACGGGGTTCACTACCGACATCAACGAGACGGATGTGGTGTTCGGCGGCGAGAAAAGGCTCTACAAGGCGATCAAGGAAATCATCGAGAAGTACAATCCGCCGTCGGTCTTCGTCTACCAGACCTGCGTCCCGGCGATGATCGGCGACGACATCGATGCCGTCTGCAAGGCCGCCACGAAGAAATTCGGTACGCCCATCGTGCCGGTGAACTCTCCTGGTTTTGTCGGACCGAAGAATCTCGGCAACAAGCTCGCCGGAGAGGCGCTGCTCGCCCACGTGATCGGCACCGAAGAGCCGGACTACACGACGCCCTATGACGTCAACATCATCGGCGAGTACAATCTCGCCGGCGAGATGTGGCAGGTCGAACCGCTCCTGAAGGAGATCGGCTTCCGAATCCTTTCCTGCATATCGGGCGACGCAAAATATCACGAGGTGGCGCGCGCGCATCGTGCGCGGGCCACGATGATGGTCTGCTCGAAGGCGATGATCAACATCACCCGCAAGCTCGAGGACCTCTACGGGATTCCCTATTTCGAGGGATCGTTCTACGGCATCGGCGACATGAGCGACTCGATCCGGCAGCTGGCGCAGCTCTGTATCGATCGCGGTGCGCCGCCGGAATTCATGGATCGGGCGGAGGCGGTGATCGCCCGCGAGGAGAAGCTCGCCTGGGACGAGATCATGTCCTATCTGCCGCGGCTCAAGGGCAAGAAGGTTCTCCTGATCACCGGCGGCGTCAAGTCCTGGTCGGTGGTGGCGGCGCTGCAGGAAGTCGGCATGGAGATCGTCGGCACCAGCGTCAAGAAGTCGACGAAGGAAGACAAGGAGCGCATCAAGGAATTGATGGGCGAGGACGCGCACGCCTTCGACGACATGTCTCCGCGCGAGATGTACAAGATGCTGAGGGACGCGAAGGCCGACATCATGCTGTCCGGCGGTCGCTCTCAGTTCATCGCGCTCAAGGCCAATATGCCCTGGTTGGACATCAATCAGGAACGCCACCATGCCTATTCGGGCTACAAGGGCATGGTCGATCTCGTGAAGGAGATCGACAAGGCGCTCTACAACCCGATCTGGAACCAGGTGCGTACCATCGCTCCCTGGTCCAATCCCGCCGACAGCTGGCAGGCCAAGGCGGACGCCGAAGCCGCCCGCGAGGCCGCCGAGCTCGCCGCGGATCCCGCGAAGGCCGAAGCAAAGCGCCGCGCGAGAAAAATCTGCAACTGCAAGACGATCGATCTCGGCACGATTGAGGACGCGATTCTCGCCTCTACGCTCACCACTGTCGAGCAGGTTGTCGAGACGACTCATGCGGGTTCCGGCTGCACGGGCTGTCGTGGCAAGATCGGCGATATTCTGGCGGATCTTGCCGCGAAGGCCGGTGGTCCGGTCGTCGAGCTGACGCCCGAAGAGGCCGAAGCACGGCGTCGCTCGAAAAAGATCTGCAATTGCAAGGAAGTCACGTTGGGCACGATCGAGGACGTGGTCAGGGCCGAGCGTCTGACGACGGTCGCGGAAGTCACGGCGGCAACGGACGCGGGTAGCGGCTGCACGGGGTGCTGCGAAGATATCGAGGAGATCCTGGACGCAATCGTCGCGCCGGCGGAAGAATTGACCGCGATCGCAGCCGAGTGAGGTGGAGCCATGGCGGTCATTCAAACTAGCAACAAGGCCTGTACCGTCAACCCGCTGAAGATGAGCCAGCCGATCGGCGGTGCGCTCGCCTTCATGGGAATCAAGGACAGCATGCCCTTGTTTCACGGCTCACAGGGCTGCACCTCCTTCGGCTTGGTGCTGTTCGTTCGCCATTTCAAAGAAGCGATCCCGCTTCAAACGACGGCCATGAGCGAAGTTGCGACCGTGCTCGGCGGCTACGAGAACGTCGAGCAGGCGATCGTCAACATCTCCAACAAGCAGCGCGCACGGCTCATCGGCATCTGCTCGACAGGCGTCACCGAGACGAAGGGCGACGACGTCGACAGCTACATCAAGCTGGTTCGTCAGCAGCACCCCGAGCTCGACGGCATCTCGTTGGTTTACGTCTCGACGCCGGATTTCAAGGATTCGTTTCAGGACGGCTGGGAAAAGACTGTCGTCAAGATCATCGAGACCCTGGTGAAGGCACCCGAACCCGATGTGGTTCGCGACCCCAAGAAGCTCGTCGTGCTGCCGGGATGCCATTACACGCCTGGTGATCTCGACGAGCTGCGTGACATCATCGAAGGCTTCGGCTTCGAGGCGCTGTTCCTTCCTGATCTCGCGGCCTCTCTCGACGGTCATATTCCGGACGATTTCACGCCGACGACCCTCGGCGGGATTTCCCTCGAAGATATCGCCGGCCTCGGCAACGCGTCCCATGCGATTGCGCTCAGCCCGCATATGCTACCGGCGGCCCAGGCTCTGGAGAAGAAGGCCGGCGTCCCGTTCAAACTCTTCGAGCGCATGATCGGGCTGCTCCCCACCGATGCCTTCATCAAGCATCTGATGGAGATCAGCGGGCGAGACGTGCCGGTGAAGTTCAAGCGCCAGAGGAGCCAGCTCGTCGATGCGATGCTCGATGGCCACTTTCATACCGGAGGCAAGAAGATCGCCGTCGGCCTCGAGCCCGATTTCTTGATGGATCTCTCGAGCTTCCTCGTCGACATGGGCTGCCACATCTCCGTCGCGGTTTCGACCAATGCCCAGCCCGTGCTCGAAAAGGTTCCGACCGAATCCGTTCTGATCGGTGACCTCGAGGATCTCGAGCGCATGGCCCCCGGTTGTGACCTCCTGATTACCCACGCGCACGGGCGTCAGGCGTCGGAGCGGCTCCATATACCGCTCTATCGCATGTTCCTTCCGATCTTCGATCGGCTCGGTGCCGGTCATATCACGACAGTAGGGTATCGCGGCGCACGCGATCGAATCTTCGAGATCGCCAATACGTTCATCGCGAATTCACATGTCGCGAAGCCGGACACTTGGTATCCGCATCCGGGTGAAGAAACGGCACACGGCGTGCATTCCACTGCGCATTGACGAGCATGAACGTGCCTGCGCAGGCAGGCCGAGCGGAGGTCGCATGAAAGTCGCGTTTGCCACCCAGGATCTGGAGCGGGTCGATGCCCACTTCGGCTGGGCCAAGAACATCTCGATCTACGACGTGACGCCGGACGGGCATCAATTCCTCGAGACGATCGCGTTCAGCGGGGATCTCCAAGAGGACGGCAACGAGGACAAGCTCGAGCCGAAAATCAATGCGGTGAAGGATTGCGCGATCCTCTACGTAGCGGCGATCGGTGGCTCCGGTGCCGCGCGCGTGGTGGCGAACAATATCTTCCCGATGAAGGTGAAAGAGCCGGAGACGATCGCCGAGCTCCTCGACAAGCTGCACGACGTGCTGAAAGCTCCCGCTCCCCCGCCTTGGTTGAGAAAGGCGATGGCGAAGGGTGCCGAGAAAGAAATCGACTACGAAGATTGAGGTGAACCATGTCGGACGTCGCTGTAGCAGACCCCAAGGCCGAGACCCTTGCAAGACCATTCGTGAAAGAGCTCATCAAGCAATGGCGTGCGCAGGACATGCACGGCGCCTGGGAGAACAAGTCGGATTTCGATCTGATCGAGCCCTACATCGTCGACAAGGTGAAACGGCGCGAAATTCCTCTGGTCGGCGATCCGGATCCGGAAACCATTTGGCGGCTCGAGCTTTTCTACAACGCGATCGGGCTCACGATCGAGCGCGCGACCGGCTGCATGGTGTCGCCCATGATGAAAATGTCCCACGAAGGCTTCGGACGAATCATTTTGATGGCCGGGCGCCTCATCGTCGTCAACAAGATGCTGCGCGATGTGCATCGCTTCGGCTTCGATACGCTCGAGAAGCTCGCCGACGAAGGCGACAAGGCGGTGAACGCCGGTGTCGACATGATCAACAAGTATCCCGACGTCGCAAAATACTGAAACGACGGATCGCGAGGTTTTGCAGATGAGCGATGTCGACGAGCTGAAGGCCGAGATCAAGAAACTGTCCGCGAAGGCGATGCAGGCCAAGATGGACCTGCACGACCTTTCGGAGGAGCTTCCCGTCAACTGGCAGCAGATCCTGACGGTGGCTCAACGTGCACATGAATCCTTCGAGATTCTGGAACGCAAACGTGCCGAGCTGAGTGCGGCATCGCTGGCCTGAGCCGGCGGTTGGAAGGGGAAGTGACCATGGAAGCGAAGGTGACGCGTGGCGGCCGCAAGTGGGAGCCGGAGTTTCTGACGTCGATCGATCCGGACACGTGTATCGGTTGCGGACGCTGCTACAAGGTCTGTGGTCGCGATGTGATGACCCTGAAAGGCGTGAACGAGGACGGCGATATCGTCCCTCTCGAGGACGAGGACGACGACGATTTCGACCGTAAGGTCATGGCGATGAATGACCCGGACGCCTGCATCGGATGTGGCGCCTGCGCGCGAGTGTGCCCCAAGGATTGCCAAATTCATACCAAGGAAAGTGAGCTCGAGGCCCTGGAGGCTTAAGGGTCGCTACCGTTGGGGCTCGCCTCGGAAGGCTCGACGTACCTCGTCCCAAAGCCGTTTTCCCGTTTCGGGGCCCTGGAAACGCTCCCCGATTGACTTCGTGCGGGTGGGGGTGACGATGGAGCACCAATGCGTTTCGTCCATCGTTCCCGATCCTTCCGGAAACGATGAGCATTTCGATCGGCATGTGCTCGGGCGCATGCTTTTGCACGCGTCGGTCGAAGCCGAACGGTCCTCGGAGCCTGTCACCCATCGGCTGGGTGTCGTCGGGGAGGATTTGGCCGCGCTGCAATGTTATCTTCGGTTGGAGGTCGATCGACCGGCCGCGATCGACGCGGACAGGGAGGCCGAGGACGAGGAGCTGATGCTTCGCGCGCTGCTCGTGCAGAACATCTCGCTCGAAGGTCCGGTTGGACCTTGGCTCGCGGCAATTGTCGCACGGCGCGCTCTCGAGCCGAACCACTTGTGGGAAGATCTGGGCCTCGCCGCGCGCAGTGATCTCTCCAAGCTGCTCCTACGTCATTTCGGTGCGCTCGCCGGGAAGAATACACGCAACATGCGATGGAAGAAATTCCTCTATCGGTCACTTTGCGAGGCCGAGGGATTTTCCATGTGCCCTTCGCCGACCTGCGACGCGTGCCCTGAATTCGATATGTGCTATGGAGACGACTCGCCCGAGTCGGCCCTTGCGCGCATCAATCGGCAATCGGCCGTCACCTCCACGATGTGTTGAAGCTTCTCGTTGAGAAACGACCGGTCGCGCGGCATCGAGCTCGTGCGTCAGGGGGTGCGATCGACGTGGTGGGTTCGACACCGTGCCCAATCAGGATTTCACTGGGCATCGGGGCGGGAGTACCTGCCCGAATATTGTGCTCGGCCTCGATGAGCCCCGTAAGGCTCCGACCTGCCGGGACGTCCCGTCGAACCGGCAGCTACTACTGCCCCGTCCGCATTCATAGCGCCCGCGCGGTCTTGTTCGACGATCGGCGCGAAATCTCGATCGGGCGGCTCCTTCATGCCGCCGCTGAATGGCTTCGCGCAGTGTCGTCGCATCGAAGCACGATGGGTATCCCGTGCGCGCCGGCGGGGTGATGGGGGCCGCGCGATCGAGCTCCGGTGCGGCTGCTTCGACGCCGGTCGGGTCCCGACCTCGTCGCCGCAGCGGCGGTGTCGATGCGCGCGAATCGCTGGAGCGCTTTCCGATCCCAGAATATCGCAAAGCAGCTCTACATCATTGTTCTGTCGAATTTTCGGATCGATGTCGCCGTTGCGAAACTTCGCCAGACGAATGCGAACAGAGGTGTGGTTCGCAGGACAGCGCTGCAAGACTGAACTTCGAGCGGAATGGCGCGAGAAGCGGGATTTCGCCGACCTCACGGTGAGCGCGCGAGAGCGGGATGAGGAAAAGTGCACAGCGGTTTTCCGTCCGCTTCCCGCTCTGAACTTTTGAAATCGGCCGCTTTTCAACACTTTGGAGCGATTCGATCCAAAGTGATGAAACGTGATCTAAACGGGAAGGTTGTCTACGTGCTCGGCGTGCAAGCGGTGCGGGGGAGCTGGCGACCCCCGATCGGGGCAGATCGGAACGAGATCGAACAGGCTGCTGCCGTTTGTGGCAATTCCCTCTGCGGGAACCGGCTCCCGCTGGCGGAATGGCGCTGGACCAAGGGCTTGCAAAATTGATCTATCGCATTATGTCGATTGACATCCGTAATATGATTACTAGATACAACCTATAGCTGTCTATCGGCGCAATCTCACCGCGTGTGATCTTGCCGGATGCCGTGATCTTCCGAGGCGAGCGTCCCGATTATGAACCTTCGAAAAGTTCCGGTCTTGGTCGTCGGTGCCGGGATCGCGGGCTTGGCCGCGGCCACTCTGCTCGCCTGGCGCGGGGTCCCCTGCCTCGTCGTCGAGCGGCGCAATGCGCCGTCGCGCCACCCGCGCGCGCATGGCCTCGACCTGCGCAGCCTGGAGCTCTTGCGTGTCGTCCCGGGCCTCGAGGACGACCTACGTGCCGCGACGCAGGCCGAGTTCAACGATTTCATGATCGTCATCGCCGAAAGCGTGGCCGGATCCGAGGTCGGCAAGCTGAGCGCGGCGGCGGGATACGATGCGCGGAGCTTGTCCCCGGCGACGATCTGCAGTGCGGGGCAGGATCGCATCGAGCCGATTTTGCGCCGGCACGCTTGCGCACGCGGGGCGGAGGTCTTTTCGGCGACCGAGCTCGTCGATCTCGTCCCGGAGAGCGACGCCGTGCGGGCGCGCATTCGCGATCTGCGCGGCGGCATGACGACGGAGATCGTCGCGGACTTCGTCATCGCAGCGGACGGCACGAAGAGCAAAGTTCGTGAGACACTCGGGATCGCGACGCGGGGCCCGGGCGTGCTCGCCCATTCGATGTCGATTTTGTTCGCGGCCGATCTCGGTGTCGCGCTGCGTAACCGAAGCTTCGTGCTCTACTATCTGCAAAATCCGGACTTCGCGGGAACCTTCGTCCCTTCCGACGACAAGGATCGCGGGCAGCTCGACATCGAATATGATCCGACGCTCGAAAGCGTGTCCGAATTCGGCCAGGCGCGGTGCAGGCAACTGATTCGGGCGGCGCTCGGCATGCCCGACCTCGATGTGGTGGTCCTCGACGTCGTGCCTTGGGAAATCTGCGGCTTGGTCGCCACCAGAATGTCGGAGGGCCGGGTTTTTCTCGCCGGGGATGCCGCCCATTCCATGCCGCCGTTCGGCGGGCTCGGCGGCCAGGTCGCGATCCAGGATGCCGCCGATCTCGCCTGGAAGATCGCGATGGTGGTCGACGGCCATGCCGCGCGATCCTTGCTCGAAACCTACGATTCGGAACGTCTGCCCGTGGGTCAGCTCGCAACGGCGCGCCAGATCGCCACCTGGGTCGCGCATATGCGCCCGGATCGCGCCGACATCGTCGATCCTTGGGCGCGCTGGGACAGTCTCGGCATCGCCATGGGCTACCGCTATCGGTCGGCCGCGATCCTCGACGACGGGACGGACGATGGCGCGCCGGTCGAGGATCCGCGCCGGCCCTCGGGCCGCCCGGGCACGAGGCTCGCCCATGTCGCGCTGGCGCAGGACGGTCGATCGGTCTCGACCCTGGACCTCGTCGGGAGCGGCTTCGTGCTGCTGACGGCGTCGGAGGGTGGGGATTGGGCGCGAGCCGCAGAGGCGCTGGCGCTGGTTTCCGGGCTGCCGCTGAAGGCGATTCGCATCGGGACGGATATGATCGACCCCGGTAGCAAGTTCCTGGAGCGCACCGGCCTCGGCGCGGGTGGCGCCCTCCTCGTGCGGCCCGACGGCTTCATCGCCTGGCGGTCGCGCGACGGGACTGCGGATCCGGCAGCGGTCCTCGAAGCGGCTCTCTCCCGCGTCCTCGGCCGGCCGCTCCTCAGAGCTTCTTGAGGCCGAGGCCTCGTCCGTCCTTCGGATCCTTCATCCACGTGCCGTCGGCCTGGAGGTCGAGCTGGGTCGAATGCCCCTTGCGGGCCGTCAGGACGAGCCGGCCGCTGGCGAGCCGCCACCCGACCGGATCGAAGATCACGATTCCTTGGTCACGGCAGGCCGGAGCGAGGAACGCCTTGCTGCCGCCCCTCGCGGGCGTCTTGTCGTCGAGCGTCAGCATGCAGCCCGTGTCCTTGCCGCCCTCGCGCAGGACCGCGTAGCGCCCCGGCATGTCGCTCGCGCGCAAGGTCGTGGCCGACACCGGTCCCTTCGCGGCGAGCTCGAGGCGCTCGGCAGGCGGACGGGTCGCAGCCGCTTCCGAGCCGGCGAGCGCGCTGACCGCGGTCAGGCGATAAAGCTCGTCCGCGGGTCCGCGAGCCGTGAGACGTTCGGCGGAATCCGCCGCGAATCGCAGCAGCGAGTAGCCGTCGATGTCGAGCAGCTCGACCTTGCCGTCGGCGCCGAATGCCCATCCCCGGGCATCGGCGAGGATCGGGAACGCCTTCCGGCAGCCATAGGGCAAGGAGACCAGCCGCGCTCCGCTGCTCGTGGTCTCGGTTCGAAGGGCGAGCCGGCATTTCCGGCCCGTCGCCTCGAGTGACAATTCCCATTGGCCGACGACGGCTTCCGGGCGCTGCGCGGCCGTGCCGGCCGGGAGCGCATCCCATGCCGGCAGTGCTACGGCGAAGGCCGTGCCCCAGGCGATCCGCCGGGCGATCCCGTTCCTCGATGCTGCCGTCGCGAGAACTCTGAACATTTCGGCCTCGGTCCCGAGTGGTGGCGGCGGCTCGTCGCGCGCCATTGGAGGCCTGCCGTCGCCGAAGCTCGATTGCGCTTCGGGCGCGATCCTATCCGCCGATGCATTCGAGCGCGAGTCGTGAAACCTGGACCCGACGCAGTCCTGCGGTCGGCACGGCAGGTCGAATCCTGCTCGCCTTCAGGTCGAGAAATCCCGCAACCCGCGGTGGATAGGTCTCGTGACCGGCGAGGCGAAACTGCAGACGGGGCGCCAATTGGTTGATCTGTTGCGGATTTGTCACGCGGCCGCGCTCGTTGCCGGAACACGGGTTTTTCGTGTCGGCCAGGGGGGCGGTAGTGCGTCTTCCCGCTTCGAGAGAGCGCTCCGACCTGTGTCGTATTCGGGCGGCCTGCGGGTCTGCGCCCTCGGAAGGAGATTTCAACAATGCGTACTTCGATCCAGTGCTCGCACGCCGGCCTGGCGCGCGAGCTGATCACGACCACGATTCTCGTCACGCTCGGGACCGGAGTTGCCGGCTCGGTGCATGCGCAGGTCCCACCGGCGCCGACGACCGGCGGCAGCGTCGGCCTGCCGACCATCGATGTCGAAGGCGCAGGAACCGCCGGCCCCGGCGGCCGGTTCACCGGCTACATGGTCCAGAACGCGGTCTCGGCGACGAAGACCAATCTGCCGATTCTGCAGACCCCCGCGGCGATCCAGGTCGTACCGCGCGAGACTATGGACGACCAGCAGGTGATCGGGGTCCAGCAGGCGATCGTCGGCAATGTCAGCAGCGTCACCCCGACGTCGCCGCAGTTGGGTGGCATCGCTTTCACGATTCGAGGCTTCAATGTCGGCCAGGCGTTCTTCCGGAACGGCCTGCGGCAACCGCAGAGCCTCAACATCGATACGCAGAACTTGCAGTCGATCGAGGTGCTGAAGGGCCCTGCCGCGATTCTCTACGGTCGCATCGAGCCGGGCGGCCTCGTCAATCTCGTGCCGAAGCGCCCCTTGCTCGTGCCCTACTACTCGGTCCAGGAGCAGGTCGGGTCCTACAGCCTGACCAGAACGACCGTCGATGCCACCGGCCCGGTGACTCCCGATCGAGCGCTCGCCTACCGGATCAACCTCGATTACACGGCGGCGAATTCGTTCCGGGACTTCGTCGGCGACGAGAACATATTCGTCGCACCGACGCTGTCCTATCGGCCGAGCGAGGACTTCGTCCTGAACATCGACGGCGAATATCAGAAGTATCGTTTCGTGGACGACACGACGGGCCTGGTCGCTCTCGGACGGCGACCGGCGCCGATCCCGATCAGCCGCTACCTCGGGGACCCGTCCGTCACCACGAGGTTCAAATCCTTCCAGGAGCGCGGGTTCTTCGGCTACGACTGGACCTACAAGTTCCTGCCGAGTTGGAGCGTGACCAATCGCTTCTCGTACACGACGTCCACGACGTTCACGGCGCCGACCTCGGTCACCGGCTTCACGTCCGCGACGGGCCTCGCGACGCGCGGGCTGCGATTCGGTGCCTTCGACGTCCAAGCGATCGCCACGAATCTCGACCTCAACGGAAAGGTCGAGATCGGCCCGCTCGAGCACAACCTGCTCGCCGGCGTCGACTATTTCAACTACTACCAGCCCAACAGGGGCTACATCCAGAAGCCTCCAGGCGCTTCCGGCATCCTGCCCATAAACATCTATCAGCCCATATATGCCGGGACAGGTCTGCCGGCATTCCCGAACAACAATTTCGTGATCAACCGTGACAATTGGGTCGGTATCTACGGGCAGGACATGATCTCCTTCGCCGACGATCGCCTGCATTTGCTTCTCGGTGGCCGCTACGACTGGGCGGAATTCAACAATACCTTCACCATCGGTACGGCCGCCCAGGCCGCTGCGGCCTTCAAGGCGCGCAATGCCGAAGCCTTCAGTCCGCGTGTCGCCGCGGTCGTCCAACCTTTGCCGTGGCTGTCCTTCTACGGCAGCTACGCCCGCTCGCTCGGGACCGACAGTGCCTTGTTCGCGGGCGCGACCGCACCGCTCGATCCACAGCAAGCCGTCCAATACGAGGGCGGCGTCAAGGTGGAGCTCTTCGACAGGCGGCTGCTGGCGACGCTCGCCGTCTACGATATCGTCAAGACCAACATCGCGCAATCCACCATGGTCCCGAACGTCTTCGAGAACATCGATGCCGAGAGCAGGGGCGTCGAGGTCGACATCGTCGGGCGGCTGGACGACCATTGGAGCGTGATCGCCAACTACAGCCACATCGACGCCCGCATCACCAAGGACATCAACGCCGGCGCGCTCGCCCCCGGCCTGGTTCGAGCCTGCAATGTCAACGGCCTGACCGGCGGCAATACGGGCTGTCGGCTCGCCGGGATTCCGCTCGACGCAGGCAATGTCTGGCTGAAGTACGATGCCGCCGGATGGCTCGAAGGGCTCAGTGCCGCGGCCGGGTTCAACGCCGCAGGGATCCGGTACGGCGACAACGAGAACACGTTCGAGCTGCCGGCCTACGTACTTTTCAACGCCATGCTGTCCTACAGATTCACTTTTCTCGGCACTCGCGTCACGGCGCAAGTCAACGGGACCAATCTTCTCGACCAGACCTGGTATGCGAACTCGGGCAGCCCGTTCGCGACACGGTTCCGGGTAACGCCCGGCGCGCCGCGCACGATCCTCGGCTCCCTGCGCGTCGAGTTCTGAAGTCGCGTGCCGTGCTGCCCGCGTCGTCAGCGCGGCGTCGCGATGCTCGTTCCTGCCCGCGCACGCGTCGTGGCGGGCCAGGGATCCGCGAAGCGCTCCGAGCCGAGGAAGCTCTCGTCGGTCAAGCACCGCAGGAAGGCGACGAGATCGGCCTTCTCCTCGGGGCTCAGGTCGATCCTCACGATCAAGTCGCTCTTCACCGGGCTCATCTGTCCGTCGCCGGCATCGGGGCCCGTGTCGATCTTGCGGCCGCCTCGCGAATAGATCTCGACGACCTCCTCGAGGGTGGCGACGCTGCCGTCGTGCATGTAGGGTGCAGTGACCGCCGCGTTGCGCAGGCTCGGCGCGCGAAACCGCCCCATGTCGGCGGGCTCGCCCGAGACCTCGAAGACGCCGCGATTGGGCCGCGGGTAGGCGCCGGCGCCGTCCACGTTGTAGAGCCCAGTGTTGTGGAAGGGTGTCGCTACGTCGCGGCTTTTCGCATGGACGATCTGGTCGTCGAGGTTCGCGCTGCCGTGGCAATGATGGCATTCCGCCTTCTCGCCGAAGAAGAGGTCGTGGCCGCGCTGCTCGGCATCGGTGAGCTCGAGCTTGCCGTCGAGATAGAGGTCGTAGCGGCTCTTCGTCGAGACGAGGCCGCGCTCGAAGGTAGCGATCGCGGCGATGACGGACTTGAAGTCGATTCTGCCCTTCGTCTCGGGGAAGGCTGCTTCGAACGCTTTCTGGTAGTAGGGGTCTGCGGCGAGCCGCGCCAGGATCTCGGGCTTGTTGGCGTCGGTGACCCCCATCTCGACCGGATCGGACCCGAAGAAGGGGACTTCCATTTGGCGCTCGAGCGTGACGAGGGCGGGGTTTGCCCAGGTGTAGGTGGCGTGCCAGGCGACGTTGGCGAGCCCTTGCGCGTTGCGGGGCGTGAGCTCGCCGGTCGAGCCCGGCGATTGCACGCGCCCGTCGGTGAAGCCACGCTCCTGCAGGTGGCAGGAGCCGCAGGCCTGCGTGCCGTTACCCGAGAGCCGCTTGTCGTAGAACAGCGCGCGGCCGAGCTCGAACTTGGCTTCCGACATCGGATTGTCGGCGGGAACGCGTGGTGCCGGCAGGGAGCCGGGAAGATCCCAGACCCAGGCGGGTGCCTCGGCACGGGCTTGCGGCACCGCGCAGGACAGCGCGCCGCCGAGCAGGAGGGAGAAGGCGCGGCGCATCAGTCGGGTCTCGAGCCGGTACCGGCCGCCGGCTTGGCGGACGCCGAGAAGACGGGCGACACGCCCTCGCGCAGCTGCCGGCCGGCGTCCCGCGCGCCGGGCTTCGACTCGCTCGAGGCGAGGCCGAGACGTTCGAAGATCACGGGGCATTCGGGGTCGTCGGGCGCGCTCATGCAGCCGACTGCGCCGCCCTTGTCCACGGCAAGGTCGCTGCCTTCGAGCAGGCGCGCTAGATCGAGCGTCACGCGGTCCTTGCGGGCGTCGAATGCGGCGAGCCGCACGCGAAACCGGTTCTGCCTCGTGCAGGTGACGATCTCTCCGGTCGCAGGATTGCCGGTGCAGCCGGTCGAGCCGAGATGAACCATGAAGGTTCGCGCCTTGCCGCCGTCGGCCTTGGCGATGGGGCTCGCCGGGGTCACCTCGATGTTCAGGAACTTCCGTCCGGCCTGCCAGCTCCAGCTCATCGCCGCGATGTCGAGAGGGGCCGGCGCGGTCTCGGTCGAGCTGTGATTGAGGGAAACCGTCTTCCCGCCGACCTCGGCCTCGACGGGGACGCCGACCGCGAACTCCAGGCCGACATAGGTTCCTTTCGGGGTAGCCCCGATGATCGTGACGTTCTTCGCTGGCGCCTTCTCGCTGCAGGGCGCATTGCCGCCGCGCGCATCCTTGAAGTCGAGGAGCGCGAGATCGGAATATTGCCAATCGCTCTGCTCGAGCTCTATCGGGACTCGCTTGCCCGCGGTGTCGATCAGCGCCGGCGCGTGAACATAGAGCCGGGCGTCCTGGAGCTTGCCGGCCGATAGGCCCGTGCCGAGGCCCGCGAGCGGCGCGCCGCAGCCGACGTCCTTGCCGTTCTGCACGAGGGCGAAGGTGATCTCGACGGGAAGCCTGGCCGAGGTGCCCGCCGCGACGGCGGGAAGGGCGGCCGCGAGCGCCGCGGCCGCGGCGCATACGAGGCGATTGCGCATGAGGGACTCCGCTGGGATTAGTCCGGATCCTTCCGGAGAGATCCTGGGCCTGCGCTCCGATGCGCAGGGCCGTGCCTGAGGACGTCCCGAGACGGAAAAACCTGCCAGGGCGGGAGAGGAATTCGTGCGGTGCGCGCTTCGATCGAGCCCGCGCTGGCAGTCGCGGTGAAATGCCGCTATGATGCAGGTCCATTCGTCCGGCGTCGAGCTCTCGATGAAGTACCCGGTCATAGACATTCCGCAGCGCTCGGCCCTCTGCGCGGCTCGCGGAACGCCAAATTCCGATCCTCGAGGAAACGAAATCCGTGCCGCCACCGGCGCGGCAGCGGCTTCGCTCACACCGCGAAAGGGCGGGTGGCCCGCGTCGTGAAAATGCGCTAACCCGTGGAGTTACAGCCGCTTTCCGGCGATCGGATCGGACGGCGTTCGCAGGACGAAGGACGAAAATGGCGCGCAGCAAGATCGCATTGATAGGTGCCGGTCAGATCGGCGGAACCCTCGCTCATCTCGCGGCTCTGAAGGAGCTCGGCGACATCGTCCTGTTCGACATCGCCGAGGGAACGCCGCAAGGCAAGGCGCTCGACCTCGCCGAGTCGGGTCCGATCGACGGCTTCGACGCCGCGCTCTCCGGGGCCAACGACTATGCCGCGATCGCGGGCGCCGAGGTCGTCATCGTCACCGCCGGCGTCCCGCGCAAGCCCGGCATGAGCCGCGACGATCTGCTCGGGATCAACCTCAAGGTCATGGAGGCCGTCGGTTCCGGGATCCGCCAATACGCGCCGCTCGCCTTCGTGATCTGCATCACCAATCCGCTCGACGCCATGGTCTGGGCGCTGCAGAAATCCTCGGGCCTGCGGCCGAGCATGATCGTCGGCATGGCCGGCGTGCTCGATTCGGCGCGGTTCCGTCACTTCCTGGCCGAGGAATTCAAGGTCTCGGTCGAGGACGTCACCGCCTTCGTCCTCGGCGGCCACGGTGACGACATGGTGCCCTCCCTGCGCTACTCGACCGTCGCCGGAATCCCCTTGCCGGACCTGGTTCGCATGGGCTGGACGACGAAGGAACGCCTCGAGGCGATCATCGAGCGGACCCGCAAGGGCGGCGGCGAGATCGTCAATCTCTTGAAGACCGGCTCGGCCTTCTATGCGCCGGCGGCCTCGGCGATCGCGATGGCGGAATCCTTCCTGAAGGACAAGCGACGGGTCTTGCCCTGTGCCGCCATGCTCACCGGCGAATACGGCGCGGACGGGCTCTATGTCGGGGTCCCGGTGGTCATCGGCGCCAATGGGGTCGAGAAGATCGTCGAGGTCGAGCTCGATCTCGCCGAGAAGCAGATGTTCGAGAAATCCGTCGCTTCCGTCCGCAGCCTCGTCGAGGCCTGCAAGTCGATCAACCCGGCGCTCGCGAGCTGACCGGGTCGCGAGGACCTCGGCCCCGGTCCTCGCGCGGCCGGTTCACGGAGCATTTTCCAGCGAAGGGGAGACCACTTCGCGTCGCGAGAATGCGACAAGACATGACTATAGAGCTGGTTTCCGATTCGACCGGATCGGAAACCGCCCTAGTATCCGCCGCCTTCGAAGCGTGAGTCGGGAGGTGAAGCACGCTCGAAGGCGAAGACGCGGATACGGCGAATACAACCGACGTACCGGGAATCGTCGAGTCCCGGTACTAGCGAGATCGACATGAATATTCACGAGTACCAGGCGAAGGCTCTGCTTCGGGAGTTCGGGGTTCCGGTCTCGCGAGGCGTCGCGATCTTTCGCGCGAGCGAGGCCAAGGCGGCAGCGAAGGAGGTCGGCGGGCCGCTCTGGGTGGTGAAGTCGCAGATCCATGCCGGCGGGCGCGGCAAGGGCAAGTTCCGGGAGCCGGAGGCCCTCGAGAAGGGCGGCGTGAGGCTCGCGACCTCGGTCGGGGAGGTCGAGGACTTCGTGTCCCAGATGCTCGGCAACACCTTGGTCACGGTACAGACCGGCCCTGCCGGCAAGCAGGTCAACCGGATCTATGTCGAGGCCGGGTCCCATATCGTGCGGGAGCTCTACCTCTCCCTCCTCGTCGATCGCGGCAGCGGACGCGTGGCCTTCGTCGCCTCGACCGAGGGCGGCATGGACATCGAGGAGGTCGCGCATCGGGCGCCGGATCGGATCGTGACCTTCGCGGTCGATCCCGTGACGGGGATCATGCCGCATCACGGCCGACGGGTCGCAGAGGCGCTCGGGCTCGACGGCGACCTCGGCAAGCAGGCCGAGGACCTGACCGAGCGGCTCTATACCTGCTTCATCGAGAAGGACATGGCGCTGCTCGAGATCAATCCCTTGATCGTCTCGAGCGAGGGGCGGCTCCTGTGCCTCGACGCCAAGGCCTCGTTCGACCCGAATGCGCTGTTCCGCCATCCCGAGATTCTCGCCCTGCGCGACGAGTCCGAGGAGGACGCCAAGGAGATCGAGGCGTCGCGGCACGATCTCAGCTATATCGCGCTCGACGGACGGATCGGCTGCATGGTGAACGGGGCCGGCCTCGCCATGGCGACCATGGATATCATCAAGCTCCACGGCGCGAGCCCGGCGAACTTCCTCGATGTCGGCGGGGGCGCGACGAAGGAGAAGGTCGCCGCGGCCTTCAAGATCATCACCGCCGACCCGCAGGTGAAAGGAATTCTCGTCAACATCTTCGGGGGCATCATGAAATGCGACGTGATCGCCGAGGGGGTCATCGCCGCGGTCAAGGAGGTCGGCCTCGCCGTGCCCCTCGTCGTGCGGCTCGAGGGCACCAATGTCGAGCTCGGCAAGGCGATCATCGACAAGTCGGGCCTCGACGTCGTCTTCGCCGAGGACCTCGACGATGCCGCGCAGAAGATCGTCGAAGCGGTCGGCGAGGCCTGACACCCATGTCGATCCTCGTCACCAAGGAGACCAAGGTCATCTGCCAGGGCTTCACCGGCAAGAACGGCACGTTCCATTCGGAGCAGGCGATCGCCTACGGCACGGCGATGGTCGGGGGGACCTCGCCCGGCAAGGGCGGCACGACGCATCTCGGCCTCCCGGTCTTCGACACGGTCGCCGAGGCCAAGGCGGCGACCGGGGCGGAGGCGAGCGTCATCTATGTCCCGCCGCCCCATGCCGCCGACGCGATCTGCGAGGCGATCGACGCCGAGATTCCGCTCGTCGTCTGCATCACCGAGGGAATCCCGGTCGCCGACATGATCGAGGTCAAGCGGGCGCTCTGCGGCTCGCGCACGCGTCTCGTCGGGCCGAACTGCCCCGGCGTCATGACCGCGGGAGAATGCAAGATCGGGATCATGCCCGGCAGCATCTTCGCGCGGGGCTCGGTCGGTATCGTGTCGCGCTCCGGCACCTTGACCTACGAGGCGGTGTTCCAGACGACCCGCGAAGGCCTCGGCCAGACGACCGCGGTCGGGATCGGTGGAGACCCGGTGAAGGGGACCGAGTTCGTCGATATCCTGGAGATGTTCCTCGCCGACCCCGAGACGACATCGATCATCATGATCGGGGAGATCGGCGGCTCGGCCGAGGAGGATGCCGCGCAGTTCCTCGCCGACGAGGCGCGGCGCGGCCGCAAGAAGCCGACGGTGGGCTTCATCGCCGGGCGCACGGCGCCGCCCGGCCGGCGCATGGGCCATGCCGGCGCCATCATCGCCGGCGGCAAGGGCGGCGCGGAAGGCAAGATCGCCGCTTTCGAGGCCGCGGGGATCCGCGTGTCGCCGTCACCGGCCAAGCTCGGCAAGACCTTGGCCGAGATGCTGAAGAGCTGAAAAGAAAAACGTCGGGTCGGCCCGCGAGGCTTTCGAAACCCGCATATATGTCGGGAAAAGAGGGGAGGAACGGGGACGCGTCTGCCGACGGGCGGAGGCGTCCGAGCGCAGAAGGATTCGCGCGACGACGCGACGGGAGAGTGCCACGCCGGGAAGGCCCTGCGGCTGTCTCGGTCGGGGTTTCGAGGAGACGACAATGGCTCGCCAAGACGCAACCGGCTCGACGAACGGCTCCGGTGCCACGGGATCGGGACGCACGCCGTCCAATGCGGCATTCGCGGGAACCTCGTTCCTGTTCGGGGCCAATGCCGCCTATGTCGAGGAGCTCCAGGCCGCCTATCAGCGCGATCCGGGATCGGTGGACCCGGAATGGCGCGAGTTCTTCGCGCGGGTCGGCGACGATCGTGCTGCCGTGCAGAAGACGGTCCGCGGCCCGGCATGGCGGCAACCGAACTGGCCGATCGCCGCCAATGGCGAGCTCGTCTCCGCGCTCGACGGCGACTGGGCCGCGCTCGAGTCCGCGATCGCGGTGAAGGTCGAGGCCAAGGCCGGCAAGGAAAAGCCGGTCTCGCCCGCCGATCTGCAGCGCGCGACCCGCGATTCTGTCCGTGCCCTGATGATGATCCGCGCCTATCGCATGCGCGGCCACCTCCACGCCAACCTCGATCCGCTCGGCCTCGAGCCGCCGCGCGACCACGAGGAGCTGCATCCGGCGACCTACGGCTTCGCCGAGGCGGACTACGACCGCCGCATCTTCATCGACAACGTGCTCGGCCTCGAATATGCGACCGTGCGCGAGATGCTGCCGATCCTGCGCCGCACCTATTGCGATACGATCGGCTTCGAGTTCATGCACATGTCGGATCCGGCCGAGAAGGCCTGGATGCAGGAGCGCATCGAGGGACCCGGCAAGGAGATCACCTTCACCCGCGAGGGCAAGCGCGCGATCCTCAACAAGCTCGTCGAGGCGGAAGGGTTCGAGAAGTTCCTCGACGTCAAATATACCGGTACCAAGAGGTTCGGCCTCGACGGCGGCGAAGCCATGGTTCCGGCGCTCGAGCAGATCATCAAGCGCGGCGGCGCGCTCGGCGTGGAGGATATCGTGATCGGCATGGCCCACCGCGGCCGTCTCAACGTGCTGTCGCAGGTCATGGGCAAGCCGCATCGCGCGATCTTCCACGAGTTCAAGGGCGGCTCCTTCACGCCCGAGGAGGTAGAGGGATCGGGCGACGTGAAATACCACCTCGGAGCCTCGTCCGACCGCGACTTCGACAACAACAAGGTTCATCTGTCGCTGACGGCGAACCCGTCGCATCTCGAGATCGTCGATCCGGTCGTCCTCGGCAAGGTCCGCGCCAAGCAGGACCAGGTGCAGGACGTGGTCGAGCGCAAGAAGGTCCTGCCCTTGCTCATCCACGGCGATGCGGCCTTTGCCGGGCAGGGCGTCATCGCGGAATGCTTCGGCCTCTCCGGCCTCAAGGGCTACAGGACCGGGGGGTCGATCCATTTCATCATCAACAACCAGATCGGCTTTACCACCTACCCGCGCTTCTCGCGATCCTCGCCCTATCCGTCCGACAGCGCGAAGATGATCGAGGCGCCGATCATCCACGTCAACGGCGACGATCCCGAGGCCGTGGTCTATGCCGCGAAGGTCGCGATCGAGTTCCGGCAGAAGTTCCACAAGCCGGTCGTCATCGACATGTTCTGCTACCGCCGCTTCGGCCACAACGAGGGCGACGAGCCGGCCTTCACGCAGCCGCTGATGTACAAGAAGATCCGCAGCCACAAGACGACGCTCGAGATTTATGGCGAGAAGCTGATCGGAGAGAAGATCGTCACGGAAGGCGAGGTCGAGACCCTGAGGTCGAAGTGGCGCAGCCGTCTCGAGGCGGAGTTCGAGGCGGGCCAGGCCTATCTTCCGAACAAGGCCGACTGGCTCGACGGCCGCTGGGCCGGCCTCAAGGTCGCCGACGGGGCGAGCGAGGACGCGCGGCGCGGGCGTACGGGGGTCGAACGCGAGCGGCTCGAGGAGCTCGGCCGCCGCATCGCCACGGTTCCCGAGGGCTTCGCCCTGCATCGCACCCTGCAGCGATTCAACGACAACCGCCGCAAGATGATCGAGACCGGGGAGGGGATCGACTGGGCCATGGCCGAGGCGCTCTGCTTCGCCTCGCTCCTCGACGATGGCCATCCGGTCCGGCTCTCCGGGCAGGACAGCGAGCGCGGAACCTTCTCGCAACGCCACGCGGTGCTCGTCGACCAGGAGACCGAGGCGCGCTACATTCCCTTGAACCATATCCGCGACGAGCAGGCCCATTTCGAGGTCATCAACTCGATGCTCTCGGAGGAGGCGGTGCTCGGCTTCGAATACGGCTACTCGCTGGCCGAGCCCAACGCGCTCACGATCTGGGAGGCGCAATTCGGCGATTTCGCCAACGGAGCCCAGGTCGTCTTCGACCAGTTCGTCTCGTCGGGCGAACGCAAATGGCTGCGCATGTCGGGCCTCGTCTGCCTCCTGCCGCACGGCTACGAGGGACAAGGTCCCGAGCATTCCTCGGCACGGCTCGAACGCTACCTGCAGCTCTGTGCGGAGGACAACATGCAGGTCGCGAACTGCACCACGCCCGCGAACTATTTCCACATCCTGCGGCGCCAGCTCAAGCGTGAGTTCCGCAAGCCGCTCATCCTCATGACGCCGAAGTCGCTCCTCCGCCACAAGCGCGTGGTGTCCTGGCTCGACGAGCTCGCGATAGGGCAGTCGTTCCATCGGATCCTCGAGGATTCGGCGCAATACGGCGCCAGCGAGACGATCACGCTCGTGCCGGACGATCGGATCCGACGTGTGGTTCTGTGCAGCGGGAAGGTCTACTACGACCTCTTCGAGGAGCGCGAGAAGCGCGGCATCGACGACATCTACCTCCTCCGTGTCGAGCAGCTCTACCCGGTGCCTTTGAAGGCGCTCGTCAACATCCTCTCCCGGTTCAAGCAGGCCGATGTCGTGTGGTGCCAGGAGGAGCCGAAGAACATGGGCGCCTGGAGCTTCATCGAGTCCTATCTCGAGTGGGTCCTCGGTCAAGTCGCGGCACACGGCGGCAAGGCCCAGCGCCCCCGCTATATCGGACGGCCTGCTGCCGCGGCCACCGCGACCGGGCTGATGCCGAAGCACCTGGCCCAGCTCAGAGCCTTCCTCGACGAGGCTTTCGCGGCGTGAGCGGTAGAGCATTTGCGGGAGAACCGGACGCCGGTTCGCGTCGCGAATGCGCGATGAAACGAGAACGGAAAGCCGCGCCAATTGCATCGACATCATCCAGTGAACGGGCAGAAGCGAGATGACGACCGAAATTCGTGTTCCGACCTTGGGCGAATCCGTGACGGAAGCGACCATCGGGCGCTGGTTCAAGAAGCCGGGTGAGGCCGTGAAGGCGGACGAGCCGATCGTCGAGCTCGAGACCGATAAGGTGACGCTCGAGGTGAATGCGCCGGCCTCGGGCATTCTCGCTGGAATCCAGGTCAAGGACGGCGAGACGGTCGGGGTCGGCGCGCTTCTCGGCGAGATCGCCGATGGTGCCGCGGTGATGCCGGCGAAGGCCGAGCCGGCTCCAGCTCCAGCCGCCCCGGCGGAGAAGCCGGCTCCTGTCGTGGTCGCGCCGACCCCGCCCGTAGTGGTGGCGTCGGCCGCCGCGACGCCGGCGATGCCGCCGTCGCCGGCCGCAGCGAAGATCGCCGCCGATCATGGAATCGAGCCCGCCGCGATAGAGGGCTCGGGCAAGCGCGGCCAGGTGCTGAAGGGCGACGTCCTCGATTATCTCGCCGAGGCGCCCGCCGCTGCGCCCGCGCCGGTGGCGGCGCGTGCCCCGGCGCCTGCGTCCGACGCGGAGCGCGAGGAGCGCGTGCCCATGACGCGGCTGCGCCAGACCATCGCGCGCCGGCTCAAGGACGCGCAGAATACCGCGGCGATGCTCACCACCTTCAACGAGGTGGATCTCTCCGAGGTCATCGCACTCCGCACCCGCTACAAGGAGGTCTTCGAGAAGAAGCACGGGACGAAGCTCGGCTTCATGGGCTTCTTCGCGAAGGCCTGCGTCGCGGCGCTGCAGGAAATCCCCGCGGTCAATGCCGAGATCGACGGCAACGACCTCGTCTTCAAGAACTACTACCATCTCGGCATCGCGGTGGGGACCGACAAGGGCCTCGTGGTGCCGGTGGTGCGCGACTGCGACCGGCTGGGCATCGCCGACATCGAGAAGGCGATCGGCGAGCTCGGGCGGCGCGCGCGCGAGGGCAAGCTCAAGATCGAGGAGATGCAGGGCGGCACCTTCACCATCACCAATGGTGGGGTCTATGGCTCGCTGATGTCCACGCCGATCCTCAACGCGCCGCAGTCGGGCATTCTCGGCATGCACAAGATCCAGGATCGGCCGATGGTGGTCGCCGGCAAGATCGAGATCCGCCCGATGATGTATCTCGCGCTCACCTACGACCATCGCATCGTGGACGGCAAGGAGGCGGTGACCTTCCTCGTGCGCATCAAGGAGGCGCTGGAGGAGCCGGCGCGGCTCGTGCTGGATATTTGATCCGGACGGCGGCATGATGCCGACAGTTGCCGTCATCGAAGGCGTCAAGATCCAATTCTATTTTGACGAGCACCCGCCGCCACATTTTCGTGCGACATTCGCAGAGGCTGTGGCACAAATTCAAATCGATCCACCGCGATTGTTGCGGGGCTCGCTGCCTCCGGCGAAGCTGGCGATAGTCCTCGCTTGGGCGGAGGCCGACCGTGAGCCATCGAAGAGCGCACGGCTGGCTTATCGCAGCAGGACAGAAGCCGAAGAGGCTGCAATGACCGAGATCATTCGGATGACATCCGTCGAGCCGATCCTTTACGGTGTCGTCAAGATCGTCTGGCTCGACGGCTACGAGGCCGTCGTGGATCTGCGCCCGGTCGTCGCGGAGGGCGAAGCCTTTGCCTTCCTTCGCGAGTCGCCGGAGAACTTCGGGGCTGTGAGGCTCGCGGATTACGGCCATGCGATCTACTGGGTCGATGACAAGGGGGACGAGATCGATTTCGGCTCGGACTCGTTGCGTCGCCGTGCCGAGCGTCAAGCCGAGCTTCTCCGCCACGCCAGCTGATCAACGAAAGGTCCCATGTCCTACGATCTCGTCGTCATCGGAACCGGCCCCGGAGGCTATGTCTGCGCCATCCGCGCGGCCCAGCTCGGCCTGAAGGTTGCTGTCGTGGAAAAGCGCAAGACCCACGGCGGGACTTGCCTCAATGTGGGGTGCATCCCCTCGAAGGCGCTACTCCAGGCCTCGGAGAAATTCGAGGAGGCCGCACACGAGCTGGCCGGCTTCGGTGTGGTGACGGACACGCCGCGGCTCGATCTCGCCGCGATGATGAAGCACAAGGACGAGACCGTCGCGGCGAATGTCAATGGCGTCGCCTTCCTCTTCAAGAAGAACAAGATCGAGTCCTTCACGGGTGTGGGAAGGATCCTCGGGCCGGGCGAGGTCGCGGTGACGGCCGAGGACGGCACGACGCAAAGCCTCGCCACGAAAAATATCGTGATCGCAACGGGCTCGGACGTGACCCCGCTGCCGGGCGTGGAGATCGACGAGCAAAGGATCGTCTCCTCCACCGGTGCGCTGTCGCTCGCCGCCGTTCCGGAGAAGCTCCTCGTCGTCGGAGCGGGAGTGATCGGCCTCGAGCTCGGCTCGGTGTGGGGTCGGCTCGGCAGCAAGGTGACGGTGGTCGAGTTCCTGGATCGCATTCTCCCGGGTGCCGATGCCGAGGTCGCGAAGCAATTCCAGAGAATCCTAACGAAGCAAGGATTCGAGTTCAGGCTCGCCCACAAGGTTTCGAAGGTGGTCAAGGCAGCGAGCGGCCTCGAGGTCGCGATCGAGCCGTCGGCCGGTGGCGAGGCGACGCTGCTCGAGGCCGATGTGGTCCTGGTCGCCATCGGGCGGCGCCCTGTCACGGAGGGGCTCGGGCTCGAGGCCGCGGGCGTCGCGACGGATCGCGGGCGTGTGGTGATCGACCACCATTTCGCGACCAACATCCCCGGCATCTACGCGATCGGCGATGTGGTGCGCGGCGCCATGCTCGCCCACAAGGCGGAGGACGAGGGGATCGCGGTCGCCGAGATCATCGCCGGCCAGCACGGCCATGTGAACTACGAGGCGATTCCCTCCGTCGTCTATACCATGCCGGAGATCGCCTCGGTCGGTGCGACGGAAGAGGACTTGCAGGCGAAGGGCATCGCCTACAGGAGCGGGAAATTTCCCTTCACCGCCAATGGGCGGGCGCGGGCCATGCGGCTCACCGAGGGGTTCGTGAAGATCCTGGCCGATGCCGCGAGCGATCGGGTGCTCGGCGTCCATATCATCGGCGCGGGTGCCGGCGAGCAGATCGCCGAGGCTGCCGTCCTGATGGAGTTCGGCGGCTCGGCAGAGGATCTCGCCCGCATCTGCCATGCCCATCCGACGCTGTCGGAAGCGGTGCGCGAGGCTGCGCTGGCGGTGGACAAGCGCGCGATCCATATGTGATCGCGCCGGGACGACGGCCGCGTGAGCAAGGCTGCGCCCGACTAAAGCACGACCACCCTGGTTCCGACCGAGACACGCTCGTAGAGGTCGATCGCATCCGCGTTCATCATGCGGATGCAGCCGGACGACACCGCCTGGCCGATCGTATGCGGCTCGTTGGTGCCGTGAATGCGAAAGAGCGTATCCTTGTTGCCCTTGAACAGGTAGAGCGCGCGGGCGCCGAGCGGGTTGTCGAGCCCGCCGTCCATCTCGGGCGGCAAGTCGGGGCGGCGCCTCAGCATGTCCTTCGGGGGAATCCAGCGCGGCCATTCGGCCTTGCGTCCGACCCGCGCAACGCCTCTCCATTCGAAGCCCTCGCGTCCGACGCCGATCCCGTATTGGATCGCCCGGCCGCCGCCCCCGACCAGGTAGAGGTGGCGCGAGCGTGTATCGACGACGATCGTCCCCGGCCGCTCCGACGTGGGATAGGACACGACGGCTGCCGTGGCCTGCCGCCGATCTATGCCGAGCTCGAGGTCGCCGGGGCTCGCCTGGCGGGTGGCGCGCGGTCCGTAGGGGTCGGCGTAGTCGGGCTGATAGGTCTCCTCGTACCGGCCGCGGCGGCCACGCGGGCGCCGTATCGGCGGGTATTCGTCATAGACCGAGAGGCCCTCGGGGGGCAGGATCGGATAGCCCGGATAGGCGTAAGGCGGATAGGCCGGATAGGCCTGATATCCCGAGTAGTTGCGCCATTGCGCCTCGGCCGGCGAAGCGAGCGGAAGCGAGAGCAAGGGGAGACCGAGCAAGACGCCGCGCGAGGCTCGGAGCAGCGTGGCGGCGGACCCTTCAGGCTGACGACGCATGAGCGAGCAGAGCTTCCCTTCCCGGAGCTTTCACGAGTTCCGCGACCGTCACCGGCTTTCGCACCGAGCGACACCGTCCCCGGCGCGGCCGGGGACGGTGTCTATCATCTCTGCCGGAAGCGGTGCTGTCAAAGCACGATCACGGGAGCGCCGACCTTGATCCTCGAGTAGAGATCGACCACGTCGTCGTTGAGGAGGCGGATGCAGCCGGAGGACACGGCCTGGCCGATCGTGTCGGGCTCGTTGGTGCCGTGGATACGAAACATCGTATCGCGCCCGTTGCTGTAGAGATACATGGCGCGGGCGCCGAGCGGGTTGTCGAGCCCGCCTTCCATCGAGCGCGGGAGATCGGGACGGCGCTTCAGCATGGCGGGGGGCGGCGTCCAGGCCGGCCATTCGGCGCGGCGCCCGATATAGGCGCGGCCGGACCAGGCGAATCCCTCGCGGCCGACGCCGACATCGTAGCGCATGGCCTTGCCGCCTTCCATCGAGAGATAGAGGTAGCGGTTCTTCGTATCGACCGTGATCGTGCCGGGACGCTCGCCGGTGGGATCCTCGACGAGGGTCCGCGTCGGCGCCACCGCGCGACCGAGGTCGGTCGATAGAGTCGCCTGATGGACGGGTGCGGAGGCCTGCGACGGGTTGCGCCAGGCCCCGAAAGATGCGCCTCCGTCGAAGGCCTGCGCGCCGGTCGCGCCGATCGACAGGATCGTCGCCGCGACGAGCGTAGCGGCCTTCGACAGATCGACTTGGAACATTGATACCCCCTCTCGAAAAAGCTCGGATGCTTGTTCGTAGCGGGCACCAAACGCACAAGCTGTGCGATTTGTTCCATTCGTGGCCGTCAATGGTTTTCGGCTCGTTGATCGAGGCGACGATCGGCATCGCCTCGGGCGAGCGGGACGCGCGACATCAGCTCTCGGACGTCCAGGGATCGTAGGTGCCGACGCCCCACGGGTTGTCCCTCCGGATCCCTGCACGAGCCCCCCGTCCGCCGTGGCGCGAAGTTAGACCTCGTCGGCATCGGGGACGACGAGGAGGGGCCCTGCGTGGTGCCGCCGAGAACGGCCGGCGCCTTCTGCAAGCGTTCGAAGCCCTCGCGTCCACATCCTTCGGAGCCGAGCATGATCATGCCGGCGCCGAGTTTCGGCTCCGCGTGGACGAAGCCACATTCGCCGTCGGCGTAGACCGCGTGGCGCCTCGAGCCGAACCTGTCGCAGAGTCAGGCGATCATCCGAGGCGCATCGCGATAGACGAGGCTGGAAACAATGGTCGAGGTCATGCCTTTCTGCATGGCTCGGGGCGAGGGTCGAGCCCCGGTCCGTGGCGGAGCCGCCCGGCAAGAGCGGATCAGGGTCGCGGCCAGGCGAAATCGTCGGCGCGCCCGGGCCTCGGATCGAGCGGCTGGCCTTCGCGCAGGACATGATCGATCAGCTTGCCGGCTCGGGTCGGCGGCTCCTTCGAAGGCTCGCGCCTCGAGGCGAGCTCGGCCCCCGGCTCGACCGCGGGCGCGGTCAGCGGCAAGACCGGGCCGGCGACGGGCTTCACCGGAACGAGGTCCTCGAGCGTGCCCGGCACCGCGGGCTGCGGCGCGAGGTCGGGGGTGCCGAGCGCGGTCGGCAGGGGCACCTCGCCGAGCCGCCTCCTGATTTCAGGCTCGACGAAATGGGCGAGCTTGCGTGCGCCGGCCTTGGTGAAATGAATGCCGTCGGCGGCCCTGAGCTTCACGATCTGGCCGTCGATGTCCGGCCCGGAGGCGCGATAGGCGCCGGCCTCGTCGGCAAAGGCCTCCCAGATGTCGAGATAGATCGCCCCGGCCTTGCCGGCGTGAGCGCGGTAGACTTCGTTGAAGGCGAGCGCGTCCTTCGCGAGAGCTTCGCTCTTCAACACGGGCAGGCCGACCCAGACGAGAGGAATCTTGCGCTCCCTGAATGCGTTGGCGATGGCCTCGATGCGGGCGATATAGGCCTCCTGCCACTTCTCGGAGCGCGGCTCGTAGCTCGCATCCGCGGTGCGCAGGGCTTGCCGGTCGTTGCTGCCGATCATCACGACGGCGAAATCGATCCGGTCCTTGCCCGAGAGCAGCTCGCGCACCGCCTGCACCCAATCGAAATAATCGTCGCGGACGAGCCCCGAGTTCTCCTTGGCCCGCCGCAGGATCGCGACATCGGGCCGATCGGCGAGGGCCTCGCCGAGGCCTTGCCCGAGCATTTGGCCTAGGCTGTCGCCGAGGACCGCGACGAAGAAGGTCGGCGTGACCGCGGGCTTGTCCGCCGGCTTCTCGACAGGCCGTGCCGCGCGCTTCGGGCGCTGGGCGGGCTTCGCCGCCGGCGCGCGCCGAATCTCCGGCGCGGGATGGACGACCTTGGGGGGCGGCCTCGGCTTGAACAATTGCTCGAACCAGGCGAAGGGATTCACCTCCTGCGCGGCCGCCGGCGCGCCCGAGAGGAGCGCGATCGCGACCGCAAGGAGCACCGCGCCTGCCGAGATCCAGCGCCTTTGCCTTGCAGGGCGCAGCGGGTCGCGCGCGAGCTTGCCGTCTGACGTCCGTTTCGACATAGGTGGGAAGTTAGGGCATTTTGCGAAGCCGCGCATCATCCATGGCTCCTCGCGTGCAAGGACGACGCTGGCTCGGGCTTGCCCGCCGCGCGTTCTCGACGGCGATCGGCATCTCGATCTGGCTTTCCCTCGTCGTCTTCCCCGACCGCGGCCTCGGCGAGACGGAGCAGCGGCTCGCTGCGTCGTGCCGGGTCGGGGGCAAGCCCATGGCGCGGCTCGAGCTCCTGCTCGGCGCGCGCACGCCGAACGGTGTCGTCGGCCCTCGGGCCTGGGCCCGCTTCCTCGCGACCGAGGTCACGCCGAGGTTCCCGGACGGCGTCACCGTCTTGGATGGGCGTGGTCAATGGCGGGGCGGCTCGGGCCGCATCACCCGCGAGCCTGCGCGCTTGCTCTTGATCTGGTATGTGCCCGACGAGTCGTCCGAGGCACGGATCGAAGCGATCCGCGCCGCCTACAGGAGCCGCTTCCGGCAGGAGTCGGTCCTGCGCGCCGATGGCCTCTCCTGCGTCTCGTTCTGAAGCTCGCGCGGCGGGACTTGTACGAGAGCGGGCGCCGCGATATAGCGCAACACTTTCGAGCCACAGCCCGCCGTCCTGCGACCGCGAGAGGACTTTCGATGAAGCCCGACATCCATCCCCAATATCACCTGATCAAGGTCGTCATGACCGACGGAACGGAATTCATGACCCGCTCGACCTATGGCAGCGAGGGCGCTACCTTGAATCTCGACATCGATCCCAAGACGCATCCGGCCTGGACCGGAGGGTCGCAGCAATTGCTCGACCGCGGCGGCCGCCTGTCGAAGTTCAACTCGCGGTTCGGCAATCTCGGCCTCGGCAAGAAGTGAGATCACCGCCGCCCTGTCCGGCTGCGAAAGCCGCCTCGATCGCTTCGATCTGACGCGTGACCGGGCTTCGCGCCTGGAGCGATCGTGCGCGCCGTCCCGGGCCCCGATAAATCTGCCCGTCGAGATGGATCACGCGCGCCTGGAAGCGCAGCGAGGCCTCGATGAGCCGGCAGAGCCGCAGCGGCAGGAGCGCGAGGACGTCGTCGGGCGAGACTTTGTCGTCCTTGGTCAGCCTGATGCGCTTCTGCTCGATCGCGGCCTCGGGCCGCGTCAGCTCCCCGTGGTTCACCGCGCGCTGGAGCAAGAGCCAGGAGGCGACCTGGATGAGCCGTGTCGTGAGCCGCATGCTCTCGACGGCATAGGCGAGGGCAGCCGTCCGGTCGAGCCGTTTCACATCCACCCGTCCCGCGCCGTCGAGATAGGCCGCGGCCGCGTTGACGAGGGCCATGCCTTCGTCGAACAAGGCCGTGAACCGCGTCGAGCCGGCGAGCTTCTCCCCGAACGAGACCGGGTCGTTTTCCCGGCAGACCGAAACTTGACCCATGACCCGCTTCCCGACGTGACGATGATCGGCCGCAGCCGACCGTGGGAACATGCTAGCGCGAATCTCGCGGACGTGGGCGGTAAGCTTAAAATAGGATTAACGCCGGAAGCGCCCGGGCCGTCGGCCGTTCTCGGCCCGGCGGCAGCTCGATCCGCGACCGGAAGGAGCCCGCTACGACCTGCCCACGGAATGCTCTTGGCAAGAGGATTGCACCACCGATATAGAAGAAACCATCGGACGCGGACCGTCGGAACGCCATGAACCTCGACGAGATTATCGAGAACTTCACCTACCTCGACGAATGGGAGGACCGCTACCGGTACCTCATCGAGCTCGGCCGCACGCTCGAGCCCTTGGCCGAGGAAGCGCACAACGACAGGAACAAGGTTCTCGGGTGCGCGAGCCAGGTTTGGCTCGAGACACGGGTCGCGGCGGATGCGTCCGGGACGCCGGTCTTGAACCTGAAGGGCGACAGCGACGCCCATATCGTGCGCGGCCTGGTCGCCCTCGTCCTCGCGCTCTATTCGGGACAGACCGCGCCCAAGATCCTCAGCACCGATGCGCAGGACTTGTTCCAGTCGCTCGGTCTTTCCGCCCATCTGACGCCGCAGCGGACCAACGGCGTGCGCTCCATGGTCGAGCGGATCAAGAACGACGCGCGCGCGGCCGCCGCTGCCGCGGCAGCCTGAGCCTCCTTGCCGAGGCCGGCCGTCAGCTCGCCGGCAGGCCCGCCTCGTCACGCAGGAACGCGAGGACCTGGTCCGCGCTCACGTTCTTCGCGATGAAGCAATCGCCGATTCTGTGGGCGAGGATGAAGGTGAGAGCGCCGCGCTCGACCTTCTTGTCCTGGTACATCGCCTGGAGCACGGCACCGGCGTCGGCGTCGAAACCGGCGATCTCCGAGACGCGTGTCGGCAGGCCCGCGGCGGCGAGATGCGCCTCGACGCGCCGCTGCTCGTCTTGCGGGCAGAGCCCGAGGCGCACGGAGAGCCGCATCGCGAGGACCATGCCGATCGCCACGGCCTCGCCATGCACCAGCCGCGCACCGTCATAGCCCGTCAGCTGCTCGAGCGCATGGCCGAAGGTATGGCCGAAGTTGAGCAGAGCCCGCTCGCCGCGCTCGAGCTCGTCGCGCGACACGATCGCGGCCTTGGCGGCGCAGCTCGTGGCGATCGCATCCACGAGTGCGGCCTTTCCGTCGAGCACCTCGCGCCATCCGGTCTCGAGCCGGCCGAAGAAGGACGCATCCCCGATGACGCCGTACTTGACGACCTCGGCATAGCCCGCGCGGAGCTCGCGGGGCGGCAAGGTCTCGAGCGTGCTCGTATCGGCGAGAACGAGCGAGGGCTGATGAAACGCGCCGATCAGGTTCTTGCCGTGCCTCGAGTTGATGCCCGTCTTGCCGCCGACGGAGGAATCGACCTGCGCGAGCAGCGTCGTCGGCACCTGGACGAAACGCGTGCCGCGCCGGACCGTCGCCGCGGCAAAGCCGGCGAGGTCGCCGACGACGCCGCCGCCGAGCGCAATTACGAGGCCCGACCGCTCGAGCTTCGCCGCGATGAGGGCCTCGGTGACCTCAGCGAAGGTCGCGATGGACTTCGAGCCTTCGCCCGGAGGGACGACGACCCGCGAATGACGCACCGCTGCGGCATCGAGGCTCGCCTCGAGCGCCGGAAGATGGAGGCGGGCGACGGTCTCGTCGGTCAAGATCGCGCAGGCGGCGCCCTGCGCGAGGGGCGCGATGGCGGCGCCGGCCTCGCGGATCAGCCCAGGGCCGATCACGATCCGGTAGGCGCGTCCGCCGAGCGACACATGGACGGTTTCTCGGACCGTCTCGCGGCGCGGGGAGGGATCGGCGGCGCGCGGCGGCAGGCCGACAACGTTCATGTGACCCGACCTCGGGGGTTGCGGCGGCCGTTCCGGGGATGACGCCAGGAAATATTCGAGAGCCGCAAGGATCTCCTCGACGGCGATCTCGTGCGGCCCGTCGCGCGACGTGACCGTGATGTCGGCCTCTGCATAGACCGGGTAGCGCGCTTTCATCAAGGCGCGAAGCGTCGTCTCGGCATCGGGACCTTGCAGGAGCGGCCGATGCGAGCGCTTGCGCACGCGCCGCCAGAGCACGTCGGGATCGGCCTTGAGCCAGACCGATATCGCGAACTCGGCGATCCGCTGCCGGGTCTCGGCGTTCATGAAGGCGCCGCCGCCGGTCGCGATGATCTTCGGGCCGTCGGCCAGCAGACGGGCCATGACCCTGCGCTCGCCGTCGCGAAAATAGGCCTCGCCGTTGCGGGCGAAAATTTCCGCGATCGTCATGCCGGCGGCGAGCTCGATCTCGTAGTCCGCATCGACGAAGGGTAGCCCGAGGCGCTGCGCGAGCCTGCGCCCGGTCGAGGACTTGCCGGACCCCATGAGGCCGACGAGGGCGATGCAGCGCTGCCCGAGCGCCGCCTTCAGCGCTGCGATTCGCGGGTCGTCCGCGTGTCCGACCGCCGCCTCCGCGGCGCGCCCGATTCCGCTCGTCATGGCGGAACACTAGCACGCGAGCGTGAGCGCGCGCATCGTTTTCGAGCAGGTCGTGGGCGCTCGCTGTTGCCCGTTGCGGCTGCACGCCGGGCCGGCTAGGGTCGGCCCGCCGTGTCGATCGAGATCGGGTTCGAACCGTGCTCCAAGGTCCTGTCGCTTTCCTCCTCGGCTATCTTTGCGGCTCTATTCCCTTCGGCCTGATTCTCACGCGGGCGGCGGGCACCGCCGACTTACGCGCGATCGGCTCGGGCAATATAGGCGCGACGAACGTGCTGCGCACCGGGCGCAAGGATCTCGCCGCGCTCACGCTCCTGCTCGATCTCTTGAAGGGCACCGTGGCCGTCGTCCTCGCGGGGCTTCTCGCCTCGGGCGACGCGGGCCCGGCGATCCGCCCCGAGCTTCTCGCCGCCGCCGGCGCCTTTCTCGGCCACGTGCTTCCGGTCTGGCTCGCCTTCAAGGGCGGCAAGGGCGTGGCGACCTTCCTCGGCTGCCTCCTCGGCGTCGCCTGGCCGGCGGCCCTCGCCTTCGCGGCGGTCTGGCTCTCGGTCGCAGGGCTCACCCGCTATTCCTCGGCCGCGGCGCTTTCCGCGAGCGCCGTCGTGCCGCTCGTCCTTCTCGGCATGGGCCGCGCCGATGCGGCGCTCGTGTTCGGCCTCCTCGCGGTGCTGCTCTGGCTGAAGCACCGCGCCAATATCGAGCGGCTGCTCGCCGGGACCGAGAGCCGGATCGAGCAAAAATAATGAGCCTTCCCGCCGCGCCGTCCGGTGCCCCCCTGACGGAGCGCGAGCGGCTCGACCGGCTGCGGCTCGTCCGTTCCGAGTCGATCGGGCCGAAGACCTTCGCGCGCCTGATCGAGCGCTATGGCACCGCCGGTGCCGCTCTCGAGGCGCTTCCCGAGCTGATCCGCAAGGGCGTACCCGGGCGCTCGATCAGGATCGCCGCGGTGGAGGAGGTCGAGCAGGAGCTCGAGGAGATGCGCCGTTGTGGCGGCACCTTCGTCTCGATCGGCGAGCCGGACTACCCGCCGGCACTCGCCCATATACCGGGGGCCCCGCCCGTCCTCGCGGTGCGCGGCTCGCTCGCGAGCTTGCGCCGCTCCAAGATCGCGATCGTCGGCTCGCGCAATGCCTCGGCGGCGGGGCTCGCCTTTACCGAGCAGCTCGCGCGCGGCCTCGCCCGTGCCGGGCATGTCGTCGTCTCCGGGCTCGCGCGCGGCATCGATGCGCGGGCCCATCAAGCGACGCTCGAGAGCGGAACGATCGCGGTGCTCGCCGGGGGGCTCGGCAAGGTCTATCCGACCGATCACGCGCCTCTCCTGGAGCGGTTGCTCGAGCAGGGCGTAGCGATCAGCGAGATGCCGTTCTCCTGGGAGCCGCGCGGGAGAGATTTTCCGCGCCGCAACCGCATCGTCTCGGGGATGTCACGGGCCGTCGTCGTGGTCGAGGCCGCGCGCGGATCGGGCACGCTCTGGACCGCGAAATTCGCGGCCGAGCAGGGGCGCGAGATTTTCGCCGTGCCGGGGTCGCCGCTCGATCCCCGAGCCGAAGGAACCAATGCACTGCTCAGGGACGGCGCGAGCCTCTGCACGCGGCCCGAGGACGTGGTCGAGGCCCTGGCGCGCCAGAACCTCGCCCGCGACGAGCCCCGGCTCGGCTTCGCGGAAGCCGCCGGCGACGAGCTCGGCGAGCCGCTCTGGGACGAGTGCGAGCTCTTCGGGGCCGAGGCGGCGACGATCGCGCCGCCACCGCGCTACACGTTCGAGTCCGTGGCGCCGGCTACTCGGGGCGACACTCCTCGGGCGGACGACGCCCCACGAGCCCCGGCCGACGGCGACGAGGAGCCGCTCGACCTCGCGGCGAGGATCACGGAGCTTCTCGGGCCGGTGCCGATTTCGGTGGACGAGCTGATTCGGGCCTCGAGGGCTCGAGCGCGAGAGGTCCAGGCGATCTTGCTGCAGCTCGAGCTCGCCGGTCGCCTCGAGCGCCACGGCGGCGATCTCGTCTCCCTCGTCGCAGGACCGCGTGGGGGGTGAGGCAAAGCGCGGCCCGTGGCAGCAAGCTCGGCCTGGCTCGAGCCGTGCGATCGAGCCTCAATAATAGCGATACCGCCCATGACGACGGGCGTAATAGCGTGGCGCCGGAGCGGTCGCGGCCCCGATGAGCGCTCCCCCTGCTGCGCCGATCGCTCCCGCGGCGAGGGTCGGACCAAGCATTCCGCCAGAGGCCAGGGCGCCGATCCCGGCACCGCCGAGTCCGCCGATCGCCGCACCCCCCAATGCGCGTTCGGAGGGCGTGTAGCAGCCACCGAGCGGCACAGCCGCCGTCAGGGCCGCCGCCAGGAGGATCACCTTGCCCGAGGGGCGGCGAAGAGCATCGCTTTGCATCGATCGAGACCTTTGTTCGGTGGGATGGCGGAGTTCCTCCCCAGGGTTCCTCCGGTAGGCTAGAGCGGGATGAGGAAAAGCGTACAGCGGCTTTCCGCCCGCATCCCGCTCTAAACTTTTGGAATCGATCACGTTTCACGCCTTCGGATCGATTCGATCCAAAGTCGTCGTGACCTAGCGCCCAGATTGCAGGGATATTTGCGGCACAACCATGGCGCGGCTCGCGACTCTCGATCGGGGGGCTCGCTCGAAGGAGAAATCACGGCACTGCTCGAAGCCGAACACGACGCTTTCGTAAATATTCAATGACGTAAAGATGAAGCTGTCATATATAGTAGTGCAAAAGTCATGATCGGCCACTCTGATCAGGCCTTGTCATGAAACTGATAGTTGGAAACCGTAAGAACGCGAGACTCATCTTCCTCCTCCCGGAGGCGACATGGCCTATATACGCGCTGTCGCGATTTGTCTCGCGATTCTCGTCTTTGTCGTTCTCGCGGTTCCGCTGCAATGGTCCGCGGCGAGGCTCGGTTGGCCCTCGCGGCGCCTGGTTCCTCTCGCCTGCTGCCGGATTCTTTCGCGGCTCTTGCGGGTAAAGGTCACGGCGCATGGGGCTCCGATCGCGAGCGGTGCCCGGCTCCTCGCCTCGAACCATGTGTCCTGGCTCGACATCCTGGCGCTCTGCAGCGTCGAGCCGGTCTGCTTCCTCGCGAAGAAGGAGGTGGCGTCCTGGCCGGTCGTCTCCACCTTCGTCAAGCTGCAGGAGACGGTGCTCATCGATCGCAAGCGGCGCCGCGCGATCCCGGGCGCGAATGCCGCCATGGCTCGACGAATGCTCGCGGGCCGCAGCATGCTCCTGTTTCCCGAGGGGACGATCGGCGACGGCGTCTCGCTCAAGAAGTTCAAGAGCTCCCATTTCGCCTCGGCGCGTGATCTCCTCGCCGCGGCGGCCGGGGTCGAGCGGGTCGACGTGCAGCCGATCGCGATTCGCTATTCCTCGCCTCGGGCCGCCTGGAACCGCGACGTGACGCTCCTCCCGCATGCCTGGTCGCTCTTGAAGGGCGCGCCGATTACCTGCGATCTCGTCTTCGGTGAGCCGCTCCCCTATTATCGCGGTACCAACCGCAAGCATGTCACGAGCGAGGTCCGCGCTCGGGTCGAGGAGATGCTCGCGCGCCTCGCGCCCGAGGCCGCCTGCCGCCCCGTGCGGGCGCCGTTGCCCTACCCGGCCCTGATGGAAGCGGCCGAATAGGCCGCGGGCGCTGCGCCTACGAGGCGCTCAAGTGTCCGAGAGATCCGAATCGTCGGAAAACAGCTCCGGCTGCAATGGTCCCGGCTCCGGCGCCTTCAGCCCCAGGTGGCGGAAGGCATGCACGGTCAGCATGCGCCCGCGCGGCGTGCGCTGGACGAAGCCCTGCTGGATGAGGAAGGGCTCGATGATGTCCTCGATCGCGTCGCGGGGCTCGGCGAGTGCGGCCGCGATGGTCTCGATTCCGACCGGGCCGCCCCCGAAAGAGACGCCGATCGTAGTGAGATAGCGCCGGTCCATCTGGTCGAGGCCGATCCCGTCGACGTCGAGGCGGGCCAGGGCGTGATCGGCGATCGCGCGGGTGATCCTCGGCTCCTTCGCGACGAGGGCGAAATCCCCGACCCGGCGCAACAGGCGTCCGGCGATGCGCGGCGTGCCGCGGGAGCGCTTCGCGATCTCGTTCGCGCCGTCGGCGCTGATCGAAAGACCCAGCACGCGGGCGCCGCGACCGACGATGGTCTCGAGCTCGGCCACCGCATAGAAATCGAGCCGGATCGGGATGCCGAACCGGTCCCTGAGCGGCGTCGTGAGCAGTCCCGCCCGGGTCGTCGCCCCGACCAGGGTGAAGCGCGCGAGGTCGAGCTTGATCGAGCGGGCGCCGGGGCCTTCGCCGATGATGAAGTCGAGCTGAAAATCCTCCATCGCGGGATAGAGAATCTCCTCGACCGCCGGGGCGAGGCGATGGATCTCGTCGATGAAGAGGACGTCGCGCTCCTCGAGCGCGGTGAGCTGCGCCGCGAGATCGCCGGCCTTGGCGATGACCGGCCCCGAGGTCGAGCGGAAGTTGACGCCGAGCTCGCGCGCGACGATCTGGGCGAGCGTCGTCTTGCCGAGACCCGGGGGCCCCCAGAACAGGACATGGTCGAGCGCCTGGCGCCGCGCCTTCGCCGCCTCGATGAAGACCTTCAGGTTGGTTCGCGCCGCCTCCTGGCCGGTAAAGTCGGCGAGCGCTAGAGGACGTAGCGACAGGTCGGTGTCGTCCGGCTGCTTCTCCGGGGTGATCGGGCTTTGCGGCGCGCGGGGCAAGGACATCGACCTCGAGTCGATCGGTCGGCCGGGACGGCCGCGCCTCTCGTCCGAAACGATCACCCCTTTGCGACGCGATTCGCAACTCCCCAATCGTATTCGCCGCCTTTGAAGCGTGAGTCACGAAGTGAAGCGCGATTCAAAGGCGAAGAAGCGGAAACGGCGAAAACGACCGGGAATCGACGAGCCCCTCCACGAGCTGCCGAGGCAAAAGGTCAAGCCGCGGGGCGGTAGATCGCGGAATGGCCGGCGAGCTCGGCCGTGATGGTCGCCGGGAGGCGCGCGGTCAGCTTCCATTGCGGCACGCCCTCTCCCGGCGGATATTGCTCGTCGTCGGCCATGCTCGGATCATGGGGCGCGCGGGGCATGACCTTGACCAGGCGATGGCCTCCGGCAAGGGTCCAGCTCGAGATGGCGAGATGCTTCAGCTTGGCACCGTCGAGCCCGCCCGGCATGGCGAAACGGTGCTGCGCGGTCATCGAATAGCCGGCGAGCTCGAACTCGTGAGCCTGGGGCAGCCGATCGAGCTTGGCGATCGTCGCTCCCGCCGCCAGCCGGCCGGCGCGAAAGCCGAGGAGCCTTTCGAAAGCCTGCAGAGGTCGGCCGACGAGGAAGGCCTCCTTCGTCACATAGCCTCTGACCTCGATATGGTCCCTGACAGCCATTTCTCCTGCCTCGTGGGTTACCGAAACAACTCGGCCTTGCCGGCCGCGAAGGCATCGAGATAGCGTCTCGCGCGACGCCGATCTGTGCGCAATGGCGCCGACATCGCCATCGTCACGGCGCGCGCTTCCAGCGCCTGGAAATCGATGATCCGCGACCAGCGGCGCACGGCGACGATGTCTTGCTCGTCGTCGCCGGTCCCGACGCGTTCGAGGGGGATCGTCAGCAAGGCCGCGAGACCGTCCGGATCGTCCATCGCCTGCCTCGTGAAGAGATAGACGCGCTGCTCCTCGCCATGGCCGAACCAGAACCAGAGAAGAGAGGCGGGAAAGCGCTGCGCCCAAAAGGCCGAGGTCGCGGCGAGGGCGCCGATGCGGTCGAGAAGCGCCTTGCGGATCTGCGGCAAGGCCTCGCCGAGGTCGGGACGCTCGGGGTCTTGCTCGAACGCCATGACCGCGGCGCAGAGGAGGGAAATGTCCGGTAGATTCCGGGCGGCTTCGGCGACACGGGCGCCTCGCGCGTCCGGGGCCATGCCCGCCAAGGCGGCGACGACGAGACGGCAGAGCCGTGGTTCGAGCGCCTCGCCGTCCTCCGTAGGTGGATCGCCGCCGCCCGCCACCTCGTTCAGGAGCGGGCCTTCGAGCAGCAGCTCGAACCAGTCCGCGGCGGCTCGCGTGCCGTGGCCGAGTGCGCCCTCGAGAGCCGCGAGAACCTCTTCGCGGAGCAAGGACTTGCCCTCGGCGCCGAGGGTCTCGAGCCGATCCCGGATCGCCGCCATGGCCGCGGCGGGGGCCATGCGGTCGAGCAGGGCGGCGAGGTCGAATTCGCCGAGACGATGGATCATGGGTCTGGGCCGCGCCGTCGATCCTTGCGCTCCGGGAGAGCGACCGCCTGTCGAACCTCTCAGCTCGTCTTCGGCTTGAAGAGCGCGTTCTTGACGAGCCCGACGACGAAGGTGACGATCGCGCCCGTGACGCCGCCGCCCGCGAGCTGGCCGGCGAAGACCGCGATGTCGAACCCGCTTCCGGTCACGGCGCCGCTCGCCGCGCCGCCGCCGAGCGCGGGGATCAGGGCTTCGAGGATCTGGCCGCCGAGGCCACCGCCGATCGCGCCGGCGATCGTCTTGGTGAGGGGGCCGAGGTCGATATTCTTCGCGATGCCGCTGATCGCATTGCCGCCGATCGCGCCGGCGATGGCTTGGATGATGAGCGTGATGATGGGTCCGGACATTGGCGTTTCCTCCTCTGGCAGCGCTCCCGACCGAATGCGTCGGCGGGGCGTGAAGGGGCGAGCCGAGGCGGCATGGAGCGAGCCGCGGAGCGTGACCGGACCGCGCTCGGGCTGCAGGACCGAGCCGCCGTGCCACGCTCCGACCCTACCGCTCGAGCATTACCGTTGGCAACATCGTCAGGGGACGGGAAAACGGCTGCGAGGCGGCGGCTCGTCGGAGCTGCTGTCGAGCGTCAATACTTGAACGGCTCCTTGAAGAACCCTGCGATCGTCGTGAAGATCACCCCGCCGATGGCGCTCGCGACCAGGTTGCCGAGAATCGAAACGAGATCCGGACCCCCGGCCATCTGCGCGATCGGGAAGCGCATGAGCTGGGCGAGGATCACGCCGCCGATCACTCCATAGACGGCATGCTTCCTCGGGTCGTAGTCCTTGAGCTGGAGCCCCATGGCATAGCCGGCGAGGCCGCCGCCGATGATCTGAACGATCAGGTGGACGATAATGGCTGTCATGCTCTCTGCCTCCATGTGACGTCTCTGAATCGGTCCGGCCGGCTCTGGCCCGCCGAGCCCCGCGTCGCGATTCGGCTCGGCCAGACGGGATCCGCCTCATACTTGGCGCGCAGCGGCCGGATTCCGAGGCCCGGGCGTGCGATTTCTCGGGGCACTCTGCGCTGCCTCGGCCGCGCTTCGCTCCGCCCGGCCTGTCCCGGGACCGCGTCAGTCTCGTGGCTCCGGCGTGCGCTGGTGCCAGATGTCGAAAAGGGTCAAGGTGAGCGTGACGATCATCGGCCCGAGGACGAGCCCGGAGGTGCCGAACAGCTGCAAGCCGCCGATGAAGGAGATGAAGGCCGGAACCGAGTGGAGCTTCAGCCTCGTGCCGACGAGGACGGGATAAAGGATGTTGTCGATGGTGCCGACGACGCCTACGCCCCAGAGGCCGAGGATGGCGGCGTTGGTCCAGGCGCCGTCGAGCGCCAGGTAGATCATGGCCGGAATCCAGACCACGAAGGCGCCGAGGATCGGCACGAGCGCGAGCAGGGCCATCACGAGGCCCCAGAGGAACGGCGCCGGAAGGCCGAGCCACCAGAACATCGCGCCGCCGAGCGCGCCCTGGATGGCGGCGACGACCAGGGTTCCGTAGATCGTCGCGTGGATCGTATCTACGACGCGGCCGAACAGCTGGTCGGTCTCCGCCTGCGACAACGGCAGCAGGTTCCGCAGGGCCCCCACCACGAGCCCGCGGTCGCGCAGGAAAAAGAACAGCAGGTAGAACGTCAGCAGGGTGCCGAGCAGCTGCACCACGGAGCCGCGGACGAAGGACGCGGCCGTGGTAGTCAGCGAGGCCGCGACATTGCGGAAGATCGCAGGCAGGTCGAACTGCCGCTCGAGCCACCTCTCGATCGGTGCGATGCGAGGATG